>NZ_JAEAGP010000001.1:0-606250 GCF_015999305.1 Erythrobacter sp. YJ-T3-07 | reverse complement strand
CGGAATTTACGCCTGATTAACCATCAGAACCTAGACGGAATTAACCATGAGCAACGACGCCCAGACGACCGCTGACGACGCGCCCAAGAAGAAGAAGGGCGGCTTCATGAAGATGCTGCTGATGGCCATCGTCCTGCTCGGCGCAGGCGGCGGCGGCACCTATGCCGCCTTCGCCACCGGCATGATCGGCGGCGCCGCCGAGAAGAAGGAAGACACCGGCCCAGAATACGTGCTGAAGGGCGAGGAAGACCCCTACGCCATCAAGAGCGAGAAGGGTGAGGAAGAGGGCAAGGTCGTCCACGGATCGGGCGGCAGCAAGTACCGCACGGCCTATTACGAATTCCAGGACGAATTCACCTCCAACCTCGCGGGCGGAATTGATCTCGTCCAGATCAGCCTCGCCGCCTCGACCCACAAGGACGGGCGCGTGCTGATGTGGCTGCACGACCATGAACTCGCGATCCGTTCGCGCATCCTGGTCGAACTCGCCTCGACCGACGCCGCCGACCTTTCCAGCGCGCAGGGCAAGGAAAAGCTGCAGCAGCGCCTGACGAAGGCGATCAATGACGAACTGATCGCGCACGAAGGCTTCGGCGGGGTCGACAACGTCTATTTCCGGTCGCTGATCATCCAATGATCGAAACCGCGTCTCCCACCGGCATCCGCACTGCGCAGCATTGCGAGCAGCTGCTGTCGAACTCGCTCGAGACGATCGATGTCGCAGGCGATTTCGCGCGGCTCGGCACCCGGCTCGCGCGCGCGCTCCAGCCGCGCTTCGCCGCGCTGTTCGATACCCGCAAGCTCGAGGTCGAACTGGTCGATACCGCGTCCTTCGCGGCGGACGCGCTGGAGGAGACGCTGGGTTCGGGGATGCACCACGCGCGTTTCGCGCTGCCGGTGAAGGGGCTCGGCATCCTTGCCAGCGCCAAAATCGGCGCGCTGATCGGCGAATTCGACCGGATGCTGGGCGGTGACGGCGATGCGCCCGAAGACGCGCGCGCCTTGCCCGCCTCGGCCGATCGCTTCTCGCGCCAGATCGAAGGCGAAGTACTGGCCGCCTGTGCAGAGGCCAGCGGCCGCGAAGATCTGGCCGCCGCAGCCCGCGGGACCATGCTGAGCGAGATCGTCCCGTCCTCCGCGCAGGCGCCGGTCCACTTGGCGACCTTCGCGGTCAGCCGGCCCGATACGCCCAAGTTCATGCTCACCATCGCGGTGTGCGAGACGACCTTCGTCCAGTTCGCGGGCGAGGCGCCCGTGGGCAAGCCGGTCCGCCGCACGCTGGGCGAACTGCCGCTCGACCGCTCGCCGCTCGCCCATGTCGAGATGACGGCGACCGCAACGCTGGTCGACATGACGCTGCCGCTGCACCGGATCGCCGGATTGCAGGTCGGCGCGCTGCTGCCGGTCTCGATCCATCGCAGCGTTCCGCTGTCGATTGCCGACATCACCATCGCCCTGGGGGCGGTGGGCGCGCTCGACGATCGGGTCGCGCTCGAAATCCACTACACCGCACTTGCGAAGGACATCTAAGCCATGACCATGCCATTCGATGGCTACGGCCTGATCCAGGAAATCGACGTTCGCCTGACGGTGGAGCTGGGACGCAAGAACCTGCCGCTGCGCGAGATCATGGCGCTGGGCGAGAACAGCCTGGTCGAACTCGACCGGCTGACCGACGAGCCGCTGGACATCATGGTCAATGGCCGCCTGATCGCGCGCGGCGAAGTGGTCGCGCAGGGCAATCGCTTCGCGATCCGCATCCTGGAGCTCTCCGGCGCGGGCGCACCTGCGTCCACCCCGACCAGCGCGCCGCAGCCGACCGTGCGCGGCGCGGACGGTGCACCGATCGAAGACCGGCGCGCACCGCCGCCGACGGTGGAGCAGCTGTAATGCTGATCTACATCCTCAAGCTGCTGATCCTGCTGCCGCTGATCGGGGGGATGATCTGGGGCAGCCTGAAGCTGGCCAAGCGGATGCAGGGCCAGCTGGGCGCACCCGGCGGTGGCGGGGAAAAAGCGGTCCGCATCATCGAGACCACTATGCTCTCCCCCACCCTGCGGCTCGCGGTGATCGAGTTTCACGGGCGTGAGATCCTCGTCTCTACCTCCAAGGGCGGGCTGACGCGTCTGGCCGAGGCTCCGGCGCGCGCCAAGACGCCCGACACCGCTAGCGACATCGGCACCACAACCATCGCACAGGAGCACGCTGCGTGATCGCACGCCTCGCCAGATGGGCCGCCACTTTCGGCGCGCTTGCCTATACCGGGATCGCGCACGCGGCCACCGCCGTGCCCACCGACAGTGCCGCCGCTGGCGCGCTCGACCGCGCCTTCGGCGAGCTTGGCGGCGCGGGCGGCGAACCGCTGAGCCTCTCGCTCCAGCTGCTGCTGGTGATGGGGCTGCTGACCTTCCTGCCCGCGATCCTGCTGATGATGACCAGCTTCACGCGGATCATCGTGGTGCTGGCGATCCTGCGGCAGGCGCTGGGCCTGCAACAGTCGCCCCCCAATCAGGTGCTGATCGGGATTTCGCTGTTCCTTTCGCTGTTCATCATGGCCCCGACGCTGGACCGGGTGAACACCGCCGCGATCGAGCCCTATTCGGCGGGGAGCATCAATGCCGAGGTCGCGATCGAGCGCGCCGGGGGCGAAGTTCATAAATTCATGATCCGCCAGACGCGCGAGAACGATCTGCAGATGTTCGCCGACATCGCCAATGCGCCCAAGTTCGCGAGCCCGCAGGACGTGCCCTTCTCGATCCTGCTGCCTGCCTTCGTGACCAGCGAGCTGAAGACCGCGTTCCAGATCGGCTTCATGCTGTTCCTGCCGTTCCTCGTGATCGACCTCGTCGTGTCCTCCGTCCTGATGAGCCTGGGGATGATGATGATGAGCCCGATGCTCGTTTCGCTGCCTTTCAAGCTGCTGCTGTTCGTCCTGGTGGACGGCTGGTCGCTGCTGATGGGCTCCCTCGCCTCAAGCTTCGTGTGAGCCTGACCAATGGATGAAATGTCCGTCCTTCTCTCGCTGGCCGACCGGATGCTGTGGACCACCGCGCTGGTCGCCGCGCCGATCCTGCTCGCCGCGCTGGGCCTGGGCCTGGTCATCGGGCTGATCCAGGCGGCGACCTCGGTCAACGAACAGACGCTGACCTTCGTCCCCAAGCTGGCGGCAGTGGCCTTCGTGCTGGTGGTGCTGGGCGCATCGATGATGGCGCTGGTGACCGATTTTACCCAGGACATCTTCGTCGAGATCGCCCGGATCGGGGATTAGAGCAGCGCCATGATCGCGCTCGATTTCGGACTTGGCGGTTTCGAGGCCGACATCTGGCGGGTCGTGTTCCTGATGACCCGGGTGGGTGCCGCGCTGCTCGCCGCGCCCTTCTTCGGCGCGTCAAACGTGCCGGTGGTCGTCCGCATCTCGTTCACCGGCGCGATGGCGATCTTCATTTCGATCTGGCTGCCCGAAGTCGCCACGCCCCCCGCCCTGCTGACGCTGGACGGGATGCTGGCGCTGGCGGGCGAGGCGCTGATCGGCCTGATGCTGGGCTTCGTCCTGCAGATCGCCTTCGCCGCGCCGACCATCGCCGCCGAAGTGATCGGCGGCAGCATGGGGCTGAGCATGGCGACCACCACCGATCCCAATGGCGGCGGCAGCACCACCGCCTTCGGCCAGTACTTCATCATCGTGCTGACGCTGATCTTCCTCGCCACCAATGCGCATCTGCACTGGTTGGCGCTGGTCACCGAAAGCTATCGCGCGTTCCCGCCGGGCCAGACGTGGATCGGGCCCGAGCGGTTCGAGACGATCTTCATGTTCGGCGGCACTTTGTTCGAAACCGCGCTACGGATCGCGCTGCCGGTCACCCTGATCCTGCTGCTCGTCCAGATCGTCACCGGGATCCTCAGCCGTTCGGCCCCCTCGCTCAACCTGTTCGCGCTGGGCCTGCCTGCGGGCGTGCTCGCGGGGATCGCCGCGCTGATCATCGCTGCCCCGCTGATCTACGACCAGTTTACCGATCTGGTGCAGGTCGCGCTCGCCCAGGCCGAAAGCGTGATGGCATCATGAGCGAGACTGCGGGCGAGAAGACATTTGCGCCAACCGAGAAGCGCCTGCGCGACGCCGCGAACAAGGGCGATGTGCTGCGCTCGAAAGATCTGGGCACGGCGGCGGTCATGCTGGTCGGTGCGGCCTGGCTCGCCTTTGCCGGACCTTGGCTGCTGAGCGAGATTTCCAACCTTTTGCGCGAAAGCTTCCAGTTCGATTCGAGCGAGATCGTCGATTTCCGGCCCGACCGGCTGATGATGGAAGGGCTGACCGCCGCGCTGCCGCCGATCTTCGCACTCGCGGTGCCGGTCATTCTGGTCACGCTGGTCAGCCAGCTGGCGTTCGGGCGCGGGCGGTTCGTCGCCAAGAACCTCGAATTCAAGCACACGCGGATCAACCCGGCCTCTGGCCTCAAACGGATGTTCGGCCCCAACGGGCTGATCGAGATGGGCAAGGGCATCCTCAAGGTCGTGCTGCTGGGCGGGCTTGCGGCGCTGTGGTGGAGCTATTCCTACGAGAGCCTGCTGGGCCTGGGACGCGGCAACCTGTCGCAGCAGCTCACCACCGCGTGGTGGTCCGTCATCTCGCTGTTCCTCGTCTTGTGCGGCGGGCTGGTGGTTATCGCGGCGGTCGACCTGCCGATCCAGTGGGTCCGCCGGAACAAGAAGCTCAAGATGAGCTATCAGGAAATGAAGGACGAGAACAAGGAGAGCGAGGGCTCTCCCGAAGCGAAGTCCGCCCGCCGCCAGCGCCAGCGCGACATTGCCGCAGGCTCGGTCTCGGGCGCGATGCGCGAGGCGCAGTTCGTGATCACCAACCCGACCCACTTCGCGGTCGCGCTCAGCTACGACCCCGAGAAAGCCTCCGCCCCGATCGTGCTCGCCAAGGGGCGCGGAGAGAAGGCGCTGGCGATGAAGGAGCTGGCGCGCGAATTCGGCCTGCCGACGCTCGAATATCCGCAGCTCGCCCGTTCGGTCTACTTCACCAGCCGCGAACGGCAGATGATTTGCGAGGATCTGTACGGCGCGATCGCCGCCGTGCTGGCCTATGTCCTCTCGCTCAAGCGCGGCGAAATGCCGCCGCTGCCCGCGATCGAGGTGCCCGTCGCGCTGCGCTTCGATGCGGATGGGCGGCTGAGCTAGCGCGCCCTTCCCGCGCGCCCGACAAAATCGCCGACCGCCCATTAATTCGTGCCGTGCCCTGCCGTTCTAGCGGGTAATGGAAACGACCGGCACCACCTCCGCCTCCTCGATCGCGACCCGTCTGGGCGTCGGCAGCGGGACCGATATGATCGCGCTGGCCGAAGATCTGGCGCGCGCGCAGTTCGAACCGCGCCAGCAGCGGCTGGAAAGCCGTTCCGAAGTGCTAGAGCGGCAGATCTCGCTCGCCTCCACGCTGCGCAACATGCTGTCGAGCTTTGCCAGCGCGCTTGGCGACCGGGTCCGCAATGGCGACCTTTCCGCGCAGCCGAACATCGCCAATTCGGCGATCGCGAAGGTCTCCGCCCCGATCGGTACCTCGGGCAAAGGCAGCTATTCGCTGGAAGTCACCCAGCTCGCCAAGGCGCAGACCCTCGCCGGGCCGGCCTACTCGGCCGCGACCGACACGGTCGGCGCGGGCCAGCTCACGATCCGCTTCGGCGCGACCGACAATGCCGGCTTCACCGCGGACACGTCCAAGGGCGCGGTCACCATCGACATCGCGGCTGGCGCAACGCTGGCCGACGTGGCCAAGGCGATCAACGCCAAGGGATCGGGTGCCACCGCCTATGTCTCGCAGACAACCAGCGGCGCACAGCTCGTCCTCAAGGGGCCAGAAGGCGCCAGTAACGGTTTCGTGATCGAGGCGAGCGAGGATGCGGCAAATCCCGGCCTCGCCAACCTCGCCTGGGCACCGGGAGAGGACCCCGCACGCCTGCTCGCGACCTCGGGCGATGCCGCCTACAAGCTCGACGGGCTGGAGCGTACCAGCCCCAGCAACACAATCGAGAACGCCGCCCCGGGGCTCTCGCTCGACCTGACCGGGACCAACCCGGGCAACCCGACCACGATCGGCTTCGGCGACCCCAAGGCGGCGGTGATCAGCGCGATGACCGATATCGTCGGCGCGCTGAACGAGATTGCGGCCGAGCTGAATTCGGCGACCGACCCGCTGACCGGCGACCTCGCCCGTGATTACGGCGCGCGTGCGCTGCGGCGCGAATTCTCGTCGCTCGGCAGCACGGTCATCATGCCCAACGCCGCCGAGGGGACACCGCGCACGCTCGCCGAGCTGGGCCTCGGCATCCAGCGCGACGGCACCTTCAAGCTCGACAGTGCGCGGCTGGAACAGGCGCTGGCCAAGGACCCGGAAGCGGTCGCGGCGATGTTCACCCCGGGCATCAACGGGATATTCGCGACGATCGACAAGATCGCGCGCAACAACGCGATCTCGACCGATCCAGGCTCGCTCGCCGGATCGGTCTCGCGCTACACCGCACTGTCGCAGGATCTCACCGAAGACCTCACCGAACTGGCCGAAAAGCAGGAGGCTCTCAGGGCCTCGATGGTCGCGCGCTTCTCCGCTTCGGAGGCGCGCATCAGCTCCTCGCAGTCGACTCTGGAATTCCTCAAGAGCCAGATCGAAGTGTGGAATTCGCAGCGTAACTGATCATGCTGGCAGCCAACCGCCCCCGCGACGCCTATCGGCAAAGCAATTTCGACGCCCGCATCAAGGGCGGCACGGCGCAGGACATCGTGGTCTATTGCCTCGACGAACTCGCGCTCACGCTGGGGATGCTGCGGCAGGCAGACCTGCGCGGCAACCGTGCGGGCCGCAGCGAGTCGATCACCCGCGGGATCGCGATTCTCACCGCGCTGGAAATGGGCGTCGACCGGGAGAACGATCTCGCCGCCAGCTTGCTTCATTTCTATGAGGGCGCGCGGCACCTGCTGCTCGCCTCGGCCGCGGTGACGGATGAGGCCGCGATCGGCCAGCTTCGTACCGACGTGATCGAGATCCGCGACGCACTGCGCAGCGCGATCTGATTAACCCTTTTCGGACCCATCTTCCCCCGCCCTGGCGGCCACGGATTGACAAACTCCGGACCGCACCCGAACATTGCCCAGCCTGCAAGGCATTGAACTCTCGCACATTTGCGGCCCGACAGGGTATCCGCAGCGAGGGCCAGCCGATGGGGGGGCGTTAAGGATCATGGGGCCGGGATGGACAATGTCTTCGTAATCGACGGAAATGGGGAACGACGGGCCGAAATCGGCCACGTGCTGATGGAAGGGGGCGGCCATGCCGAGCCCTTCGAGACGATCGACGAATTTCTCGCCTTCGGCTCGAACGAGGGGACTGCGCTGGTCGGCGACGATGACGGCGCGGCGATCCGCCTGTGCGAGAAGATGCGCGACAAACCGCGGCCGGTGCCGGTCGTCGGCTATGCTCTTTCGCCCGACATCGGCCAGGTGGTTGCGGCCATGCAGGCCGGTGCGGTCAGCTATCTCGGCTGGCCGTTCAGCCGCGCGACCCTGACCGAGGAAATGGCGCGGATCGCACCGATGGTAAGGCGCACGCTGGCCGAACAGCGCCGGCGCGCGCATGCCAGCGCGCTGCTGGCCGGGCTGACCGCTCGCGAGCGCGAGGTGCTGGTCAGCCTGACCACGCTGGGCACCAACAAGGCGATCGCCAAGCAGCTGGAAATCAGCCCGCGCACGGTCGAGAAGTATCGCGCCGCGATCCTCGTCAGGCTGGGCGTCGAAAACAGCGCGCAGGCGATCAGGATCGCGGTCGAAGGCGGGGCGTTCGACGCCGCGCAGTCGGTCGGCTCCACCAGGGGCTCCGCCGCACGGCGCGCGGGCGGCGATGTTATCGGCTAGCCGGGCGCTCGCGCATCCGGCGGGGTTCGCCGCGGGCGCCCGCCGCCCTCAGAGCCAGTCCTGATCGAAGCGCAGCGGGCCGTCGCTGTACAGATAGGCGCCGTCGAACTGCGCATATTCGCGCAGCGCGTCCCAGTTGGACGTGTACAGATCGCCGCGGCGGATCTCGGCCAGCTCCAGCTCGCGCAGCTTGCCCACCGCACGGTTGGCGTGGATCGCGCTGACCCCGCACATGTCGGCAAGGTCGATCTGGGTGAAGGGCGTGCGCAGCGAACGGTTGTTGGCCTGCCCGATCAGCTCCAGCCGCCGGTGCAGTTCGCAATAGATATGCGCGATCCGGCGCGGCGCATCGAGCTGTTCGAGCATCTGGATCCACTTGCGGTGGATCGCCGCATCCAGCAGCGTCGCGAACCACAGCGCGCGGGCGATCCGCGGCTTTTCCTCCAGCGCGGTGCGCAGCCGCTGGTGCGGCGCGATGCCCAGCGTGACCGGGCCGGAGGCAACGATGTTGTGATCCAGCCGCTTGAGCGCGAAGGCATGCAGATCGATGAAGTCGCCGGGCACGTGGATGCCGACGATAAAGCGCCGATTGCCGCTTTCGATCGTACGGAACACGTATCCCGAGATCAGGATCGTGCTGCTGTTCGCGATCGTCCCGCGCGATACCAGGACCTCGCCCGATTCCGCCTCGCGAGTCTCGCTGATCAGCGATTCGATATAGGCCTGGTCGTCATGGCCCAGCTTGTCGCGAAGTCGCCCGGCGAGAAAATCACCGGTATTCGGAAATTCCATCGCCCCGTGTCTTTCCACCTGTTTGCGATTCAGTCGCCCGGTTAGCGAGCCGTGATGCAGCCAGTCTATTGATGCATGTTAGCTTCACCGAATTTGCCCCCAGAACTTGCCCAGAACGCAATCAAAGCGCGAAAAGCTCGCTCTTCACCGCCAGTTCGCCATCACCATACAAATAGTCGGGCGCAAAGTCTGCATACTGCTCCAGTCCAGCCCGATCGGGCGAGCTGATCCTGCCCTTGCGGAAGGTCGCCAGATCGCGTTCGCGCAGTTCGCGCAGCGCCCGATTGGCATGAACCGGGGTCGCGCCGCACATCTCGGCAAGATCGACCTGGGTCAGCGGAGTCTGAAATCCGTCCTCGTCGGCCAGCCCGACCATTTCGAGCCGACGCCACAATTCGGCAAAGATATGCGCGATCCGGCGCGGCGTGGTCAGCTGTTCCAGCTTCATGATCCACTGCCGGTGCATCGCCGCATCGAGGAGGGTGGACGACCAAAGCAGACGCCCCAGATGCGGCCTGTCGCGCAGCACCTCGCGCAGCTTTTCGTGCGGCACATAGGCCAGCTTCACCGGCCCGATCGTATCCACATTATGGTCGAGCCGCTTGAGCGCGAAGCAGTGCAGATCGACGAAATCGCCCGGTACATGCACGCTCAGCGCCGAACGGTTGTCAGTGCCGTCGAGCCCGCGAATGATGAACCCTTCGACCAGCAGCGTGCTGCGCGAACAGGCGGACCCGGCCTGCACCACGCGGGTGTCCTTTTGGTAATTGGCGATTTCTTCCGGCAGGTTTTCCAGCAGGCGACGATCCTCATGGCTCAGGCTGTCGCGCAGGCGGCCATACAGGAAGCGACCCGTCAACGGGAATTCCGCCAGTTCCTGCTCGAGTGTCATCGTCCCTCCTGGCCGTTTGCTTCTCACGGCTCGCGTTGGGGCCGATCTAACGGCTCGCGCGGCCCGGGTCGAGCCCGCTGCGATCATGCAGGCAAGGCAACTGCAGCCCCTTGAAATACCACAAGGCTTGATATGCACGCGCGTCGGGTCCACCTCGCCAAGCGAGTATGGATATGATGACCAAAAACCCGCCCGCCGACCACGCGCCCATCGCGAGTGCCGAACCGATCGACCGCGGCGCGCTGCGCGCGGCGTTTCGCCAGGAAGAGGCGGCCTGCGTCGCCGATCGCCTGCGCGAAACCCAGGTTTTCACCCGCGATCACGCGGCAATCCAGGCCTATGCGGTCAAGCTGATTCAGGATGCGCGCAAGCGTGACGTCAGCGGGATCGACGCGTTCCTGCACCAGTACGGGCTCAATACCGAAGAGGGAATCGCGCTGATGTGCCTCGCCGAGGCACTGCTGCGTGTGCCCGATGCGCGCACCGCCGATGCCCTGATTCGCGACAAGATCGGCGAGATCGACTGGCGCGAACATCTCAACGAATCGGACAGCACCTTCGTCAACGCGGCGACCTTCTCGCTGATGCTGACGGGCGAAGTGCTCGAACGACCCGAACAGACGCAGAAGGCGCTCGGCCGCACGCTGCGCGGGGCGATGAACCGGCTGGGCGAACCGGTGATCCGGCAGGCGACCTTCCAGGCGATGCGGATTCTGGGCGGACAGTTCGTGTTCGGGCGGACGATCAACGAGGCGCTCAAGCGCGCCGGGCCGGAGCGTGCGCGCGGCCTGACCCACAGTTTCGACATGCTCGGCGAAGCGGCGATGACCTTCGCCGATGCGGAACGCTATCGCAAAGCGTACCTCGACGCGATCGAGCGGCTGAAGGACGAGAGCGACGGAACAATTTCGGGCAGCCCGGGCATCTCGGTCAAGCTGACCGCGCTCTATCCCAAGTACGACATCTTCCATGCCGAAAAGGCGAAGAAGGCGCTGATCCCGATCGTGACCGAGCTGGCGGTGCGCGCACGAGACGCCAATATCCACTTCACGATCGACGCCGAAGAAGCCGACCGGCTGGAGCTTTCGCTCGACATCATCGAAGCGCTGGCGTCGGACGATTCGCTGTTCGCCCGCCCCGACGGCACCCGCTGGGAAGGCTTCGGCATGGCGGTGCAGGCCTATCAGAAGCGTGGCGTGCCGCTGTGCCGCTGGCTGATCGAGCTGGCCGAGAAGTACGACCGCAAGTTCATGGTCCGGCTGGTCAAGGGTGCCTACTGGGATACCGAGATCAAGATCACGCAGGTCGCCGGGCTGAACGATTTCCCCGTGTTCACCCGCAAGGTCGCGACCGATGTTTCCTACATGGCCTGCGCCGATGTGATGCTGAGCGCGCCCAAGCGTATCTACGGCGCTTTCGCCACCCACAACGCCTACACCATCTCCGCGATCGTCCAGCGCGCAGGTGCGGGCACGCAGTTCGAGTTCCAGCGCCTGCACGGCATGGGCGAAGAACTCTACGCAGCGCTCGCCAAGGCGCAGGGCAATGCCAAGACCCCGGTGCGGATCTACGCGCCGGTCGGTGGGCACAAGGACCTGCTCGCCTATCTGGTGCGCCGCCTGCTGGAGAACGGGGCTAACAGCTCGTTCGTCAACCGGATGGCCGATTCGGACCTTTCGGCGGTCGACCTGGCGGGCGATCCAGTGGCCGAGCTGGCCGCGTTGGAGCCCAAGCGGAACCCTGCGATCCCACTGCCCAAGGACATCTTCCCAGGCCGCCGCAACAGTGCGGGCGTGGACCTCGCCGATCCGCTGGTGCGCGAACCGCTGCTCAAGCGGCTGCACGACATGCGCGAGCGGCAGTGGGAAGCCTCGCCCACCTTCAAGGCCGAGATTCCGGGCGAGATCGCCCCGATCACCGCGCCGTTCGACCACGGCATGCGGATCGGCACGCGCCGCGATGCGAGCGCGGAAGAGGTCGATGACGCGATCGGTCGCGCAGCCGCTATCCAGCCCGGCTGGAACGCGCTTGGCGGTGAAAAGCGCGCGCTGCTGCTGGAAGCCGCAGCCGACGCTTTCGAAGCGCATACCGACGAAATCCTCTCGCTGTGCCAGCTGGAAGCGGGCAAGACGCTGGTCGACGCGGTGCTCGAGATCCGCGAAGCGGTCGATTTCCTGCGTTACTACGCGAACGAGGCACGGCGGCTGTTCATCGAGCCGACGCAGCTGCCCGGCCCGACGGGCGAGCACAATTACCTGAAGCTCGCGGGACGCGGCGTGTTCGCAACGATCAGCCCGTGGAACTTCCCGCTGGCGATCTTCATCGGCCCCGCCGCCGCCGCACTCGCGGCGGGCAACACGGTGGTCGCCAAGCCGGCCGAGCAGACGCCGCTGATCGCCGCACTCGCGGTGAAGCTGTGTCACCAGGCGGGCATTCCCGAAGAGGTCTTCCAGCTGCTGCCCGGCGGGGGCGAGGTTGGCCAGCTGATCACCAGCGACGTGCGCATCGCGGGCGTGGCCTTCACCGGCAGCACCGCGACCGCGCAGGCGATCAACCGCGGCCTCGCCGCGCGCGACGGCGGGATTGCGACGCTGATCGCGGAGACCGGCGGCCAGAACGCGATGATCGTGGACAGCACCGCGCTGCCCGAACAGGTCACCCGCGACGTCATCTCCAGCGCCTTCCAGAGCGCGGGCCAGCGCTGCTCCGCGCAGCGCGTGCTGTACATCCAGGAAGACGTCTACGACGAGATGCTGACGATGATTCGTGGCGCGTTCGAAGCGCTCGACGTCGGCGACCCGACCCGGTTCGACACCGATGTCGGGCCGGTGATCGACCATGACGCGCAGGCCGCGCTGGAACGGCACGTGGCGCGCTCGGAGACGATCGGGCGCACGATCTGGCGGGGCAAGGAGGATTCCTCCCTCGCACGCGGCAGCTTCGTGGTCCCCACGATCATCGAGATCGAGGGCATCGGCCACCTCCAGCGCGAGAACTTCGGCCCGGTGCTGCACATCGCCAAGTTCAAGGGCAAGGATCTGGGCCAGGTGGTGGACGACATCAACGCGGTCGGCTTCGGCCTTACCTGCGGGCTGCACAGCCGGGTCGAGGAAACCCGCCGCTTCGTCGAATCGCGGATCAAGGTCGGCAACTTCTACGTCAACCGCAACCAGATCGGCGCGGTGGTCGGCAGCCAGCCGTTCGGCGGCGAAGGCCTGTCGGGCACCGGCCCCAAGGCGGGCGGCCCCAACTACGTCGCGCGCTTCGCCACGGAACGCGTGGTGACGGTGGATACGACCGCGGCAGGCGGCAACGCCACGCTGCTGGCAAGCCTGTGATCGGCTAACACCGCAGTTCCAGTGTGGTGGCGGACCTGTTAAAGGTCCGCCCCATGCTCAAATCGCTCAAGCTGATCGCCGCGCTGGTTGCGCTCGCCTGGTCCACCACCGCCTTTGCGGAAGTGCGGATGTCGTTCCATTCCTTCGACGGGTCGGTCCTGTTCGGCCGCTACCCGCATGCCTTCGTGGTGCTGGAAGGCACCACCAGCGATGGCCGCAAGGTGGACGAGAATTTCGGCTTCACCGCCAAGCACACGACGACGGCGGTGCTCAACGGCCCGGTCGAGCACAAGATCATGACCGAGAGCGAGAGCAGCGTGCGCAGCACCAACCGGCATTTCACCGTCACGCTGACCGATGCGGAATATGCCCGCGTCAAGCGCGAGGTCGCCGCGTGGCGCAACGCCCCGGGCAAATTCTACGACCTCGACCGGCGCAACTGCATCCATTTCGTGGGCCGCATGGCGCAGCTTGCCGGGCTCAAGGTGACCTACCCCGCCAGCATGCTGCGCCGGCCCAAGCAGTGGCTGAACCATGTGGCCAAGCTCAACCCGAAGCTGGGCGCGAAACAGCTGTAGGGATAAGCCGCAAGCGCAGGCTTGCGCGCACGGCCAGCGCTGCGCATCACAGCGCCATGGCCATTCTCTCCGACCGCTGGATTCGCGAACAGGCACAAAAGCACGGCATGATCGAGCCGTTCGAGGAGGCGCAGCGGAGGGACGGCTGCATCTCCTACGGGCTCAGCTCCTACGGCTACGACGCGCGCGTCGCGCCGGAGTTCAAGATCTTCACCAATGTCGACAGCGCGGTGGTCGATCCGAAGGATTTCGCGGCGAACAGCTTCGTCGATCGCGAGACCGACGTCTGCACGATCCCGCCCAACAGCTTCGCGCTCGCGCGCACGGTCGAATATTTCCGTGTACCCGAGGATGTGCTGGTCATCTGCCTAGGCAAGAGCACCTATGCGCGCTGCGGGATCATCGTGAACGTCACCCCGCTGGAGCCGGGCTGGGAAGGCCACGTGACGCTGGAATTCTCCAACACCACCCCCCTGCCCGCCAAGATCTACGCCAATGAAGGCGCGTGCCAGTTCCTGTTCCTGCAAGGCAACGAGCGGTGCGAGACCAGCTACAAGGACCGCGCGGGGAAATACATGGGCCAGCGCGGGGTTACGCTGCCGCGGTTGTAGGTTGGCCCGACGTCTCATCCGCCCTGGCAAGTTATCACTCGCCGAACAGCTCGGAATAGGTCCACCACCAAGGGTAACGCGTGTCGCCCAGCACCATCGTGACGATGGCCGGATAGATCAGCTCAGCGCGGACATCATTGCCAAGCAGGACGACGCAACGCCTGTTGGCCTCGTCGCACTGGGCCATATTGCCGGTCCATTCGTTGTGGCCGCCCTTGGCGAAAAACTGGCCTGACGGGCCCGCCCAGGTATCGACACCCAGACCACCGGCGAGGTGCACAAGCGGCCCGCGGGCATCGTAGGTGCCCAGCACCTTGGTCGTGGGAAACTTGGCTTTGGTGCTGATCGGCACCTGCGGGCGCACCCATTCGGTCCTCATCTCGGGCGATAGGCCTTCGCCCATCAGCATGCCGCGCCACATCCGCGCCTGATCGGCGATGGTCGTGTCCATCGATCCCGCCGCGCTGACATTGCTGCGCGCATCATGCGGCTCGAAGCTGCCGTCGAACTTGTACCCGTCGGCCAAATGGCTCGCGAAATCCTCGCGCCACTGCATGCTGGTGTTCGGCATCCCGAAGCGATCGAAGATGCGGCGCTGCATCTCGTCCTTCACATTCAGACCGAGCCCCTCCTCCAGTACGAACTGCAGCAGGTAGAACCCTTCGCCCGAATAGGCATAGGCGGTGCCCGGCCTGAAGTGGAACGACATGTCGTTGTCGGGTTCGAACCAGCGCAGGTTTGCGAGGCCCGAACTGTGGTTGAGCAGCATGCGTGGGGTGAGCAGCCGCCAGTCCTCGTCGCCTTCCAGCGAAGACCAGTCACCGCGATCATCGTCGCTATATTCGGGCAGCGGCTTGGCCAGATATTCACTGATCGGCGTGTCGAGATCGATCGCGCCCTCGTCGACCAGCTGCAGAACCATGTAGGTGAAGGCCGCCTTGGTGATCGATGCGCCGTACATGATCGTATCGGTTTCGAGCGGGACCTGCTTTTCGACATTGGCATGGCCGAAGGCGCGGACATGGCGGATCTCGTTTCCTTCGATGATCGCGATCGCCATCCCTTTCACCTCGTTCGCCGCCATCAATTCCTCGATCCGGCTGTCTAGCGCGGCGTAGTCTTCGACCGGGGCGCTCGCCTGCGCATTCGCGGCATGGCGAGTGATGGCGGGGGGAGTGATGGCGTTGGGTGCGCAGGCACCCAGCAGGGTGGCGGCGATCAAAGTCAGCTTTTTCATCGTACTTTCCTTCTTCGGAGGACGAGCGAAAGGGTCGCGCAAATCGTGCGCGTGCGGGGTTGGTCGGACTTTCAGGGGATCAGTGCGTCAGCAGGTCATCGCCATCGCCAGGCGACGAAGAAGCAGCCCAGCCCGCCGATGATCAGCGCCATCCCGGGGATCAGCGCCCATCGATATGGCGGAGCCTTTACGGTCACGCCGCTGCCGACCAGGTTCCATACGCGCTTGCCGCCGGGCACCTGTTCGGTGAACATTGGCCCGCGCATCTGGGTGATGAACCTGGTCTGCTCGTCTTCGCCCGGCGCACCCGGCGGAATTTCGGTATTCGCCGGGGCATTGGCGGCGATCACGCCGCTCGATTGGTAGGTATACTGCGTGAGAATGCGCGCAGGCTCGACCTGCGAGAAACCGACGAAGCCGCCGCCGATCATCAGCGCGGCAAGTCCTGCGATCAGCAGCCTGCGGGGCGTCTGGATGTCGGCGCGTGAACGCTCCAACAGCAGGTCGCGCAGGGCGTCGATCTCGCGCAACCGGTCGAGTTCGGCGGGGAACAGCACGCCGGCCATTTCCTGCGCATCAATGCCATAGGCATCGACCAGCCGGTGATAGATATCGCTCGAAGGGATCGACTTGCCGTTCTCCAGCTTGGAGAGATAGCTCTGCTCGATCTTCGCACGTGCTGCAGCCTCGGGCTGTGTCCAGCCGCGCTGCGCTCTCTTGTGCTTCAGATAGTCGCCGAATTTCATTCCAGGCTGTCCCGTTGCGATGACCTCTATTCACGGGGAGGAATGGCAGGAATTCAAGCGGAATATTCGGGAATAGCCGTGAATTTCCGGCGTGATTGACGATCATTTCAGTTCCGCGTCGATCGGGCGCTACGTTTTCCTACTCGACCGCATAGTGGCACAATGCGGTCATGCAGCTTCTCTGCGCCACTCCCGCCGCCTGCATGCCCGCCGTCCCGGCCAGCCCGAACCGGCAGAATTTTGTCGTTAGACACTGTGTCAGGTGTGTCAGGCCAGCTCGCGCCTGGCGGAAAAGCGGCTTTGACACGCAAGTCCTTCCGCAGCACACACACCACACATCCCGCCTGCGCGGGGGTGACGGGGGAAAGAGGAGAGAGCGCATATGACTGACAGGCAATTCGACATCGTGATCTACGGCGCGACCGGGTATACCGGGCGTCTGGTCGCCGAGCATTTCCTGCGCGAATATGGCGACAGGCCTGACGCTCCCAAATGGGCGATGGCGGGCCGCAATCCGGACAAGCTGGCCGAGGTGAAGCGCGAAATTGGCGCGCCCGATTCTACGCCCACGATCGTCGCGGACGCCGCCGATGCCACCAGCCTCGACCGGATGTGCGAACAGGCGAAGGTCATCATCACCACGGTCGGGCCGTACCAACTCTATGGCGAGCCGCTGCTCGCCGCCTGCGCCAAGAGCGGCACGCACTACGCCGACCTGTGCGGCGAACCTGCATGGATGCGGCAGATGATCGACAAGTACGAGGCCGATGCGAAAGCGAGCGGGGCACGGATCAGCTTCTCCTCCGGCTTCGATTCGATCCCCTTCGATCTGGGCGTCCTGATGCTCCAGGAAGAGGCGCGCGAGCGGTTCGGCGCGCCTTGCAAGACGGTGCGCGGGCGCGTGCGGGCGATGAAGGGAACTTTCTCGGGCGGCACCGCCGCGAGCCTCACCGAAAGCATGAAGGCGATGGCGCGCGACCCCTCGCTCATCAAGATCATGCGCAGCCCCTTCGGCCTGACGCCGGGCTTCGACGGGCCGGACCAGCCGGGCGGGATGATCCCCAAATACGAAAGCGATCTGGGCAAATGGGCCGCGCCCTTCGTGATGGCGCCGATCAACACCAAGAACGTCCATCGCACCAACTTCCTGCTGGGCCACCCCTATGGCGCGGACTTCCGCTACGACGAGATGGTCCTGACCAGCCCTGGCGAAGCGGGCAAGGCAGCGGCGAACGCTGCCGCCGAGATGATGAAGAACCCGTTCGGCGCGAAACCGCCCAAGCCGGGCGAAGGCCCCACGCCCGAAGAGCGCGAGAACGGCTATTACGACGTGCTGTTCGTGGGCGAGACAGCCAGCGGCGAAACGCTGCGCTACGCGGTCAAAGGGCGGTACGATCCGGGCTATGGCTCGACCAGCCGGATGATCGGCGAGACGGGTATCGGGCTGCTTCAAAGCGATGCGCCGGGCGGGATCGGCACGCCGGGATCGATCCTCGGCGAAGCGCTGGTCGAGCGGCTGCGCAAACATGCCGAACTGACCTTCGAAGTGGAGGAGTGACCATCTGCGGGAGCCGTAAGGCCCGCATGCGGTTTACAGACACGACACAACCACGGGGAGACCGATTGAGATGGCGTTTCTGGCTTCGGTAATCGGTCGCATGTTGCTGGCGATGATCTTCATCATCTCGGGCGTGACCAAGGTGATGAACGTCGCCCAGACGCAGGCCTTTATCGACAAGGTGACCACGCTGCCGGCCAATCTGGCGCTGCCGGTCGGGATTTTCGAGCTGGTGTTCGGCGTGTTCCTCGCGATCGGCTTCCTCACCCGGATCAGCAGCCTGCTGCTGTTCGGCTTCACGCTGGCGACGGTGTTCTTCTTCCACAATCAGCTGGGCGACCAGCTGCAGCTCCAACTCGCGCTCAAAAACCTCGCCATCGCGGGCGGGTTGCTGATGGTGTTCGCCTATGGGCAGGCGCGCGGATCGGTCGACGTCTGGCGCGAACGGGACCGCGCGCGGCGGGCCGAAATCCGCGCGGTGCGGGCGGAGGGGCGTGAAAGAGGTGCCCGCGAGGCCGAGGCACGAAGTGCCAGCGGCCCCGCGGACGGCCAGGCGGGATGAAGGGGGGAGGCCCCGCCTAGAAGCTGAAGCGTGCGCTGACCGAGAGGTTGCGGCCCGCCATTGGGATGAAGTCCCGCGTGAAGCTGGTCGCGCGGCGGCCTTCGACGTCGAAGATGTTGTCGACCTTCGCCAGCAGCGTCACGTTGTCGTTGCCGCGCAGCGGACGCCAGGCGACCGAGGCGTTGACGAAGGTGAAGGCATCTGTCGCGCTCTCGAACGCGGGCACATCGTCCTGCTCGCCGAAGTACTGGACCTCGCCGCGCACTTCGAACGGTCCGGTCTTGGCGGTCAGCGCGCCGGTCAGGCCCAGCGGCGGAATGCGCGGGACCGGGCTGCCGTCGGCCAGCTCGGCCTTGACGTACTCGGCACTCGCTTCGCCGATGAGCGAGAAGGCGTCGGTCTCGACTACGGGCACGTTGAGCTCGGCCTCGACCCCGTAATAGGTCGCATCCTGCTGCAGGTAGGTGAACAGCGGCAGCCCGTCCTCGTCACCGGCGGGCAGGACGGCACCGTCGTCGCCGACGAAGGTGCCGGTGTTGTTGAGGTAGATGTAGTTGTCGAACCAACTCTTGAACGCGGTCAGGCTGATGGTCGCCGGGCCGACATTGCCGCGCACGAAGCCCTCCAGGCCCCATGCCCGCTCGACCTCGAGGTCCACATCGCCCAGCTCGTACTGGCCGGTGGCGACGTGCGGTCCGTTGGCGAACAGTTCCTCGCCCGCAGGGGCACGGCCGACGCGCGATCCGTTCACCCCGACCCGCAGGCCGCCGATGTCGTAGGAGACACCCAGCGCGCCGGAGAAGATGTTGAAGTTGCGATCGACGTTCAGCGGGGTCGAGGACACGCTGGAGGTTTCGAACCGGGCCGCACCTTCGAGCTGGAAGTCGCCGAAGCTCAGCTCCTGAAGCGTGAAGAAGCCGAACTGTTCGGTCTGGTTGGGGGCGACGAAGGCCTCTTCACCCGTCGCCGAGAAGTCGCGAATGTAGAACTGGCCGCCGAACGAACCGCGCAGGTTGCCTACGGGAGCCTGGATGAACTCCGCTCGCCCTTCGAACCCTTCGACATCGAACACCGTGCCGACCTCGGAGCCTTCGAATTCGGTGTGGGTATAGTCGCTGTAGCCCACGCGAGTCTGCAGCCGGTCGAGGAAGCCCGAGCCCAGGTCCAGGTCGCCGCGATATTCGGCGCGATACTGCTTGAGGCCGATCGAAACACCCGCGTCGCCTTCCTCGTCGCCGCCTTCTTCGTGTTCATGCCCGCCCGCCGGGTTTTCGGGCACACCATAGGTGGTCTCGTAATAGCCGCCGCCGAAGCCGAAATTGCTGCCGCCGGAGAAGAAGGCGAGGCCGGCATTGACCGACTTGGTCTCTACGAAGGTGTTGGGCACGATGCCCTGCTGGTTCGCGACCTCGCGCAGTTCGGCGGCCTCTTCGGGTTCGCCGTCGCTGTCATGCTCCGCCGCATCGGCGAGCAGGTCGGCGCGCAAGCCGTCGCTCAGCACATAGCCGGGCACGTGGATGTCGCCCGAATTGAGATAGCTGCCATCGACATGGGCGACGAAACCGCCACCCAGCGGCGCATCGACCGAGGCACCGACACGGTATTCGTCGTTGACGCTGTCATAGCTCGCCAGCCCGTCGATATGGATCGGCTCGTCGGGAATGCTGCGCGGAATACGCTTGTCGATCACGTTGACCGCGCCGCCGATCGCCTGGCTGCCGTAAAGCAGCACTGCGGGGCCGCGCAGAACCTCGATCCGCTCGACGGTCAGCGGGTCGATGCTGACCGCGTGATCGTCCGAAGTGTTCGATGCGTCGAGCGATCCGATCCCGTCGCTCATCACCCGGACGCGCTCTCCGCTGAAGCCGCGAACCACCGGGCGCGAGGCGCCGGGCGAGAAGCCGCTGCCCGAGACGCCGGGCAGATCTTCTAGAATCTCGCCCACTTGACCGTTCATGTTTCTCTGCAGTTCGACCCCCTCGACGACCGAGGTGCCGGCAAGCACGTCGAGCTGGCTCAGGCTCCTGCCCGCAGTGACCACGATCTCCGCCTGCTGGCCGGTGCGATTGTGGAAGTCGTCGCCGACATCGTCACTGCTGCTGTCCGCAGGATCATCGGCCGTTTGCGCCTGAGCGGCACAGGGAACGGCGGCCAGGGCGATGGCGATCAGCGGCAGGCTGCCGATGGAGGAGAGCTTCATAAGGGGGAACGATCCTGTTTGTGTGTTACTTTATATCATCCGCAGCTAACGTTTCATTCTTGCGAGCGCAAGACCGATATTGCGCTTCGGCGATCCGAATCGTTCGTTCGTCGGTAAGTCTATGGAAAGCAGGCGACCGGCGAAGCGCGCGCGTAGCCGCCGCGCAGGACGCAGAAGATTCCGGGCGAACCGCACTGCACTGCGCGGACGCCCGGCAAAGCCGGATTGTTCTGAAGAAAATGGAGCGGGCGAGGCGATTCGAACGCCCGACCCCAACCTTGGCAAGGTTGTGCTCTACCCCTGAGCTACGCCCGCTCACTTGGCGTTTCCGGCGGGCCGCGAGGGCCTGTCCGGAACGGGAAGCGGGCAATTAGCAACGAGGGCCCGGTACCGCAAGCGCTAAATTACAGGTTTTTGCAGGCCCTTCACATCCCCCGCGAAAGGCCCACATTGGGGCAAACCGAAAGCCTGCAACCGCACGACAAAGAAGGGGATCGCACTTGGCCAGCATGGGGCTCAATATCGAGGAACAGAAAGCGGTCGAACGCTTCCAGAAGGAAGTCGTCGAACCGTCGATGACGAAGCTGGTGGTGCTCGATTTCTGGGCCGAATGGTGCGGCCCGTGCAAGGCGCTCGCCCCGATGCTGGAAAAGGTCGCGGCGCAATATGCCGACAAGGGCGTGGTCCTGAAGAAGATCAATGTCGATGAAGAGCAGTTCATCGCCAGCCAGTTCCAGGTCCAGTCGATCCCCACGGTCTACGCCTTGTTCCAGGGCCGCCCCGTGGCGGACCTGACCAGCGCGCGCAGCGAAAGCCAGCTGACCCAGGCGCTCGACCAGATCCTCGCGCAGCTTCCGATCGATCCCAATGCGGCCGGTGCCGATTCGGGCGCCAATAATGGCATGCCCGAAGTCGAGGAGCTTATCGCCATGGGCGAGCAGCTGCTGGATGCGGGCGAGACCGAGAAAGCCGTCCAACTCTACACCGAGATCGCGACCGCCGCCCCGCCCGAGATCGCGAGCCGTCCCGAAATCCAGTCCGGCCTGATTCGCGCGCTGCTGGCAAACGGGCAGCACGAGCAGGCGCAGGCTGCCTTCGACGCGCTGACCGACGAACAGAAGGCCGACCCCGCCGTGGCCCAGGCCGGTGCGCAGCTGGAACTCTCGGGCGAGAAGGTCGATGAGGGCGAGCTGGCCGCGCTGCGCGAGAAGGCCCATGGGGGCGATATGGACGCACGCTACGCCTACGCCGAAGCCGCCTTCGCCGCAGGCCAGCGCGACGCCGCAGCGGATGAGCTGCTGAGCATGGTCGAGGAGAATCGTGAATGGAACGAAGGCGCGGCGCGGACCAAGCTGCTGCAGATCTTCGAGGCGGTCGGTCTGGAAGACGCATGGGTGGTTGCCACCCGTCGTCGCCTGTCCAAGATCCTGTTCGGTTAGGCCCGATGCGGCTGTCCATCTTCCCGCTTACCGGCGCGATCCTGTTCCCCGGCCTGCAATTGCCGCTGCATATGTTCGAGCCGCGCTATCGCGCGCTGGTCAGCGATGCGCTGGCGCGCGACCGGCGAATCGCGATGATCCAGCCCAAGACCACGCGCGACGGATCGCCGCTCTACGACATCGGCTGCGTGGGCAAGATCGCCGATGTCGAAGCGATGGACGACGGACGCTACAACCTCGTGCTCGACGGGGAGAGCCGCTTTCGCATGATTCGCGAGCTCGATGTCGCCACCCCCTTCCGCCAGATCGAGGGCGAGCTGATCGCCGAGGACGGCGATGAAGTGCTCAGCGGGATCGAGCGCGCCGGGTTCGAACGCGAAGCCCGCCGTTTCGCCGACGCGCAGGGCTATTCGGTGGACTGGGATGCGGTCGCCCAGCTCGACGACCAGTCGCTGATCAACGGGGTCAGCCAGATCGCCCCCTTCGATGCCGCGTCCAAACAGGCGCTGCTGGAAACGCCGGACCTTGCCGCACGCTGCGAGCTGCTGATCCAGCTGATGTACTTCTTCGGCCGGCAGAACGGCACCGACGACCGGGTTACCTTGCAATAGCCGGGGCAGTAACCGGTGCGAGCGCGCCGAGCATGGCCCACAGCGCGGTGAACGCGTGCCGTTCCGCATCGCGCTTGTTGTAATTGCGCGTCTGCACCACCAGCACGGCATCGTGGCTGGGCACGACGGCGACGATGTTGCCGCCATTGCCCTTCATCATCCATGCAGGCACGTATTGCTCGCCCGCGCGCAGCGGGGTTGCCCACCACAGGTCGCCGTAGAATTGGTGTTCGCCCAGCGTGTGGCGCGGGGTCAGCATCGACTCGATCCACGCGCGATCGATCACCTGCCGGCCGTCCCATTCCCCGCGATCGAGGACGAGGCGGCCGATCTTGAGCAGCGCTTCGTCCGAAATGGTCAGCTGCCCGCCTGACTGGATCTCGCCGCTGCGCGAGGTCCGCCAGATGGGGCGCGCTATGCCGAGGGGGTCGAACAGGCGGCGCTGGACGTAATCGTCGAACCGCTCGCCCGTGGCGGTCTCGACCACCTGGCCGAGGAGGAACACGCCCGCCGTGCAATAGGAGAACGGGCCGTAGCCATTCTCTCCCCGGGTGAAGCTGCGCGCGGGGAGGTCCAGCGCGAAGGCGCGCCATTCGCGCGTCCGGTACATCCGCTCCTCCTGCCCGGGAGACTTGCCGTCCCGGTCGTCGCAGTCGAGCGCGCTGGCCATCGCGAGCAGGCCGCCCACCGTGATCGAATCGAAAGGCTCGCCCCGCGAATGGCCGAGATATGGCCACACCGCCACGTCGCGCCCGGCCAGCTTGCCATCCATGATCGCCATGCCGACCGCCAGCGCGGTAATCGACTTGCCCGCCGACTTGATATCTACCGGAGTGCCGGGGGCCTTGCCGTCGAACCGCTTGCGATAGACGATCTCACCGCCCTGCGTGCTGGCGAGCGCGGCGATATCGCCCAACTCGCCCTTGTCGATCGCAGCCTCAAGCTGGTCCAGATCGTAGCGCGGCAGCGGTTGCGCCGCCGCAGCGCTGCCCAGCAGGCAGACGAGAAACGTCGCGACGATGATCCTGACCGACATAAACTCCTCCTCCTGCGACCAACCTTGAGCCGCTGGAGACGGACCGCGCGTGAACCGCGCGCGTCCGGGGAGCCGGAGATGTCAGATCCCGAAGGCGCCGCGCAGGCCGTCGACCACATATTGCGCTGCAAGCGCCGCGAGCAGCACGCCGAGCAGGCGGGTGATGACCGATTCGACCTTGTCGCCGAACAGCCGCATCAGCGGGCCCGCCGCGATCAGCGCGACGGCAGTGATCACGAGCACCGCGGCCAGCGCGCCTAGCACAACGGCCATTTGCTCGACGGATTCCGCCTCGTTCATCAGCAGCATGATCGCGGCGATCGCGCCCGGCCCTGCCAGCATCGGCATCGCCATGGGGAACACGGATACGTCCTCCACCTCCGGGCTCGCCGCAATCCGCTCCGCGCGTTCCTCGCGCCGCTGGGTGCGCTTTTCGAACACCATTTCCCACGCGATCCAGAACAGCATCAGCCCGCCCGCGATCCGGAAGCTGTCGAGCTCGATATGCAATGCAGCCAGCAGGTCGACCCCGAACAGCGCGAACACCAGCAGGATCGCCGCCGCGATCAGGCACGCGCGCAGCGCCATGTTGCGCCGCTGCTGCGCGCTCGCGCCCTTGGTCAGCCCGGCATAGATCGGCGCGCAGCCCGGCGGGTCGACCACCACGAAGAAGGTCACGAAGGCGGAGAGGAAAAGCTCGAACATAGGGGCGCGGCGCTCTCTCGGTCAGTCTTCAGGCGGTGAAACGAGGCGCTTGTCGACAATCGTCTCCCACGCGCCAGAAGTGTAGTAGTCCGCGCGAACGTGTTTGGTTCCGTCCGGCAGATGCTCCCACACCCAGCGCAACGTGCCATCGCGGGAGATCTGCTCGCCTCGCCTGGCGTCGCCCGCCGGCCCGAGCGCGGGCGGCGGTGGGACGCTGGCCCCGTCCTTCGGGCAATCGGCCACCAGCCCCTGTACCGCGTCGAAGGCGGTGGCGACGATTTCATCGGGGTCGCGCTCTACCGGTGCAGGCTGCGGATCGTCGTAGCCGCCGACGTCGTAGGCCCAGTCGTATTCGTCGTCGTTGCGATCGCGCGTCCAAACGGTCACGAAATCCCCGACCAGACCTTCGGGATCGCGGAAGCGCCCCATGCTCACCGCCATCCGCCCGTCGCAGCTCATCATCACGGTACGCGGCGACCACTGGACTGCTGCCGGTGGATTTTCGAGCGTGGCCAGCACCGCCTGCGCAGGCACCGGGCCGTTGCGGCCGTGCAGCAGCGCACCCTCGGCGGCGAAATCGCGGAATGCAGTCCACTGGCCCTTCTCGCGCGCGGCCCGGGCGAACTCGCTCTCGCGCGCGACCACCAGGCTCGGTTGGGCCGTATATTGGGTGGAGGCAAGCGCGCGGTCGATCCGGTCGCGCGGGATACGCGGCTGGCCGCCCGCCGCACAGGCACCCAGCGTTGCGGCAAGCGCGATCAGCGCGATGGTCGACGTGGCGCGCATTATAACCCCTCCGGGAGTTCCAGCCCTTCATGCCTATAGGCCGCGACGAGCGTATTGCGAAGCAGCACCGCGATCGTCATCGGGCCGACCCCGCCGGGAACCGGGGTGATCGCACCCGCGACCTGCCTGGCGCCTTCGAAGTCAACATCGCCGACGAGGCGCCCCTTGGCCTCGCCCTCGGCAGGCGCGAGCCGGTTGATCCCGACATCGATCACCGTCGCACCGGGTTTCAGCCAGTCGGCCTTGACCATCTCCGGACGGCCGACCGCGGCGACGACGATATCCGCGCGGCGAACGACCTCGGGCAGGTCCGCAGTGCGACTGTGCGCGATGGTCACCGTGGCGTTGGCGTCGAGCAGCAGCTGCGCCATCGGCTTGCCGACGATGTTGGAGCGGCCGATGACGACCGCGTTCATCCCCGACAGGTCGCCCAGCCGGTCGCGCAGCATCATCATGCAGCCCAGCGGCGTGCACGGGACGAAGCCCTCCTGCCCGACCATCAGGCGCCCGGCGCTTTCGACATGGAAGCCGTCGACATCCTTGCCCGGGTCGATCGCGGCGATCACCGCCTGTTCGTCGAGGTCACCGGGCAGCGGCAGCTGGACGAGGATGCCATCGACCGCCGGATCGTCGTTGAGCTGCTCGACCAGCGCGATCAGCACATCCTCGGTGGTGTCGGCGGCCAGGCGATGCTCGAAGCTTTCCATATTGGCAGCCACGGTCGCCTTGCCCTTGGAGCGGACATAGACATCGCTCGCCGGGTCTTCACCGACCAGCACCACCGCGAGACCCGCCTTGCGTCCCGCCTTTTCGGCGAAGGTCGCGGCGTGTTCGCCGACCGTTTCGCGCAAGTTTGCCGCGAAGGCCTTCCCGTCGATCAGCTGTGCGCTCACGCAAGGCTCCGGATGACGGAACTGAGGATGATGAGGAAGATCTGCAGCACGATGATCAGCACCAGCGGCGAAAAGTCGATCGCACCGGTCTGCGGCAGCATCTTGCGGATCGGGCTGAGGACCGGATCGAGCAGCGAATTGATCGAGCGGTAGACCGCAACGACGAAGTCGTTGCCGCGGCTGACGACGTTGAACGCGAGCAACAGGCCGATCACGAACTGGACGATGATCAGCATCACGAACACGTTCGTGAGCAATTCGACGATCTGGTAGATGGTAAAGAGGGCTTGCATGGTGGCCCTGTCTCCTGAGGTTTCGGTTGAGCGTCTTAGGAGAGTAAGACGCCTCTGAGCGAAGGCAAGGCCGCCCTAGCCGTTTTCGGCCGCCCTGACGAGCGTACCCGCACCGCGGGCGGTGAAGAACTCGAGCAGCATCGCATGATCGACCCGCCCGTCGAGGATGACCGCCGCCTCGCACCCGGCGCGGGTCGCGGCAAGACAGGTCTCCAGCTTGGGGATCATCCCGCCGGTGATGACGCCCTGTGCCCGCAGCGCCTCGATCTTCTGCTCGTCCAGTTCGGTCACCAGATTGCCCTCGCCGTCGAGCACGCCCGCCACATCGGTCAGCAGCAGCAGCCGCGCCGCGCCCAGCGCACCGGCGAGGGCACCGGCCATGGTGTCGGCATTGATGTTGAACGTCTCGCCATGCTCGCCCGCGCCGATCGGGGCGATCACGGGGATCAGGCCACCGCTGGTCGCCAGCTCGATGACCGAGGCATCGATCGCAGCCGGTTCGCCGACGAAGCCGAGATCGACCACCTGTTCGATCGCGCTGTCTTCGGTGCGCGTGTCGCGGGCGACCTTGCGCGCGCGGACCAGGCCCGCATCCTTGCCGGAGATGCCCAGCGCGCGGCCACCGGCGGCGTGGATCGCGGCGACGATCTGCTTGTTGATCGCGCCCGAGAGGACCATCTCGGCAATCTCTACCGTAGCCTCGTCGGTCACCCGCAGGCCGTCGACGAAGCTGCTTTCGACCCCCAGCCGCCCCAGCATCGCGCCGATCTGCGGGCCGCCGCCGTGGACCACCACGGGGTTGATGCCGACCGCCTTCAGCAGCACGACATCCTGCGCGAAGCTGGCCGCGGCGGCGTGATCGCCCATCGCGTGCCCGCCATACTTCACCACGAAGGTGCGCCCGGCGTAGCGGCGCAGATAGGGCAGCGCCTCGATCAGCACGCTGGCCTTGGCGCCAGCATCCAGCGACGGGTCGGCGGCGGAGGCGCCCTGGGAGTTGGTGGTCTCGCTCATACCCCGCGCGCTAGCCGCACGCGGGCGGTTTGGGAAGGCGGGACTGCGCCCGCCCTGCCCCCTTCGGCGCTATTCGTCGGGCGTGGTCTCGGCGCTCGGCACGGCGTCGGTCTGAGGCGCCTCCTCGGGCGGTACCGGCGTCATCGCTGTGTCGGGCGTATCCACCGGGACCGCGTTTGCATCCTCATCGGTCACGATCAGCTCGCCACCGCTCTGGTCGGTGGCATCCGCCTCGTAGGTCTTCTCGTCGTCCTGCGAACAGGCGGCGAGGCCGAGCATCGCGGCCAGCGGCAGGGCGAGAGCGGCGGATCGGGGCATCATGGCATGTCTCCTGTTGGAATTGTGCTCCTTAAAACAAGCGTCGAGCACACCATGCAGTTCCGCGCCAGGCAGCATGCACGTGCTGTCGCCGTGCAGCCTTTATCGCATTGTGCCCGCCCCGCCGGGGAGAGCCCTAACCCGCTGGCGGATAGGCGGGTGCTGCCCCGTGGTCGATGCTGATACTTTCGAGCAGGCGAAAGCGGCCCTCGGCAGGCATCCATTGCCATGTGTTGATGTAACGCGCACCGCCGGTCTGCACCCAGCCGCGCTCTTCCCCACCCCATTCGAGGAAGGTATGATAGCCTTCTTCCAGCGCCCCCCAGTCACCCAGCATCTGCACCCGCCTCGATCCCGGGACGAGCAGGCGGCGATTGCGATAGCCCTCATTCGCACCGCCGGGCGCGCGGGCCGCGCATTGTTTGCGAACCTGCGCGACGGTCTGTTCGCCTCCCCGCAGGGCCAGCCCGTCTTTATCGTGGAGCATACGATAATCGGGGTGAATCACCTCGGCGACTGCATCCGGGTCGCACCCTTCGAAAAAGCCCCAGAACAGGCGCTCGTCATTGCCTTCAATCTGCGTGAGCGTGTCTTCATAAGAGGGGATCGGCTGTGCCGCATCCTCGCCGGACGGCCGCATGACGACCGGAACGAGAGCCGGCGAAGCTTGGCCCGTCGATGCAGGGCTGGCGGCGGCAAGCAATGTGGCAGTAAGAGTTAGCAGCATTCACTTGCTCCCGAGATGTTGGTGTATTGCCGTAATACTACACTAGGGTGGAGGCGAGGCAACAGGCGAATGAGCAGCCGCACACTTCGCCCTGGCCCCGACGCGCTCGGTCCCGATCTGCCGGTGCTTCACGCCCAGCGTAGCGGTGCAGCCTGCGCGGGACCCAATCGGGTTTTGCCCCTCGACGCGGATATTTGCGGCGTGTGGAGCATTATCCATCCCGGGCGCTCAGCGTCGGCACGCGCGGATGCCTGCCGGCACAACAAGGTTTTATTGCATGGCAGAGGAAGAGGGCCCGGATCAGGACCAGGCGAATGGCGTCGACGCCGCGAGGGAGAGCGGCCACGACATCGTGCGCGAGGATCTGGACGATCACGAGCGCGAGATCGTCTCCAGCCACGAGGTCGCCAGCGCGCGGCTGGTTCACGAAATCATCCGCCAACGCGGGATCGACGAGTTGGAGCGCCCCGCCTCGGCCCTCTTGTGGTCGGCGATTGCCGCGGGATTCGTGATCGGGCTGTCGCCCTTCGCGATCGGCATTTTTACCAGTGAAGTGGCCGACGGGCCGTGGAGGCCGCTGCTGATGGCGCTGGGCTACGCGATCGGCTTCATCGCGGTGATCTCTGGGCGGCTGCAATTGTTCACCGAGAGCACCGTCACCGCAGTGATCCCGCTGGCGACCACGCCATGCTGGCGCAATTTCCACCGCACCATGCGGCTGTGGGGAATCGTGCTGGCGGGCAACATGGTGGGCACCTTCGCCTTCGCCCTGTTCGTCCACTTCAACCTCGCGGGCCAGCCGGAGATCGGCCGCCAGATCGAGCAGAATTCGCTGGACGCGATCACGCTCTACATGGCCGCACCGTTCCTGAAGGGCATCCCGGCGGGCTTCATGCTGGCCGCGCTGGTGTGGGCGATGCCCAATCTCGAACGGCAGGAGATTTTCATCATCGCCGCGATCACCGGCCTGATGCACCTTGGCGGGGTCGCGCACTCGATCGTCGGTTCGGCGGAGCTGTGGATCATCATGCTCGACGGGAAGATCGGCGTGGCGCAGGGCCTGTTCGGATTTCTCGTGCCCGCGGTGCTCGGCAATGTGGTTGGCGGCGGGCTGCTGTTCGCGCTGCTCGCCCATGCGCAGGTCGTGCCCGAGCTCGACAATGGCTACGTCTATGGCGAGGAACGCCCCCGCACGCCTCCCAACAGGAGGCGCTAGCCCGCGCCCTTTTCCCCGAGGCGTTGCAGCACGGGCGCACGGGCCTATGATCGCAGCGGGCTTTGCGAAAAGGGGCGAACATGAGTGACCGGGATTACGCGCGCGAGGGCAGGACGGCGCAGACCGGAGTGACCTTCCAGCGCCCGGCGATCGTCGCGGGGCTTTATCTGGCGACGCTGGTCCTTGGCCTCTCGGTCTTCGTCGGGCTGATCCTCGCCTATGTCTGGCGCGGGGAGAATGATGGCGAGCCGTGGGAGGAAAGCCACTTCACCTATCTGATCCGCACCTTCTGGATCGGCTTTGGCGTGAGCGTCGCGATGGTCGTCACCGTGCTGGGCGTAGCGGTGTGGATCGCGGCGGCGGACTCGTCCCGGGGCGATCCGTCCGCAGCGCTGGTCACGCTGGTGGTCGTCGGGTTCGGTTTGCTGACGATGATCTGGTATTGCGTGCGCAGCATCCTGTCGCTGGTCGCCGCGGCCAACCGGCGGCCGATGCCCAACCCGCAGACCTGGTGGTTCTAGGCGGGCCGACGCACTAGCCGGTGGCAATCCGCAACCGAACTCCCACTTTTTTTGAATGACTTAGCCCGCGCCGTTTACCTCCTGTTGAGAGGTTTCGCGCGAAGATCGCGCGCATGGGTGAGGAGTCTCATTATCGTCGCACCGGCCTGCGCAGCGGCCAGCGTGGCACGCCGCGAGCCAACGCCCGCGCATCCTCGTGGCGCGGCGCGATCACCCCGCTGACCATCGTGCTGCCGCTCGGCCTGTTTGCAGTGCTGTTCCCGTGGAAGGCGGTGATGGGAGAGGCGGCGAGCGACAATGCGGCCGCGCCCGTGCCGGTCTCCGCGCAATTCGCGCTGTGCGTGGGTGGATCGCGCCATACCTGCGTGGTCGATGGCGACACGATCTGGCTCAACGGAGAGAAGATCCGCATCGCCGATATCGACGCGCCGGAGATTTCTCAGCCATCCTGCGAGGCCGAGCGGATCGCCGGCACCCGCGCGACCGAACGCCTGACCCGGTGGCTCAACGAAGGCGCGTTCGAAGTCCACCCCAACCCCGACGGCCGCGACACCGACCGCTACGGCCGCAAACTGCGCGTCCTCGCCCGCAGCGGCGAGAGCGCGGTCGAGACGCTGGAGGCAGAGGGGCTGGCTACGCGCTGGGGCGGCAGCGGGCGGGAGTGGTGTTGAGAATGCTCAGGGAGCCGCCGAAGAATTGAACTTCCCCGCCGAGGCCAGTTCCTCATGCAGTGCGGCCAGCCTACAGTTCGAGCCCATTGGGGCACGCCAGCGCGCCGAAGCTGACGAAGGCGCGCCCCAAATAAGCTTCGTCCCCCGAGGGTTTTGTTAGCACAGTCTTCGTCATCAAGAGGTCTTCGCCCGACCATTGGTCATAACTGCCGTCGGAAAAGGCAAGCGACAGGCACTGCAGCCCGTTGGATTCGACGCAGGTGAGCTTAATCATCCAATTCTGAGCGACGAATTCTCGCGCCGATGACATGACGCATCACCCAACTAAATTTGAGAAGGCACAGTGAAGTCATGAAGAACAAGAAGGTCGACAATCCGACCACGAACCGAGGAAGGGATTCAGCATTCGAAAGCGAGATAAACGCCGATGATATAGCTGCCACTGTAAGCCAAAATATCATTTCGGAAAAAACCTTCCAAAGCTGGCTTTCGACACCAATCGCGCGCAAAATCTTAAACTCTGAGCGGTCAACAGCGCTAAACATAAAAGCGTTCGTCGCGCAGACTAAGCCCAGAAGAGTGAGTATAGGAGCAAGCCACGCCCTACATGATTCGACAATCTTTTCCGGCGGAATCTCTATTACTGGATTTCCCGCAATACCGGTAATCATAACTATAGTCACCGCTATCACGATCAGGGTATCGCAGATAAATTGGTATCGCCAATATATTACCATGGCGAATTCGCGGAAGCAGCGCTTGCTATTCGCGCCTTTTTATTTTCATAAGCGCGCTCTAAAGTAGCGAATGCCTGATCTGGCGCAAGTGCGCGAGTTCGACGGTCTATACGAATAAACTCTTCAGTAGATATCAAATATTCCTCAAGAAGATTTAGTGGCCGACTCCCATCTATCGTTTTTCCAGTAGCCTTTAGCGCCGACAGCGCCTCGCGACTTATTCCATTTTGAACAAGTTTTCGAGCTAGTCCCTTTAGCTTATTATCGAGGCGATTATCGGCCTTGAGTATCAAGCGTGCCCGCCGCATGCCTCCAGCTCGCCCGCAAGCCTTTAACGCGCTTCCAAGGCTTTTGTCAGTTTCGGCAATCAAATCCGCCTCGGTGACAGCAGCTTCCACCTCCAAGATGGTAACAGCCTCGAAATTCTCCAGCTCCTCGAGAATTGCTCTTTGATATAGAGGATGAAATCGTGGCGCAGAGGGCAGAATGCCGCGAGACTTGAATGCCAAGTATTCACCGAGCCTAGCAATCCGAGGCGCATCTCGGTTGAATTCTGCCGCAACCGTGCCATCCTCAAATATCACCATATGGCTCCAATCGAGAATACCCGCGCTTTGCGCGATTTTGAGGGGACTTACAGATCCACCATCTTCGACCATCGGCAGAGCTGAGCGCCTGATTTTGCCGAATTGGATTTTTATCGGATATTTGGAAGATGTTACAAAAGGGGCCTATATACCTAGCTAGCCGAAGTGGCGAGAGTGCGGTTGGCTAGAAGGTGGGATTGGAAGCAAGACTCAAGAAGGCTAGGCCCGGCACGCTGTTAGGAACACAAGGAGGTGCAGCATGGCAAGCGTGTTTGATGTCGCGCAGTACATCCTCAAGAAGCAAGGCCCTATGTCGGCCATGAAGCTTCAGAAGTTGGTTTACTACTCGCAGGCTTGGCACACAGTTTGGGCGGACAAACAACTTTTCAAGCATTCAATCGAGGCTTGGAAGGATGGCCCTGTGTGCCCTGCGCTTTGGCGCGCGCACGCAAACCAGTTCCGTGTTTCGAGCATGGCGAATGGAGACGCGAAGAAGCTTGACGAGCGGGAAAAGCGCACGATTAGGCAGGTTCTCGATTTTTACGGCGACAAAGACGCGCAGTGGTTGAGCGACCTAACCCACGCCGAAGACCCATGGTTGGATGCCCGCCGGGGAACGCGCCCGGGCGAGCGTAGCAACGCCGTGATTACGCCCAAGGCTATGCAGAGATACTACGCTTCGCTCTAATGGCTTCCCGCAAAAACCGTGAGCGGCCAAAGGCGAAAAAGCAGCCGAAGGGCGAAACCGTCCGCGCAGCGGTCGATCCAAATTCCTACCTCGAACAGACCCCAGTTTGGCGTTTTAGCGATTTCGACTGGGAGAGCAGCTGGGGCTATGAAAGCTGCCTCGACAGTGCCGCAAAGCTTCGTGGGCATATAGAGCAGCACCTTTCATCTTTTGAGACGATGACTTGGGGTGAAATCCTCAAAGCAACGGGAGGTCGGCGCCAAGGGAACAACAGCCACGCTATCTCACGCGACAAGTTCAAGCCCGATGTTGAAGCGAGGCTGCGACAGCGAAATGTCCTCGCGGATACACTGTTCTCTTTGAGGCTGGATGCGGGGACGCGGGTGTATGGGGTCCGCGAGGGCAGCTGCCTTCGCCTCGTGTTTTTCGACCCATATCATAAAGACAAGGCAAAGTGCGCCTACGATTTTTGAGCGCCCTCAATCGTCTATTTCAGATCTTCCGCCTGTCAGAGGCAATTCGATAGTGTCTCCGAATTTCGGATAGGCGCGGTTCAAGCTGCGCTTGAATCCCTCCCACGTTTCAGCCGCCCGGAGCAATGCGATCACGCCCGAGATATGCTCGCGCAAGCGAGGATGGCCGTTCTCAGGATTGAACCACTGATGGTGCTTGTCCTTTCGACGCCCGGTATCGGCGACGGGATTCTTCTTTCGTAGTTCCTCGGTCAATTGCGGCGCCAAGCGGTCATACACAAAGTCATCGGTCCAGTGCGCTACGACGCTAGGGCGTTTCGTGCTCCAGGGTTTGAAATCCCATCCGCGCAAGCGGTAGATTTCCTTGTAAAAATCAATCGGGAAGGTCTTGGTCCACTTTTGCCGTTCTTCGGAAAGGAATTTCTCGAAGATGTCGGCAAGCGCCTCTTTGGCACGCATGTCCTGATAGCCAGTGACCTCATCGACGAGTGCGATGATCCCGGTCTTTGCGAAGCCACGCATAAGGGCCATTGCGTTGGCCACAATGGGCGCCTGTCTCTCGGTAGTGGCGCCCTGCTTGTCAGCCTCAATGATTGCGTCGCATACATCGACAAGAACCTCGGCAGGATAGCCATAGCCAGTGTGGCCCGCAGGAGGTTGGAAGAACACTGGGCTTTTCAGCGCCGATTCTAAATCTTTGGAAATAAAAGGTTCTAGCCATTTCTGCGATGCAAAACGGGGTATTTCGGCGCCGGTCTGCGATGGCTCATTTGCGTTGCGTGGTCCGCCCCTTGTAACCCCTAGGCCCTTGAACATTCCACGCTGGCTTAAGACCCGCGTTTCATCATCAAGCACATAGCAATCGATTTCGGCGTTGCCGATCTTGAGTGGTCGGTCCTTCGACCCGGCTAACGTATGAAGAACTTTAGGCGCCGAAGGCGTCATCGCCTTGGCAACCATGTCGAAGTCTGCATCGATAGGCTCAATCAGGTTCTTATCGTCAGGCATTGATGAGGCTCTTGTAGGTGAGACGCTTGCCAGCCATGCGGGCAACCGTCTGTTCGATGAAGCGCATGGTGCCATCCTGCGCGGTGTTCTGTCGGAACGCAAACTCGCTCACGTAGCGGTGCAGGTGCTTGGGCGACATGTAGTGAAACACGCCGTAGTGACCGCGCTTAAGCAGCGCCCAGAAGCTTTCGATGCCGTTCGTGTGGATGCAGAAGTGCCGGACATACTCGCCAGCGGTGTGGTTGATAGTGTGATGCGTGTAGCCCTCGGCGCCAAGGCCGCGATAGGCTGCGAACTCATCGGTCACGACTGACGAGCCTTCGGGCACATTGGCCTTGATGTAGGATTTAAGGGTCGGCGCCGAGGTATCGGCAACCGGCGTGGCGCGGATTTGCGAGCCTTCGCCACGGATGCCAACGACTGCGGTCTTGCCCACGGCGCCACGCCCCGCGTGAAGCTTCTTGCTGGCGTGTTTGTTCTTCTCTTTGCCGCCGATATAGGTTTCGTCCACTTCGACGTGGTTGCCGAGATCGCCGCCGTCGGATTGTGCCAGCCACGTTTCGCGGATGCGCTGCGAAAGGAACCATGCAGTTTTCTGGGTCACGCCCAGCTCACGCGCCATCTGGGTCGAAGGGATGCCCTTACGGGCCGTAGTCATCATGTAGATCGCCATGAGCCACTTGTGCAGCGGCAGGCGGCTTTCGGCCAGAACGGTGCCGGTGCGGACGCTGAAGTGCTTGCGGCAATCGCGGCAGCGATAGGGCATCGGCTTCTGGTTCTTGACCGGAGCAACGTTCGTGCTGCCACAGTGACCGCAGTGGGGTTCGTCGCCCCAGCGGTTCTTTTCGAAGTAAGCTACCGCCGCTTCCTCGTTCGGGAACCGCTCGAAGAACTGGTAGAGGCTGACGGTTTCGGGCTTTGCGTTGCTCATGAAACCTAACTAGCCAAATACGGCGGTGCGGTCAAGCGATTATTGGCTAGCTAGGTATATAGGTCCCTTACAAAAAGGGCCAGAATGACGTCATCTGACGCGGTAACTAGGTATCGGCCTTGGTCATCAAATGGGAGGCCGTCAATATAATCGACGGCCTCCTCAAGCTTAGGATGAAATTCGGCGTAATCCGCCAAACGAAAGAAATAGACTTTGCGCCGAAGTTCCTGCTGCATAACCTCTCCTCGCAAGAAGAGTATGTTCTGCAACTGTTCTCGTCAAGCCTACTCCGCCGCTTGCACGCCCCCGGCATCATCCCCGAACAGACCCGGACCGTCGTCCTCGGTGCCGTCGACTTCGTTCGCGGCCTTGGCCTTGTTGCGCTTGTCGAAGGTGCTCCACACCGTGTTCCAGTCGCCCTTGGTGGCGCCCTTGGAATATTCGGTGGCGCGCTGTTCGAAGAAGTTGGCGTGTTCCACGCCGTTGAGCAGCGGGGTCAGCCAGGGCAGCGGGTGCTCGTCGATCATGTAGATCGGCTGCAGGCCCAGCTGGCCCAGCCGCCAGTCCGCGATGTAGCGGATGTACTTCTTGATCTCCTTCGCGGTCATCCCGCTGACCGGGCCCATTTCGAAGGCGAGGTCGATGAAGTTGTCTTCCAGCCGCACCGACTTCTGGCAGATGTCGATGATGTCTTCCTTCACCGCCTTGGTGTAGCAGTCCCGCTCGCGCACGAATTCGTGGAACAGGCGGATGATGCCTTCGCAGTGGAGGCTCTCGTCGCGGACCGACCAGCTGACGATCTGGCCCATGCCCTTCATCTTGTTGAAGCGCGGGAAGTTCATCAGCATCGCGAAGCTGGCGAACAGCTGCATCCCTTCGGTGAAGCCACCGAACGCGGCGAGCGTGCGGGCGATATCCTCGTCCGTGTCGACCCCGAACTGCTGCAGGTAGTCGTGCTTGTCCTTCATCTCCTCGTATTCGAGGAACATGCCATACTCGCTCTCGGGCATGCCGATCGTGTCGAGCAGGTGGCTGTAGGCCGCGATGTGGATCGTCTCCATGTTGGAGAAGGACGCGAGCATCATCTTGATCTCGGTCGGCTTGAACACCCGGCCGTATTTTTCGTGGTAGCAGTCCTGCACCTCGACATCGGCCTGGGTGAAGAAGCGGAAGATCTGGGTGAGCAGGTTACGCTCGTGCTCGGACAGTTTCTGCGCCCAGTCGCGGCAATCCTCGCCCAGCGGAACCTCTTCGGGCATCCAGTGAACCTGCTGCTGGCGCTTCCAGAAGTCGTACGCCCACGGATATTCGAAAGGCTTGTAGGTCTTGCGGGCTTCGAGCAGCGACATTGGGTGTTCTCCGGGGCGCGGGGGCCTTCTTCGGTGTTTACGATCTTACTGGGTGGACCAACATAAGGAATCACAGCGGTGATTCGATAGCAAGAGCGGCCACTGGGTCGGGGATAAGCCGCGAGAGGCGCGCGCCCCTGGCCGGGAAGGCGCTCAGAGCGGGGTTATCGCGCGGACGAAGAATATGATCCCCGCCAGGATCGCCGCCCCGAAAGCGATCGCCACGAACAGGCCCGGCATCGAATCGCCATCGAACGAGCGCATCCAGCGCTGGTGCTCTTCGTCTTCCTCCAGCGCGGCGAGCTCTTCGGGCGACATCGCGTTGCGCTTCACCTTCTCCCACATCCACGCACACGCGGTGATGAAGGCGAGGGTGAGCATCATCGCGGCAAAGCCCCACCCCTCGCCCATCATATGCTCGAGCTCGTCGGCGAAGTTGATCTGGAAGATCAGCAAGGCGGGCGTGCCGATGAATATGAAGGCAAAGCCCGTGGCGATGTCGCGGAGCGATCGCGGGCGCGACTCCTCGTCATGATCGAGCGCCAGCAGCGCAGCGCGGTCGTGATCGCCTCTGTCGATCGCACGGCGCATGCGCCAGTCGCGCAAATGCCAGCGCCCCCACAGGACCACCCCGATAGCCGCGACTATCAGCGCGGGGACCGCAATCATTTGCAGGTCGCCCCACGAAAGATCCGCCGCGCCGATATGCAGAGCTACGTCCTCTCCCATAGGCTGAGAATGCCGCACTCACACCATCGCCGCAAGCGCACGCATGGCCGCTCCCGCTCCGCCGCTTCGGAACGATTCCCCCGCCCCATCCATTGGTTTCATGTAAGACAGGCCGACACAGGTCTCTGAAAATAAAGAACGATTGGAGCAATTTATGTTCGAGAAGATTCGCATCAAGGAACACATGGAAATCGTCGATTCCACCGGCCAGCACGTCGGCACGGTCGATGAGGTCGAAGACGAACGCATCAAGCTGACCAAGTCGGATGCGATGGACGACCAGCACCACTTCATCGCGCTCGACGCGGTCGAAAAGCTCGACGACAACCGCGTCGTGCTGAAGGAAGGCACGCCGCTGCCCGTCGGCCTCGGCAACAAGGCCACCACGCCCGCGTGATCGCATGATCCATATCTGGAAAGGCAGAGCCGCATAAGCGGCTTTGCCGACGCAAACCCCGTCAGGCCATCACGGCCTGCCGGGGCTTTTTCTGAGGTGCGGGGACGCCTCCCCACTACCCTCCTATGAGGACGAAGGGCGCCCAGAGAGCCGGGTTTGCGCCCTCGGGCAACGCGGGATCGTGGATCATCGCCAGCTGCGCCTGCCGCAATGCTTCCGCATGGGAAAGCCCTGCCGCCGCGCCGCGCACCGTATCCACGCTCAGCCGCGCGGCTGCATCGTCGCGCACCGGCCAGTGCGACAGCATCAGGCTGCGTGCGCCCGCTTCCACGAAGGCGGTGGCCAGACCGGAATAGACCGGCGCGGCCTCGCTATCGCCCGCAGCAGTATTGCAGGCGGACAGGATCACCCAGTCGGCGTTGAGGTCTAGCCGCGCGATCTCGCTCGCGCCCAGCAACCCGTCCTCGCCGCTGCCCTCGGTCGTGCCCACCAGCAGCGCAGGCTCCCACAGGTTGCGCAATTCTCCCGAGACGAGGCCGTGCGTGGCAAAGACGAGAACATCGATCCGCGACAGATCGGCCTGTTTCAACCGCTCCTCCGCAGCGTCGGCACCGATCAGCAATTGCGAGTGCTCGTCGCCGAACAGTGCCGCGATGGCGGCAAGCTCGCGCGATGCATAGTCGAGCGGGGGCAGGTCGGCGATCGTCTGCGTCGCAGGGGCACCCGACCGAAACAGGCTGGCGAGCTGCGGCGCCGCTGCTGGGCGCGGTCCATCCGCCGGGCCAGCCGCGCCGATCCCGGCAAACCGCATGCGCCCCCGTGCCCGGTCGGCCGGCGCCGGCGCGCCATCGAGCCCGGCGAGGACCAGCACGGCCTTGCTCTCTATCAGCCAGGCCGGGGCGGTTTTACCATCGTCCGGCGGATCTTCGGTCAGCAGCAGGGCAAAAGGCACCTCGGCCGATCGGCGCCCACCGAAAATGCGCACTTCCCCACCAGCTGAAAGATTGGCGGGCAGCAGCAGTTTGCCCAAGGCCCGCGCACTCGCGAGCGGAAAGTCCTCGGCGATGCCGGTATCGACCGCCCGCCGGATCGCGGCGACATGCGGCGCGAGCTGATCGGTATCAAAGCGATGGGTCTCGATCCGTCCCGTGGCGTCGAGAATGACGACATAGCCGCGTGACGTGCCTTCGACCGGCATGACCAGCAGATCCGCGGGGCCGAGCCGCGCCGCCAGGTCCGCCAGCGCGACCGGGCGTGGACGGTGTCGATCGGCGAATGCGGGAAAGGCCGTGCGGAAGCGCTCGATCGCATCGGCCTTGCTCTCGGCGAGCCGCGCGCGTTGGGCCTCGAGTCCAGCGAGGGACTCCTGTTGGTCGTCCAGCGCGACGGCAAGGGAAATCCGGCGATCGAGCAGCCGTTGACGGCGCGCGATTTCGAGGATCGCAGACCGCGTCTGCTCGGCCGGATCGCTCCGTGCGGCATCGCGTCGCGTGCGCGCCAGCGAGAGGTCGGACAGATTGAAGATCTGCGCGACCCGGGCGATGCGGTCCGCATCGTCCGCGTCCACAGCCATGTCGAGATATATCAGCAGCGCAGGCTCGTTCGCCTCGGCGTTACGCGCGAGCTCGCGGTCCGTGGTATCGATGGCGAGGTACTGGTTAGCGATTCTTTCCAGCACCGCGTCTGCCTGTGCCAGACTGTCGCCCAGCGCCGAGGCACCGTCGCGCTGGCGCAACCGCAAGAGCAGCATTTCGCCCAGGATTCGCCGTCCGGATTCGGGCGCATAGCGCGCAACGAGAATCGGCACCCAACGTTCGGCGAGAGCACGCGCGGTGCCGATTTCGCCGCGCGCTTCCAGCGTCATGGCATGTGTCAGGTGGAAAGACGCGAGCGCGGGGTGATCCTCCGGCATCTTGTCGGCAAGGATCGCCGCACCTTGCGCGTAGCGCGCGTCGTAAACCTCCCACGCCCCTTGCCGCGCCGCGAGCTGGATCAGCCGTTGGTGAAATCCGGCCAGCGTGTTCGCATCCATCAGGTCGGTGTGATCGGCCAGGATGGCCATGGCTCCGGAAGCGAGCGCATCTGCCTCAGCCAATTTGCCGGTATCCTCCAGCGCGCTCGCCAGGACCATTACCGAGGCTTGCGTGTACGGATGATCCTGCCCCAATTGCTGCGCGCGCAGATCGACGGTGCGGCGGATATGAGGGATGGCCTCGTCGTACAGCGCCAGCTTGAGCTCGGCCTGACCGAGCGTGTTAAGCACGTATTGGTACCAGCGATGATCCTCGCCTAGCTCGGCCCGTGCAAGGCTTTCGGCACGGCGCGCGATCCGCAGCGCTTCTTCGCTGCGACCGCTTTCGTCGAGCAGCGAGGCGAGCGTATCGAGCCGCTGGACCAGCGCCAGAGCAGGAACGTCAGCCGTGTTTTCGAGCGACTGAAGCCCCGCGCGGCCCGCCTCCACCGCTTCGTCGAACTTCCCCTGGCTGTAGAGCAGGTTGGCAAGCGTGTTCCACGCGCTGGCCACATCTTCGTGATCGGGGCCATAGAGCTGTTGCCGGATTGCCAGCGCTTCGCGCGCAAGCGGTTCACCCTCTGAATAGCGGCTGACACGGCGAAGCAGGATGGCGCGATTGTTGAGAATTTCAGCGCGCTTGTCCGCCGGGTCGCCAGCCTCGCGATAGGCGGCCTGCGCGGTTTCCAGCCATCGGAGCAGCTGCGCGTTGTCATGCGTCGGCGGCGCGGCTGCAACCAGCAGCATGTAGAGCTGGCCGCGTGCCAGTGGCGCGACGGACTCGCCGGCACGCAAGCGCTCTTCCAGCGTCAGCAGGGCGGCCAGCGATGCCTCCGGATCGGCATTGATGTCGCGATCGACCCAGGCGGTGATCTCCTGCTCGAGATCGGTCTTCCGCGTTCCGGGTGTTTCTGGCGCTTCAGCCGAAACGTCCTGCGACAGCGCTGGCGCGGCCAGGCCGATGGCCGAGGCGACGAATCCTGCGAACACCGATTTCATTTGGCAACGCCCCCCCTTGGTCACGGCCAGCGGGACCAAGAAAGCAGATTGCACGAGAAAATCCAGCGCGGACTCAATGCACGGCGTTAGCGAACAGTGCTGTACGCCTTGCTGGCGGGCCTTGTTGGCGAGGCCCTATTGGCAGGAGCCCCCTACTGGCAGGCGAGGCATTCCTCGTAATCGGTCTGTTCGCCCGTGCCCGCCGCCAATTCGTACTTCGCCGCTTCGGAGGTGTTGTCCGCCTCCACGCCGCCGGCGAAGCCTGCACGCTGAATGCTCTTGGAGCGCAGGTAGTAGAGCGATTTGATCTTCTTCTCCCACGCGTGGAAGTGGAGCATCATCAGATCCCACTTGTCGACATCGGCGGGGATGAAGAGGTTGAGGCTCTGCGCCTGGTCGATCATCGGCGAACGGTCGGCCGCGAATTCGAGCAGCCAGCGCTGGTCGATCTCGAAGCTGGTCTTGTAGATCGCCTTTTCTTCCGGCGTCAGGAAGTCGAGGTGCGCCACGCTGCCGCCGCGTTCGAGGATCGAATTCCACACATTGGTCGAATCCTTGCTCTTCTTCGCCAGCAGTTCCTGCAGGTACGGGTTCTTGACGATGAAGCTGCCCGACAGGGTCTTGTGGGTGTAGATGTTCGCCGGGATCGGCTCGATGCAGGCGGACGTCCCGCCGCAGATGATGCTGATCGACGCGGTCGGCGCGATCGCCATCTTGCAGCTGAAGCGCTCCATCGCGCCCATTTCCTCGGCATCGGGGCACGGGCCCCGCTCATGCGCGAGCATCATCGAAGCTTCGTTGGCCGCGGTGCTGATGTGCTGGAACATCTTGATGTTCCACGCCTTGGCCATCGGCCCTTCGAGCGGCAGGTTCTTGCTCTGCAGGAAGGAGTGGAAGCCCATCACGCCCATGCCGACGCTGCGTTCGCGGCTGGCGGAATACTTGGCGCGCGCCATTTCGGGCGGGGCGCGGTCGATATAGTCCTGCAGCACGTTGTCGAGGAAGCGCATCACGTCCTCGATGAACTGCTTGTCGCTGTTCCACTCGTCCCACTTTTCGAGGTTGAGCGAGCTGAGGCAGCACACCGCCGTGCGGTCATTACCCAGGTGGTCGCGGCCCGTGGGCAGGGTGATTTCCGAGCACAGGTTCGAGGTCGAAACCTTGAGGCCCAGATCGCGGTGATGCTTGGGCATCATCGAATTCACCGTGTCGGAGAAGACGATATAGGGCTCACCCGTCGCCAGCCGGGTTTCGACCAGCTTCTGGAAGAGACTGCGCGCGTCGACCGTCTTGCGCACCGAACCGTCGCGCGGGGAAACGAGGTCGAATTCCTCGCCCGCACGGACCTTCTCCATGAACTCGTCGGTGACGAGAACGCCGTGGTGCAGGTTGAGCGCCTTGCGGTTGAAGTCGCCCGAGGGTTTGCGGATTTCGAGGAATTCCTCGATCTCCGGGTGACTGATGTCGATATAGCACGCGGCCGAGCCACGGCGCAGCGAGCCTTGCGAAATCGCCAGCGTGAGCGAGTCCATCACGCGAACGAAGGGAATGATCCCGCTGGTCTTGCCGTTGAGGCCGACCGGCTCGCCGATTCCGCGGACATTGCCCCAGTAGGTGCCGATCCCGCCGCCCTTGGAGGCGAGCCACACGTTCTCGTTCCAGGTGTCGACAATGCCGTTGAGGCTGTCTTCGACGCTGTTGAGGTAGCACGAAATCGGCAGGCCGCGATTGGTGCCGCCGTTCGACAGCACCGGGGTCGCGGGCATGAACCACAGGTTCGAGATGTAGTCGTACAGCCGCTGGGCGTGCGCCTGATCGTCGGCATAGGCATCGGCCACGCGGGCGAACAGGTCCTGATAGGATTCGCCCGGCAGCAGGTAACGATCTTCCAGCGTTTCCTTGCCGAATTCGGTCAGGTTCGCATCGCGCGCGGAATCGGTAACGATCTCGAACCGGCGCGGGTTGATCTTCTTGCTGTCGGAGGTGTCGGCGGCGCTCGCCGCGACCGCCCTGGCCATCGCCTCGGCGGTGGCTTCGGCGACCAGTTCGCCCGAGCCGCGATCATCCTTGTCCATCGTAACTGCCTTCTTCTGGGCCTTGCCGGATGCCTTCGCACCCTTTTGCCCTTTGCCGCCGGCGGTCTTGCCGCCCGTCGATTTGCTTTGGGGGCGTGCCGTGTCTTCGCCCATGGTGGAAATATCGGCCTCGCCAGTGCTGAATTCCATAGCTCGCCCCTAACGCATTGCCCGAATGGTGCGCCGTGGTGACGCCCCATGCTGTTTCCTAAACCGCGCACTGGCGGATCTTGCCCGCACTATCACGCGTCCCTCGCGAGAGCCCTGCTCCCGGACCGGGTCCGTATCGCGAAGGACAGCAAACATGAATCAGGCAGGCGGGTGGCGCAAGGGTGCGGCGGCGCAAAAAACCATGGGATGGGCCGCCAAAGGGTCTGGACGAGTCGACAAAGGCACCGCGCGCGCCGATTCGGGAGGCACGGCCTGCCGCAACCAAACTGTGGGTAAAAACAGCTAGGTGGATTCAGCTTGGCCCGCCGGTGCGCTAGCAGCCCCCGCTTTGCGAAAAACGCCCCACAAAAATCCCCGCGCGGTGTCTGAATCGGCCACGAAAAAGGCCCCCGCCATTGCTGGCGGAGGCCCGTGCCGGAAAGCTCCGGTTTTTCGAACCATCGGTCCGATTACATTTCGTCGGCCTGGTCTTCCATGGCGTCGGCCTTCTCTTCGCCAGCCTCTTCGACCGCGTCGGCCTTGTTTTCGAGCGCGTCTTCCGTGCTCTCGTCGGTCGCCTGTTCGGCCATGTCGTCGATCATGTCGGCCTGGTTGTCAGCCGCTTCTTCGGTGGCCTCGGCCTGATCTTCCATCGCTTCTTCCTGCGGGCTTTCACCACATGCGCTCAGCATGAGCACGGCGGCGGGCAGGGCGGCGAGAATTGCGATCTTCTTCATGGGTAGTTCCTCTGTTTGCTCACACCCCTCATGGGCATCACCCCCACAATGGCTCGACGCCATGATGCGGCCACAAACTAACCTGCATCAAGTTATCGCTGCTGACGATCAGCGCGGAAGCAGCACCGTATCGCGTGCGATGCTGTCCGTCTGCGGGTGGTCGAGAGTGAAGTGCAGCCCCCGGCTTTCCTTGCGTTCGAGCGCACAGCGCACGATCAGCTCGGCTGCCTGGACGAGGTTGCGCAGCTCGATCAGATCGGTCGTCACGCGGAAGCTGCCGTAGTAATCGTCGATCTCGCTCTGGAGCAGCCGGATGCGGTTCGCCGCACGCTCTAACCGCTTCGTCGTGCGCACGATGCCGACATAGTTCCACATGAAGCGGCGAATCTCGGTCCAGTTCTGCTTGATGACGACCGCTTCGTCCGAATCGGTCACCCGGCTCGCGTCCCACGGGCGGATTTCGGGCGGCGCGTCGAGCTCGTCCCACATCGACAGGATGTCGCGCGCCGCCGCCTCGCCGAAAACGAAGCATTCGAGCAGCGAGTTGGAGGCGAGGCGGTTGGCCCCGTGCAGCCCACTCTCGATACATTCGCCCGCCGCCCACAGGCCGGGCAGATCGGTGCGCGCATAGAGGTCCACCAGCACCCCGCCGCAAGTATAGTGCTGCGCGGGCACCACCGGGATCGGCCCGGTGGTCATGTCGATGCCGAGGCCGAGCAGCTTCTCGTGGATCGTGGGGAAATGCTCCTTCACGAATTCGGGCGGCTGGTGGCTGATGTCGAGATGGACGTAGTCGAGACCGAAGCGCTTGATCTCCGCATCGATCGCGCGTGCCACGACATCGCGCGGCGCCAACTCCAGCCGTTCGGGATCGTAGAATTCCATGAACCGCTTGCCCGTGCGCGGGTTGTAGAGCCGCCCGCCCTCGCCCCGCACCGCTTCGGTAATCAGGAAGTTCTTGACCTCCAGATTGTAGAGGCAGGTCGGGTGGAACTGCATCATTTCCATGTTGGCGACCCGCGCGCCGCCGCGCCACGCCATCGCGATGCCATCGCCCGTCGCGCCGCGCGGCGCGGTGGAGAAGAGGTAGCAGCGCCCGGCCCCGCCGGCCGCGAGCACGGTCGCGCGCGCGACATGCGCCTCGACCTCGCCGGTCTCTTCGTTGAGCGCATAGGCCCCCCATACCTGGCCTGCGCCCGAATAGCGCAGCTCGTGCCGCCCGGTGATCAGGTCGACGCAGGTGCGGCCCGGCAGCAGGGTGATGTTGGGATTTTCCTCCGCCGCCTTGAGCAGCGCGGACTGCACCGCCCAACCGGTCGCATCGTCCACATGCACGATCCGGCGGTGCGAATGGCCGCCCTCGCGGGTCAGATGCAGCGCGCCGCTTTCCTTGTTGAACGGCACGCCCAGCTCGATCAGCCGGTCGATTGCATGCGGCGCGCGTTCGATCACGAATTCGACCGTCTCGCGATCATTGAGCCCCGCGCCCGCAACCATCGTATCACGGATATGGTCCTCGAAGGTGTCGCCCGCGTCGAGCACGGCGGCGATCCCGCCCTGCGCCCACGCGGTACTGCCACCGGTGAGCGAGCCCTTCGCGAGCACCAGCACCTTCTTCTCTTCGGCAAGGGCCAGCGCCGCGGTGAGGCCCGCCGCGCCCGAGCCGATCACGAGGACATCATGTTGCGCGCTTTGCTGTGTCATATCCGATGCAGCTATGACGGCTTTTGTAATTGGACAAGCAAGAAGGGATTGGGTGAAGCGAAGATAGACCGACACCACCGGGGATCGCATCAATGTCCAGCAAGCTTTTCGCCGCACTCTTCGCGAGCCTCGCCATCGCCGCATCGGCGGCAAGTGCGCAGCAGCCTGCCAGGGAGGTACTCCTTCAGTTTACGGACGGGGCCGAATTCGCGACGGTCAGCCGCACGGAGACGACCTGTACGATGCTGTTCGGGAACGAGGCGAACAAGACCGCCGTCACGCTCCTGATCGGCAAGACGACTGTCACGAGCCAATTGTACATCATAAGTTTGGCAGATGTCGGGGCCAATGCCGAACAGTTCGACTTCAGGCGCCTGACGCCCGACGGGATCGTCACCGATCGCAAGGCCTTTTTCAAAACGGAGCAGGGTCCGGGCATCTTCGAATATGCGTCATCCCTCGAGGCGCTGCAGCTCGATTTCGACGATATCCAGAAGACCGGCGGTTTTCTGATAACCAAACCGGGCGACGAAAGCGCAGCCGTTCTGGTGAAGTTCAACGGCGTCGCGCGCGACCGGACCATCGCGGCGATGGGCGAATGCCTCGCCAGCCAGCCCTCGCACTGGTCGTTGGACGACTAGGCCTGCCGCGCGGGCACTTTTCGCTTGATCGCGCCCGGTTCGCGGTGTGCAAACACTCATGGACCCGGACAAGCGAAAGCAGCTGGAAGAACGGCGCGCGACGCTGAAGGCGAACCCGCCACCGCCCAGCGTGAAGGGGACAATCATCCCGCGCCTTGTGGAACGCGGCGTTCCGCACGAGCCGCGCTTCGACGGAGTCTGGACACCCCCTTACATCCGCATCGCGGGCAACGGCGTGTGGTGGCCCGATTGCCCCGAGCCTGCCGATAGCGACCGCTGCTGGCTCAATGACGCGGACGACCCCGACGGCAGCCGGACCGCGCAAAAGCGGATTGATGTGATCGGCGCGATGATCGCCCGCGCGACCGGCCCCGACACCACGATCCGCTTCTCCTACGACACCGGTCTCGAAACCGGCGTGGCGCTGATGGCGAGCGATGGAATCGCCCATCTCGACGTGCTGCTCGATTTCGGCTGGACGATCTGGATCACCGCCGAGCCGGAGAACTGGCTGATCGAGCTGGATGGCGACCATATCGCGCGGCTCGCCCTGCCGCCCGGCTCATCGGGCTAGAAACAGGCCCGGCACGATCGGCCGGTGGTCACGCGGCCCGCGCGGAGCCTGAGCCGGTGCCTGAGTCGCCGCTGGAAGGGGGAGGAGACGGCGCGGGAGGTCCGGCCCATGCGATGCCCGCGTCGATACAGGTCCGGTTCCGGCCATGGTGCTTGGCCGCGTAGAGCCGCCGGTCGGCCAGCTTGAGACACGCATCGGTGAGGCCGCCCGTCTCGCTTGGCATGGCGATGCCCGCGCTGAAGCGCAGCCGGTAACCGGGGGCGAAATCGAACTCCTCCAGCGCGGCCTCGCTGCGGATCCGTTCGATGATGTCGCGGGCTTTCTCCAGTCCGGTTGCGGGCAGGATGATGAGGAATTCCTCCCCGCCCCAGCGCCCGACGATATCGGTCGGACGGACGCAGCGCTCCACCACCCGCGCGAACTGGCTCAGCACCTGGTCGCCGGCATCGTGGCCGAAGGTGTCGTTGCACGATTTGAAGTGGTCGATGTCCAACAGCGCGAACGAGGCGCGCGGCTGCTGGGCGTCCGGGCCGGGCAGGGCTGCGCTTACCCGCTCCAGCGTCGCGCGACGGTTGGCCAGCCCGGTCAGCGGGTCGGTCATCGCGAGACGGCGGAAGCGGCGGCGGTGCCGCAACAGGAAAAAGACCAGCGTGCCGAGCAGGAGCAGCGTGGTGGTGGAGCCCGCGATCACCGCGATCGCGAGCCGCAGGCGGGTGCTGCTCGCCCGCTCTTCCTCGGCGAGGCGATTCTGCAGCTCGCGGGTCTGGAAGCGCGCCTGCAGGGCAGCCGTCCCGCTCTGCATTTCGGTGTCGCGGAAGGCTTTCGCAGCCTCGCTCGCCTCGCGCATCTGGTCGTAGGCCTGCGCGTTGCGGCCAAGTGCCGACAGCGCCTGCGCCCGGGTTTCCAGCGCCAGCACCCAGTCGTCCGAGGCGTTTTCCTGCTTGCCCTTCGCGATCGCCGGATCGAGGATCGCAAGAGCCCTCGCCGGATCGCCGCGCTCGACCAGCAGCTTCGCCATCAATGCAGTGGCCGGCAGGGCCATGGCCTCAGTCGGCTTTCCCAGCCCCTGATAGGCGCGCTCGCATTCGCGGGTCGCATCGGTGATCCTGCCCCCCTCGAACGCAGCCTGGCACACGCCGAGCAGCGCGTAATCGACCGCGTACCGGTTGCCGTAGCTGCGCGCCTGCCTTGCCGAGGCCCTGAAATCGGCGACCGCGCCGTTCCAGTTGCCATCGTTGAGCCTGGTATATCCGCGCATCAGCAGCTCGTTGGCGGCAAGGTCGCTCATCCCCAGCTTCATCTGGATGGCCAGCGCTTCGGAATGGAGCCGCCGCGCGTAGTCGAAATCGTGACCGTTGGAGACGAAATAGGCGAGTACGGAGGCTGCCTCTGCCCGGGCGAGCGAGGTCTTGTCATGGGCACTGCTGAGATAGGCCTGCGAAGCGAACATGAAGGCTTCGCGCGGTTTCTCCTGGTAGGAATAGCTGAAGGCCAGGTCGATCGCGCGGCAGCTCTTCGCGCTGCTCCCCTCCGGCAGCGACTCATAGTCGCGCACCAACGACTCGAGCGCTGCGCGCTTTGCGCGACCGTCGGGCAGATCGTTGAAGGCATTCACCCGCAGAAAGATGCTGACCGGATCGCTCGGCCCGAGCTTGCCCGCCGCAATGCGCGCCTGGTCGAGCGCAGGTGCGGGATCGCCGCCACCCATCATCAGCGCCTTGGCCTGCACGATGTACAATTCGGCGAGACGACGCCGGTTCGCCGGATCGGTATTGGTAATCGCCCTGGCGATCTTGTCGACCGCGCCGAGCGGATCGCGCCCGACCTCGATTTCGAGCCGGGCGATGTCCGGCTCGGTACTTCCCAGGCAAGCGCTCGCCTGCCCGCCCGACACGGCGCATGCCAGCGTGATCAGGAAGAAGGCCTGACGCAGCCATAGTGGCCGCAGCCGATACGGAAGTGGCAATCGTGCCATGCAGCCGTTCTAACGGCTGGTCATTGACCAATGGTTATCGCGCCGTGCACCAATCTGCTGACAAACCGGCGCAAAGTCAGATTGTTACCCCGCGCCGGTCAGCTGGACGAACACGTTTTCGAGATCGGGTTCGAGGGTCGAGACATCCTGGATCGCGTAGCCGTGGCCCTGGGCGATGAAGCCATGACGCGGCACGCTGGAGTCAGCAGATGCAACTCTTCAGCGGCCAGGCGGCATATTCTTGCGCAGGTGCCCGTTGGCCTAACAGTCATTGTCAATTGAATGCGTTCGAATGCCGCATATCACGGCTCTGCTGGTATTTTGCCAAGATGTAACGCGGAAGAAGAATGCAGCCATGAAAGCCCGGAACCCAATCGCATTGCTTGCTGCTATCGCGGCAACGGCCGCGTCCGCACAAACCGCCCCCGAGGAACCACTGCAACTGTTCCAGGAGGTCGAAGGCGCGTACATGATGAACGTGCGCAAGGCAGCCGGGATCGAGTGTCAGATCGCGCAATTTACGGGACCCGGCGTGACGATGCTGATGATCGCGCAAACCGGATCGGGCGCATCCAACGTTATGATATTCACGCCGATCAACCCGAATGCTCCGTCATTCCGCCAAAACATCCGGCTAGAGCTGTCGGCCGCCGCGGCGAAGTTCGATCTGGATGTGGATATGGAAATCAAGCCGCATCCGAACACTGCCGATCACTGGGTTTTGTCCGGCAAGATTTCTCCTAACGAAGCAACGGCAATACTTATCAGCGAACGCGTCACGGTGAAGACCAGCGAAGGCAGCTTCCTTGCGACGACATCTGCCCCATCGACCCTGAAGGCCGAAGCAATGCGTGCCTATAATGCTTGCAAAGCAACGCTCTAGCGGTCCTGCCCTGTGCCGGTGAGCTGAACAAAGACATCTTCGAGGTCCGGCTCCAATGTCGAGACATCCTGGATCGCGTAGCCGTGCCCCTGCACGATCGTCAGCACCTGGCCTGCGGTCATCCTGTCGCGGTCGTAGGTGACCTCCAGCGTGCGCGGCGCGGTGACTTCGGACCGGGTGAAGGCCGGGTCCATCAGCGCGCCCGCCAGCGGCTTGTCCACGTCCAGCCGGATGATCTTCTCGCGCGCCATGCTGACCAGCTCGCGGGTCGGCTTGTTCGCGATCAGCTCGCCATGGTTGATGATCGCGATCCGGTCGCACAGCTGCTCGGCCTCTTCGAGGTAGTGCGTGGTCAGAACCACGGTGACGCCTTCCTTATTCAGCTGGGTCACCAGCTCCCACAGCTGGCGGCGCAGTTCGACGTCGACGCCTGCGGTCGGCTCGTCCAGCACCAGGATCGGCGGGGAATGGACCATCGCTTTGGCGATCAGCAGGCGGCGTTTCATGCCCCCCGACAACGTGCGGGCATAGGCGTCGCGCTTGTCCCACAGATGCACCGCTTTCAGCAGTTCCTCGCTGCGTCGCTCGGCTTTCGGGATGCCGTAGAAGCCGCCCTGATTCTCCAGCACCTCGAACGGGGTGAAGAACGGGTCGAACACGATTTCCTGCGGCACGATGCCGATCGCGCGCTTGGCGTTGCGGGGGTTTTTCGCGGTGTCGAAGCCCCAGATCTGCGCGCTGCCGCTGGTCCGTGTGACCAGCCCGGCGAGGATGTTGATCAGCGTGGACTTGCCCGCGCCATTGGGGCCCAGCAGGCCGAAGATGCCGCCCTGCGGGACATCGAAGCTGACGCCCTTGAGCGCCAGTTTCCCCTCGCTCTCACCCTTGGCGGGGGCATAGCGTTTGGTCAGGTTGTCGATCGAAATTGCGGGCCGGTTTTCCATGTCGTCGCCCTAAAACGCATCGCCCCGCTTGGCCACCGCTTTGCGCGCGTCCTGTTGCGCACATGCTCTTGCCGAGCGACGAGCACAAAGATATGCGCGTGCCCATGTCGATCATGCCGCCTCCGCCCGAAATCTCCAAGGTGACCACCCGCCGCGTCTGGTGCGATGGCGCGACCGACATTCGCACGGGCGCCAACTACAAGCCCGCAGCCCTCGGCCACCCGAAGGTCTATCTCGAAATCGACGAGCACGGCTATATCGATTGCGGCTATTGCGACCGACGCTTCGTTCTCGAAGGCGGACCTGCCGACGGCGCGGACCAGGCCAGCTTGCGCGATATCTCCGAAGGCGCGGACCCGGGGCCCCCCTAAGGACCCATCCCCAGATACCGGCAGAGCGACCGGCGGCATGCCCGACCGGGAGCATCCGCGATTCTCAGGCGTTGTTCAGACAGGGCGTGCTACGAAGGCACCTCAGAGGGACGATTTTTTGCCGAGGATATCGCCATGACCAATCGTTTTCGTTTCGCCATTCCGATGCTTGCCGCGTTCGCCGTCGCCAGCACCCCCGCGCTTGCCGAGAGGCAGACCGGGCAGGAACGGCTGGACAAGCTGCTTGAAGGCCGCGTGGCGGGCGAGCCGAGCAACTGCGTCCCGCATCGACCCTCCGCGCGGCTCTACATCATCGACAAGACCGCGGTGGTCTACGACACCGGATCGACGATCTACGTGAACTACACGCAGGATCCCGAGGCGCTGGACGACGACGACTATCTGGTCGTCCGCGATCCCTCGCCCAGCCTGTGCCGCACGACCCAGATTACCACCCGCGACCGGACGGGCAACTTCTTCAGCGGAGCCGTCTTCCTGACCGACTTCATCCCCTACAAGCGGGTGAAGGACGAAGGCTGACCGGCCCCATCTTCCGATATGCGAGAGGCCGTCCGGAGCGATTTGGGCGGCCTTTTTCGTGCGAGCGGCCCGTCCGACCCTAGTGTTCGCGTGCCCGCCCCGTCTCGCACAGCGCCTGCGCGGGGCATTGCCCGCACGCCATGCTGGACGGGCGGCAGAAGGCACGGCCGATCTCCTTCATCAGCAGATGATGCTCGTCGTAGTCTGCCGCGCTCCATTCGGGCGGCATCGCCGGCATGATCGCTGTGTATGCGCGCGCGGTATCGGCCTTGTGCGGCACCAGCCCCATCCGCTGGAGCACCCGGCGGTGATGCGAATCGAGCACCAGCGCCTTGCGGTCGAGCGTGGATGCATTGACCACTCCTGCCGCAATCTTGCGCCCCACGCCGGGCAGCTGCTCGAGCCACGCCATCGCCGCGTCGGTCTCCATCGGCTCGAGATGCGAGAGGTCGACCGCGCCGCGCCGCGCGACCAGATCGGTGAGGCACGCCTTCAGCCGCTCACCCGCAACATTGGGGTAGGTCTGGGTGGCGAGCTCAGCCTGCAAGCCTTCGAGCGGCGCATCGGCCACAGCCTCCCACGATCCATATTCGGCCAGCAGCCGGTCGGTCGCCGCATTGGAGGTTTCCGAGCGGGTGCGTGCGCCGATCACGCCCTGCACCAGCACCCATTCGGGCGCGCGCCTCTCCCTCGGCGCACGCTCGATCCGCCCGAACCGCTGGATCAGCCGCGGCTGAAGCTGGCGTAGCGTTTCGGTCCGCGGATCATCGCCAAGGGGAAGCTGCATCGCGCCGTCAGATATCGATCGCGATTTTGCCGAAGTGCTTCTGGTCCTGTTCGTGGCGGAAGGCGTCGGCCAGATCGGCGAGCGCAAACCGATCCGAGATCACCGGCTCGATCCCACTGGCCTCGATCGCGGCGATCATCCGCAACTGCATCGCGCGGCTCCCGACGGTCAGCCCCTGCAACCGCCCCATCTTGCGCATCAGCGCGGCGGTTTCGACCTCGCCCTTCTGCCCGGTCAAGACCCCGATCAGGTGGATGTGCCCGCCCGGACGGATCGCGTCGATCGCTTGGTTGACCGTGCCCGGCCCGCCGACCTCGACCACATGATCGACGCCGCCCTTCGACCAGTCGAACGCCTCGTCGCCCCAATCGTCATTGCTCTTGTAGTTGATCGTATGGTCGGCGCCCAGCTCGCGCGCCCTCGCCAGCTTCTCGTCCGAACTGGAGGTGATGATCACGCGCGCGCCCGCTGCCTTGGCGATCCTGAGCGCGAAGATCGAGACGCCGCCGGTGCCCTCCAGCAGCACGGTCTGACCGGCCTGCAGATTGCCGTCCTCCATCAGCGCGCGCCACGCGGTCAGCCCGGCGCAGGGCAGGCACGCCGCCTGCGCGAAGTCGAGATTTTCGGGCATCCGGGTGAAGGCACGGGCGGGCTTCACCACGCTCTCGCAGGCGAACCCGTCGATCCCGTCGCCCGGCGTGGTTTCAAAACTGCCCATCGGGGGGCGTCCATCCTGCCATTCGGGGAAGAAGACCGACATCACCCGGTCCCCGGCCGCGAACTCCTCGACACCCTCGCCGACCGCTTCGACCTCGCCCGCGCCATCGGACAGCGGAATGCGCCAGTCGTCGGTGGGGATCATCCCGGCGACGACCGCATAGTCGTGGAAGTTGAGCGAGGAGGCGTGCAGCTTCACCCGCACCTCGCCGGGGCCGGGCTCGCCCGGAGCGTCGATGTCGACGACTTCGAGCGAATCGAGACTGGCGGGATTGCGGACTTTGACGGCTTTCATATCGGGCTCCGATGTCTGGAAAAATGGCGTGCTAATGAGTGGCTTCGCGCTCTCAGGCCGGAACCGGCAACGGGTCGCTGACACGGTCGAGCGTGGGATAATCGACATATCCCTCCGCCCCGCCGCCGTAGAACGTGGCTTCGTTGGCCTCTTCGTAAGGGCCGCCCGCTGCGATTCGTGCGGGTAGATCGGGGTTGGCGATGAACAGGCGACCGAAGGCGACCGCGTCGGCATGGCCGTCGGCGACCCATTGCGCGGCTTCCTCGGTCGAGAACTCGCCATTGGCGACGAACACGCCGTCGAATCGCTGGCGCATGTCCTTGACGATTTCGTTGCCCTCGTCCGATCCGCCGCTCCCGGTATGGCCGTTGGGGCGCACGACATGGAGGTAGGCGAGGCCGCGCCCGGCAAGCTTGGCCGCTGCTTCGGGGTAGGTTTCTTCCGGCTTGGCATCGGACGAGCCGCCCGGCCCGCCCATCGGCGAGAGGCGCACACCGACCCGGCCCGCGGGCAGGACCTCGGTCACCGCGGCGACCACTTCGTCCAGCAGGCGCAGCCGGTTTTCGAGACTGCCGCCATAATCGTCCTCGCGCCGGTTGGTCCCGCTGCGCAAGAACTGGTCGATAAGGTATCCGTTCGCCGCATGCACCTCCACGCCGTCGAACCCGGCGCGCGCAGCGCAGCGCGCGGCATGGCGGTAATCGTCGAGCAGGCGCGGAATTTCATTCAGTTCGAGCGCGCGTGCCTCGGGGAAGGGCACGGTCGGCCCTTCGCTCAGCCGGTCGCCGACGAAGGCCTCGCCCTCTGGCGTCCACGCGCTGGCAGAAACGGGCGCGCCGCCTTCGGGCTGGAACACCTGGTGGCTGATCGCGCCAACATGCCACAGCTGGCAGAATATCCGCCCGCCGGCATTATGCACCGCGTCGGTCACCAGCTTCCAGCTATCGACCTGGTCGTCGGTGAAGATCCCCGGCGTCCAGGCGTAGCCCTGCCCTTCGTGGCTGATCTGCGTGGCTTCGGAAACGATCAGACCCGCGCCCGCCCGCTGCGCATAGTAGAGCGCGTGAAGCGGGGTCTGCTCGCAGTCGCCGGCAGTCGAGCGGCTGCGGGTGAGCGGGGCCATCCACACCCTGTTGGGCGTGGTGATATCCGCCATGTCGAGCGGGTCGAGTAGCGGTGCGTGGGTATCGGTCATGGAAAGCTCCGGGATAGCTGGCGCCGCGCAGGAATTGGCGGCTGTTCGCCAATCACAACGCGGGCGCAAAGCGGAGCGTTCCGTCCATGCCCAGACGGTGGTGCTTAGTGGGCCCCTCTCATCCGAGACGCCCGGCTATTCCCATTCGATCGTGCCGGGCGGCTTGCTGGTGTAGTCGTAGACCACCCGGTTGATCCCGCGCACCTCGTTTACGATGCGCGTCGCCACGCGGCCGAGGAATGCGCCGTCGAAGGGGTAGACGTCAGCCGTCATTCCGTCGGTGCTGGTCACCGCGCGCAGGGCGCAGACGCTGTCGTAGGTCCGCCCGTCGCCCATCACGCCGACCGTCTTCACGGGCAGCAGCACCGCGAAGGCCTGCCAGATCGCGTCGTAAAGCCCTGCGTTGCGGATTTCTTCGAGATAGATCGCGTCCGCCTTGCGCAGGATGTCGCAGCGTTCCTTGGTGACTTCGCCGGGAATGCGGATCGCGAGGCCGGGGCCGGGGAACGGGTGGCGGCCCACGAAGATGTCGGGCAGGCCGAGCTCGCGGCCCAGATCGCGGACCTCGTCCTTGAACAGTTCGCGAAGCGGCTCGACCAGCTTCATGTTCATGCGTTCTGGCAGGCCACCGACATTGTGGTGCGACTTGATCGTCACCGAAGGGCCGCCGGTGAAAGAGACGCTCTCGATCACGTCGGGGTAGAGCGTGCCCTGCGCGAGGAAATCCGCGCCGCCGATTTTGTTCGCCTCCTCCTCGAAGACGTTGATGAATTCCGCGCCGATGAACTTGCGCTTCTTCTCGGGGTCGGTCTGGCCGGCGAGGCCCGCCATGAAGCGCTCTTCAGCATCCACCACCACCAGCGGGATGTTGTAATGGTCGCGGAACATGGTCTCGACCTGTTCGCGTTCGCCCAGCCGCAGCAGGCCGTGATCGACGAAAACGCAGGTCAGCTGTTCGCCGATCGCCTCGTGGATCAGGATCGCGGCGACCGAGGAATCGACCCCGCCGGAAAGGCCGCAGATGACCTTCGCATCACCGACCTGCTCGCGGATTTCGGTGATCTTGGTCGCGCGGTATTCGGCCATGGTCCAGTCGCCAGAGAGACCGCAGACATGGCGCGCGAAATTGGCGAGCAGCTTGGCGCCGTCGGGGGTGTGGAACACCTCGGGGTGGAACTGCGTGCCATAATAACGCCGCTCGTCATCCGCGATCAGCGCAAACGGAGCCCCGTCGCTGGTAGCGACGATGCGGAAGCCGGGCGCGAACTGCGTCACCTTGTCGCCGTGGCTCATCCACACCTGATGCCGCTCGCCGACGTTCCACAGGCCTTCGAACAGGACGCAGGGCTCGGTCACGGTCAGGAAAGCGCGGCCGAATTCACCGCCCTCGCCCGTCTCGTGCCCCGGCTTCACCTCGCCGCCCAGCTGGGTGGTCATCACCTGCTGGCCGTAACAAATGCCCAGTATCGGCAGTCCCGAGTCGAACAGCACCTGCGGCGCGCGCGGGCTCCCTTCATCGCACACGCTGGCTGGCGATCCGGAGAGGATAATGCCCTTGGGCTTCATCCGCTCGAACGCCTCTTCGGCCTGGGTGAAAGGCGCGATCTCGGAATAGACGCCCGCTTCGCGCACGCGGCGCGCGATCAGCTGAGTCACCTGGCTGCCGAAATCGACGATGAGGATGGAATCGGGGAGATGGTCTGGCTGCATGGCCGCGCGGTAAGTGCTGCCCCGCCGCCTGTCCAGCGGGTGCCGTAGCGATGCAGGTGAGGCTTTATATCGCGAGTTGCATCGGATCGAACCTGTCGCTCGCCAGCCAAATTTCCGAAAATCTGGCGCAAAAGCAATATTGATGCCCATAAAGCACCTGAAAATGCCCTGAAGCATGCCCACAAAGTTAGTTGCAAAAAACTGCACGGCCCTGCGTGTTTTCTCACTTTCATATAGCAGGGCGTAAGATTATTTCCCCTCTCGAGCCGGCGGTGGATCGACCTCTCCCCCCCCTAAGATCCCCGCCGGCCAATTTTTCCTCCAGGCTGATACGCCCCAAGCGGGCCTGCCATTGCCGGAGGGTGGTCCCTCTCTCTCCAAGGGGACCTCAAGGCCCGCGTGCTCCTCAGGGCACGCGGGCCTTTTCGCGTGTGCGCTCGACATTGCGAGACGCGAGGGGCAGGGTTTCGCGCGGGAATGGAACAGGGGAGAATCGCAATGTCCAAGCCGCTTCTTGCAGGCGTGTCCGCCCTGCTTCTCGCCAGCGCGGCGCTGGCCCAGCCGACCGGCGATACGCGTCCGGTGATGGTGATCCTCGCGCATCCGGACGACGAGCTGCCGATGGCCCCCGCGCTCTCCGCCCTCGCCCGCGCCGGGGCAGATGTGCGGCTGGTCTATGCGACCAGCGGCGATGCCGGGCCGGGCGTGTCGCAGCTGGAGCCGGGCGAAGCGCTCGCCGCCGTGCGCGAAGACGAAGCCCGCTGCTCCGCCAGGGCGCTGGGCCTCGGTGCGCCGATGATGCTCGGCTATGGTGACGGAAAGCTGGCGGACGAGGCGCGCGGCACTCCCGATGGCGATGGCCTGATCGCGCGGCTCGCCAGCGAAATCGCGGCGGCCCATCCGGAGACGATCATCACCTGGGGGCCGGACGGCGGATATGGCCATGCCGACCACCGGCTGGTCAGCGCATTTACCAGCCAGCTGGTCGAAGCGATGCCCGCCAACGACCGGCCCGCGCTGCTCTATTTCGGCATTCGGGCGGATCGTCAGGCGCCGGTCGCGGAACTGGCCAACTGGGCCAAGACCGACCCCGCGCTGCTCAGCGTGCGAATCGGCTATGACGAGACCGATCTGGCCGCTGCCGCCGCCGCGACCCAGTGCCACGCCACCCAGTTCGACGCCGCGAGTCGCGCCATGCTCGCCCCGGTGTTCGATCAGGCGATCTGGCAGGGCGCGGTCGATTTCCGCCCCGCCTTCGCTTCGGGAAGCGGCCCCTCGGACTGAGCGCGCGTCCGCCGGTCAGCATTCGACCACGTTGACCGCGAGCCCGCCCTGGCTGGTTTCCTTGTACTTGTTGCTCATGTCGAGCCCGGTCTGGCGCATGGTCTCGATCACCTGATCCAGCGTGACGAGGCTTTCCGCCCCCGTCCGGTGCAGCGCGAGGCGCGCGGCGTTGACCGCCTTGACCGCGCCGATCGCGTTGCGTTCGATGCATGGCACCTGGACCAGCCCGCCGACGGGATCGCAGGTCAGGCCGAGGTTGTGCTCCATCCCGATTTCCGCCGCGCTGGCGACCTGATGCGGGGTTGCGCCCCATAGCGCGGCGAGGCCACCGGCGGCCATCGAACAGGCCACGCCGACCTCTCCCTGACAGCCCATCTCCGCGCCCGAAATGCTCGCCCGCTGCTTGTACAGCAGGCCGACCGCACCTGCGGTGAGCAGGAACAGCCGCCGCTTCTCCGCGCAGTCGGCATCGTCTGCGGTCTTGCAATAGAAGCGGATCACGGCCGGGATGATACCCGCCGCGCCATTTGTGGGGGCGGTGACCACGCGGCCCCCGGCGGCGTTTTCCTCGTTCACCGCCATCGCGTAGCAGTTGAGCCAGTCGAACAGCTGCTCGCGCTCGTTGGATAGGGGATTGCCGGAGAGCTTGTCCCACAGGTCGGGCGCGCGGCGCTGCACCTTGAGGCCGCCGGGCAGGATGCCGCGCTGGGTCAGCCCGCGATCGATGCACCCGTCCATCGCCTGCGCGATCCGATCGAGCCCGGCGACGGTTTGCTCGCGCGGGCGCATCGCGTCTTCATTGGCGAGGATCAGCTCGGCGACCGACAGGCCGTGCGCATCGCACAGCGCGAGCAACTCGGCAGCCGAGCCGAAGGGATGCGGCACCTTCGCGCCCGCCTTGACCTGGTCGTCCTTCGGCGGCTTCTTCAGCTGCGCCTGCGAGGCGACGAAACCGCCGCCGGTGGAGAAATAGGTGCCCTCGCGCAGCAGTTTGCCCGATGCGTCGTAAGCGCGCAGGACCATGCCATTGGGGTGCAGATCGGGGATCACGTGGCCCGCCAGATCGATGTCTTTAGCCCGCTCGAAACGGATTCTGCGATGGCCACCGTCAACCCCGCCGAGCGCGAGGCACTTGTCCGCATCGACACCGCGCAGCGCGGCAGCCGCCTCGTCCGGGTCGGTCCGCTCGGGCCGGAACCCGGCGAGGCCGAGGATGGTCGCATCGACCGTGCCGTGCCCGATCCCCGTCAGCGCGAGCGATCCCTGCAGCTCGACCGCCACCCGCTCGACCTGCGGCAATTCGCCCGCCTTTTCGAGGGCGCGGACGAAACGCCGGGCGATCCGCATCGGGCCGACCGTGTGCGAGGAGGACGGGCCGATCCCGATCCGGAAGATGTCGAGTACAGAGAGCATGCCCGCGCCGATGGGGCACGCCTTCCGCTACGTCAATCGCTCACCCGCCGCCGAGCGAGCCGAGCGCGAAGGCCAGCACCGCGCCGATGGCGGTTGCGATTCCGGCCCAGTAGTCGTCTTCGCGAAAAGCCTGCGGAAACACCTCGATCGCAAGGCTGCCGATCACCGCGCCGGCGGCAAAGCACCGGATCACCGCCAGCAGGTGTTCGCTCGCACCCTCCAGCATCAGGTTGCCAGCAATCGCTGCGAGCGAGAGAATGAGCGCGGTTGCCGCCCACAGGAGGAATATCTTGCCCTTGGAGTGACCGCCTCCGCGCATTTCCTTCGCGCCGCCAGCCGCCTCGGGCAAGTTGGAAAGGAGAATCGATCCCGCCAACGCGGCGACCTGCATCGGCCCGGCCCCGATCAGCGCGACACCAAGAGCGAGATTTTCGGGGATGCCGTCGAGCGTGATCGCGGCGAGCAGTCCGCCGCCGGAGCCGCCGCCCCATTTTTCCTTCACCAGCCAGTCGGCCAGCGTGAATACGGCTGCACCCGCAAGCACGCCTGCGGCGGCGATCCACAGCGTGCTGCGCTCTATGGACGGCTGAATCAGTTCGCTGGTGACGGACAGCAGCAATGCCCCGCCTGCCAGTGCGACAAGGAAGCCTTCGGTCCTCTTGCCCAGCGGAGCGTAGAGCCCCCAGGCGGCCCCGGCGAGCAGCGCACCGGACACAACCGCAACCACGATCAGGGTCATTATCATAATCCATCCTACGCTCGCGCCGGGCATCCGTGCCCACCCCCATCGACACCCCGTGGAAAAGCCCGCATTTCGCCATGTTTCGTTTGGGTTTCAGCCCGTGTGTGCCTATATTCGCGCGATGGACGAAAACACGAAAAGCAGCCGGAATACCGGCGAATACGGTGCGGATTCGATCAAGGTGCTCAAGGGCCTCGACGCGGTTCGCAAGCGCCCCGGCATGTATATCGGCGATACCGACGATGGTTCGGGCCTGCACCACATGGTGTTCGAAGTGTCGGACAACGCGATCGACGAAGCGCTGGCGGGCCACTGCGACCTCGTCCTGATCGAGCTGAACCCCGATGGCAGCGTGTCGGTCGAAGACAATGGCCGCGGCATTCCGGTGGACATGCACAAGGGCGAAGGCGTCTCCGCCGCCGAGGTCATCATGACCCAGCTGCACGCTGGCGGTAAGTTCGAAAACACCAACGACGACAATGCCTACAAGGTCTCGGGCGGGCTGCACGGCGTGGGCGTGTCGGTGGTCAACGCGCTGTCCGAATGGCTCGAACTGGTCATCTGGCGCGACGGCAAGGAGCACTGGATGCGCTTCGAGCATGGCGATGCGGTCGCCAGCCTCGAAGTGCGCGGCGATGCGCCGCCGGTCGATGCGAACGGCGACGAGAACGGCCTCAAAAAGGGCACGCGCGTCACCTTCAAGGCCAGCGAAGAGACGTTCAAGAACGTCACCGAGTTCGATTTCGAGAAGCTCGAACATCGCTACCGCGAACTCGCCTTCCTCAACTCGGGCGTGCACATCAAGCTGCGCGACCGGCGGAGCGAGGACGTGGTCGAGCACGACCTGTTCTACGAGGGCGGGATTGCCGCCTTCGTCAACTATCTCGACCGCAACAAGGATGCGCTGATCCCCGAGCCGATTTCCGTCTCGGCGGAGAAGGACGGGATCGGCATCGACGTCGCGCTCGAATGGAACGATTCCTATTACGAGAACGTGCTCGCCTTCACCAACAACATCCCGCAGCGCGACGGGGGCACGCACCTGGCCGCGTTCCGCACCGCGCTGACCCGCACGCTCAACAACTACGCCGCGTCCTCGGGCCTACTGAAGAAAGAGAAAGTCACGCTCTCGGGCGAAGACATGCGCGAAGGGCTGACCGCGATCGTGTCGGTCAAGCTGCCCGACCCCAAGTTCTCCAGCCAGACCAAGGACAAGCTGGTCAGTTCCGAAGTGCGCTCTCCGCTGGAAAGCCTGATGGGCGACAAGATGACCGAGTGGCTGGAGGAAAACCCCAACCACGCCAAGACCATCATCCAGAAGATCGTCGATGCCGCCGCCGCTCGCGAAGCCGCACGGCGCGCGCGCGAAATGAGCCGCAAGGGCGCAATGAGCGTCGCGTCGCTGCCCGGCAAGCTGGCCGACTGCCAGGAACGCGATCCGAGCAAGTGCGAACTCTTCCTGGTCGAGGGTGACTCGGCCGGTGGCTCGGCCAAGCAGGGCCGCGACCGCAAGACGCAGGCGATTTTGCCGCTGAAGGGCAAGATCCTGAATGTCGAGCGCGCGCGGTTCGACCGGATCATTTCATCGAAGGAAGTCGGCACGCTGATCCAGGCGATGGGCACCGGCATCCGCGACGATTTCAACCTCGACAAGCTGCGCTACCACAAGATCGTCATCATGACCGACGCCGACGTCGACGGTGCGCATATCCGCACGCTGCTGCTGACCTTCTTCCACCGCCAACTGCCCGAGATCGTGAAGCAGGGCCATCTCTTCATCGCGCAGCCGCCGCTGTACAAGGTCGCCCGCGGGCGCAGCGAAGTGTACCTTAAGGACGAGCGCGCGCTCGACCGCTACCTCGTCGCCGAAGGACTGCAGGACCGCGTGCTCGACAGCCCCACCGGCGTGCGCGCCGGGGCGGATCTTTCCGCGCTGGTCGACCACGCGCTGCGGATGCGCAACCTGCTCGCCTATGCGCCGCGCAAGTACGACACCGCGATCGTCGAGACGCTGGCCATGGCGGGCGCGTTCGATCCGGAAAACCTCGCGGCGGGCGATGCGCTCGACCGCGCGGCGGCACGCCTCCAGATGGGCGACACCGAAGCGAAGTGGAGCGGCGAGCGTTCGCCCGATGGCGGGATCATGCTCAGCCGCCTGTGGCGCGGGGTGACCGACACGCACCTGATCGAGGAGAAATTCCTCGAAAGCGCCGAAGCGCGCAAGCTGCACAAGGTCGCCGCCGAAAACCTCGATGCCTACGAAAGCGCTGCAAAGCTGGTCAAACCCAGCGCGGTCGAAGATGCTGCCGAACCCGAAGGCGAGGAAGAGAACGCCACGCCGGATCGCTCCGCTACTGTAGGCCAAGGCACCATCATCCGCCCGACCCAGCTGTTCGACGCGGTGATCGCGGCGGGCCGCAAGGGCCTGTCGGTCCAGCGCTACAAGGGTCTTGGCGAGATGAACGCGGAACAGCTGTGGGAGACCACGCTCGACCCCGACAACCGCGCGCTGTTGCAGGTGAAGATCGAGGATGCGGACGTGACGGACGAGATCTTCAGCCGCCTGATGGGCGATGTGGTCGAAACCCGGCGCGAGTTCATCCAGGATAATGCCCTCAACGTCGCGAATCTCGATATCTGACCAGCGTCAGACATCGGCTTCGCTTGGGGCCCTGAACGTCGCGAATCTCAGTCTCTGATCTGCGTCAGGCGGGTGCGCCCTCGCGCGCGCCCACCAGCAGGCCCCAGCCGCGCTGCCGCGGACGCACACCGTTGAGCAGCCACAGCGCCAGCGGGCTGCGGCGCAGCAGGCGATGTGCGGCATAGGGCAGCGCGAATGCTCCCAGGCAGATCGCGACCCACGCGAGCAGCGGCGGAACCGCGGCGGTGATGCACAAAATCGCCAGCCCGACCACCACCGGGTGGTGCAGCAGGTAGATCGTGAAAGAAGCGTCGACCAGCCGGTCGACCCGCGCGGAGGGCTTGCTGAACAGGCGCAGCAGCAGCGCGAAGATGGTCTGCACGAGGCATACCGACGACATGCCGTCGAACAGGATGTCGAGCGCCATCCCGATCGTCGAGCGGTCCTCCCACAGGCCGACATGCAGCACCAGCGCGAGCAGCCCGATGATCGCCACCGCCGGATCGAACCTGGCGAAGCGATTCCACAGCGCGGGCGACCGCCGTAGCGCGACGCCCAGCGCAAAGAACGGCAGGAAGATCGCTAGCGAGCGCAGATCCAGATATCCGCCGAGGAAGCTCAGATCGCTGTGGAGCAGATGCTCCACCACGGTCAGGCCCAACTCGTACACCGCCAGCGCTGCCGCCAGTGCGATCACCGGCGGAGCGGCGAATGCCCGTGCGCGGACAATCAGCGGCCACACCGCCGCCAGCAGCGCGCACAGGATCAGCAGCGTGGGCAGGAACCACAGGTGCGCCAGCGGATGGGCCGCCGCAGCGGGGTCCACGATGCCGCGCGGCGCATACCGCAGGATCGCCGCCTGCAGCGGCAGGATGATCGCCATCCCGGTCAGCAGCGGCACGCCCAGACGCTCGGCCCGGCCCTTGAGCCACACGCCGCGAGAGCGCCGCTCCAGCAGCATCGCGGCAAAGAACCCGGCGATCAGGAAGAACCCGGGCATGCGAAAATCGCTCAGCAGCGGCGGGATGACAGCGAGCACCGGATCGCGCGACCCGCTCATCACCAGCCAGTGTCCGCCCGCGAAGGCGAGGCTCGCATGGAAGGGAATGCCCAGCAGCATGAACAGCGCCCGCGCGGCGTCGAGATGGTGGTAGCGCTGCGCGCCGGAGGGCGACTCGGGGTCCATGGATCGCCCTTGTACCGCCCCCGGCGCAATGTCGCGCGCGCGAAATGCACCGTCTCCGGATAGGACGATGCGCGCGCCAATCCCTACCGCCGCTGCTCGACATGCGCGCGGGGAAGGTCCACGGCGCTGGCCCATGGATCACGATGCAATCATCCTGGGCGGTGGGGCCGCCGGACTGTTCTGCGCAGCCGTTGCCGGCCAGCGCGGGCGGCGCGTGCTGGTGCTAGAAAAGGCCGACGCGGTGGGGAAGAAGATTCTCATCTCGGGCGGCGGGCGGTGCAATTTCACCAATCTTGGTGCGGCGCCGGAGAACTACCTTTCGGCCAACCGCCATTTCGCCAAGTCTGCGCTGGCCCGTTACACGCCGCGCGATTTCCTCGATCTGGTCGAGCGCCACGGGATTGCGTGGCACGAGAAGACCCTCGGCCAGCTGTTCTGCGACGGGTCGGCGAAACAGATCGTCGCGATGCTGCTCGCGGAATGCGAGGCAGGAGGAGTGGACATCCGCACCGGGCAGGAGATCGTGTCGGTCGCGCGCGTCGACGCGGGGTTCGTCGTGGAAGCCAATGGCGAGACGCACCGTGCCGCAGCGCTGGTGATCGCGACCGGCGGGCCGTCGATCCCCAAGATGGGCGCGAGCGGTTTTGCCTACGACCTCGCGCGCCAGTTCGGCCTCAAGGTGGTCGAGCCGCGCCCCGCGCTCGTCCCGCTGACACTCGGCGGCGAGGACGTGCTGTTCCGCGAGCTTTCGGGCGTCTCCGCCCCGGTCGAAGCCACCGCCGGGAAAGCAAAATTTCGCGAGGCGGCGCTGCTGACGCACAAGGGCCTGTCCGGCCCCGCGATCCTTCAGGCGAGTTCCTACTGGCGGCACGGCGAGGTGCTGCGGATCGACTTCCTGCCCGATCTGCCCCCCGACTGGCTGAGCGAACGCAAGGCGAAGACCCCGCAGGCGAGCATGGCGCAGATCCTGCGCGAGCATCTGCCCGAGCGACTCGCGGTCACGCTGGCCGAGCGGCTGGGCCTGTCCGGCCCGCTCCAGGGCATCTCCGAAAGGGCGCTGGTTCAGGCGGAGGAGCGACTGCGCGGCTGGCAATTCCATCCCAACGGCACGGAAGGCTTCGCCAAGGCCGAGGTGACCGCAGGCGGCATCTCCACCGCTGAGCTTTCCTCGCAGACGATGGAGGCGAAGAAGCTGCCCGGCCTGTTCGCGATCGGCGAGGCTGTTGATGTCACGGGGTGGCTGGGCGGCTACAATTTCCAGTGGGCCTGGGCGAGCGGGCAGGCCTGCGGCGAGGCGCTCTGACCCGGCAAAAGCCCCGCCTCGCGCAATTGCCTTCTTGAAGTTGCAACGCTGCGGGAGCAACGCCGCACGCATGTTCGCACGCACAAGTCTCGCCGCCCTGCTCGCCCTCTCGCTGGGCGCCTGCGCCACCGTCCCGTCCGTAGAGAGCACCGCGCCTGAGCCGGTCACCATCGGCATCGTCGGGCTCAACGATTTTCACGGCAATCTGGAGCCGATCACCCGGCCCGTGAAGCTGGGCGACGGGCGCGAGGCGAAGGCCGGCGGCGCGGCATGGCTCGCCGCTGCGGTCGATGCGGTGCGCGCAAAGCACAAGAACACGATGGTGATCGCAGCCGGCGACCTGATCGGCGCGAGCCCGCTCGTCTCCTCGCTGTTCCTCGACGAGCCGACGATCGGCGCGATGAATCGCATCGGGCTCGATTTCAACGCGGTCGGCAATCACGAATTCGACAAGGGCTGGCGCGAACTCAAGCGCGTGCAGGATGGCGGCTGCGAGAAGCTGACCCTGCGCGATCCGTGCGCGGTAGAGCCCGATTTTGCCGGTGCGGACTTCGCCTTCCTCGCCGCGAACGTCGCGATGGAGGATGGCGGCACGCTGTTCCCCGCCTATGGCATCAAGACGTTCGAGACCCCCGCGGGCGAGATAAAGATCGGCGTGATCGGCCTGACGCTGAAGGAAACCCCCACGCTGGTGACGCCCAGCGGTGTCGACGGGCTGAGCTTCGGCGACGAGGCGGCAGCGATCAACCGCACCGTGCCGCTGCTGGAAGAACAGGGCGCGGATGCGATCGTGGTCGCGATCCACCAGGGCCTGTACACCGATGTCGGCTTCAACGACAAAAGCTGCGGCGGGGTCGCCGGGCCGCTGATCGACATTCTCAAGCAGGTCGATCCGCGCGTGAATCTGGTCCTCTCGGGCCATACCCACGCCGCCTATGTGTGCGATTTTTCGAAGATCGACCCGGCGCGCAGCTTCCTCGTCACCAGTGCGGGCTATGGCGGTTCGCTGCTGACCGACATCACTCTCGATTTCGATCCGGCGACGCATGATGTGGTGGGGGTCACCGCAGACAACGTCGTGGTGCAGAGCACCGCGCCGCAAGACGCCAATCCGGACTTCGCCACGCTGATCCCGCGCAGCGACCTCACCGAATATGTCGCGCGCTACAGCAATGCGGCGAGCGCGGCGGAGCAGCGCCCGGTCGGCCGGATCAGCGGCAATCCCGCAGCCCCCGGCCCCGCGACCGAGGAAACCCAGCTGGGCAATTTCATCGCCGACGCGCAGCTTTTCGCGACCCGCGATGCGGGCGCGCAGATCGCCTTCATGAACAATTCCGGTATTCGCGGTGCGGGGCTGGAGCCTGCGGCGGACGGCACGATCACTTTCGGCAGCATCTATTCGGTCCAGCCCTTCGGCAACACGCTGGTGACCAAAACCTTCACCGGCGCGCAATTGCTCGCGTTGCTCGAACAGCAGTTCGACGATGACGGCTTCGTGCAGACCTTCAGCCCGTCCGAAGGGTTCGCGCTCGTCTACGACATGAGCCGCCCGGTCGGATCGCGTGTCGTCTCGGTCACGCTCGACGGCAAGCCGATCGATCCGCAAGGGCAGTACCGCGTCACGATGAACAGCTTCCTCGCCGCAGGCGGCGACAGCTTTACCGTGTTCAAGGACGGCACCGACGTGGTCACCGGCCCGGTCGATCTCGACGCGATCGAGGCCTACCTGGCGGGCAAGGACATGGTCGTCCTGCCTGCAACCGGGCGGATCACTGCGGTCGAGTAGGCAGACTGGCCGGCCCCTCGGGGCGGGCCGACCTTCAGGCAGCGGATAGCGTCGCTACATCCGGAACACGCCGAAGCGTGGGCGATCCTCGATCGGGGCTTCGAGGCAGGCGGCGAAGGCGAGGCCGAGGACGTCGCGGGTCTGGACCGGGTCGATCACGCCGTCGTCCCACATCCGCGCGGTGGCGTAGTAGGGATTGCCCTCGTCCTCGTATTTTTGCCGAATAGGCGCCTTGAACTCCTCGGCCTGGTCCTCGGTCCACGAGTCCGCGTCGCGATGGACCGTGGCGAGCACCGAAGCCGCCTGTTCGCCGCCCATCACCGAGATGCGGCTGTTGGGCCAGCTGAACAGGAAGCGCGGTGAATAGGCGCGGCCCGCCATGCCGTAATTGCCCGCGCCGAAGCTGCCGCCGATCAGGATGGTGACCTTGGGCACGCTCGCGGTGGCGACCGCCGTCACCAGCTTAGCACCGTGCTTGGCAATCCCTTCCGCCTCGTACTTGCCCCCGACCATGAAGCCGGAGATGTTCTGCAGGAACAGCAGCGGGATGCGCCGCTGGCAGGCGAGTTCGATGAAATGCGCGCCCTTCACCGCGCTTTCGGAGAACAGCACGCCATTATTGGCGAGCACCGCCACCGGCATGCCCCAGATATGCGCGAAACCGCACACCAGCGTTGAGCCGTAATCCTTCTTGAACTCGTGGAATTCGCTGCCGTCGACCAGCCGCGCGATCACTTCGTGCACGTCGTAGGGCGCGCGCACATCCTCGGGGATCAGCGCATAGAGGTCTTCGGCGTCGAACTTGGGCGGCACCGGCTCCTGAAGGTCGATATTGGTCGCCGCATCAGTGTTGGCACCCAGATGGCTGACGATGTCGCGCACGATGGTCAGCGCGTGCTCGTCGTTCTCCGCCAGATGATCGACCACGCCCGATTTCTTTGCGTGAAGATCGCCGCCGCCCAGATCCTCGGCGCTGATCTCCTCACCCGTCGCGGCCTTCACCAGCGGCGGTCCGGCGAGGAAGATGGTGCCCTGATTGCGCACGATCACGCTCTCGTCGCTCATCGCGGGCACATAGGCACCGCCCGCGGTGCAGCTGCCCATCACGCAGGCGATCTGCGGAATGCCGAGGCTGCTCATCTGCGCCTGATTGAAGAAAATCCGCCCGAAGTGCTCCTTGTCCGGGAAAACCTCGGCCTGATAGGGCAGGTTCGCCCCGCCGCTGTCGACCAGATAGATGCACGGCAGGCGGTTTTCCTGCGCGATTTCTTGCGCGCGCAGATGCTTCTTGACCGTCATCGGGTAATACGAGCCACCCTTCACGGTCGGATCGTTGCACACGATCATCACCTGCCGCCCGGAAACTCGCCCGACGCCGCAAATCATCGAAGCGCCGTTGACGTCGCCTTCGTACATCCCGTTGGCGGCAAGCTGGCCGATCTCGAGGAAGGGCGAGCCGGGATCGAGCAGCCGCTCGACCCTTTCGCGGGGCAGCAGCTTGCCGCGCGACACATGCCGCTCGCGGTGCTTTTTGGAGCCCCCCAGCGCGGCCTCGGCGACCTTTTCGCGCAATTGCTGCGCCAGCGCCTTGTTGTGATCGAAGCGCGCCTTGGCATCGGGCGCTTCACGGTCGAGCATCGAGATGAGTACGGGTGCGGTCATGGTGTGATCGCCTAGCGGCTTGGCGGCGCGCTGAAAAGTTTATGCGGCGTTTTCCTACTGCGAGCGTCTGTGCAATGGGCTGTTCATGGACCCCCGCCTGACCATCCGCACCGCGACCGCCGCCAACATTCCCGCTCTCAAGGCGATCATGGACCTCGCGATCGAGCAGTTGCAGTCGGGCTTCCTCTCGCCCGAACAGGTCGTCGCCAGCCGCGCGGTCATGGGGCTCGACACCCAGCTGGTGACCGACGGCACCTATCTGGTGGTCGAGGACGGCGACACTCCGGTCGGCTGCGGCGGGTGGAGCCGGCGCGCAACGCTGTATGGCGGCGACCACAGCACGGATTTGCGCAATTAAGCTCTGCTCGATCCGGCACGCGACGCCGCGCGGGTGCGGGCGATGTACACCCATCCCGACCACGCCCGGCGCGGGATCGGTCGCGCAATCCTCGACGAATGCGAAGCCCGGGCGGCGGCTGAAGGATTCCGCACGGTCGAACTGATGGCCACGATGAGCGGGCGCCCGCTCTATGCCGCCTGCGGTTACGAAGAGATCGAACCCGCCTTTGCCGACGTGGACGGCGTCAAAGTCCCGCTGATGAAGATGGCCAAGCCGCTGAAGCGCCAGCACGGCTAGCGCCCGGCGGTGAGGCCGATCCTCACCGCTTCTTCACAAATTCCGCGCGCAGGACGAGGCCCTTGATGCCGGGGTATTTGCAGTCGATCTCCTGAGAATCGCCGGTCAGGCGGATCGACTTGATCAGCGTGCCCTGCTTGAGCGTCTGGCCCGCGCCCTTGACCTCCAGATCCTTGATCAGCGTCACCTGGTCGCCGTCGGCCAGCAGGTTGCCGACCGCATCGCGCACTTCGACGGTCTCCGCCGCGGCCTGCTTTGCCGCCAGCTCCGAGGCGGGCATCCACTCGCCGCTTTCCTCGTCGTAGACGTAATCTTCGCTATCGCTCACCCTGCGGCTCCTATCAGTTCGCGGCCGATCAGCATGCGGCGGATTTCATTGGTGCCCGCACCAATGTCGAGCAGCTTGGCATCGCGCATATAGCGTTCCACCGGCCAGTCGAGCGTGTAGCCAGCCCCGCCCAGCGCCTGGACGCTTTCCGCCGCGACGCGAAAGGCATTCTCGCTCGCCAGCAGGATCGCGCCCGCCGCATCGAACCGCGTCGTCTTGTTCGCGTCGCAGCTCTTGGCGACCGCGTAGGTGTAGGCGCGCGCCGATTGCAGCGCGACGTACATGTCGGCGACCTTGGCCTGCATCAGCTGGAAGCTGCCGATCGGCTTGCCGAACTGGGTCCGCTCGCGAAGATAGGGGATCACCGTGTCGAGGCAGGCCTGCATGATGCCGAGCTGAAGCCCGGCGAGCACCACGCGCTCGTAATCCAGCCCGCTCATCAACACGCCGACGCCGCCGCCGACCGGGCCCATCACGCGGTCCTCGGGCACGAAGCAATCGTCGAACACCAGCTCTGCCGTGGGCGAGCCGCGCATGCCGACCTTCTCGATCTTCTGGCCAATCGAGAAGCCTTCGTCGCCTTTCTCGATCAGGAAGGCCGTGATGCCGCGCGATCCGGCCTCGCTGTCGGTCTTGGCATAGACGACCAGCGTATCGGCGTAGGGCGCGTTGGTGATCCAGAACTTGGTGCCGTTCAGACGGTAGCCGCCATCAACCGCATCGGCCTTGAGCTTCATCGAGACGACGTCGGACCCCGCGCTCGCCTCGCTCATCGCGAGCGAGCCGACGTGTTCGCCGCTGATAAGGCCGGGCAGGTACTTCGCCTTCTGCTCTTCATTGCCCCAGCGGCGGATCTGGTTGATGCACAGATTGGAGTGCGCGCCATAGCTGAGCCCCAGCGAAGCGCTCGCCCGGCTGACTTCCTCGACCGCGATCACATGTTCGAGATAGCCGAGGCCAAGCCCGCCATCCTCCGGATCGACGGTGATCCCGTGCAGGCCCAGCTCGCCCATCTGCGCCCACAGCGCGTCCTTGGGAAACCAGTCCTCGCGGTCGATCTTTTCGGCCAGCGGGGCGATCTGCTCGTCGGCGAAGCGGCCGACGCTCTCGCGGATCATCTCCGCGCTTTCACCAAGCTGGAAGTCGAATTCAGGGGTTGCGCGCATGGGGGTATCCTTCTGTTTGCGGGTGCGCATAGCAAGCCCGCGAGCCCCCGCAAACCGGCCCGGCAAGTTTAACAAATATCATGCAATATAAACCTTTGGTGGCGGAACCGGTGCCGATGGTTATATCCTGTCGCGGACGGGATCATGGACACTCTTTTCGAAACCAAGGGCACGGACGCGAATCGTCCGAATGCAGCGGCCAGTGCGCCGCAGGACCGCGCGCGGGAGCTTGCGCCCTTCGGTATCGATTCGCTGGAAGACGACTTCGAGCTCGAATCGATCGCCGCCTTCGCCGCCAAGCTGTGCGGCACGCCAAACGCCAGCGTCACCATCGTCGAGGAACGCCGGCAGCGCTTCCTCGCCCGCCATGGGCTCGAGAGCAACGAGACGCCGCGCTCGGTCAGCTTCTGCGCCCACGCGATGCAGGGGGACGAGCTGTTCGTGGTGCCCGACGCCACGCAGGATCCGCGCTTTGCCGATAATGATCTGGTCACGGGCGAGACGCACCTGCGCTTCTACGCCGGTGCCCCGCTGGTGACCGAGGACGGGACCGAGCTGGGCGCGCTGTGCGTGATCGACACCGAGCCGCATCCCGAGGGCCTGAACGAGTTGCAGCGCGAGGGGATGCGCGTGCTCGCCCGCTCCGCCGTGCGCCGCTTCGTCAACGAGCGGGAGGCACTGCGCTCGCGCGACCAGGCGAAAGAACGCGCACGGATGCTCAATCTGGTGCTCGATTCGGTTCCGGGCATCGCGTGGTCGGCCGACGAGAATCTGACCTTCGATTTCTTCAACGCGCGCTGGGACGAAGTAACCGGCGCCGAACCTCCCCGCTCCACCGCCGCCTGGGAGGCGCACATTCACCCCGAGGATTTCGGCAGGACCATCGCCAAGTTCGAGGCAGCGGTGCAGCAGAAGCGCGTGTTCGACGACGAGTGGCGGCTGCGACTAGCCGACGGATCGTACCGCTGGGCGCTGAGCCGCGCGGTGCCGATCCAGCTGGGCAATGGCCGCTGGCGGTGGGTCGGCACGATCATCGATATCGACGACGCGCACCGGCTGTCCGAAAGCCGCGACCTGCTGGCGCGCGAGCTGTCGCACCGGATCAAGAACATCTTCGCGGTGGTCGCGAGCCTGATCACGCTGTCCGCCCGGCGCGATCCGAACCTGCGCTATTTCGCGCAGGAAATGACCGACAAGATCGCCGCGCTGGGCCGCGCGCACGAATTCGTCGCGCCCACCGGGATGGTGCGCGAAAACACGCTGCACGGCCTGCTCGAACAGATCTTCGCGCCGTATAATTCGCAGCATGAACAGCGGATCACGGTGACAGGCTCCAACCCCACGATCCAGGGGCGCGCGGCGACCCCGCTGGCGCTGGTGTTCCACGAACTGGCGACCAACTCGGCGAAGTACGGCGTGCTCGCGAACGAGGAAGGCGTGGTCGACGTCACCATTTCGCAGGCGGATCACGACATGCTGCGGATCGAATGGCACGAACCCGGCGTGGCTCCGCAGGAGACCGGCAGCGAAGGCTTCGGCTCGCGCCTGCTCAAGATGAGCGTCGAGGGGCAGATGCAGGGGCGGATCGACCGCCAGTGGAGCGACGACGGACTGTCGGTCGTGCTCGACCTGTCGCTTGTCGCGCTGGCGGGATAACGGCCCGCCGCATGGCAGCATCGCTCACGTTCGACGGCGTCACCAAACGCTATGATACGACCGAGGCACTGGCCGGTATCGACCTGACGATCGAGGCTGGCAGCTTCGTGGCGCTGGTCGGCGCGTCGGGCTCCGGCAAGTCGACCCTGCTCAAGACCATAAACCGCCTGGTCGAACCGACCACCGGTCGCGTGCTGCTGGACGGCGAAGACGTCACCACCCGCGATGCGACCGCGATGCGACGCCAGATGGGCTATGTCTTCCAGCGGATCGGGCTGTTCCCCCACATGCGCGTGGGCGAGAATATCGCGATCGGCCCGCGACTGGTCGGCGACAACCTGAGCCGGGAGCGGATCGGCGAATTGCTCGAACTGGTCGACCTCGACCCGGCGATGGCCAGCCGTCTGCCCGAAGAATTGTCGGGCGGCCAGCAGCAGCGCGTGGGCGTGGCCCGCGCACTGGCAGGCGATCCCGACCTGCTGTTGATGGATGAACCGTTCGGCGCGCTCGACCCGGTCACCCGCGATGCGCTGGGCACCCGCGTGCGCGATCTGCACGACCGGCTCGAACTGACGACGCTGATGGTTACGCATGACATGGCCGAGGCGCTGATCCTCGCCGACCGCGTGCTGGTGATGGATGCAGGGAAGATCGTCGCCGACGAGCCCCCCCAGGCACTCGCCAGCGGCGGCGGCGGAGAGGTCGCGCAAGGGCTGGTCGCGGTTCCGCGGCATCAGGCCGAACGGCTCAAGGAGCTGGAGAGATGAGCGGCGTGTGGACCGCGCTGATGGGGCTTGGCGGCGTGCTCGCCCAGCATGTCATCCTGGCTGCCTGCGCGATCGGCCTCGGCATCGCGGTTGCGCTTCCGCTGGCGGTTTGGGCGAGCCGCAGCCAAGCTGTCTCGCGCGGTGCGCTGGGCTTTGCCAGCCTTGTCCAGACGATCCCCGCGCTCGCGCTGCTGGCGCTGTTCTTCCCGATCCTGCTGAGCCTGCGCGCGGTCTTCGGTGAAGACCTGCCCACGCTCGGCTTTCTGCCCGCGCTGCTTGCGCTGGCGCTCTACGCGCTGCTCCCGATCCTGCGCAACGCGGTGACCGCGCAGGCCAATCTCGATCCCGGCGTGATCGAGGCGGCCGACGGCGTGGGCATGAATTTCTGGCAGAGGCTGCGGCTGGTCGAGGCACCACTCACCGCGCCCTATATCATGGCGGGCATCCGCACCGCCGCGGTGTGGACCATCGGCGCGGCGACCCTTTCCACCACCATCGGCCAGCCGAGCCTGGGCGATCCGATCTTCGCCGGGCTGCAGACGCAAAACTGGTCGCTGGTGCTGGCGGGCTGCATCGCCAGCGCCGGGCTGGCGATCATCGCCGACGCGCTGCTCGGCACGATCGAAGCGGGCTTCCGCCGCCGCGACCGCCGCCTGTGGCTGGGCGGTGCGATTGCGGTCGCCATCGGGGTCGCAGCGGCCTTCGTCAGCCAGGTCGACTGGAGCCGCGACGACGGGCGCGACACGGTGGTCATCGGGACCAAACAATTCTCCGAACAGCTGATCCTCGGCCGATTGGTGGGGGCGCAGCTGGAGGAGGCGGGCTACAACGTCGAATATCGCGAAGGCCTCGGCTCGGCAGTGGTCGCGCAGGCCGTCGCCGATGGGTCGATCGACCTCTATTTCGACTATACCGGCACGATCTGGGCCAACCAGATGAAGCGGACCGATAATCCGGGCCGCGATGCGATGTACGAAGCGATCCAGAAATGGGAGCGCGAAGTTCAGGGCACCCGCGTGCTCGGCAAGCTGGGGTTCGAAAACGCCTATGCCTTTGCAATGCGCGAAGATCGGGCAGACGAGCTGGGCATTCGCACGATCGAGGATCTGGCGCGCGCAGCCCCGCGGCTGGTGGCGGGCGGCGATCCGGAATGGTTCGAGCGGCCCGAATGGTTCGCGGTGCGCGATGCCTATGGCCTGAAATTCGCCAACCAGCGCAATTTCTCGCCCACCTTCATGTACGACGCGCTCCGCTCCAGCGAAGCCGACGTGATCACCGCCTACACCTCGGACGGGCGGATTGCCGCCGATCGCCTGCGCGTGCTGGAAGATCCGCGCGAAGCACTGCCCAGCTACGACACGCTGATCATCCTCTCGCCCGAGCGGGCGAATGACCAACGGCTGATCGCGACGCTGCGTCCGCTGCTAGGTACGATCAACGTCGAAGCAATGCGCGAGGCCAACTTCTCGGTCGACCGCACCGATGGCGACAAGAAGTCTCCGCGCGAGGCGGCAGGCTGGCTCGCGAAAGAAGTCGGGCTGGAATAGCGGCTTTCCGCGTCGGGCCGGCCGGCGCGCGTGGGAAAGCCGTCAGATCAAGACCGGGTCCACACCTGCGTCTGGCAGAAGATCGCGACGCAGCCCTTCACCTCCAGCGTGTTGCCCCCCTTGCGCTGGATCACCGAGCGGTAGGTCTTGCCTGACTTGGGATCGTAGATTTCCCCGCGCCACTCGTCGCCATCCTGCTTGAAGCCGCTGAGCACCGGCAGGCCCATCAGTTTGCGGCTGCGCAGCGCCTTGTCGGGGTTTTTCGTGTCGCGCTGATCGGCCCCGCCGGGCGGGGTCTTGAGGAACTTGGTGATTTTGCCGCACACGCTGCCGCCGCAATCGCCGATTGTGACGACCGCGTCCTTGTCCTGCGTGACCCATTGCCCGCCGATAGGATCGGCGGCAAGGGCGGGAACGGCGAGCGCGGCCAGAGCGGCGGCACTTGCGAGCATCGTGGGGAGAAGTTTCTTCATACTTGCCAACCATCTATCAGAACCAGGCGTTCCGCAAGATGAATGGCTACAAGGCGGATTTCAGACCAGTCCGGCGCCTACGGGCCATTCAGGGTGAGCAATGGCCAGCACCTTGAACAGATCGCCCATCTGTTCGCCCGAAACCAGCCGGTGGCGCGCAGTTTCGATTTCTTCCGCGCGCTGCGGAGCGGCCCTGGCCAGCGCCGCCGCGCGCGCATCTATCCCGAGCGCTGACAGGAACGCGCCCTGCGTCGCGCTGCCCAGCACCCGCGCCCCCTCGCGTTGCGCGACCTCGGCCAGCGCGGCGAAATCGACATGGGCGGTCAGGTCCGCCGCGCCCGGCATTGCCAGCGGGTCGACCTTCTCGTGCCGCGCGATCGCCTGCAGGGTGGAGCCAATGCGGGGGGTGAGATGGCCGTAATCGATCAGCAGCGCCGCTCCACCCTGCTCTGCAAGCCGCTGCGCGACATCCTGCAGGATCGCGGCCGCCGCAGGGCATGTCTCCACGATCGTGCCGACCTCGGCATCGGCGCGATCGGCGGGGACCGCGCTGTCCATCGGCTGATCGCCCGCCACGAAGCGGAAATCGTCCTCTTCCCCCAAGCCGACCATCCGCTCGCGCCAGCCCTGCTCGGTGCGGACCAGCTGGCGGACCGGCAGCGCGTCGAAGAACTCGTTCGCCACCAGCAGCAGCGGGCAGTCATTCGGCAGGCTGGTCGGGTCGTCGTGAAACCGTGCGCCGGGCACGGCTGCGGCCTGCAATGCCCGCAGCGGCGGCGATCCCTCGACGAAATGCACTTCCGGCTGCAGGCCGAAGCGCGCCATGCTGCGCAGCGCGTCCGCCGCCAGAGTGCCCCGCCCCGGCCCCAGTTCGACATAGATCGCATCGGGCGGACTGCCCGCGCGGGTCCAGATATCGGCCAGCCAAAGGCCGATCAGCTCGCCAAACATCTGGCTGATCTCGGGCGCAGTGGTGAAATCGCCCCCGCTGCCCAGCGGATCGCGCGCGGCGTAATAATGCGCGTTGCTCTCCCCCATGAAGCGCGCGACCGGCATGGGCCCGTGCGTCGCGATCAGCCGCCGGAACCGTTCACCCAGATCGGTGTGCTCACTGCTGTGGGTCAGGATTCGCTCGTCGCGGGCGCATCGACGCGGCCCGTCTTGTTCTGCATCGCGTAGACGATCACCGCGATTCCGACGAGGATCATCGGAATGCTCAGCCACTGGCCCATCGACAGCCCGGTCCGCATCGCGAATTCGGTCAGCTGCGCATCGGGCTGGCGGAAGAATTCGTTGATGAAGCGCGCGGTCGCGATTCCGGCGGTGAACACGCCGACCAGCAGGCCGGGCTTCCAGCGAGCTTTGGTGAGCCAGAACAGCGACAGCATGATCGCCATCATCGCCAGCCCTTCCAGCCCCGCCTGATAGAGCTGGCTGGGATGGCGCGCGAGCTGGCTGGGGTCCGAGGGGAAAACCATCGCCCATGGCACGTCGGTCGGGCGGCCCCACAGCTCTCCGTTCACGAAATTGGCGAGCCGGCCGAAGAACATGCCGAAGGGCACGTTGACCGCAATGTAATCCGACACCCGCAGCCAGTTGAGCTTGTTGCGGTAGCTGACCCACAGCAGTGCCAGAACCACGCCGATCACCCCGCCATGGAAGCTCATCCCGCCGTCCCACAGGCGCGGCAGACCCCATGGCATCCAGCCTTCATGGCTGAAATCGACGAACAGTTCGGGGCGGTAGAAGATCGCGTAGCCCAGCCGCCCGCCGAAGATCACGCCCAGCGTACAGTAGAACAGCAGGTCGTCGACATGGGCCTGATTCATCGGCGCGCCAGGCGCCTTGATCATCCGCGACAGGTGCCAATAGGCAAGGACGATCCCTGCGATATAGGCCAGCGAGTACCACCGCAGAGTGAAGAAGCCGAGGTCGATCCCCGGCGTCAGGCCGAGGTCCGACCAGTAAATCGGCTGGTTTGCAGCTTCTGCCAGTAGTGACAGCATTCCATCGACCCCTTAGAGATGCGCCCGAACGATCCCGCCTTGCGCCAACGCGGCTTGCATTGGCACAGGCGGATGTCAGAAAAAAGGACATTGCTCGCACGGCCACAGCGGTCGGCGGGTCACCCGGAGAGAGGAAATCAATGGCGACCGAGCTCGACACTACGCTGGATACCATCATGGACGGGCTGGTTGCACCCGGCGGCCCGGCGGAGACCGTGCCGTTCACCCGCAACGGCGTTGCCATGCCGGCGTTCAAGAACGCGCCGCCCAGCCTGGCGCACTATTTCGCCCACTACTGCAACGAGCACCGGGACAAGGAATTCCTCGTCGATGACGGCTGCCGCCTGACCTTCGGCGAAGCCTATGACGCCGCGCGCCACGTGGCAGCGGGGCTGCTGTCGCAGCACAAGCTGATAAAGGGCGACCGGATCGGGATCGCAGCGCGCAACTCGGCCAACTGGATCATCGCCTATATGGGGATCACCATGGCCGGCGGATGTGCTGCGTTGGTCAACGGTTTTTCCAGCGGCGAGGAAATGGCCGACGCGCTCAAGATGGTCGGCTGCCGGATTGTGCTGGCCGATCGCAAGCGGGCCGAACGGCTCGAAGGCACGAAGCACGGCGCGCAGATCGTCCCGCTCAAGCATGACTGCAATCCGGCCGACGGTCTGGAAGCGGTCTGGGGCGATCCCGCGGCGACCGCGCTGCCCGAACTCGGGCCGGACGACTACGCCACCCTGCTCTACACCTCGGGTTCGACCGGGCGGTCCAAGGGGGCCTATTCGGACCATCGCGGCGTGATCCACGGCACGATGAGCTACGTCATGCAGAGCCTGATGGCGCTCACCTACCTGTCGGGCAAGGGCGAGGCACCTTCGTTGCAGCCCTGCGCGCTGGTCGCGGTGCCGCTGTTCCACGTGACCGGCGAAATTCCGGTCTTCCTGCAAAGCTTCGCGCTGGGTCGCAAGCTGGTGCTGATGAAGAAGTGGGACGCGACCGAGGCGCTGCGCCTGATCGAGGCCGAGAAGGTGACCTATTTCACCGGCGTGCCGCTGATGAGCTACGAAATTGCGACCCATCCGGACCGCGACAAGTACGATACCTCGACCTGCACGTCTTTCGCCGCAGGCGGCGCGCCGCGTCCGACCGACCATGTCGAGAAAATCCACAAGGCCTTCCCCGGCGGTTTCCCGCTGCTCGGCTATGGCCTGACCGAAACCAACGCGATCGGCTGCGGTAACTTCAACGAGAACTACCTCGCCAAGCCGACCAGCACCGGCAAGGCCAGCCGCCCGCTGGTCGATCTGGCGATTCTCGACGATGCAGGCAACAAGTTGCCGACCGGCGAGATCGGCGAGGTTTCCATCCGTACGGTCGCCAACTTCCTTGGCTATTGGGACAATCGCGAGGCAACGCAGGAAGCCTTCACCGAGGATATGTACTTCCGCACCGGCGACCTCGGCCGGCTGGACGAGGACGGCTACCTGTTCATCGTCGACCGCAAGAAGGACATCATCATCCGCGGCGGCGAGAACATCAGCTGCCTCGAGGTGGAAGAGGCGATCTACGCGCATGACGACGTTGCCGAGTGTTCGGTCTTCGGTCTGCCCGACGATCGCTATGGCGAGATCGTCGGCGCGGTCTACCTGACCCGCGACGGTGCAAGCCTGAGCGAGGCGGAGCTCGCCGCCTTCCTCGAAACGCACCTTCCGCCGTTCAAGCGGCCCGCGCATATCTGGCAGGAGCATGGCAGTCTGCCCCGGCTCGGCACGCAGAAGATCGACCGCAAGGCGCTGCGCGAGCAATACAGCAAGGACTTCGCCGCCGCTTGAGCGCTCCGCCACTCTCCAACCAGCGCGCCATCGTCGACCGGCGCAAGCTCGCTCAGAAGATCGGTGAAACGATCGGCGAGGCGGACGGCGATGGCCGCAGCGCGCGTGACGCGGTGCTCGCCCTGCTGCGCAAGGCGTTGGGGAACGGACGTACGGAACTGTCGCGCCGGCTGGCAGAGCATCCCTCTGCCGGCCACGCGCAATGCGGGGGGCAAAGCTTCCTGATCGACCAGCTGCTGCGGCTGATCCACGATTTCGCGAGCGACCACCTCGCCCCTCTGCCGGAGGGCAAGCCCGCTCGGGCGATCACGCTGGTCGCCGCAGGCGGCTATGGGCGCGAGGAACTTGCCCCGCATTCCGACATCGACATCGCCTTCTTCGTCGAGCGGGCGGACGATCCGCGCACCGTCAAGCTGATCGAGGCGATCCTCTACCTGATGTGGGATCTGGGCCTGACCGTCGGCCATTCGGTGCGCACGGTGGACGACATTGTGAGCATGTCGAAATCCGACGGCACGATCCTCACCTCGCTGCTCGAATGCCGTTATTTGTGGGGCGACGAAGCGCTTTACGAAGAGGCACGGCGGCGCTTCTATGCCGAGGTCGTCGACGGGACGGAGCGGCAGTTCGTCGCCGACAAGCTGCGCGAGCGCGATGCCCGGCACAAGCGGATGGGCGACACGCGCTACGTGGTCGAACCCAATGTGAAAGAGGGCAAGGGCGGCTTGCGCGACCTTCAGGCGCTGTACTGGATCGGCAAGTATATCCACCGGGTGCGCGACGCCGCCGAGCTGGTCGACGCAGGGCTTTTCACCAAGGCCGAGTACCGCAGCTTCCGCCGCGCCGAGGGCTTCCTGCTGGCAGTGCGCTGCCACCTGCACGAAATCACCGGCCGGGCGGAAGACCGCCTCACCTTCGACCTGCAGAAGGAGATAGCGCGGCGGATGCATTTCGCCGACCGGCAGGGCAAGGCAGCGGTCGAGCGGTTCATGCAGTACTATTTCCTGCAGGCGAAGCGGGTTGGCTCGCTGACCGGCGTGTTCCTCGGCCAGCTGGAGGAACAGTTCGCGAAGAAGCGCGCGCGGCGCGGCCTGCTCGCCGGGTTCAACGCGCGCCCGCGCATGGTCCGCGGCTACACCGCCTTCGCCGGCAAGCTCGCCGCGCCGGGTGACGACTGGTTCCGCAAGGACCCGATCCGCCTGATCGAGATCTTTCAGGTGGCCGAGTCCGAACAGCTGGAGATCGACCCGCGCACCATGCGCCAGGCCGATCGCGACAGCGGGCTGATCAACGACGAGGTGCGCGAATCCCCGCGCGCCAATGCGCTGTTCCTCGATCTGCTGTGCGGCCGCAACGCCCCCGAAACCGTGCTGCGGTGGATGAACGAGGCGGGCGTGTTCGGCCGCTTCGTGCCCGATTTCGGGCGGGTCAACGCGCAGATGCAGTTCAACATGTATCACCACTACACGGTGGACGAGCATACCATCCGCGCGATCGGTTTCCTCAACGGGATCGAAAAAGGCTCGCTGTCGGAGGAACATCCGCGTGCGAGCAGGGAGATCCACCGGCTCAAGAGCCGCCGCGCGCTGTTCGTCGCGACGCTGCTGCACGACATCGCCAAGGGGCGCGGGGGCGACCACTCGGTGCTCGGCGCCGAAGTGGCGGAGAAGCTGTGCCCGCGTTTCGGCCTGACCGAGGATGAAACCGCGCTGGTCGCCTGGATGGTGCGGCAGCATCTTCTGATGAGCCACACCGCCTTCAAGCGCGACATCGCCGACCCCAAGACGGTCGAGGATTTCGTCGCCGAGGTCCAGACGCTGGAGCGGCTGCGCCAACTCGCGATCCTGACCGCGGTCGATATCCGTGCGGTCGGTCCCGGCACCTGGAACAGCTGGAAGGGCCAGCTGCTGGGCGAACTCTACGACCTCTCGCACGAGCGGTTGCGGCTGGGCCATGCGACCAGCGGGCGCAAGGGCCGGGTCGCGGCCAAGAAGGAGGCGGTCCGCGCCGAACTGGGCGACAAGGCCGCGCTGATGGACACGCACGAGGACCTGTTCACGGCACCCTACTGGATCGCCGAGCCGCCCGACATCGCCGCACGCAACATCGTCCAATATACGGTCGCGCGCGAGCTGGGCGAGGCGCTGTCGGTCCATTGCGAGGCGGACGAGGAACGCGGCGCGACGCTGGTCACCGTGATCGCGGCGGACCATCCGGGCATCTTCATGCGGATCGCGGGTGCGATCCATCTGGTCGGCGGCAACATCATCGACGCGCGCATTCACACCACGCGCACCGGCTATGCGGTCGACAATTTCCTGGTGCAGGACCCGCTCGGCCGCCCGTTCGGGGAAGACGCCCAGCTCGCCCGGATCGAGCGCAGCATTGCCGACGGGCTGACCGGCGGCGTGCAGCTGGTGCCCAAGCTGGCCAAGCGCCCGCTGCCCAGGCGCGGCGCGGGTGCGTTCGAGGTGCGGCCCTCGGTCGCGTTCGACAACGACGCCTCGCACCGCTTCACCGTGATCGAGGTCGGCGCGCGCGATCGCCCCGCCCTGCTCAACCGGCTCGCGCGCGCGCTGTTCGAACAGCACGCGATGATCCGCTCCGCCCACATCACCCACTACGGCGAGCGCGCAGCGGACACCTTTTACGTAACCGATCTGACCGGCGACAAGATCACCGATCCCGGCCGCCTCGAGGCCCTGCGCGCCGCCCTGTCCGACGCGGCCAGCGACGAGATGCAGGCCGAGCTGGAGCCTGCTTAGGGTCCGGCACGACGCTCGCTGGCGTAAAACGCAAGTTGATGGAGCACATGCAGCGCAATGCGTTTGAAAGAGCGCGCGTGGAGGCGTTGCGAATTACGATGTGAAAGAGCGGGCCAGCGACGCTAGCACCGGGCCCGCGAGTAGGAAAACGCGCGCGCGCACATCTTGCCGGGGCGTCCCGCGAGCCTCACCTCGATCGACGACGCAGCCGCCTCGCACGCCAGTGGCAACCCAACCAAAGCTCAAAAAAAGCCCGCATATCGGCCAGAAAGTCGATCGGCCGCCTATAATTCGGGAGAATTTCAGGAGCTTTGTGAATGGGTAGGTTGAAGATCGGTGGGCGGTTAACCGTCGTGAGCCTCGTGGCACTGGCGGGGCTGGCGCTTGTGCTCGTGCTGTCGTTGGTCCGCATCGATAGCGTGATGCGCAGCGATATTGCCGATCGCACGCAAAAGGTCGTGGAGATCGCCCACAGCACGGCGGCCCACTACTATGAGCTGGAACGCTCGGGCCAGATGACGCGCAAGGAAGCGCAGACTGCCGCGCTGAACGCGATCCGGTCCATGCGCTACGACGAGACCGAGTATTTCTGGGTGAACGACATGGGCCCGAACATGGTCATGCACCCGATCAAGCCCGAACTCGACGGCACGGATTTGAGCGAGAACGCGGACGCGGACGGCAAGTATCTCTTCCGCGAGATGGTCGACGTCGTGAAGGAAAGCGGCAGTGGCTTCGTCGACTACAAATGGCCCAAGCCGGGCTTCGAAGAGGCGCAGCCGAAGATTTCCTTCGTCAAGGGCTTCGCACCTTGGGGCTGGGTGATCGGGTCCGGGGTGTACGTTGACGATATCCAGGCGGCGGTCACCAAGGTCGCGATGGAGATCGGCACGCTCGCCCTCGTCATCGCGCTGCTGGTCGGCGGGTGCAACCTGTTCCTCAGCCGCTCGATCACGCGCCCGATCGCTGCGATCACCACCCGGATGCGCGGACTTGCCGAGGGTGACACGAGCACCTCCATCCCGGGCATAGATCGCGGCGACGAAGTCGGCGAGATGGCCCGTGGGTTGCGCGTCTTCCGCGATGCCGCGGTTGCCAAGAACGAAGCCGAAGCCGCCAAGGCACAGGCCGATGCGCAGCAGAAATTCGTCGTTGACGAGCTGTCCCAGGGATTGTCCAAGGTTGCCGACGGTGACCTGACGACCCGGATCGACGTCGAATTCCCGGCCGCCTACGCGTCCCTGAAGAACAACTTCAACACGGCCATCGGCGCACTGCGCGAACTGATCGGATCTTTCTCGGCCGCGACGCTCGCGATCCGCACCGGATCCAGCGAGATCGCTCAGGCTTCCGAGGATCTTGCGCAGCGCACCGAAAGCAATGCCGCGAGCCTGGAGGAAACCTCTGCCGCAATCGCGCAGATGGAAACACGCCTTCGCACGACGGCAGAGGCTGCGAGCCGGACGGCCGACCAGACCGTCGAGGCGACGCAGCTTGTGAAAGTCGGCCGGGCGACCGCCGAAAAGGCCGTCGGCGCCATGAACCGGGTCTCGGGTGGTGCCGAAGGCATCGACAGCGTGATCGAAGGGCTGGACAAGATCGCCTTCCAGACGCGCGTTCTCGCCATGAATGCCGCGGTCGAGGCGGGACGGGCCGGCGAAGCGGGCCGCGGGTTCGCGGTTGTCGCCGATCTCGTCTCCGCGCTCGCGATGCGCTCCGAAGAGGAGGCGAAGCGCGCGCGGGACGAGCTTACGACCACCCAGGCCGACATCTCGACGGCGGTGGAAACCGTCCGCAGCGTCGACGAAGCGCTGGAGAACATCATCGGCAGCGTCGAGCAGGTCCACACGCTCATCGGGACCGTCGTGGAAGACAACCGCGCGCAATCGATGACGATCGGCGAGATCACCACCGCGATGGGAAGCATGGACCAGGCGACCCAGCAGAACGCGGCGATGGTCGAGGAAACCTCGGCAGCCGCACGGAACCTCGCGCTCGAAGTCGCCCATCTGAGCGAGGGTGCGGCGCAGTTCAAAACGGATCAGGGCTCCGCATCGGCGTCCGTATCCAGAACCCGCTCGCGCAGTGCGGCGACTTCGCAGCCCTCATCACTGGCGGCCTAGCCGCGCTTCGATCGGCCGGACACGCGAGCCGGCCGGCCCCCGACCCAGGGCGGGATCGCCATCCCGCAGGAGAATACCGATGAAGACGATATCCAAGGCGCGCCTTGCGCTGCTGTGCGGCGCTGCCTCGCTGGGCGCCGGCTTGGCTGCCACGCCCGCGATGGCTCAGACCTCCGAGGTCGAAGCGCTCGAGGCGCGGCTCAAGACCCTCGAGGCGGGCATGGCCGAGCTGCGCGCGCAGCTCGCCGCTGCCCGCAGCACGAGCGCGGCGGATGGCGTCGCGCCCGACGCAGCGCCCCCCGCGGCGGCCGTCCCCGCTGCCCAGCCAGCCAAGACCACGGTGCAACTGTCAGGCTTCTTCAAGACGCACGTCTCGCTGAGCCGCCTCTCCGATGGTGCGCTGGCGAGCACTTCGGCTGGCAATGATTTCTACGTCCCGGCCACGATCCCGGTCGGCGGCGGCGACGAGAGCACCGCCTTCCGCGGCGATGCCAAGCAGACGCGCATCGTCGTGAAGGCAAGCACGCCCGTGGCCGGGCACCGGCTCGATGGCCTGCTGGAAGTGGATTTCCAGTCCTCCCCCGGCGCGGGCAACCAGCGCGTGACGAATGCCTACAGCCCTGCATTGCGGCGCGCGTTCATCACCTTCGACAACCTGCTGATCGGGCAGGAATGGACGAACTTCCAGTATCTGCCGGCGCTGCCGGAGACGACGGACTATCTGGGGCCGAGCGAAGGGACCGTGTTCGCGCGGCAGGCGCAGGTCCGCTACACCATGCCGCTGTCACAGGCGCTGACGCTTTCGCTGTCGCTCGAGAACCCGGCTGCCACCGTGGCCGTCGCCAATTCGGCGGCCATCGTCGAGCACGACACCGATCGCATGCCCGATCTGACCGGGCGGCTGAACCTTGCGCTGGGCAACGCCGAATTCTCGCTCGCGGGTCTGGCCCGCGATGTGAGCATCGAGGCAGCGGGCGACGATGAAAGCGCGTTCGGGTGGGGCGTATCGCTGGCCGGCAAGATCGCGCTCGACCAGGACAAGCGGCACGACCTGCGCTTCATGGTGACGCGCGGCGAGGGGATCGGCCGGTATGTCGGCCTCAACCTCTCGCCCGATGCCATCCTGCTGCCCGGCAGCACCGAGCTGGAAACCTTCCCGGTTACCGCGGGCTTTGCCGCGGTGAAGATCGGCTGGACGGACCGCCTGCGCTCCACCCTGATGGCGAGCGCGCAGCGGATTGACTACCCCGATGGCCCCACGTTCGACGGCCTTGTCTTCGCCGGCCTGAACAAGCAGGCCTGGAGCACCTCGGTGAACCTGTTCTATTCCCCGGTGAAGCAGCTCGACGTCGGCATCGAACTGCGGCACGGCGAGCGCGAGCTGGTCTCGGGCGAGCGGGGCCAGCTGGACCGGATAGAATTCGCAGCGAAGTACGGCTTCTAGGGCGACCGGATAGCGGATCGGGAGGGCCGGAAGCTCCTCCGATCCGCAAGTCTTTCCAACGAAAGCCCAGTCCCGGAGGCGCGCAGAAATTGCCGCAAATCACGACGCGAGAAGCGGGCCAGCGACGCTAGCATCGGATACCCGAGTAGGAAGACGTCGAGGAGCTACCGGCGTGTGAAGGCGAATGGCGGGCTAGCGCCCCGATTTCGGCAATTCCGAGACCTTGTCTCCGCGATTAGATGGCTGCCGTTCTTCTGGGATCGCGTTGATGGCAGCTACGTGACCTCACGCCGGTCGTTGAGCGGATTTGAGGGGACGCCTCGGACCTGCCGCCGCTCGTAAATCCGCATCCCATCCTTGAAACCTATCAGTCGATAGATATCTATCGTTTGATAGGTAAGGATTACGGATATGGTTGGTTTAATTGAAAATCATGGACACCTGTGGCGTCAGGCGCGCGCGCAAGCCGATGCTGTGCCGCAGATTTATGCAAAGATAGATTTCTCGGCCATGCCCGAGCGCTTCACCATCGACGCAGACGGCGAAAGCATTCCCGGCTTTGACGCGCAAAAAGCAGACGTGCTGAACGATGCCGAGCTTGTCGACCTGATGGCCGCCTATACGATGATCGGCGACAGCGTTGCCGACGCCTATGCCGCGCGCATGACGGATATCAAATTCCATCACCTCATCGAAATGCTCCAGCTCGCCTGCGACGAGGGTATCGACGCGGTGCCCGACGCGCCGCCCGAACTCGCCCCGTTCATCGCGGCGATGGCGAACACGCCCGACTGGATCGACATGGATCTGGTGCGCGAAGGCGCGCGGATCGAGCGGAACCAGTTCGCGCATCTGGTGCCCTTCGCCATTCGCGGCGCGTTTCTGGCCACGTTCATGAACCGCTACTCAGCGCTGCCGATGGCGCTGACCGGCAATCTTTCCGACAAGCTGGCGGCGAAGCGGGTGCACGAGACCGCGACCTTTTTCACCCTCACCGTAATGCCCGGCGCGCTCGAACGCCACGGCGCCGCGTTCAAGGCGGCGGCGATGGTGCGGCTGATGCATTCGATGGTGCGCGTGAACGCGATGCGCCGCGAAGGGGTGTGGGACGCCAGCGTCTATGGCGTACCGATCCCGCAGGTCGATCAGATGCCCGCCGGCCAGATCGGCTCGCTGCTGATGGCGAGCGACGCATTGCGGCAGGGGCGCGATTTCACCAGCGACGAGCGCGCGCGAATCGAAATCGCGCGCTACCGCTGCTTCCTGCTGGGGCTGCCCAGGGAATTGCTGGGCGAAACCCCGCAACAGATATTGCGGCTGATGCTGGCACGGCAGGCGACGCTGCGCGCCGATTTCGACGATGCGACGTGCGGCATGCTCGTGCGCGGTACGCTGGAGGCGGAGCTGTCGCACGACGACACCCCGATCGGACGGATCGACCGCGAGCTGGAACGCAGCTTCGCCCGCGCCTTCTTCATCCGCCACTTCCTGAAGGGCGATACCGCGCGCGCCAAGGCGATGGGGGTTCGCTACTCGATGCGCGACCGCAAATTCGCGGTGTTTGCGGCAGCGCGCATTTTCTCGCAGCTGCGGCTATACGACGCGCTGGCGACCGTGCCCGGCGTGCGCGACGTTGCCGACCGGCATCTGGTATCGAAGCTGCAGCGCCTGCTGAAGCGCTATGGCCACGCCGAGTTCGTCAGCGATGGAGGCAAGATGCGCGAAGATCATGGCTGAGGGCGCGAAGCGCAGCGGGAGCTATCCCAAGAGCGACGCAACTCAGGCGGCGATCCTGGCAGCCGCGCTCACCGAATTCGGCGCGCACGGCTTCGCTGCGGCAACCACGCGGCGGATCGCCGACGCGGCAGGCGTCACGCTGCCTTCGATCGCCTATCATTTCGGCGGGAAGGAGGGGCTGTATGTCGCCTGCGCGCACGAGATCGTTCGGCGTTTTCAGGAGGCGACCAGCGAGCTGACCGCGCCGCTCGCGCGGCTGGCCTCCGCGCCCGGTGACCCGGACGCCGCACGCGCGCTGATCGCCGATACGCTCAAGCGCGTGCTGCGCCTGTTCCTCGATCCGGTCGGCGGCCAGACGCAGGCGGATTTCGCAATCCGCGAACTGCGAGAGCGCGGCCCGGGCTTCGCCATCCTGCACGATCAGCTCTGGGCACCCGGCGTCGCGGGGCTGGCGCAGCTCGTCGGCCTGGCGCGCGGCGGGCGGGAGGCCACCCCTGCCGACCGCACCGACGCGCTGCTCCTGATCTCGAGCCTGTTGGCGTTTGCGATGGGTCGCGAAGTGTCGCTGCAGCTTTTGGGCCACGAGTCCGAAAGTGCGGCGGTGGAGATGATCGATGCGGCGATCGACCGGCGCATCAATCAACTTTGAGCAATGGCCTCCCTACCGCAACGATGACGACCTTTAGATATCGGGCATGCCCATCCAAGCATACCACGGCGCCGCCGACTTAAGACTGCACCAACGAGCGTCCGGAGTTGGGAACCGGAAAGTCTCGCGGAATGGCCATGATCCTGTCCTTTCGACCCCAGTAGCCAAGTGAACGGTCGCCTGCTTTCCAAGCAGCTCGGCCTCAAGAGCGGATTCACAGCAATCGGCGCAGAAGCTGCGCCCCCCGTCAGCCCCGCTCACCAAACAGTGCGGAGCCGACGCGGATGTGGGTCGCGCCGAGCATGATCGCCGTCTCGTAGTCTGAGCTCATCCCCATGCTCAGGCCCCAAGCACCCGGCTCGGGCTCGTGCCGGCGCGCCAGTTCGCCCAGCAGCGCGAAGAAGGGCGCGGGTTCCTTGTCGGCGGGGGGGATGCACATCAGGCCGAGTAGCGGGATCTCCGCCTCTCGCGCCTGCTCAATCAGATCGGGCAGGTCGGCAATCGCGCAGCCGCCTTTCTGGTCTTCCTCGCCGACATCGACCTGGATGAAGCACGGCACGCGCCTGCCCAGCTTGTCATACGCCTTGGCCAGCGCCTTGAGCAGGCTGGGCCGGTCGAGCGAGTGGATCACGTCGAACAGTGTGGCGGCGTCCTCCGCCTTGTTCGATTGCAGCTGGCCGATCAGGTGAAGTTCCACGTCGGGGAAGCGCTCGCGCAGGGTGGGCCACTTGTCCTGCGCCTCCTGCACGCGGTTTTCGCCGAACAGGCGCTGGCCTGCTTCCAGCACCGGTTCGATCCGATCGACCGGGTGGGTCTTGCTGACCGCGATCAGGTTGACCTCGGCCCGCTCGCGCTTGGCGATCGTGCAGGCGCGGGCGATCCGCTCTTCGACTTGTGTAAGGGCTGCTGCGCTATCCATCGCGCGCCGCTATAGCGGCTGGACGATGCCGATCCAGCCCCGACCCGAAGAACTGCCACGTCTCTGGCTGATGTCCGACGCCCGCAACGACGCAGTGCTGGAGGATGCCCTGGCGCGCCTGCCGGAAAGCTCCGCGCTCGTCTTCCGGCACTATCATCTGGGCAGCGTGGCGCGGCGGGAGAGGTTCGAAATGCTGCGCAGCATCTGCCGCAGCAAAAGCGTGCGCCTGATCCTGTCGAACCGCGCGTCGGAGGCGCGTGCGTGGGGTGCGGACGGTGTCTATGGCCCGCCCGGCAGGCTCGGCGATGCTGCGGACATGCTGCGCATCACCACCGCGCATGATGCCGCCGAACTTGTCGCCGCCGGGGCCGCAGATGCGCACGCGGTGATGATCTCCCCCGTGTTTGCCACCCGCAGCCATCCCGGCGCCCCCGTGCTTGGCCCTGAGGGCTTCCACGATCTCGCGCGGCGCACCCGCCTCCCGGTTATCGCGCTGGGCGGGATGACGGCAGAGCGCGCGCGCGACCTTGGCGTCGCGCGCTGGGCGGCGATCGACGGGCTTTCCTGAGGCTCTCCGCACCCCAAAAGCCTTGACCCGGCACCAGCCGAGGATTCATGATGCGTTCCCGTATTCCCCCCGCCCTTCCCTCGGGAGACTTCGCAATGGCCAGCAAGGCACTCGTTACGACCGAACAGGTCGACTGGCGCGACGCGCTGCGCCACTCGGTCAAGCGCGCGCTGCAGATGACCGGCGCGGTGATCCTGCTGGGCGCGATGCTGTTCCTCGCACTGTCGCTGATCAGCTACACCCAGACCGACCCCAGCCCCTCCACCGCCGCCGCGCCCGACGGGCCGATCGGCAACTGGATGGGCACTCCCGGAGCATGGGCGGCGGAGCGTGCGCTGTTCCTGTTCGGCTGGATCAGCGTGCTCGCCCTGCCGCTGCTCTATATCGGCGCGCGCGGGCTGTGGCGTGCGGCGAACGACGACGAGACGGTGGAGCGGCATACGCGCTGGTGGCGCCCGGCGGCGGCGCTGCTGCTGGCGATGACGCTGCTCTCCACGGTGGCCGCGCTGACCTTCGCCGATGCGGCGATCGCGCTGCCTGCGGGTGCCGGCGGACTGACCGGGCTGCTCGGCGCGACCCTGACCGAGGGGATCGCGACGCGGCTGGTCGGCCCGGCGGCAGGCTGGCTGATCCTGGCGGTCGCGCTGGTGTTGCTGGCGGTCGGGACGACGCTGGTCGCGCGGGTGTTCGCGATCGACTGGCGCGGGCTGCTGACCCTGCCCAGCCTGCCGCGCCGGATGCAGCGCGAGCGGGCCGAGCCCACCCTTGCCAGGCCCAAGCCGGAGCGACGCACGGCCAAGCGTGCCCCGGTCGACGAACCCGCGATGGAAGAGCCTGCTGCCGAGCCTGCGGCAGCCCGCCGCGCGCCCAGGATCGTCGACCCCAAGGTCGCCCCGCGCAAGGCGGATAGCCACGCGATCACGCGCCAGAAGGACATGTTCGCCGCGTTCGACCTGCCCAGCCTCGAGCTGCTGTCCGACCGCGGCGATGCCAATATCGTCCCGCTCGACCGGCAGGCGCTCGAACGCAATGCCCGCCTGCTCGAATCGGTGCTCGACGATTTCAACGTGAAGGGCGAAGTCACCGCCGTGCGCACCGGCCCGGTCGTGACGATGTACGAGCTCGAGCCTGCGCCCGGCACCAAGGCGGCCCGCGTGATTGGCCTGTCGGAAGACATCGCCCGCAATATGAGCGCGATTTCGGCACGCGTCAGCACGATCCCGGGCAAGACCGTGATGGGCATCGAACTTCCCAATGCCGAACGCCAGATGGTCGGCTTCAAGGAACTCGCCGCCTGCGCCGACTTCGTCGATGCGCCGGGCGATCTGCCGATCATCCTGGGCAAGGACATTGCGGGCGAACCCGTGATCGCAGACCTTGCCGCGATGCCCCACCTGCTCGTCGCGGGGACCACGGGCAGCGGTAAATCGGTCGGTCTCAACACGATCATCCTCTCGCTGCTCTATCGCTTCACGCCCGCCGAATGCCGCCTGATCATGGTCGATCCCAAGGTGCTGGAGCTCAAGAGCTATGAGGATATCCCGCATCTGCTCTCCCCCGTCGTCACCGAGCCGGAAAAGACCATCCGCGCCTTGAAGTGGACGATCGAGGAGATGGAGCAGCGCTATCGCAAGATGAGCGAGGTCGGCGCGCGCAACCTCACCGGCTTCAACGAACGCGTCCGCGCGGCCAAGGCCAAGGGGGAACCGCTCGGCCGCCGCATCCAGACCGGCTACGATCCCGAAACCGGCGAGGAGATCGTCGAGGAGAAGGAGCTCGATTACGAAGAGCTGCCGCTGATTGTGGTGATCGTGGACGAGCTCGCCGACCTGATGGCGGTCGTGGGCAAGGACATCGAGATCCTGATCCGCCGCCTTACCCAGAAGAGCCGCGCGGCGGGCATCCACCTGATCATGGCGACGCAGCGCCCGTCGGTCGATGTCATCACCGGCGTCATCAAGGCCAACCTGCCCACCCGGATCAGCTTCAAGGTCACCAGCCGGATCGACAGCCGCACGATCCTGGGCGAACAGGGCGCGGAAACGCTGCTGGGCAAGGGCGACATGCTGTTCAAGCCCAATATCGGCAACCTGACCCGCGTCCACGGCCCCTTCGTGAGCGACGAGGAAGTGGAGGCCGTGGCCGAGCACTGGCGCCAGCAGGGATCGCCCGCCTATGTCGACGCGGTCACCGAAGAACCGATGGACGGCGGCGGCGGCTTCGCCTTCGAGGACGAACTGACCGCGAGCGACAATCCCGAAGAGCGCAAGTACCGGCAGGCGTGCCAGGTCGTGTTCGAGAACCAGAAGGCGAGCGGCAGCTGGCTCCAGCGCCAGATGGGCGTTGGCTACAACACCGCCGCCAAGTGGATCGAGCGGATGGAGAGCGAAGGCCTGGTCGGCCCCGCCAACCACGTCGGCCGCCGCGACGTGTACCGCGACAAGGACGGCAACCCGCTCTAGCTCTGACACACCTGACACAGTGTCCTGAGGGAGAAACCCTCGCCCCTTGCGAGGCGCGGTTTCGGCAGGGGTCGATGGTGTGGAAGAGCGGCGTGGAGCCTAGCGCTACGGGGGCGTGTAGGACAGCGGCTACGCGCGCCGGGCCGACGCCAAGGCCATTGTGCCATGTGGCGGCACGATTCCCGTCTACAGACCGTCTGCCAGCATGTGCGGAGTGGCCATGCCGAAGGCGATTGCGACGGCAACCGGAATCGCGATCGTCCCCGACCACGCGAGGGCGCCAAGCACGGCCGTGCCGAACAAGGCGATCAGGCCAGTCGCAAGGCTTGCACTCAGAACCTGCTTCAGCCCATGCCTTGCAATCTGTCTGCGCTGCACCGGCGCGGCGTGCGCAACGAAGAAAATCAGGGCGACCGCCATCATCGGATCGACCAGCATCGCGGCCAGCGTCGCGATGATTGCATAGCCCGCGCCGCTTTGCCTACGGACGATCGCATAGGCGGCGCAGGCCATTCCCGCCATTCCAGCGAAGGCGAGTATCTGGACGAGGAAATCGGGTACCGGCTGCCCGGTTATCGCAGCGAACACCGCCGCGGTCTGCGTCGGCATGAACAGCGCGCTGCCCCCGATGGCCACGCCTGCGATCGCGCAACGCGACGCGGGGCAGAAATCGCAGCGGCCATCGGCGAAGTGCCACGCAGAAAGAATCAGGAACGCCACGAGGCCAGCGACGGGTGCGGCAAGATAGAGCGCCGCAATGGCTGCGGCGAAGGCGACATAACCTGCGGCATGCGCAGCCGAGTAGCGATAGATGCCGCCTTCGTCCTCCTCGGCCGCCCCGTGCAGGACGCCCGCTGCGAAGATGCCGAGCGAGACGAGTGTCGACGCGGTGCCACCGGCAAGCTCGCCCACCACCGCTGCGGCGACCGCCAGAACGGTGACGAGGGCCCCGGCATCATGCCGGAGCCCTCTGGTTGGAATGGCGGCTGTCTGCGCCAAGCCGGTCAGTCCCCCCGCTCGGAAGCGACCACGGCCCCCAGCGGCGAGGTTTCCAGAGCCTCTGCAGCGGGCACGTAGCCTTCCAGCGCGCTCCTCCGCAGGACGTAACGGCTCAGGATCAGGCCGTAGAGCAGCTTCGAACTGATGTCCGCGATCGAGAACAGCAGCTGGCGGACGACCACGATATCGCCGTCGAAGCCAAGCTGGGGCAGCGCATAGGCGATGGGGTACAGTCCCCAGGTCGCCAGGAAGTACCACCAGATGTTCTTCGGCCAGCCCTTCAGCTCGGGCGGGCTGGTTGCGATCCCGCGACCGATCACGCCGCGCACTTCGATGATCAGCCAGACGAAGAAAACCGTCGAAATCACGCCCCAGATGTTCAGGCGGAGGAAGTCGCCGGTTTCGCCGAACTGGCCGTAGAGCCCGGTCCAGATCATCAGCAGCGCCGGGATGATCATGCGAACGGCGCGCTTGTGCAGTTCGGGCCGCGGCAGACCGAACGCGATGGCGAGCTGGGTGAGCAGGATGGGGACCGTGATCGTCCAGTTCCCATACCGGAATGCGTTGGTGAAGCTCGTATTGTCGGCCAGCGGGCGATAGACCCCGCCGACCAGCTCGTAGCTCTGTTCCCAGATCATGAATTCGCGCAGCAGACTGAGACCGGCAGAGGCCATGACCACGGCCGAAAGGATCGGGACGATCCGATAGCGCGGCGCCAGCTGCCAGGCCATCGCCAGGAAGAACAGGATGAACGCGAAGTGGGCTCCGTAGCTCACCATCAGGATGAGCGAACCGGAAGTATATTGGTCGACGCTGAGCGCGACCACATTCTCGATGCTGCCGAATTGGCTGGCAAGTTCGGAAGTGACCATAATCCGTGCCTTTCAAAGGATGACAATCACGGACCGAATGCCTTCTCCACCAAAGAGCCCCCGGCACAGGGTACGCCGCAACCAAATTGCCGGTCCGGTGTTAAGTTCCTGAACTGACAAAAGGACTCTGGGGCATGGCGTGCAATTGAATCGGCCTTCGACCAGCCTGTGGGGCTGGGTCGCGCACCGGCTGGTTGCGAACTACTGGTTTCTGGCGATCTGCGCCGTCATCGCCGCACCACTTGCCTTCGCGGCCTCGGTGGCCCTCGATCGGCATTATCTGTCAGGCTGGCTTATCGCGCACGACCTTGCTCCGGTCGCCACATCGGATACCGCGAAAGAGGTCGCCAGCGTCATCGCGGGGATCGATGCGGCCTTCATCACACTCTATTTCTCGATTTCGCTCATCGTCTTGACCATCGCGGCAGGCAATCTGGGCGTTCGCCTGATCGACCGCTGGCTGGGCCGCAAACTGGTGCGGGTATCGATCGCCGGTCTGTCGTTCAGCCTGATATTCGCGGTGCTGACGCTGGCAGCAATCGACGCGGACGCGCCCTTGGCGCAGACGCCTCTCGCGACATTTTCGATCACACTGCTACTACTCGCGGTCAATGTCGCCATGCTGGCGGTCGCCCTGCACGATCTCGGGCGGACCATGTTCGTCGACAAGGCGATCGACGCACTGGCGGGCGATGCGATTGCCGGGGTGGGCGCGATTGCCGGACGGGCGCCGTTTTCCGGCTCCTTCGCGCAGACGGTTGCGGCCCCGCGCGGCGGCTATGTCGAGGGGGTCGATCTGGATCTGCTGGTCGACGGTCTTGCCGGGCACGATGGCGCGGTGCGGATTTGCGTGGCCCCGGGGCAGCACGTGCTGGAAGGTGAACCGCTGGCCCGGTTCGAGCGCGCGCTGACCTCGCCCGAGGCGGTCAAAAAGGCGCTACCCATCGGCCCTTTCAGAAGCGATCGGCAAGGTGCGGTCTTCCAGATCCGCCTGATCGTCGAGGTCGCGGCTCGGGCGCTCTCGCCTGCGGTCAACGACTTCTACACCGCGCTCGCCGCAGCGGATGCGTTGGCCGAAATCATGCTACGCCATCGCGACAGCTGGGTCGATCCAGGCCAAGTCGCGGTATCGGCGGACCATCCCCGCTTCGAATTGCCCGGGCAGGATTTCCGCGGTCTGTTCGGCGATCCGCTCGCCGCGTTCCGGCAGGCGGCGGCGGATTATCCCGCCGTCTCAATCAGGATGATCGACAATTACGGTCGCGTGATGCGCGGTGTCGACCAAACGAGTGGTTCGGCGCGGCTGGTATCCTACCTCGAAGATGCCGCCCGCGCTTTACGCGATCACGCAGAAGGCCGCGCGCAGACAGAGCGGGATCGTACGGACATCCGAACCGCGTTTGCGCAAGCGGTGGAAGCCGGGGGATAGCTGCCGACTGGCTGATCCGGTGCCCAGCTGGATCATCCCAAGAATATCCGTCGTAGCGCCTGTGCCCACCCGTGTACCGGCTGCAACCCGCATGAACCTTATCGCAATTGTGCTTTGCCCGCAGAACCTCCACGGTCGACCCTAAAATCGCCTGCCGCACGGCAAGGCGATGGTCGCGGATACGCCTGGAGGCGAGAGATGAAGCTTGAGATCAACGAACATGCCGCATGGGTGTTCAAGGCCGGATGGAAGGGGCTGTGCCCCCGATGCGGCAAGGGCAAGATGTTCAAGTCCTGGCTCAAGGTCAGCGACAGGTGCGACGTGTGCGGGCTCGATTACCGCTTCGCCTCGCCCGACGATGGCCCTGCGTTCTTCTCGCTGTGCTTCGTCGCCTTTCCGCTGGTCTTCCTGATGGTCTGGGTGCAGGTCGCGCTGGAACCCCCGATATGGCTGCTGCTGATCATCGCGGTGCCGCTGATGAGCCTTGGCTGCCTGCTGCCGCTGCGCCCGATCAAGGGCTGGCTGGTCGCCTCGCAATATGTGAACCGCTCGGTCGAGGCGGGGACGGAGAAGCTGTGGGCAGAGATGCACGCGCGCGAGGACGAGCAGAAGCGCGGTGAGCGCCGCGACTGAGCGGCCCGCGCCCCGCCCGCGCGCTCATCCGCCGAACCAGCGTCTGAGCCCGGCCGATCGCAGGCCGATCACCGCGCCGGCGATCACCAGCAGCGCGGCAACACCCGTCGCGATGGCAACCGGCTCCGCGCGCTGTCCACCCGCGGCGAAGATCGCCGAGAGCGCCCACAGGAACACGATCGCGTAGAGCGGATTGCCCCGCCCTCTGACGAGCGCGAGACAGGCGATGATCCCGCCGGTCAGCACCACCAGCGCCGAGACCAGCGGCGCGGCCTCTCCACCATCGACGCCGTAGAACAGCAGCGTGGCGGCGATGTTGACGATGGTGGCGGCGGTCAGCCACGCGGCCAGCGCGCTCAACGGCAGAACCGCGCACCACCGCTCTCCGGTCGAAAACTCTGGCTCCCACCGGGCGAACACGCGGTAGATCACGATCAGGCAGGCGAGCGTGGCGGCGATGATCGCCACCGAAAACACCCCCAGCCCGAAGCACTGGGTATAGAGCGCCCAGACCGCATTGCCGAGAAAGGCACCCGCGGCGGGCAGGCGTATGCGCAACAACAGCGCGTTGGTCCGCTGCGAGGGCCGCGCCTGATAGATCGCGAAGACGATCGTCCCCGCGAACAGCGGCCCCCAGATCGAGAATGCCCAGCCCGCAGGCGTAATCAGCGTGCGCACCGCATTCGATTGCGAGCCGATCGGATCGCCGATGCCCAGCGCTGGCAGCGAGGTGGTGAGAAACTGGAGAAGCGCCGCGAGGATCACGGCAAGGACGACGGCCGGATTGCCTTCGGTCCGGGTTTCGCTGGGTTCCATTATGTCACACGCTCTGCTGTTTCGAATCTGTTCACCCGCGTTCGCCGGGCATTGCAAGCGGATCTATCAGGTCGTCGAGGAACAGCGCCAGCAGCATCGTCTGGTTGGCGACCCCGGCCTTGGCATAGACCTGGCTCAGCTGGGACCGCACCGTGCCCTCGGCACTGCCGCGCAGGCGGGCGATGTCGGGAATCGTGCTGCCCTTGATCGCGAACAGCGCGACCTCGCCTTCCGACCGGGTGAGATTCCATTCGGCAAAGCGCATCTCGATCAGCTGCGCCATCGCGCCGCGCGCCATGCCCAGCGCCCGTTCGCTGCGCCGGGCGTCGGCCAGCAGCCGCTGCGTGTAGCGCGCGCCGAGGATGGTGCCCGCCAGCAGGGCGATGGCGATAACGCATTCCATGATCGATTCGATGCCAATGCCGGAGCGCATCTGCGCCGCGATGTCGTCGATCCCGTCGCCGAGGAAATAGAGCGCGGCGATCCCCTGCAACGCCACGAAGGCCGAGGCGGCGAGCGCGGCCCTGCGCTGGTTTTGTCCCTTTCGCGGGGTCTGGGGCAAGGTCGCAACCCTCCTAAGCACATGCGGAAACTGCGCCGCATAAGCGCGTGCTTATAGCTTCCGGTGCCCCGCCGTCCAACCTGTCGCCACGGCTCGGAAGCAGGCCGGGCACATGGAGATGGCGAGATGACGCGACACGAGATGCTGGAAACTGCGGCGAAGGTGCCCGCGGTCACCCTGGGCTTCTGGATCATCAAGATCCTTGCGACCACTCTGGGAGAGACCGCGGGCGACACCGTGAGCATGAGCTGGCTGGGCGAAACGTCCGCCAGCGCCGGGCAGTCGGGTCTGAACGGCTATGTCGTGGGCACTGCAATTTTCGGCGCTGCGCTGGCGATCTTCGCCTTCTTCCAGATCCGCGCCAGGCGGTTCCATCCGTGGCTCTACTGGGCGACGATCATCGCCTCGACCACGGCGGGCACGACGCTGGCCGACTTCGCGACGCGATCTCTGGGGATCGGCTATCCGGGCGGATCGATTCTGCTGTTCTCGCTTGTGCTCGTATCGCTGTTCGCTTGGCATCGCACGCTCGGCGGGATTTCGGCGGCCTCGGTCCATACCCGCGAGGCGGAGCTGTTCTACTGGATCACGATCACCTTCTCGCAGACGCTGGGCACCGCGCTGGGCGACTGGGTCGCGGACGGGCCGCTGGGCTATCTGGGCGCGGCGGGGATTTTCGGCGGTGCGCTCGCGCTGGTGGCACTGGCGCACTACACCACCCGCATCTCCAAGCCGCTGCTGTTCTGGTCGGCCTTCATCCTGACCCGCCCGCTGGGTGCGGTGGTCGGCGATTTCCTCGACAAGCCGGTGGCGCATGGCGGGCTCGAACTGAGCCGGCTGGCGGCATCGGCCGTGCTCGCCGCAGCAATCGTGCTGCTGGTGACGCTGCTGCCGCAACGGCCCGAAACGGTCACGCAGCAGGAGCGGCTGGTTGGCTGACCAATCGCGATAACGCACGCAAAAAAGGCCGCCACGCTCGACAGGAGCGGGCGGCCTTTTTGTTAGCCGTGGGTGGCGGTGGGCCTTACTCGGCCGCTTCGCCCTGCTTGCCGTTGCCGGTCTGCGCCTCGGCCCGCTCCGCCTCGAGCACGCTGTCGTTCTCGAGATCGGCGGCGGTCAGCTTGGGGTGCTGTTTGATGCGCCCGGCCATTTCTTCCATCGTGCCGGCAGGCAGCGCAACGAGGCCGATCTTGGCCAGCGGACCATCCTTGCTCCACATGTCCATCCACTGGTCGAGATAGGCCTGAAGGCCCGGAATCGCCTGCAGGTGGGCCAGCTTGACGTAGATGTAGAGCGGGCGCGCGCCCGGGTACTTGAAGCTGGCGATGTTGTCGTAGGTCGGCTCGACCCCGTTCATCGGCAGGCCCTGTACCTTGCCCTCGTTCTCCTCGAGGTAGGAATAGCCGAAGATACCGACGGCGTTCTTGTTGCCCTGGATCTTCTGGACGATCAGATTGTCCTGCTCGCCCTGGTCGACGTATTTACCGTCGCTGCGGACTTCGGTGCAGGTCCGCTCGAACGCGTCCTTGTCGCTATCCTTCAGGGCTTCCATCGCCGGGTCGGTTTCGCAACCCGCGGTCAGCACCAGTTCCTTCAGCGCATCGCGCGTGCCGCTGGTCGACGGCGGGCCGTAGACCAGGATCGGGGTCGCGGGCAGCGAGGGGTCGACATCGGCCCAGGTCTGGCTGGTCTGTTCCTTGCCGTAAGGATTGGCGGCGAGCGCCTTGTACACGATTTCCGGCGTCAGGTTCATCATGATCCCGCCCTGCGCGCTGGCAAAGGCGATCCCGTCGAGCCCGACCTGAATCTCGGTAATCTCGCTTACGCCGTTCGACTGGCAGATTTCGAACTCGCTGACCTTCATCCGGCGCGAGGCATTGGCCATGTCGGGCGTATCCGCGCCCACGCCCTTGCAAAACAGCGCGATGCCGCCGCCACTACCGGTCGATTCGATCAGCGGCGAACGCATGCCGGGATTGGAGCGCGAGAAGCTCTCCGACACCAGCTTGGCGAAGGGGTAGACGGTGGACGATCCTACCGCGCGGATCGATTCGCGGGTGCCGCCGCTGCTGTCGCACCCGGTCAGCATCAGGCCGGCAGCCGCCGCCATCGCCAGAACATGCGTGATTTTCATTGGGAAACGCCTTTCTCTCAAATTGGTAAGGCCTGCAAAGCCGGGACGGCTAGAGTGCAAGTGTGACACTCATATGACCACCCCGGTGGCGATCGCTCATCCTCGTCCCGTCGCGCGCCTGCCCGCTTTGCCTTGCCGTGGACCGCGCGCCAACCTAACGAGCGCGACGTAACGGAAAAAAGGCTTTTCTCACTCATGCGCATCGGATGCCCGAAGGAAATCAAGAACCACGAATACCGGGTCGGGCTGACCCCTGAAAGCGCCGGCGAGCTGGCGCGCCACGGCCACGAAGTGTGGATCGAAAGCGGCGCCGGCCTCGGCATCGACGCGACCGACGCGGAATACAAGGCCGCCGGTGCGCGGATCGTCGACGGGCCCGACCCGATCTTCGCCGAGTGCGAGATGGTGGTGAAGGTGAAGGAACCCCAGGCGGTCGAGCGCAAGAAGCTGCGCGAAGGCCAGATCCTCTACACCTACCTGCACCTCGCGCCCGACCGCGAGCAGACGGTCGATCTGGTCGATTCGGGCGTTACCGCGATCGCCTACGAAACCGTCACCGGGCCCAACCGCTCGCTCCCGCTCTTGAAGCCGATGAGCCAGGTGGCCGGGCGGATGAGCGTGCAGGCAGGCGCGACCGCGCTGGAGAAGGCGCATGGCGGACGCGGCGTGCTGCTGGGCGGCGTGCCGGGCGTGATGCCGGGCAAGGTCGTGGTGATCGGCGGCGGCGTGGTCGGCTTCAACGCGGCGCAGATGGCCGCGGGCGTCGGCGCGGACGTGACCATCCTCGATCGCGATCCCGAAGTTCTGGAGCGGGTCGGCACCCATTTCGAAACCCGCGCCAAGACGCGCTTCTCCAACGCCGCCAACCTGCACGCGGCAGTGTGCGAGGCGGACCTGGTGATCGGCGCGGTGCTGATCCCCGGCGCGGCGGCACCCAAGCTCGTCACGCGCGAGATGCTGCGCGACATGCAGAAGGGCGCGGTGCTGGTCGATGTCGCGATCGACCAGGGCGGCTGCTTCGAAACCAGCCAGGCGACCACCCACGACAACCCGACCTATGTGGTCGACGGCATCGTCCACTACTGCGTCGCCAACATGCCCGGCGCAGTCGCACGCACCAGCACCTACGCGCTCAACAACGTGACCCTGCCCCACGCGCTGCAGATTGCGGACAACGGGTGGAAGGCCGCGATGCGCGCCAATCCGCACCTCGCCGAAGGGCTCAACGTGTGGGACGGCAAGGTCACCTACAAGGCAGTGGCCGAAGACCTGGGATACGAATATGTTCCGGTCGAAAAGGCGCTTGCCTGATACGACAATGAGCTGAGCGGGAGAGATATGATGGGCATCCAGCAACCGGTGAATTCAGGCTTCGGCCGGACGAGTGAACCGCAGGAGGTGTTGGACGGCATCGATCTCTCCGGCAAGGTCGCGATCGTTACCGGCGGCTATTCGGGCATCGGGATCGAAACCGTGCGCGGGCTCGCCGGGGCGGGCGCGACAGTGATCGTGCCCGCGCGCGACCATGCCAAGGCGGTGGGCAATCTCTCCGATGTGGCGGGCGATGTCACGATCATGGCGATGGACCTCGCCGACGTCGCCACGGTACGCGCCTTCGCGGCCGAGGTCATGGCGCAGCACGACCGGCTCGATCTGCTGATCAACAATGCCGGGATCATGGCCTGCCCGCTGACCCGATTGGATCGGGGTGGGGGCCCGGGCTGGGAACAGCAGTTCGGCGTCAATCACCTCGGCCACTTCGCGCTGGCACAGGCGCTGATGCCGCTGCTGGTGGAGACGGCCAGCAAGCCCGGCAGCGACGTGCGCGTGGTCGCGCTGTCCTCCACCGGCCACAAGCTCTCGGATATCCGCTGGGACGATCCGCACTGGAACGAGGGCGAATACGACAAGTGGAAGGCCTACGGACAGGCCAAGACCGCCGACGCGCTGTTTGCCGTGGGCATGAACACGCGGCTGGCCGAGCATGGCGGACGCGCGTTCTCGGTCCATCCCGGCGGGATCATGACCCCGCTGCAACGCCATCTCGACACGGAAGAGATGGTCGCGATGGGCTGGATGAACGAGGATGGCGAGCCGTCCGAGCGCGCGGCGAAGATGTTCAAGACCCCGACGCAGGGCGCCTCGACCACGCTGTGGGCCGCGACCAGCCCTGCGCTGCGGACACGCGGCGGCGAGTATTGCGAGGACTGCGATATCGCCGCACTGGCCGACGCGGACGAGCCCAGCCGGTTCGACAAGGTGCAGCCCTACGCGGTCGACGAGGCCAGCGCCGAGCGCCTGTGGGCGATGAGCGAGGAGATGGTCGACGGGGCCTAGCCACGCATCGCTGGATCGAACGCCTATCGATCCTCGGCGATCTGCGCCTGCCACTGGGCAAACCGCACTGTCCAGGGATTGTCGGGGTCGATAAGCTCGAGAAGATCGCTCATCAGGCCGACGTCTTGTTCCATCGGCCCGGCCAGCAGGACGACAATCCCATCGCCGTCGGTCCGGTCGATCACCGCCAACGTCAATTGCGACCAGTCGCCGCCCTCGTGCCCGATCCAGCGAGACTGTGGGCCATCGACGCGGAGCATGCCAAGACCGTAACCCTGTGCGAGCGGGCATTGGGTCGGTGCCAACGCGCAATCGACCGTCGCCTCGGTTCCGCGATCGGTGACGATCCGGTCGCGCTCTTCGGCCAGCGCGTCATCGTAGCCATCTGCGGAACCGACCGAAATCAGGATCCGCGCCAGATCTTCCAGTGAGATCTTGAGGCCGCCGGCTGCCGACCAGTCGCCTGCGGGCCAGCAGAACCCGGGGCGGCAATCGGGCCGCAACCATGCGCCCTCCGGCGTGCGGTTCCAGACCATTGCCGGGCCGACCTGGTCTTCGAAGCCCACGACTGCGTCGTCGATGCCCAACGGCACCAGCAGATAGCGCTCGACCATCTGCGGGTAGGTGAGGCCGGTCTTATGTTCGAGCGCCCGGAAGAGATACTGAAAGCCCTCCCCCGAATAGCCATAGCGGGCGCCCGGATCGGCTTCGAACGCCAGCTTCCCGTCGGCCCGGAAAAAGCGCCAGTTGGGAAAGCCCGTCTTGTGGGTCAGCACATGGCGGGCGGCGAGCATCTCGAGCCGGGGGTCCCCAGCAAGATCGGGGTCGGTCCAGTAATCCGCGAGTTTCATGTCGAGCGATGCGTCGCCGGCCGCGACCATCCGCAGGAAGGTTTCTGTGGCGATCATCTTTGAGACCGAGGCTACCTCGAAGCGGCTGGCCGCATTCACGGCAACCCCTTCGCGCTCCTGCCCAAAATAGTATTCGCGATAGAGATAACCGCCCCTGATGATGCCGATCGCGGCCGCCTGCGGGCGATGATCGGCAAGGACGCGTTCGATGGCTTCTCGCTGGACGCGCATCTCGGCATCGACTTCGCCGACAGGAACTCCGCCGGGTGGGGACGGCGTAGAGCAGCCCGCCGACATGAGGGATGCGCCGAGGAGGACGAGCAGCGAACCTGCGCTGCGGGGGATGGACGTGATCATCCCCCATCCCTGCCCCTTGCGGCGCGCAGGTCTCCCATTTTTTCCGTGAAGAGACCCTGGCCGCCGGTGAACGATCCTAACGCACCAGTGCACGCAGACGCTTACCCCCGTCACGGCTGGTCGTCACCGTATCCCGGTTCGCAAGATGGAGTTGCAGACGCCCGTTGCCCGCCGGCTCGGTCCGTTCGATCGCGCCGAGCCGGACGAGATGCGAACGGTGAACGCGAATGAGTTCCGGCGAAAGAGTCTCTTCGAAATGGTCGAGCGACTTGGTGGACATGAAGCGTGCGCTTCGCGTCACGATCTCCGCATAATCGCCCGCGCCAGATATCCTGACGATCTCGTCGGGCGATATGCGGACCATCTCGTTGCCCTGCCGCAGGAGGAGGTGCTCGGCCTCGGCGTCGGGGCGGGAGCCCGGCGGCGATGATGCGATCGACCGCGCATCGCGTTGCGCTCTCCACGCGCGATACAGGATCAGCATCACATACATCATGGCCCCGTAATGGAGCTGCCAGACCATGGTGTTCTCGGTGAAGGCCCGCGCCACCACGCCGTCTCTGAGCCAGCCGCCGCCGATCGCAAATCCGGCGAGGACGAGGGCGTACCAGCCGAAGGTGAACAGGATCGCGAGGATCACGTGTGCCACCATGCGCGCCGCCAGTTGTCGCCGCGCGGGTGCAAGAGCGTCGAGTATCGCCGACGCGATGGCGAAGCAGGCAAACAGCGCCGCGACATTGACCGCTGCGGAATAGAGGTGTCGGGCGTCTAGGCCCGTCGCGATCGTCATCGTGATCGCGTAGATCGCGAAAATTCCAAGCGCGCTCAGCGCGGGAAACGCGCGGGTGTCGATCATGCGACCGTGATAGCCTTGCGGAACGGTGAGGCAATGGATTGCGGTTCACAAGTGCCGCGCCATCCCGAAACGCATGCGCCTCAATTCGACCGAGTTGAGCGCGCTGGATGAATCAGCGACCCGCCATGAACGGCGCCGCGATTTCCGCGGTAACGCGCGCGGGGCGCAAGGTTTGGGCATTGAGCATCGCCCAACGGGTGAGCGCACGGACGAGCACCTTGCCTGCATCGTCCACGAACTGCACCTCGCGGTCGAACTGCGCGCCGCGCGGCTTGCCCGAAACACGGGTGCTGCCGTGCGCGACCTCGCCTTCGCGAATGTTGCCGCGATAATCGATCTCGTGCCGGGTCACGACCCAGATGTAGCGATCACGGTATTCGTCGGGCGCGACCGCATGCCAGTGCGACACTGCGATGTCCTGAATCCAGCGGACCCATTCGGCATTGTTCACATGGCCGAGCTCGTCGATATGCTCGGGGCTCGCGGTGTAGTCGCGCTCGAAGGCCCAGCTCTCGTCGGAAGTGTTCTCGCTCACGCCATCCTCCTCACGCCGCCTCAAGCCTGGCGTCCGGATCGACGCCGATGCTGCGCAGGTCCGCCTCGGCCTGCGCGGTGGTGGTGAAGACGAAGCTCTCCATCCCCACCGCCTTCGCGCCCGCCACGTTCTTGGGCAGGTCGTCGAAGAACACGCATTCCTCCGGCACCAGATCGTAGGTCTCGGTCAGCCAGGTATACATGCGCGGATCGGGTTTGAGCGTGGAGTGATCGGCGGAGACGCACGCGCCGTCGAACAAGGGCCAGAAATCGTAGCGCCCGCGCAGGTAGGCGACGATCTCGTGCACATTGTCGGTGATCGCATAGATGCCATATCCGCTCGCCTTGAGGCGGCGCATCAGCTTGGGCGTCTCCTCGATCAGGACGAGGCTTTCGAACAGCGCGGAGACCAGCCGGTCGCAGGTCTTGCGGTCGAACCCGTGACGCTCGCCGAACATGCGCTGCGTTTCGGTCAGGCTCATCGCGCCGCGGTTGAGCGCGCGGAAGATGTCCCCGCCGAACAGGTCCTGGCTGGTGATCCCGGCGGGCAGGTCGTGACCGAAGGCGAGCTCGACGATCGTCTGCGGCTCCCACCGGACAATCACGTTGCCGACATCGAGGACGACGTTGCGGATGGGGGTGGCGCGCTGGGTCATGAGGGGCTCGCTAAGGCTGGAGGGTTCTGGTCTCAGCCGGTCCCATAGAAGCGCAGCGCGCGCCGATCCACCGCTCAGTCGGCCACCGCCGCGCATCCCGGGGCTGCGCGGTCCACCCGGGCGAGCATCGCGCACAGATCGCCCTGCGGATCCTCGGTGCCCTGATAGACGAAGGCCTTCACCTGCGCCGCCAGCTCCTCATCGCCACTCTCCGCGACCAGCTGGCCGAGCCAGTCGTCGAACGAGACGACACCGTCGCCGCCCGCATCCTCGCGGTTGGCCGCGACCAGTGCGGCGATGAAATCGAAAAAGTCGCGCCCGCCGTTTGCCTGCGCCGCGCCTTCGGCGATCATGCCGAGCACTGTGCCGCAGGCGTAATTGGCGTCGTAATCGCGGCGCTCGCTCGCTCCGGCCAGCGGCTTGTCGACCGACAGCGCGAGGCAGGTCTGCCACTTGTTCGCGAGCGTCGTGCCGGCGTCGTAATCGGGGTCGATCCGCTCGATCAGCCGGAAGGCGAGCAGGTCAGCCCCGCCCTCCATGATCCAGGCATCGGCATCGGTTTCGTATCCAACCGTCTGGCCGAGCCAGAAATGCGCGCCTTCGTGGGCGATGAACCAGCGCATCCCCTGCAGGGCCTGCGTGCTCTCAGTCACCAGTCCCTCGCCCTCCAGCCGCACGGTCAGCAGGCCCGGAAGCACGCTTCCGCCCTGGCTGTACAGCTCCGGCGTCGGCCCTGCCCAGCTGGACAGCACCATCGGCTTGCCGCCGCCCGCCCGCTCGCCCAGCCGGTCGGCATAGATCGCGAAGGTCTGCGGCAGGAAGTCGAGCATCTCGCGCCGCAGCCAGGCGGGCGTCTGCGGGTCGATGATTGCGGTCAGGTGATCGGTGCTGATCGGCTGCGGATCGCCGAAGACCACGTAGGTGGAATCGTCGCGCGTGGTCGCGCTGTCGTAGGGCAGGCCCTTGTACAGCAGCGGGCCGTCCGCATCGCGGAAGATCATCTCCACGACCGGACCATCTTCGGCCATCTCCTGCGTATCGCGCAGCCACGGGAGACCCGAGAAGTGGCCGGTGAACAGCGCCAGTGTGCCGTCGGTGAACTGCAAGGCGGGGTCGTAATCGGCCATCAGATCGTCGGCGAAGGGCACGAAGCGCACGGTCACCTCGTGCGGCAGCGCCCCGCCATCATCGGCCAGCAGCACGTCGGTCTCGTCGATCCGCTGGAGCGAAACGCCGTCGGTCTCCACCGTCCAGCTCAATTCGCGCCAGCCCGTGTCCTGCCGCCGCGCACGGTTGGAGCGGGGGAAGGCCCAGCCCTGCGCGTCGCCCGGGAAATGGAACGTCGCGGTCCATCCCCCCGCGTCGTGCAGCACCTCGACCCGCACGGCCGGCTCTGCGGCCTCCTGCGCGGTGGCGACGGTGGGGAACAGCAGCGCGATCAGCGCGCCGACGACAACCAGCATCCGCGTCATGTTACTCACCCTCGACCACGCCCAGCTGGGTCAGGATGAAGGCGAATTCCTCCGCCGTTTCGTACAGCGAGGCGAAGCGTCCGGACTTGCCACCGTGGCCCGCACCCATGTTGGTCTTGAGCAGCAGCGTGTTATTGTCGGTCTTGGTCGCGCGCAGCTTGGCGACCCACTTGGCGGGCTCCCAATAGGTCACGCGCGGATCGTTGAGGCCGGCGGTGACCATCAGCGGCGGATAATCCTGCGCGACGACCTGATCGTAAGGCGAATAGCTGAGCATGTAGGCAAAGGCCTGCTTGCTCTCGATCGGATTGCCCCATTCGGGCCATTCGCCGGGCGTGAGCGGCAGATCCTTATCGAGCATGGTGTTGAGCACGTCGACGAAGGGCACATCGGCGACCACCGCGCCCCACAGGTCGGGATCGGTGTTGACCACCACACCCATCAGCTCGCCCCCGGCGCTGCCGCCGCTGGCGCTGATCTGGCCCTTGCTCGTGTAGCCTGCGTCGATCAGGCCCTTGGCCACGTCGACGAAGTCTTCGAACGTGTTGGTCCGCTCGTTCAGCTTGCCCTGCAGGTACCAGCGGCGGCCCAGATCGTCGCCGCCACGGATATGCGCGATGGCGTAGGCCATGCCGCGATCGACCAGGCTCAGGCGGCTGGTCGAGAAGCCCGGCGGCACCGCATAACCATAGGCGCCATAGGCATAGAGGTGCAGCGGGCCGGCCCCTGCCGGGCGATCCTTGCGCATCACCACGCTGACCGGAACCTGCGTGCCGTCGCGCGCGGTGATCGTCAGCCGCTCGGTCTTGTAGAGCGTTGCGTCGTAGCCGCTGGGGATTTCCTGCTGCTTGAGGAGTTCCAGCGCGCCCGTCTTCACGTCGTAATCGTAGACCGAACCGGGCGTGACCATGCTCTGGTACGACAGGCGCAGCTTCTGCACATCGTATTCGGGATTGTTCGACAGCCCGGTGGTGTAGCTCGCTTCGGGGAAGTCGATATAGGTCGAATGCTCCGGATCGTCGTAGTAACGGATTTCGACCTGATCGAGGCCGTTCTCGCGCCCTTCGGTGACGTAGAAATCCTTGAACAGTTCGAAATCGGTCAGGTAGAATTCGTCGGCGCCGCCGATCAGCGTTTCCCACTCGCCGGGGTTGGCAAGCGGCGCGGTCGCGAGGCGGAAGTTGATGTGATCGTCGTTGGTGTGGACGAACAGCGTGCCGTCCCGCACATCGACGTCGTACTCAACGCCCTTCTGACGCGGCTTGACCAGAATCTGCTCCCCGGTCGGATTGTCGGCGCTGACCAGGCGGATTTCGCTCGTCTCGTTGTCGCCGGTGGCGATGATCAGCCAGTCTTCCTGCGCGCTCAGCCCGGTGCCGACACTGAAGCTTTCATCCGCTTCCTTGTAGAGCGTCACGTCGCTCGCAACCGGCATGCCGATCACGTGCAGCTTGGCTTCGAGCGTGCGCCATTCCTCGGTCGACGGGCCGTAGACGAGCGCGCTGTCGTTCGCGACCCAGGTCAGGCCGCCGCGCAGGTTGGTCAGCTCGTCGGGGAGCAGTTCGCCCGTCGCGAGATCCTTGATCCGCGCGGTGTAGCGCTCGGACCCGTTGTCGTCCGCCGAATAGGCAAGGAAGCGCCCGCTCTTGCTGATCGAGAACGAGCCGAGACGGAAGTAATCCTTGCCCTCTGCCAGCTGGTTCTCGTCCAGCAGCAACTGTGCTTCGCCTCCGCCAACCGGCTTGCGGTAGTGCAGGCGGTATTCCTTGCCCTCTTCGAATTCGGACCAGTAGAGCCAGTCGCCATCCTTCTGAGGGACCGTGGAATCGTCTTCCTTGATGCGGCCCTTCATCTCTTCGAACAGCGTGTCGACCAGTTGCTTGTGCGGCGCCATCTGCGCTTCGAACCAGGCGTTCTCCGCCTTGACGTAGGCGAGCACGTCCTCGTCATCGACGGTCGGGTAGGACGGGTCCTTCAGCCAGTGATAGGGATCGGAGAGCGTGATCCCGTGGGTGGTGAAACTGTAATCGCGCCGCTCCGCCACGGGGGGAGAAGTAGGCGCCTGTTCGCTCGAATTATCGCTCACGCTGGTATCGGCTCCATTGGATTGCGCCACTGCGCCGACCGGCAGGGAGAGCGCGGTCAAGGCGATTGCGGCGGTAAAAAGCTTGCTCATTGGTGTCGGTCCCCCTGTGCGCGATGGCTCACGGCTTTGAAAGCCTTGCGTTGCTGGGGTATGACCCCAGATCGGGGGCAGAGCCAGACACTAGAACGACAGGATCGACAAAATGCTGATGCAGACCCACGAAGCCCGACTCTCCGCCCTGCGCGAGGAACTCAAGCGGCGGGGTCTGGACGGTTTCGTCGTCCCCATCGCCGACGCGCACATGAGCGAATATGTCGGCGAGGATGCGCAGCGGCTGCGCTGGCTGACCGGTTTCGGCGGCTCTGCGGGCAGCGCGGCGGTGCTCCAGAACAAGGCGGCGATCTTCGTCGACGGGCGCTACACCGTGCAGGTGCGCGACCAGGTTGAAGAACGCCTGTTCGAATATCGCGGCGTGCCCAAGGACAATCCGGCGAACTGGCTCGCCGAGAATGCCGGGGAAGGCGCCAAGATCGGCTACGACGCGTGGCTTGCGACGCCGGGCTGGGTCCGCTCGACCAGCGCTGCACTGGAAAAGGTCGGCGCGCAGCTGGTCGCGGTGGACGGCAATCCTATCGACGCGGTGTGGCAGGACCAGCCCGCGCAGAGCGATGCGCCCGCACGGATCCACGAAGACACGCATGCAGGCCGCAATGCGCAGGAAAAGCGCGCCGCGATCGCCGACTGGCTGACGAAGGAGAAGCTCGACGGCGTGGTGTTGAGCGCGCTCGATTCGGTCGGGTGGGCATTCAATATTCGCGGGGCCGACATCGCGCATACCCCCGTGGCAATGGCCTTCGCGCTGGTCGACCAGAACGGCACCGCGCAGCTGTTCATCGACGAGGCCAAGGTTTCGCCCGAGATGAAGCAGCATCTGGGCAATGCCGTCACCATCCGTCCGCGCAGTGAATTCGAAGGCGCGCTGGGTGCATTCAAGGGCAAGCGGATTGCGCTCGACCCGGAATACGGCGTCGCTGCGATTGCGCAGGCGCTGGAAGAGGGCGGCGCAAAGGTGGTCGAAACCCGCGACCCCACGATCCTGCCACGCGCGATCAAGAACGAGGCCGAGGTCGACGGCCACCGCGATGCGCAGGCGCGCGATGGCGCGGCGGTATCGCGCTTCCTCGCCTGGATCGAAGCCGAGGCACCCTCGGGCAAAATCGACGAACTGACCGCCGCGGCCAAGCTGCTCGAATTCCGCAGCGTCGACGGCGGGCTGAAGGATACCTCGTTCGATACCATCTCCGCCGCAGCGGGCCACGCCGCGCTGCCGCACTACAAGGTCGATGAGGACAGCAACATCACCATCCCGCCGGGCAGCATCTTCCTGTGCGATTCGGGTGGCCAGTATATCGGCGACGGCGGCGCAGGGACGACCGACATCACCCGCACCGTGTGGGTCGGCAGTGCCGACGGCAAGGCGCAGCCCACTGCGGAGATGAAGGACCGCTTCACCCGGGTTCTCAAGGGCCACATCGCCATCGCCCGCGCGATCTTCCCCGAAGGAACCACCGGCGGCCAGCTCGATACGCTGGCGCGCATGCACCTTTGGGAAGTTGGCTGCGACTACGCGCACGGCACCGGCCACGGCGTCGGCAGCGCGCTCGGCGTGCACGAGGGCCCGCAACGGATCGCCAAGACCACCGGATCTCAGGGCGGCACGATGGAACCGCTCGCCGCCGGAATGATCTGCTCGAACGAGCCCGGCTATTACAAGGCAGGCGAATTCGGCATCCGGATCGAGAACCTGATCCTGATCGAGGAACGGCAGATCGAGAACGCCGACGAGGGCACGTGGCTCGGGTTCGAGAACCTGACCTGGGTGCCGATCGACCGCGCGCTGATCGATGTCGACCTGCTGACCCCCGAAGAGCGCGACTGGGTCGACCACTACCACGCGTGCTGCCGCGAAATTCTCGCGCCCCGTCTCGACGGACAGGGTGCGGACTGGCTGGAGCGGCACACCCAGCCGCTCTGAAGGCGGCTTGCGAATCGGCCTGCGTTCCCGCAATGTTCCAGTCCTGAGGGTCGCTACTCGGGAGACAGGACGATGATCGGTTACGTCACGCTGGGCACCAACGACCTGCAGGGCAATGCGCCCTTCTACGATGCCATCGCGAAGGAGATGGGCGTCGGCCGGATGATGGACTTCGACATGTACATCGCCTGGGGTGAACCCGGCGGCGCGGCAGGTGTCGCGCTAACCAAGCCTTTCGACGGCAACGAAGCGACCGTCGGCAACGGCACGATGGTCGCGTTCGAGGCGAAGGATAAGCAACAGGTCCACCGCCTGCACGAAATCGCGCTGGCCAATGGCGGCACCGACGAGGGCGCGCCCGGACCGCGCGGCGATGCGGACGAGAACGGGCTGGTGTTCTACGCCTCCTATTTCCGTGACCGCGACGGCAACAAGCTCAATGCCTTCTGCATGACCCCAGCAGATGGCTAGGGCACGAAACCTGTCCGAAAACCCGGTCCATCTCGGCCTGGGGGCGACTGTACTGGCGTAGCCGCCCTTCATCGGGACGGACTGGTACGAGGATTATGCGCAGCGCACCGCCGCCGATGTCGTGGCAGAGGCGGGTGCGCTGTTCATCACTCCTGGCGAAGGCAGGCTGCACCGCCCGCGCTGAGCGCGCCTGCAAGAGCGGTGCCCTCGCCCCTGCCCCGCTCCATTGCACCCGGGTGAACGGGGCACTGATTCTGCGACAATTCGTTACAAAGCGGCCGGTTCGTGGCAAACCGGCGCGACAATGCGCGGGTAGAAGAGGTGTCATGAGCTGCGAGGCGGGTTTTCGATCTCCCCCCCCCCCCCTCCCCCTGCCCGTCTCGCAGCTCTTCCACCAACAGGAGCACCCCAGATGAAAACCCCCATTCTCGCCCTCGCAGGCATTTCGCTGCTGGCAGGCACCGCCGCGCTGGCCCAACCCGGCGACCGCAACCCCGGCCCGATGACCCGTACCGAAGTCTCCCAGAAGGCTGCCGAGCGCTTCCAGAAGATGGACCTGAACAAGGACGGCGTGCTCGATCTCGCCGACCGTGAGCTGCGCCGCAAACAGCGGATCGCCCGCCTCGACACCGACGGCAACGGCGCAATCAGCAAGGCCGAACGCGAAGCCGCGCGTGAAGCCCGGCAGGAACGGCGCGCCGAGCGCATGGCCGAACGCGGGCAAAGCGCCGAAGCCGGCGAACGTCGGGCACGCGGCAAGCATCACCGCGGGATGCGCGGCAAGCATCGCGGCGGCGGCATGATGGCCAAGGCCGACACCAATGGCGATGGTCGCCTGACGCTGCAGGAGTTCCAGGCCCATGCGCTGGCCCGGTTCGACCGCGCCGATGCGAACAGCGACGGCACCGTGACCCAGGCCGAACGCAAGGCCGCTCACGAAGCGATGCGCGCCCAGATGGCCGAGCGCCGCGAAGCGCGCCGCGCCGAGCGTGCGGGCCAGTAACCCTATGACGATGGCCGCGCACGCAGCCGACACGGCCGTCACCATCCTGCTCGTCGACGACGAGCGCACCTTGCGCGAACCCTTGGTCGACTACCTCGTCGGTCAGGGGTTCGTGGTGCTGGAGGCGGACAGCGCGGCGAGCGCGCGCAGCATTTTGCGCGAGAAGAAGGCCGACCTCGCGCTAGTCGACATCATGATGCCGGGCGAGGACGGCCTCTCGCTGACCCGCCACCTGATCGAAACGCAGAACCTCCCCACCATCCTGCTGACCGCGATGGGCGAGGCGACCGACCGGATCGTCGGGCTGGAAATCGGCGCGGACGATTACGTGACCAAGCCTTTCGAGCCGCGCGAGCTGGTCGCGCGCATCCGCTCGGTCCTGCGCCGCGCGGGCCGCGCCGCTGCCGGTGACGAGAGCGAGGACGCGCATTACCTCTTCGAAGGCTGGCGGCTCGATCCGCTCAAGCAGCGGCTGACCGATCCCGAGGGCGCGGTGATCCCGATCTCGACCGCAGAATTCCGCATGCTGCGCGCCTTCCTCGACCACCCGCGCGCGGTGCTCGACCGTGATCGCCTGCTCGACATGGTGCAGGGGCGCGAGGCGCACCTGTTCGATCGAGCGGTCGACAACCAGGTTTCGCGCCTGCGCCGCAAGATCGAGGACGACAGCAAGAACCCGCATTTCATCCAGACCGTGCGCGGCGGAGGCTATCGCTTCGCCGCCGATGTCACCCGGGTGCCGGGCTGAAACCATTGGCGCGCTTCTTCCCGAAAAGCCTGCTGGGCCAGAGCCTGCTCGCGATCGCGGTCACCCTGCTGATCGGGCAGGCGGTTTCGGGCCTGCTGCTGTACCGCGCGGCACAGGACCGGCGCGATGCGGCGACCGTCAATGCCGCCGCGTTCCACCTGCTGCGGATGGTCAACCGCGATACCGATTCGCCGCGCGACATCCGCCGCGCGCTGCGCCGCGCAGAGCCTGACGCGCGACTCGAGATAAGTCGCGGCAGCGGTGAGCGACGACGCGGCCTTCCCCCGCGCCTCTCCGGCGTGATTGCCGATGCTTCGCCACTCCTTCCCGGCGAGCTGCGCGCACCGGACGAGGAGGCGCAGTTGCGCGAGATACTGGCACGGCAAGGCGTCGCTGCGGAGGAGCTCGTGGTCGCGATGCGCCCGGTGGCGGACGATCCGCTGATCGCATCGGTGGCGCAGGACTTTCCGCGCTTCCGCGCCCGCTGGAGCGATGGCCTCGACCAGCGCGAGGTGATGGTCGCCGCGCTGCGCTTGCCGGGCGAGACCCGCTGGATCGTGGCCCGCGCACTGCGCCCCCCGCTGGAAGCGGGCGTGCTGTGGCTGATCGCGGCGCAGACCGTGCTGCTGTTCCTGGTGCTGCTGGCCGCGACCTACCTGGTGCTGCGCCGGATCACCCAGCCGCTCGCCCGCCTGACCGAGCGCGTCGAAAGCTTCGCCCGCACGCACGAGGCGCGCGAACCGCTCCCCGAACGTGGACCGGAGGATGTCAGCCGCCTGATCGCGGCGCACAACCTGCTCGAACACCGGATCGCCGCGCTGCTGGACGAGAAGGACGTGATGCTCGGCGCGATCGGGCACGACCTCAAGACGCCGCTCGCGGCGCTGCGCGTGCGGATCGAATCGGTTGCGGACGAGACCCAGCGCGCGCGCATGGCCGAAGTGATCGAGGATCTGCGCCGCTCGCTCGACGATATCCTCTCGCTCGCGCGCATCGGGCGCGCGAAAGACCCTCCGGAGGCGACCCAGCTTGCCGCGCTGGTCGAAAGCGTGGTCGAGGAATTCGAGGATATGGACCGGCCCGTCGCCATCGCGCACACCGATCGGATCGTCGCCCCGGTGCAGGTCACCTGGCTGCGCCGCGCGCTGCGCAACCTGATCGAGAATGCGCTGCGCTACGGCGGCACCGCGCAGGTCTCGCTCACCCGCGAGGGCGCTGCGGCGGTGATCGCGGTGGAGGACGAAGGGCCAGGCATCCCACCCGCAGACATGGCCGCGATGCTCGAACCGTTCCGGCGGGGCGAGGCGAGCCGCAATCGCGGGACCGGCGGCGCCGGGCTCGGCCTCACGCTGACCCGCGCAATCCTCGCCGAACATGGCGGAGAACTGCGTCTGGCCAACCGCACGCAAGGCGGCCTGCGCGCCGAAATGCGGCTGCCTTTGGTGGTTTAGTAGGGTTCCGCGATACCTAACGCATCAACCCGCCGACGAGGTTGCGCACGAAGCTGCCGACCACCGGCCCTGCCAGATCGGTCGCGATCGAACCCGCAGCCGAGGTGACGCCCGAGGCCATTGGATTGGCGCGCGACTTCTTGCCCAGCACGGTGCGCGCGGCCATTCCTGCGGCAGAGCCCGCCGCAACCTTGGTGCCGCGCGAGATCGCCTTGCCCCAGATACTGGTGCTCTTGCGCTCCCGCTTGCGCACCTCGGCTTCGCCCTTCTCCTCGACCTCGGCGGCGGTCTCGGCGGCATCCACCATCTTCTGCGCGATCACTTCCGCCGCACTCTCGCGATCCACCGGCGTATCGTACTTGCCCGCCTGCGGGCTCGCGCCGAGAATCACCGCACGCTCGCCCGCCGACAGCGGACCGAGGCGGCTCTGCGGCGGCTTGATCAGCGTGCGCTGGACGACCGAAGGCGCGCCATCCTCGCCCAGCGTGGAGACAAGCGCCTCGCCCGTCTTCAGCTCGGTAATCGCCTGCGCCACGTCGAGATCGGCGTTGATCCGGAAGGTCTGGGCGGCCGCCTTGATCGCCTTCTGGTCGCGCGGGGTGAAGGCGCGCAGCGCGTGCTGCACGCGGTTGCCGATCTGTCCGCCCACCGCATCGGGAATGTCGATCGGGTTCTGGGTGACGAAGAACACGCCGACGCCCTTGGAGCGGATCAGGCGCACGACCGTCTCGATGGTGTCCTGAAACGCCTTGGGCGTGTCGTCGAACAGCAGGTGCGCTTCGTCGAAGAAGAACACGAGCTTGGGCTTTTCCGGGTCGCCCACCTCGGGCAGCGTTTCGAACAGTTCGGCGAGCAGCCAGAACAGGTAGGTCGCGTAAAGCTTGGGGCTGCGCATCAGCTTGTCGGCGGCAAGGATGCTGATGAACCCGCGCCCGCTGGCATCGACGCGGAACAGGTCGTCCACCTCCAGCGCAGGCTCGCCGAAGAATTTGTCGGCCCCCTCGCTCTCGAAGGTCAGCAGCGCGCGCTGGATCGCGCCGATGGAGGCCTTGGTGACACGGCCATATTCGCCCGAGACTTCGTCGGTATGGTCCGCCGCCCACGCGAGCAGGCTGCGCAGATCCTCGAAATCGAGCAGCAGCAGGCCATTATCGTCCGCGTGGCGGAAGACGATCTGGAGCACGCCCTCCTGCGTTTCGTTAAGATCGAGCAGGCGCGCGAGCAGCAACGGCCCCATTTCGGAGATCGTGGTGCGCACCGGGTGCCCCTGCTCGCCGAACAGGTCCCAGAAGATCACCGGGAAATCGGCATAGGCATAATCGTCCATCCCCAGCTCGGCGGCACGGCCCTCCAGCTTGTCGGCGTGCTTAAACTTGGCCGAGCCCGGCACCGCAAGCCCTGCAAGGTCGCCCTTCACGTCCGCGACGAACACCGGCACGCCCGCAGCGGAGAAGCTTTCCGCCAGGCCCTGCAACGTCACCGTCTTGCCCGTGCCGGTCGCGCCCGCGATCAGCCCGTGGCGGTTGGCGCGGTCGAGCCGCAGCTCCTGCGCCTCACCATCCTGGTTGCGCCCCAGAAAAATCGTGCTCACGCCGCCGACACCCTTCTCTCACAATCGTTCGACGGTCTTCGCCGGGCACCTGCGAAGCGTCAAGGTGGTTCCAATTCGCGGTCGCTTCGATAGAGCGGATCACGAATGGCAACGGCGGACCCCTTCATCCTGCTCGACGATGCGCGCCCTGCGCATGATGGCGGCGCACGCCTGTTCGAGCGACCGGTCGAGGTGTTCCGCGCGCTGCGCCCGGATGAGGTCGAAACGACGCTGGCGGCGGCACAGGCCGCGCAAGGCACACGCGGCGGCACGCTGGCAGGCTACCTCGCCTACGAGGCGGGGCTGGCGCTGGAGCCGAAGCTGCAGCCGCTGGCCGACGCGCGCACGGGGGCGGCAGGGCCGCTAGTGTGGCTGGGGCTCTTCGACACCGAACAGAGAATCGCGGCGGAAGCGGTCGGCGACTGGCTGGCCCAGCGCGCGCCCGGCCCCGCCACGCTGGGCCCGCTCGACCCGGCAATCTCTCCCGGCGAATGGCAGGAGCGCTTCGCCGCGTTGCAGGAGAATATCGCAGCGGGCGACATCTATCAGGCGAACCTCACCCTGCCGCTGACCGGCGCATTCCGCGGCGATCCGCTGGCGCTCTATGCCAGCCTGCGCAAGGCCTCCAGCGCCGGGCACGGCGGCGTGGTGTGGGATGGCAGCCATGCGGTGGTCAGTCTCTCGCCCGAACTGTTCTTCGAACTGGCCGATGGTGGCCTGACCGCGCGCCCGATGAAGGGCACCCGCCCCCGGCATGAGGATGCGCAGGCGGATGAGGCGGCGGCGACAGAGCTGGCCGCCTCGGAGAAGGACCGCGCCGAAAACCTGATGATCGTCGACCTCATGCGCAACGATCTCTCGCGCATCGCCGCGCCCGGATCGGTACGGGTCGATGAGCCGTTCAAGGTCGAAAGCTTCCCCACCGTGCACCAGATGGTGAGCACGGTGCATGCGCAGATGAAGCCGGGTACGGGCCTTGCGCAGATCGTCGCGGCGCTGTTCCCTAGCGGATCGATCACCGGCGCGCCCAAGATCCGCGCGATGGAGATCATCGACCGGCTGGAGCGCGATGCGCGCGGGCCCTATTGCGGCGCGATCGGCGCGTTCGATGCCGATGGCAGCGCCAGCTTCAACGTCGCGATCCGCACGCTGCGCCTGACCCCGACCGAGAATGGCCACGGCACCGCCGTGCTGGGCGTGGGCGCAGGGATCGTCGCGGACAGCGATTCGCTGGGCGAGTGGCGCGAGGCGCAGATCAAGGCGGGCTTCGCGCGCGCCAGCAGCCCCGAATCGCGCGCGCCCGCCTTCGACCTGATCGAGACGATGCGGTTCGACCCCGAAGAAGGCGTGCCCCTGCTCGAAGGGCATCTGGCGCGGATTTCCGCCAGCGCGAGCGAGCTGGGCTTCGCGTTCGACCGGCACGCCGCGCGCAACCAGATCCAGGCGCTGTGCTTCGACCTCGCCGATCCCGCGCGCGTGCGGCTCGTCTGCGCGCGTTCCGGCACGACCGCGATCGAGGTTTCGCCGCTGCCCGTCACGCCGAGCGAACCGCTCGATTGCATCGCCCTGCCCCTGCCGGTCGATCCCGGCGACTGGCGGCTGCGCCACAAGACCACCGACCGCGGGTTCTACGCCGATGCGCTGGCCGCCGCGCAGGATCTGGACGCGCACGAGGCGCTGCTGGTGCGGGACGACGGGCTGGTTACCGAAGGCAGCTGGACCAGCGTGTTCGTCGAGCGCGAAGGCACGCTCATCACCCCGCCGCTCGCGCTCGGGCTGCTGCCCGGCGTGCTGCGCGATTCGCTGATTGCCGAAGGCCGCGCAGTTGAGGCCGAACTCACGCTGGACGACCTCGAAAACGGGTTCTGGATCGGCAACGCCGTGCGCGGGTTGATGCGCGCAAGACTCATATAAAAAGCTCCAATTTCACATGACCGATACGACCATCCCGATCCTCTACGAAGACGGCGAGGCACTGGTGATCGACAAGCCCGCAGGCCTGTCGATCGACCGCCCGCGCAAGGGCGGGCCGTGCCTTGACGATTATCTGGAGCAGCTCAAACTGGGCTTCCAGCGCCCGCCGAGCGCGGTCCACCGGCTCGATACCGACACCAGCGGATGCCTGCTGCTCGCGCGCAATACCAAGGCGCACAAACGCTTTTCTGCCGCATTCGAGGCGCAGCAGGTGACCAAGGTCTATCACGGCATCCTCGCGGGAATTCCTGCGCAGGAAGAAGGCGTGATCGAGCTGGCGCTGTCCAAGATCAGCAGCGCGGAAAAGGGCTGGCGGATGATCCCGGCGAAGAAGGGCAAGCCTTCGGTCACCGCATGGCGGGTGGTCGCAACGCACGAGGGCCGCGCTCTGGTCGAGTTTCGCCCCGCGACCGGGCGCACGCACCAGATTCGCGTCCACGCGGCGAGCGGGATCGGCATCGCGCTGGTCGGCGACCCGGTCTACGGCACCAAGCAGGGCGCACCGCGCACGATGCTCCACGCCAGCGCGCTGACGGTCGAGCGCGAGGGCAAGACGGATATCGCCGCGACCAGCCCGCTCCCGGCGGATTTCCAGGCGCTTGGCTTCGGCCAGGACGGCACGGATGCTCCCTGACGACCTGATCTCGCGCGCGCATGCGCTGGTGGAGGAACGCTTCGTCGCCGGGTCCGGGCCGGGCGGGCAGAACGCCAACAAGGTTGCCACCGAGGTGCAGCTGCGGGTCAACGTCTACAAGCTGCGCCTCTCCCCCTTCGCGTTCCGGCGGCTGGGCGAGGTCGCGGGCAGCCGGCTGACCGATTCGGGCGACATCCTGATCGTCGCGCGGGAGCACCGCACGCAGGAAGCGAATCGGGCGCTGGCGCGCGAAAAGCTGGAGGAACTGCTGCGCGAGGCGCATCATCGACCCAAGCAAAGGGCCAAGACCCGGCTCAACCGCGTGGGCAAGACCCAGCGGCTCAAGCAGAAGAAGGCGCGCGGCACGGTGAAAGCCAATCGAGGAAAGCCCAGCCGCAGCGACTGGTAGTGCGACTGCTTGCTTGACTTTTCCGGGTCTCGCGGCCAATAGCGCGTGCGATCGGGCGGTGCCGCGTGCGCCGCCTGTTGTTTTTTCACCCGATGCACATCGTGACGCCCCTTTGGGGCAAACCACCGATGGCCGGGCCTTTGAACTGGCAGGATTGAGTTATGGCGAAGCCGACGACCGTCAAGATCAAGCTCGTGTCGACCGCGGACACCGGCTTCTACTACGTGACGAAGAAGAATCCGCGGAACATCACCGAGAAGATGACCTTCCGCAAATACGACCCGGTCGTGCGCAAGCACGTCGAGTTCAAGGAAGCGAAGATCAAGTAAGAGTGGGGAAGCCGCTCGCGGCCTCCCTTTACCGATTCGTCTGACAATGCCGGAACCGGCACGCTCACGCGCGGTTCACTCCGAGACCATTACGGAGGCCGTCATGACGACCACTCACAAAATACTTCGCCGCCCGCTCGCCGGGCTTGCCAGCATCGCCTTGATCGCCGGTGCGCCGATCGCCGCAACGACCATCGCCCTGCCCGCCCCTGCGCTTGCGCAGGCGGGCGGCTCGCTGGACGATGCGGTCGCGGCGCTGCGCGGCATCAGTACGATGCGCGCCAGCTTCACCCAGACCGACCGCAGCGGCCAGACCGTTCGCGGGACCATGACGCTCAAGCGGCCGGGCAAGATTCGCTTCGAATATTCGAAGGACGTGCCGCTGCTGATCGTGTCCAACGGCAAATCGCTGACCATGATCGATTACGAGGTCAACCAGGTGCAGCGCTGGCCGATCAGCAATTCGCCGCTGGGCGCGCTGCTGGACCCCAATCGCGACGTCAAGAAATACGGCAAGCTGCGCAATACCGGCAATCCCGATGTGCTCTCGGTCGAGGTGCGCGATCCCAAGAAGCCCGAATACGGCGTCATCACGCTGATCTTCGTGCGCAAGGCCGGTGCGCCGGGCGGGTGGGAGCTGACCAACTGGGTCTCGCTCGATGCGCAGAACAATCGCACCACCGTGCGGCTGGCGAATCAGCGATACGGCGTGTCGGTGAGCGACTCCACGTTCACCTATAAGGACCCGCGCCGCGCATCCCGTCGCCCCCGGTAAACCGTTCGTCGAGCGATGCCCCGTATGAGCGATGGAATGACAGTCACGTTCATGGGCAAGCAAGGCTGGGGGACCTAGTTTCATTCTTGCAAGGCCTGATGAACCAGCGGGTTTCCCCCCTGTTGCCCCGCGGTTCCCTTCAAACACAGGCCTTGTCGCAAGCGTGACGAACGCGCGTAAGGAACCCCCGTGCCACAGCCCCCGGCGCGGGGGTTTTCTGCGCCTCCAACACCCGGCAGTGGGCAGCGGCACGCGCCGCCCCAGCGAATCAGGTCCAGACGCGAGCCGAAGGCGAGGGCAAGGCCGACCCGCCGCCGACCGGTAGGTCGCCCCCGCGGAGGTGGTGCGCGCCAGCGCACTCACCGCGAGCGAAAAAGACTCACTCCTCCCAGCCGAATGCCTTGCGCATGATCTGCGCGACCACGTTCTGCTCGATCACCCCGTGGACCCGCTGCGATCCCGGGCCGGTGGCGAACAGCGCGACATCCTCGCCCCCATGGGTTTCGGAGCCGAGCGGGACCAGCGACTGCTGCTGCGCCTGCGCGCCCGTCTCCGGCTCGCCGCGCTCTCCCTTCACCGCTCCCGGGCCATTGGCGTAGCCGAGCGTGGTGTAAGGCTGTCCGTCGCCTGCGATCACCGCCGCGTCATTGGCTGCGCCGGGATGGTCCTCGTCCCCGCTGGCGGGCGGATGGACCAGGCCGAGGATCGGATTGCCGCGCTTGGGATAGCCTGCGATCGTGAACACGTGGCTGTGATCGGCGGTGACCAGGATCAGCGTCTCTTCCGGGTCGGTATTGTCGACCGCGTACTGGATCGCGCGGGCGAACTCGATCGTCTCCTCCAGCGCGTAGCCGGCCTTGCCCGCGTGGTGGCCATGGTCGATCCGGCCACCCTCGACCATCAGATAATAGCCCGAGGGATCATCCGACAGGCGGCGGAGGGCCTCGGCGGTCATCTCGGTCAGGGTCGGTTCGCTCGTATCGGGCTTGCGGTCGAGCTGGTAGGTCATGTGGCTCGGCGAAAAGAGGCCCAGAACCGGCTTGTCGAGCGGTGCTTTGCGCATCGCCTGCGTATCGGCCACGAAGGTGCCGCCCGTGCGCGCAGCCCATTCGGCGGGCAGGTTGGCCCCGGCGTCCTTGCGCTCGCCGCCTTGACCGGTGCCCAGGAACTTGCGCGATCCGCCGCCCAGCGCGAGGTCGAACGGGAATTCGACCAGCTGCTGCGCGAAGTCGGTGCACCCGAGCGCTTGCTGCGGAGCGGGCATGTCAGCGTCGGACTCCCAGTTGCGATCCGGGTTGTGGCCGTAAACCGCCGCCGGAGTCGCATGGGTCAGCCGCGCGGTGCTGACAATGCCGACCGCCTTGCCATGCTCGAGCGCGTCCTGCGCGACCGTCTGCATCCCGTGGCCCTGCGCTGCCGCGCAATCGCCGCGCGGCACGTCGGGCGCGGTGTTGATCACGCCGATCCGCGTTTTCGTGCCGGTGTTGAGCGCGGACGCGGTGCCCGCACTGTCGGCGACCTGCGCGTCGGTGTTGTAGGTCTTGACCAGCGCGACATTGTCGAACTTTTCGAAGCTGAGCGAATTCTCCTCGCCCGTTTCGCCCCTTTGTTGGCCATCCAGAATGCGCGCGGCGGTGATCGTGGAGATGCCCATCCCGTCACCGACGAACAGGATCACGTTCTTCGCCTTGCCCTGCGCTACCTGGCCCTGCGCCACAGGCGCGGCGGACTGCACCGCCGGGTCCGCGCCGTAATAATTGGTGGTCGAGCTGCACGCCGTCAGCGGCAGCGCGATCAGCGCAAGGGCGGCGGCCCAGCGCCGGTGCGGGCGGGCGGAATGGCGGATCATGGCAGGCTCCCTCAAGCGAATGGCTGAAACGAATGGCCGAATCGGCGTTCCCATGCCCCTCGCCGAGGAATGAGACAAGCGTGCGACCGGCTGGCGCTTGTGATTCGTGCGGCTTGCGGGGGCCCGACCCCGCGCCTAAGTCCGCCGCCATGGTTTCTGTCACCACCTGGAATATCAACTCGGTCCGCCTGCGCATGCCGCTGGTCGAGCAGTTTCTCACCCAGCACGCCCCCGACGTGCTGTGCCTGCAGGAGATCAAGTGCGTCGAGGAGCAGTTCCCTGCCAAGGCGTTCCGCGATCTCGGCTATGATCACATCGCGATCCACGGGCAGAAGGGCTATCATGGCGTCGCCACGGTGAGCCGCCTGCCGTTCAGGGAAATCTCCCGCTACGACTGGCAGGATAATGGCGAGGCGCGTCATATCGGCGTGCAACTGACCGATCCCGCGCATCACGGCATGGTGATCGAGAACGTCTACGTCCCCGCCGGCGGCGACGTTCCCGACCGGGAGGTGAACGCGAAGTTCGGCCAGAAGCTCGATTTTCTCGAACGCATGGCGCGCTGGGCGGACACGATCGACCAGCCCACGCTGATCGTCGGCGACTTCAACATCGCCCCGCTCGAAAGCGATGTGTGGAGCCACAAGCAACTGCTGAAGGTGGTCAGCCACACGCCGATCGAGGTCGAGGCGCTGCAACGCTTCATGGACGCGCACGGGTGGACCGATATCGGGCGCGAGCATGTGCCTGCGCCGGAGCGCTATTACAGCTGGTGGAGCTATCGCAATCGCAACTGGCAGACCAACGACAAGGGCCGTCGGCTCGACCACATGTGGGCCAGCCCCGATCTTGCGAAGCAGGCCACGCGGCACAGCATTCTGGAGGAAGCGCGCAATTGGGAGCGGCCTTCGGACCATGTCCCACTGACCACGGAGTTCGAGCTCTGAGCGCGCAGGGCGCAGGCGGCAGCGCCCGCGCGCTGGCGCAGGCGATCGATGCCCTGCGCCATGGCTGGCCGATCCGCGTGGATGGCGGCCCCGTACTGCTGCCGGTCGAGACTGCGGCAGAGCCCGATGCGAGCGGCGCCCGGATGCTGATCGCCGCGGCGCGCGCGCAGACGCTCAAGCTGGCCAACCAGCGTGAAGCCGCCGTCCCCCACGCACCGGTACTGATCGAGGGGAGCGAACGCTTCACGCTCGATCTTGCGCGCGCGGTGGCGGACCCGGCGCTCGACCTCGCCAACCCGATGAAGGGCCCGTTCCGCGCGGTTGCCCTGCCCGAGGCCCAGTGGCCCGCGACCGCGCTCGAGATCGCCCGGCGCGCAGGCGTGCTGCCCGCCTTCATGATCGACCCGGCACCGTGCGAAGAACCGCTCGATGTAACAAGCGCCGATCTTGCCGCATTCGCCGCGCCCGATACGCTGCGGATCGCGGCACGCTCCCGCCTGCCGACCGCTGCGGCCGAACAGGCCGAGATCGCGGTGTTCCGCTCGCCCGCCGACCTGCGCGAACATGCCGCGCTGATTATCGGGCGGCAGAACGCCGATCAGGTGCCGCTTGTGCGCCTGCACTCCGAATGCCTGACCGGCGACGTGTTCGGCAGCCTCAAGTGCGATTGCGGCCCGCAGCTCGATGCCGCGCTCGCCACTTTTGCGCAGGAGGCGGAAGGCGGCGGCTATGGCGTGGTGCTCTACCTCCGGCAGGAAGGGCGCGGCATCGGCCTCATCAACAAGCTGCGCGCATACCAGTTGCAGGATCAGGGGCACGACACGGTCGAGGCGAACCTCCGGCTAGGCCTGCCCGACGAAGCGCGAGACTTTCCCATTGCGGGACGCATGCTTTCACTACTGGGGATTCCACGCATACGTCTGCTGACCAACAACCCGGCGAAGGTTACCGCGCTGGCCGAATCAGGCATCACCATCGTCGAAAGGGTTCCCTTGAGCGCGGGCATCAACCCCCACAACACACGCTATCTCGCGACCAAACGCGATCGTTCCGGCCACCTTTTGCCATGAGGTTGCCGACCATCCGGGAAGAGGTCGAAAAAGACATCCCGGCGATCCGAGCCCTCTCCCGCGCAGCCTTTGCGCGGGCGCAGCGGCCGCGGGGTAACGAGCCGGAGATCGTCGACGCGCTGCGCCGGGACGGAGACCTGGCGCTGTCGCTGGTGGCGACCAATATGGACGAGGCGGTGATCGGCCACCTCGCGTTCTCGCCGGTCACGATCTCGGACGGGACGCAGGGCTGGTACGCAGCCGGGCCGATCGCGGTGATGCCGACGCGGCAGCGCACGGGGATCGGTGCGCAGCTTGCGACCCAGAGCATCGTCTGGCTGACGGAGATCGGTGCCAAGGGCATCGTGCTGGTTGGCGATCCGGGTTACTACGCCCGCTTCGGGCTCCATCCCGACCCGGACCTTATCCTGCCGGGGGTTGCGCCGGAGTTCTTTCAGGTCCGCATGCTGGCAGAAGGCCCGCGCCCCAAGGGCACGGTGACTTACGCGCCGGCCTTCGGCGAGATGCCAGGGAAACTCTAGCGCCGCTGGAAGGGCGTGAGGCCGGCACCCAGCCGGTTGTCGTCGATCCGGAGATTTGCCCCGGTCCAGTCTGCCACGAAGGCCGACTCGCGCGACAGCGAAGGCACGAAACGCGCATCGTTGCCCGCGATTACCAGCCCGTCTGAACTATGGGTTTGCTCTTCGGCACCCACTGCGATGAACGCGGAGTAGTTCTCCTTGTCCTCGCCCTGGACGAACCAGTTATTGGTGATCTGCCCCCGCGCACCCTGCGGCAGGTCGATCATGTAGTTGGTGGCCCGGCCGTTCGAATCGTCGAAGCTGGAGGCCGCGATCTCGACCATCGCCGCGCGCGCCTTCACGTAATGGCCCCCGGTGCCCTGTTCGAACCGGCTGCGGGTCACCCGCAGGTGGCCGATATCGCCGGTATAGATCGAATGGGCGCAGCCGCCCGAATTCTCGCAGGTGCCCAGCCGGGTGAAGGTGGAACGGTCGACCACCAGCCGCATCTGGTCGTCATGGCTGGTGAGGATGCCCTGCTGGCTATCGCGGAACCAGGAGTTGGCCACGGTCAGCGTGCCCGCTTCCTGGCGGATCCCCGCGCCATTGCCGTCCGCGACCGCGATATTACTGAAGATCAGGCCCGAAACGCTCGCCTCGGTGCCGCGCAGGACCAGCGCCGCCTTGCCTTCGCACGCGGCGCCGGTGAACTCCGCGCTGCCCGGCTCGGTCGCGAGGTAGGCGATCCTTCCCGCCTGCTGCACCGCGCACTGGCGATAGGTGCCCGGCGCGATGGCGATGCTGCCCTCGCCCGATCCGATCGCATCGACGGCGGCCTGCAAGGTGGGGTAGCCACGATTGGTTTCGACCACGACGAAGGGCGCGGGCACCGGCTGCGCCATCAGCGCCGCCAGCGGGATCAGCGCGATCGCCGCCGCCGCGACCAGCGCGGCCAGCAACATCGACGGTCGGCCAAGCACGGGCCGGTCGACGAAAGGTGTGCTGATGCGGTCGCTATCGTAGGTCATGAGCGACAGGCGTAGGATGGAATGGTTAACAAGCCGCAAAGCCTTTGTCTGCTGAACGGCCCTCATTTCCCTTTGCCCCGGGCGCGCACCTCTGCTTAGTTTGCGCCAGCGCGCGCGGCGCAAGCCTGCCGCCCCGCGCGGCATATTCCAACGGAGGATCCACACATGAAATTCACGACCCGAATGGGGCTGGCTGTGGTGACCGGCGCGAGCGCGCTGGCGCTGGCCGCCTGTGGCGATTCGAACGACGCGAGCGATGAAGTCGTCGCCGAGGATGTCGAGGTCGTCGCCGACGACGCGATGGACGGCGTCGCCGACGAACCGATCGAAGACGACTCGGCCATGCCCGAAGCGCCGCCGCCCGCGCCGGCCGGTGAAGGCCCGACCGCCGAAGAACGCGCCGAGGCCGATCGCGAGAAGATGCAGAGCGATGCCGAGGCTGCCGAAGCGGCTGCCGCCGACATCCAGGCTGAATTGGACAACATGAAGACCGAAAACTGAGTATGGCCCGGGGCGGCCCGCATTTCGGGTCGCCCCCGCTTTCTGCCGCGATAAAAATATAAGGGATGATCATGTCGGGAATGGATGCCGAGGTCTTCGACCAGTTTATCGAGCAGCTGTGGCGCTACGTGCACGAACGGCTGATTCCTGCTGAGAAGGACGTGATCGCGGCGAACGCGATTCCCGAAGAGATTCTCGACGAGATGCGCGAGATGGGCCTGTTCGGCCTGACCATGCCGGAGGAATACGGCGGCGCAGGAATGAACACCTCGCAATATGTCGAGACGATCCGCGTGCTGTCCTACGCGCTGCCCGCTTATCGTTCGATCACCTCGATCAACCTCGGCATGGTGTGCACCGCGCTGAAGAAGTCGGGCACAGAAGCGCAGAAGGCCGAGTGGCTGCCGCGGCTGGCGGCTGGCGAAATCGCCTGTTTCGGCCTGACCGAGCCCGGCAGCGGCTCCGATTCCGCCGCAATGCAGACCACTGCGGTAAAGGATGGCAACGGCTATCGGCTCAACGGCTCCAAACGCTACATCACCAACGCGCCCTTCGCGAAGCTGGGCCTGATCATGGCGCGCACCAGCAAGGAACCGCTGCCCAAGAACGCGCATGTTTCCGCCTTCCTCGTCGATATGGAAAAGGCGGGCGTCACCGTGGGCAAGCCCGACAAGAAGATGGGCCAGGAAGGTAGCCAGATCGCCGACATCTATCTCGACGATGTGCATGTCGATGGCGATGCGCTGCTCGGCGGCGAGGAAGGCCAGGGCTTCCGCACCGCGATGATGAGCCTCGACAATGGGCGCCTTTCGGTCGCTGCGGCAAGCGCGGGCTATGCGCGCCGCATCCTCGACACGGCGATGAAATACGCGCTGGAGCGCAAGGCGTTCGGCGAGCCGATCAGTCAGTTCCAGCTGATCCAGGCGATGCTGGCGGATAGCGAGTCGGAAATCTACGCCGCCGAATGCATGCTCAAGGATGCCTGTGCGAAGGTCGACGCGGGCGAGCCCTCGCTGCTGCCTGCGGCCAGCACCAAGCTGTTCGCCTCCGAAATGTGCGGGCGCGTGGCCGACCGCTGCGTGCAGATCCATGGCGGCGCGGGCTATCTGGCGGAATACGAGGCCGAGAGGTTCTTCCGCGACAGCCGCATCTACCGCATCTACGAAGGCACCAGCCAGATCATGCAGCTGGTGATCGCCAAGAACATGCTGCGCAACTTCGCCGCCGAGGGCCAGGCATGAGCGAACTGCGCCGCGCCGCGATCGTCTCCCCGCTGCGCACGCCGGTCGGGCGCTTCCTCGGCACGCTGACCTCGCTGGAGGCAGGTCCGCTCGCCGCGATCATCATCAAGGCGCTGGTCGAGCGCTCGGGCGTCGATCCGTCGCGGGTGGACGACGTGGTGTTCGCGCAGGGCTATGGCAGCGGCGAAGCGCCCGCGATCGGGCGCTGGTCGTGGCTCGCGGCAGGTCTGCCGATCGAGACGCCCGGCTTCCAGCTGGACCGGCGTTGCGGATCGGGCCTTCAGGCGGTGATCGAGGCGGCGATGATGGTCCAGACCGGCGCGGCGGACTGCGTGCTGGCGGGCGGTGTCGAGTCGATGTCCAATGTCGAGCATTACACCACCAAGGCGCGCCACGGTGCGAAGATGGGCGACCTCTCGCTCTACGACCGGCTGACGCGCGGTCGGCTGATGAGCCAGCCGATCGAGCGGTTCGGCGTGATCTCCGGCATGATCGAGACGGCGGAAAACCTTGCCAAGGACTACGACATCAGCCGCGAGGCGGCGGATGAATACGCGGTCGCCTCGCACCAGAAGGCCACTGCTGCGTGGGACGCGGGCAAGTTCGATGCGCAGCTGGTACCGGTCGACGTGCCGCAGCGGCGCAAGGATCCGATCCGGTTCGACCGCGACGAGGGCTTCCGGCCCGACGCCTCCATGGAGACGCTCGGTGGCTTGCGCGCGATCGAGAAGGGCGGGATCGTCACCGCGGGCAATGCCAGCCAGCAGAACGATGCCGCCGCCGCGTGCCTGGTGGTCGCGGAGGACAAGCTGGACGAACTCGGCCTCGAACCGCTGCTGTGGTTCGACAGCTGGGCCGCCGCCGGGTGCGATCCGGCGCGGATGGGCATCGGCCCCGTACCCGCCACAGAGCGCCTGTTCGCACGCACCGGCAAGGGGTGGGACGATATCGATCTGGTCGAACTGAACGAGGCCTTCGCGCCGCAGGTGCTCGCCGTGCTCAAGGGCTGGGGCTGGAGCGAAGACGACAGCCGCCGCGACATGCTCAACGTCAACGGATCGGGCATCTCGCTCGGCCACCCGATCGGCGCGACCGGCGTGCGCATCCTCGCGGACATGGCGCACGAACTGCACCGGCGCGAGGGGCGCTTCGCGCTCGAGACGATGTGCATCGGCGGCGGACAGGGCCTCGCCGCGCTGTTCGAACGCGCCGCCTGATGGCCACCGACTGGTCGGACTGGATCGGGCGCGAGGCGCGCGCTGCCGAACGCCTCGACGAATCGCTCGCCGCACACTGGCTCGCAACGCTCGACCTGAGCGCGCCGGAGGGTGCTGCGTTGCCGCAGGGCATCCACTTCGCCCTGTGCACGCCGCAGGCGCCGACCGCGATGCTGGGCGAGGACGGGCATCCCGCAAGGTCAGACGACCCGGCAAGCCTCTACCCACCGATCGACCTGCCCCGGCGCATGTGGGCGGGCAGCGAGATCGCGTTCGTGCGCCCGTTGATGCTGGGCGACCGGATCGACAAGCTCAGCCGCGTGGTCAGCCTTTCGGAAAAGGAAGGCCGCAGCGGCCGCCTCGCCTTCCTGGAGCTGGAGCACGAGATCGCGGCCAATGGCGAGCCCGCGATCCGCGAGCGGCAGACGCTGGTCTATCGCGAGGCCGCCGCGCCCGACGCACCGCTGGTGCCGCCTGTGGTGGGCGAAAAGCTGTTCGATCCCCAGGCGTGGGACCGGGTGCAGACGATGGTGCCATCCGAAGCGCTGCTGTTCCGCTTCTCCGCACTCACCTTCAACACGCACCGGATTCATTACGATGCGCCCTATGCGCGCGAGATGGAGCGCTATCGCGGGCCAGTGGTCCACGGGCCGCTGCTCGCGACTCTGCTGCTTCAGCTGGCAGCAGAGGTCGCGGGACCGGTCGGCTCCTTCGGTTTCTCCGCCCGTTCGCCCGCGATCGTGGGCGACACGCTGCACCTTGCCGTTCGCGAGCAGGGCGATACGCTGGAACTCGCCGCCCTCAATGATGCAGGCGCGGTGCTGACTACGGCGCACGCCAGCCGCTAATTTTCGGGCGGTTCGTCGTTAAAATCGGCATAAATTGTTTCGTTACCCGCGAAGTGCTATCTGCGCAGGCATGGAAGCAGTACTCGAACGCAAGCCCGATTTTTCGCAGATACCCGTCATGCCCGACGACGTATTCACCGCGCCGCTCAAGCGGCCGGCGCATGTCGGGGAAGACTGGCTGGAGCCCAAGCAGACCGAGTACGACAGCGAAGACGACCGGATCTGGGACGATCTGTTCGCCCGCCAGATGGAAATCCTCCCGGGACGCGCGGCGACCGCTTTTCTCGAAGGGCTGGAGCGACTCGATCTGGGCGCGGGCGGAGTGCCCGAGTTCGGCGAGCTGTCCGAGTCGCTGAACAAGCTGACCGGGTGGAGCGTGGTGCCCGTGCCGATGCTGATCCCCGATCACATCTTCTTCTGGCACCTCGCCAACCGGCGCTTCCCCGCAGGCAATTTCATCCGCACGCGCGAAACCTTCGACTACATCCAGGAACCCGACGTGTTCCACGATGTTTTCGGCCACGTGCCGATGCTGACCAACCCGGTCTTCGCCGATTACATGCAGGAATATGGCCGCGCGGGCTGGCGCGCGATGAAGCATAACCGCCTGAAGGCACTCGGCGCGCTGTACTGGTACACGGTCGAGTTCGGGCTGATCATGGAAGGCGGCAAGGATCTGCGGGCCTATGGCGCCGGGATTCTTTCAGGCCCGACCGAGGCTGTGTTCTCTGTCGAGGCGAAGAGCCCCAACCGGATCATGCTCAACGTCGATCGCGTGATGCGGACCGATTATGTGATCTCGGACCTGCAGCCGACCTATTTCGTGATCGAAAGCTTCGAGGATCTGTACCGCAAGACGGTGGAGCGCGATTTCGAGACGCTCTACCAGAAGCTGCCGCCGTCCTTCACCTACGCCAATTCGGCGGTGATCGACGTGGACAATGTGGTCAATGTCGGCACGCAGGAATACCTGCTGCGTGGCGGGCGCGGCAGCAGCGCACGGCCCGTCTAGCGCTCTGCCCGCCCGCACCCGGCGCGGGCACCTTTCGGACAAACAAAAACCGGCCCCGAATTGCTTCGGGGCCGGTCGAAAATCATCCGACGGATGAGCTGCGATTACTCGGCAGCTGCGGTTTCGTCGGTGGTTTCTTCTTCGGCGGTCGCTTCGTCAGCGGCGTCGGTCGCCATGGTGTCTTCAGCCATCGCGTCGTCGGTCGCTTCGGTCGCCATCGCGTCTTCAGCCATCGCATCGTCGGCGGCGTCGGTCGCCATCGCGTCTTCAGCGGCGGTGTCTTCGGTGGTGGTGTCTTCAGCGGTTTCGCCGCAAGCAGCAACGCCCAGGCCCAGAACGACGGTCGACGCGATCAGAGCGGCTTTGAAAGTCTTCTTCATGATTCTTCCCCTAGATTGAGTGGGAGTTCCGCATAGCCACGTTTTCGCCACACGGATACCCTGAATTTGCCTCAATCAGGATGGGATATGCAGTTTTCTGCGGATTAGCGGCGGGCGTGCGAGGCCGCAAATGACACAATTGCGAGCACTGCCAAGCCTATAGCGAGCGCCACGAGCAACGCATTGGCCCCCAGCGACTCGATCAGCGAGGCGTCGCTGACGGCCATTCCGGACACCACCGTAGCCCCTGCCCCCAGCGCGATTCGCAGCCATGCCGAGCGGGCATCATCGGCACCGGTGACAAGCGCGACGATCCAGCCGATGACGCCGCCGCTACAGATGAGGATCAAAAAGCCCATCGCTCGATTCAACAAAAGTTATGTTTCTTCACTTTTGTCGAACAGGTGAACCCGGGCTTGGTTCCCGCCCGTTTACCCCAACGCCCGCAGCAAAGCTGCCAATCCGGTGGCCGGGGACAAGGACAAGCCCTTCGTTGGCTAGAATGCGAAGAGCCAGATCAGCGTGACCGAACCGATCAGAATCCGATACCAGGCGAAGGGCGCGAAGCCGCGCTTGCTGACGTAGGCGACAAAGGCGCGCACCACGACCAGCGCAACCAGGAAGCTGGCGAAGAAGCCCAGCGCGATATGCGTCCAGCCGATCGTGGCGGTCCCGGCGAGCAGCTCGGGCTCCTGAACAATCTTGACCACCGAGGCGCCGAGCATGGTCGGCACCGCGAGGAAGAACGAGAATTCGGCCGCGGTCTTGCGCCCCACGCCCATCGCCAGCGCGCCCATGATGGTCGCGCCGGAGCGGCTGGTGCCGGGGATCATCGCAAGGCACTGGACGAAGCCGATGGCGATCGCCGTCTTCCAGGACAGTGCTTCGACCCCCTGCTCCTCGCGGGTGGGAATGGCCTTCTCGAGCACAAGGATCGCGATCCCGCCCACGATCAGCGCGGTCGCGACCACGGCGGGGCTTTCCAGCATCGCGTCGATCACGTCGAGGATCAGCAGGCCGATCACCGCTGCGGGCAGGAAGGCGAGCAGGATGTTGCGCACGAACAGAAACGCCTTGCGCTCTCCGCGCAGCAACCCGGTGCCCATGGTCCAGAAGGTTTTGAAATAGGTCACCACCACCGCGAGGATCGCGCCCAGCTGGATGATGATGTTGTACTGCCGCCACAGCGCCGGGTCGTAGCCGAACCACGCCTGCGCAAGGATCAGGTGACCGGTCGAGGAGACCGGCAGGAACTCGGTCAGCCCTTCGAGGATGCCGAGCAGGATCGCGGTTACGATGGTGTCCATGGCCGCACGCTCAAAGACAAGGGGCCGCGCAAGTCAAGCTCGCGCGGCCCCACAGTGTCAGGATGACAGGCTTATGCCCGCTTACCAGATCCGGATCCGCTCTTCGGGCGGCAGGTACAGATCGTCCTGCGGGGTCACGTTGAACGCGTCGTACCACGCATCCATGTTGCGCACGATCCCGTTGACCCGGAACTCTTCCGGGCTGTGCGGATCGGTCAGCAGGCGGGTGCGGGCCGCCTCCTCGCGCTGCTGGCTGCGCCACACCTGCGCCCAGGCGAGGAAGAAGCGCTGGTCGCCGGTCAGCCCGTCGATCACCTTGTCTTCCTTGCCATTGAGGCTGAGCTTGTAGGCGCGGTAGGCGAGGCTGAGCCCGCCGAGATCGCCGATATTCTCGCCCAGCGTCAGGCGCCCGTTCACGCAGGTTTCCCCATCGTCGAGCGGGCAGTAGCTGTTGTACTGCGCGACCAGCGCATCGCCCAGCTTGTCGAACGCGGCGCGGTCGGCGTCGGTCCACCAGTTGCGCAGCATGCCGGTGCCGTCGGACTTGGAGCCCTGATCGTCGAAGCCGTGGCCCATCTCGTGCCCGATGACTCCGCCGATCCCGCCGTAGTTCACGGCCGGATCATTGCTCAGCGCGAAGAACGGCTGCTGCAGGATCGCTGCGGGGAAGACGATCTCGTTCTTGGTCGAGTTGTAGTAGGCGTTAACCGTCTGGGGCAGCATGAACCACTCGGTCCGGTCGATCGGGCCGCCCAGCTTGGAAAGGTTGTCCTTCCACTGCCAGCGGGCTGCGGCCATCCGGTTGGCGATCGGATCGCCCGGGGTGATGGTCAGGCCCTGATAGGTTTCAAGATTGTCGCGGTAGCCGATCTTGGGATCGAAGCTGTCGAGCTTGTCGAGCGCTTCTTCCTTGGTCGCCTCGCCCATCCAGTCGATCTCACCGATCGACTGGCGCAGCGCGACGCGCAGGTTGGCCACCAGTTCTTCCATCGCGGCCTTGTTCTCCGCCGGGAAGTACTCCGCGACGTAGGACTTGCCGAGCAGCTCGCCGAGCAGGCCTTCGGTCTCGTCGATCGCACGCTTCCAGCGCGGGCGCTGTTCGGGCGTGCCCTGCAGCACCTTGCCGTAGAACGCGAAATCCGCATCGTCGAAGCGCGTCGGCAGGACCGAAGCGTTGTTTTCGAGGAATTCCTTGATCGTCCAGGCCTGCAGCACCTCGACCGGGGTGTTCACCGCCAGCTCCATCAGCGCGGGCGTGCCGCCACCGATCTTGTCGAGCGTATCGTCCGTCAGGCCGAGCTCCTTCGCCTGCTCGAGGCTGGGCGGAAGGTCGCCGACGATGAAGCGGTCGGTATCGGCAAAGCCGCTCGCGGTGAGCAGCGCGGTCAGCGGGAAGCCACCGGCCAGCGCGCCCAGTTCGTCGGGCGTCAGCGCGTTGTAGGTCAGGTCGCGGTTGCGGCGCGTCGCGCGGTCCCAGGAGACCTTGCGGGCGATGCTGTCTTCGAAGTTGTAGACCGACTGGGCCATCGCGGCGGGGTCGTCATAGCCTGCCTCTTTCAGCAGGAAGGTCAGGTATTCGCGATACTTGGCCTGGATCTCGCGGCCCTTGTCCGTCTCGTCGAGGTAGTAGTCGCGGTCCGGCAGGCCCAGGCCACCCGATCCGACATAGACCGAATAGCGGGTCGGCTCTTTCGAATCGACGCTGACGCCGCCGCCCATCGGCGAGGAATAGCCCGGGGTCCCCCACAGCGTGGCGAGCTCCGCCAGCGTGCCCGCATCGCGGATCTTGTCGAGAAAAGGCTGCGCCGGCGCGAGACCGGCGGCATTGATCGCGTCGGTGTCGGCATAGGAATTATAGGCGTCGACGATGCGCTTCTCGTCCGAGGTCAGCTGAGCGGCGGGCTTCTCGAGCAAGCTGTCGACCAGCGTGTTCACATCGCTGGTCGATTTCTCGCGCAGCAGGTTGAACGCGCCGAAGCGACTGTATTCGGGCGGCAGCGGGTTTGCATCGAGCCACTTCTGGTTGACGTAGGCGAAGAAGTCGTCGCCCGGCTCGATCGTGTCGGACAGCAGCGAGGTATCGACGCCCCATTCGCCGAAGCTCATGGTCGGCGTGGCGGTTTCGCCCTCGCTCGAGCCATCGTCCTGCAACAGCATCTCGATACCGTCGGGCGCGTCGCCCTCATGGGCGGCGGCGGGCGCGGCGATCGCCAGCGCGGCGACGCTAGCGGTGGCTAGGAAGGTTCGGATCATGATTATGCCCCTTGTTCAAAGATTTGCTTCTATCGCCGCCCGCGATGAACGACGGATTGCGCATGGTGCCGTCATACGCCCATGCGGGCCAGGCACAGCGACGCTCGTCGGGCGGAGTGTGTCGCTGGTCGATTGAGCGGATCACACGGCTCCACTGCGCGGTGCATCGAATTGCAGCTTGGCGAGCTGCGCATAGAGCCCGCCGCGTGCGACCAGTTCGGAATGGGTGCCCTGCTGCACGATCCGGCCACCGTCCATCACCACGATCCGGTCCGCCTCGCGCACGGTGGCGAGGCGGTGCGCGATGACCAGCGTGGTCCGCCCGCGCATCACGTGGCCGAGCGCTTCCTGCACCAGCCGCTCGCTCTGCGCGTCGAGCGCGCTGGTCGCCTCGTCGAGCAACAGGATCGGCGAATCGCGCAGGATTGCGCGGGCGATCGCGAGTCGCTGCTGCTGCCCGCCGGACAGGCGCGTGCCATCCTCGCCCAGATTGGTGTCGAGCCCCTGCGGCAGCGCTTCGATGAAGTCGGCCGCATTGGCGAGACGCGCGGCCTCCCAGATTTCCTCGTCGCTCGCATCCCATCGACCGTAGCGCAGGTTGTCGCGCGCATTGCCGGAAAACAGCGTGCCGATCTGCGGGACGAAGGCCATCCGCTCACGGATTTCGGCCGGGTCGGCGCTCGGCAAGGCAATCCCATCGAGCCGGATCGTGCCCTCGTCCGGGTCGTAGAACCGCTGGGCGAGCATGAAGAGCGTCGACTTGCCCGCCCCCGAAGGGCCGACCAGCGCGACGGTTTCGCCCGGCTCGATCTCCAGCGTCAGGTCGTCGATCACGACCTCGCCGGGGCGGCTGGGATAGGTGAAGCTGACATTGCGGAACGACAGGCTGCCACGCGCGGGCACGGGCAGCGGCTGCGGTTTGGGCGGCGGGGCGATGGCCGGCTCTGCCTGCAGCAGCTCGGCCAGCCGGTCCGCCGCGCCTGCACCGCGCAGCAGATCGCCATAAACCTCGGTCAGCGACCCGAACGCGCCCGCAACCAGCCCGCCGGTGATGACGAAGGCGGTGATCGTGCCGCCGGTGATGGCGCCTTCCGACACAGCGATGGCCCCGCGCCACATCACCAGCGTGATCCCGCCGAAGATCAGCACGATGACGATGGAGGTCATCGCCGCGCGCAGCAGGATGCGGCTCTTGGCACTGTCGAAAGTCCGCTCGACCACGGCGGCGAAGCGCTTGTTCTCGCGCTTTTCCTGACCAAAACTCTGGACGATCGGCATCGCGCCCAGCACTTCGGTGACGTAGGCGCCGACATCGGCGACCCGGTCCTGGTTGGAGCGCGAGACCGTGCGGATCTTGCGCCCGAAGAACACGATCGGCGCAAGCACCAGCGGAATACCGATCAGCAAGCCCAAAGTCAGCGACGGCGCGAGATAGAGCAGAAACAGGATGCCGCCGATCGCGGTCAGGCTGTTGCGCAGCGCGACCGAGACCGTCGTCCCCACGACCGTCTCGATGATCGCGGTGTCCGAGGTCATCCGGCTCGAAATCTCTTTCGGGCTGTTTTCCTCGTAGAAGCTCGGCGACTGGCGCAGCAGGTTTTCCTGCACCTTCAGCCGGATATTGGCGACCACCCGCTCGCCCAGCCAGCTGACGAAATAGAACCGCAGCGCGGTGCCGATCCCGAGCACGAAGACGATCATCAGCAGGTATTCGAAGGCGTGCGCGATCTGCTCCGCCCCCGCACCGCCACTGAAGGCATCGTCGACGATCACCTTGAACCGCCAGGGGATTGCCAGCGTCGCAGCGGCGGTGGTGATCAGCGCGGCGGCGGCAAAGGCGATCTCACGCGGGTAGCGTGCCGCCTCGCGATAGACCATGCGCAAGGGGGCGAGCGAGCGGGCCTTGGGCGGGCCGGCCCCGTCGTCCGGTAAGCCACCCCGCCGTCGCCGGCCTTTGTGAGTCTGATCTTCGCGAGCCATGTGCGCTCCCGCCTAGCCGCCCGGCTGCGGGAAATCCACGGTCGATGGACACCTCATCCACCTCGTACGTTGCCTATATTACATTGTGCGTTGCACAACGGCATGAACCCGGGCAGGCTACCGCCCAACCCGGAGGCGATTTTTGCCCCGACACTGAATTTAAGAGGCCCCCCGTGCTCTACCACGCCTATGAACTGCAGGCCGCCTGGCTCAACAGCGCCAGCGCGATGGCCTCGATCGGCTCCGAATTGCTGAGCAATCCGCGCAACCCGATGGCCTATACCGGTATCGGACCTATCGCCGGTTCCGCGCTGGAAGTTTTCGCGCACGCCACGATCCGCCGCGGCAAGCCCGAATTCGACATCGAAAGCGTCACCGTGAAGGGCAAGGCCGATCCGGTGTCCGAGACGCTGGTGCTGCACCGCCCCTTCGGCGACCTCAAGCGCTTCCGCCGCGCCAACCTGCCCGACGATGCGCCCGCAGTCCTGATCGTCGCCCCGATGAGCGGCCATTTCGCCACGCTGCTGCGCGGCACGGTCGAACGGATGGTCGAAAACGCCGAGGTCTACATCACCGACTGGCACGACGCGCGCGACATCCCTCTCGCCGAAGGGCGCTTCGACCTCGACGACTATATCGATTACATCGTGGAATTCCTGCAGGAGATCGCGCAGCGCAACGAAGGCGAGGCCGCGCATGTGGTCGCGGTATGCCAGCCCTCCGTCCCCGCACTCGCCGCGACCGCGCTGATGAACGGCGCGAAGGACAAGGCCTCACCCAAGACGTTGACCATGATGGGCGGGCCGATCGACACGCGCGAAAGCCCGACCACGGTCAACGACATGGCGATGAAGCGGCCGCTCAGCTGGTTCCGTCAGAACGTGATTGCCACGGTGCCCGCCCAATACGCGGGCAGCGGGCGGCGCGTCTATCCCGGCTTCATGCAGCTGGCGAGCTTCATGAGCATGAACCTGGGCGGCCACATCCTCTCGCATTACGAGATGTACAAGCATCTGGTCGCGGGTGAGGACGAAAGCGCCCAGCTGACCAAGGATTTCTACGAGGAATATCGCAGCGTCTGCGACATGACTGCGGAATTCTACCTCCAGACGGTAGAAGAAGTGTTCCAGAAGCACTCGCTGCCGAACAACGAGCTGGAACATCGCGGCAAGGTGATCGACCTGGGCGACATTACCCAGACCGCGCTGCTCGCGGTCGAGGGTGAGCGCGACGATATCTCGGGCATCGGCCAGACCAAGGCCGCACTGCCGCTGGCGCGCAACCTGTCGGACAAGAAGAAGCGTTACTACCTCGCCGAAGGCGCAGGGCATTACGGCATCTTCAACGGCAGCAAGTGGCGCACGAAGATCGCGCCGGTGGTTGAGGAATTCATGGCCGAACACGGCTGATTGCAGCCGCAGCAGGTCAGGCGCGCTAGGCCCCGTCGGGCTTCGGCGTTCGCTTGAGGACGCGCCTCACGGTTCGCCCCACGACCACGATCAGCACGATGCTGAGCACCAGCAGCACAGCGGCGATGACCGCCGCGATCACCGGATTGGCGAAGGCCAGCGCGAGCAGGCCGACGGTGGCGACGTCCTCTGCGGTCGAGGCGACGATATTGCTGACCGGCTCGGGACTGGTGTTGATCGCAGCGCGCGCGCTCGCCTTGCCCGCATGCGCGGCAAACGCCGCCCCGCCGCCGAGCAGGAAGGCGATGACCTGCCATGTGGGATCGGACGGATCGACAATCGCCAGCGCCAGCAGCGCGCCCCCGACCGGGCGGATCAGCGAATGGACCGCATCCCAGGTCGAATCGAGCCACATGACCTTGTCGGCGAGGAATTCCATCACCGCACCGACGCCTGCGACGCCCAGCACCCACGGATTGGCGAGCACGTCGAGCACCTGAAGCTGCTCGGGCAGCGGCACCCATCCGGTCCGCATGGCGAGCCCGGTGATCAGGATCGTGGCGTAGAGCCGCCAGCCCGACAGCAGGCTGACACTGCCTGCGAGACCGAGAAGTTCGATGATGCCCATGGGGTCAGCCTAGCACATTTGCCGACGCCGCGCGCGCAAAGGGTTGTTCAGCGCCGCCGGTGCGCCGCCAGATCATAGGGCTCGCCCAACCGACCGACCGGGATGTCGAGCGCAGCGCAATCCCACTCGCCGCGCGTGGCGACCGCGCGGTAGGCGCTTTCGAGGAACCGCAGCAGCGCCGCCTCGGGATCGTCGGCAGAGCGGACCGCCGCGTAGGGCAGCACGAATTCGCCCAGATCGGTGTGCCAGTAAGCTTCGGCAGGTTCGATGCCAGCCTGGTCCAGCCCTTCGGGCGTGGGGTAGCCATAGGCGTAGAACGCCGCTTCCTCGACCCCGCCACCGCCCGGCCAGAAGCCGAAGCTGGCGACCTCGTGGCTATAGGCTTCGCGGGTGACCGCGTCGGGGAGATTGGGAAAGCCTCCCGGATGCAGCGGTGCCTCGCGCCCCGAAAAGCGCGTCACGGCGAGATCGAAACTGCCCCAGAACAGATGGACCGGGCTCGACTTGCCGACGAAGCCGGTGCGGAACTCGAACAGCACGCGCGCCGCATCGGAAAAGGCGCGGTGGAGCCGCTGGACCGTGTCGCCATCCCACTCGCGCGGAGCATCGTCCTGCGCGAAGGGAATCGGTTCCTCGACTTCGTTGGGACCGCCATCGATCGACGTGGCGATGCCTGCATCGCGCAGCGTGTCGGTCAGTTCGGAATGGAAGGCCGCCACGCTCTGCCCGGTCAGCGGCATCACCCGCTCGCGTCCGTCGGATGTCGTCAGGACGAGACGTGAGGCGAGGCAATCGAGCAGGATCTCGGCCTCGCCCGCATCGGCTTGTACCGGATAGATGCGAAAGCCGGTCGGGGTGACCAGCATCGCGAGGTGCCAGCTGTGATTGCACCACGGCAGGGCACGGGTCGGCAGCTTGCCGATCACCTGGAGATAGGCGTGGACGGTGGCGTAAACCGATTTCTCGGCCTCGAAATCGAGCGCGGGCCACCGTCCAGCCATGTCAGTCTCCGTTATGCAGGCGTCACAGGACCTCGAAGATGCCTGCTGCGCCCATGCCGCCGCCGACGCACATGGTGACGCAGACGTATTTGGCACCGCGACGCTTGCCTTCGATCAGCGCGTGGCCGACGCAGCGTGCGCCGGTCATGCCGTAGGGGTGACCGATCGAGATCGAGCCGCCGTTGACGTTGAGGTCTTCGTCGGGGATGCCGAGCTTGTCGCGGCAGTACAGCACCTGCACCGCGAAGGCTTCGTTCAGCTCCCACAGGCCGATATCGCTAATCTTCAGGCCGGTGCGTTCGAGCACGGCGGGGATCGCGAAGACCGGGCCGATGCCCATTTCGTCGGGCTCGGTGCCCGCAACCGCCATGCCGACATAACGGCCAAGCGGGGTCAGACCGCGCTTTTCGGCGAGCTTTTCTTCCATCAGGATGCTGGCGGACGAACCGTCGGACAATTGGCTGGCGTTACCGGCGGTGATCGTGCTGCCAGAGCCCATCACGGGGTTGAGCGACTGCAGGCCTTCCAGCGTGGTGGAGGGGCGGTTGCCTTCATCCTTCGCGACGGTCACTTCCTGGTCGGAAACCTCGCCGGTTTCCTTGTCCTTCACCTTCATGGTGACGGTGACGGGCACGATCTCGTCGTCGAACTTGCCGGCTTCCTGCGCAGCCGCCGTGCGCTGCTGCGAACGGAGCGCGTATTCGTCCTGCGCTTCGCGGTCGATGCCGTAGCGCTTGGCGACGGTTTCAGCCGTCTGCAGCATCGGCATGTAGACCGCGTTGTGCATCGCCATCAGCTCGGGATCAGGCATGACACGCATTTCGGGGGTCTGGACGAGGCTGATCGATTCCTGACCGCCGCCCGCGACGATATCCATGTTGTCGACGATGATCTGCTTCGCAGCGGTCGAGATCGCCATCAGGCCCGACGAGCACTGGCGGTCGATGGTCATGCCCGAAACGGAAATCGGGCAGCCGGCGCGCAGCGCGACCTGGCGACCGAGGTTACCCGCCTGCGCACCCTGCTGGAGCGCGGCGCCCCAGATAACGTCGTTGATTTCGCCGGCTTCGATCTTGGCGCGCTCGATCGCGGGGGCAAGCGAGTACGAGCCAAGGGTCGCGCCCTTGGTGTCGTTGAAGCCGCCCTTGTAGGCGCGGCCGATGGCGGTGCGTGCGGTGGAAACGATGACTGCACTACGGGTCATGGGAAGGGTCCTCTTGCTGAGTCCCAGCGAGAGCCGGGACCTCTTAATTCTTGCTGCCTGATCGCGTGAGGTCCCAGCTTTCGCCGGGACTCTCGCCAAGGATTTAGACGAAGAACATCGTCATCCATTCGCAGATCAGGGCGGGCTTGTCCTCGCCTTCGATCTCGATCGTGATCTCGACCGTCTGCTGCCACTGGCCGGGGCGCTTCTCGGTCATTTCGAGCAGCTTCCAGTGGCCGCGAATGCGCTTGCCGCTCTTCACCGGGTTGATGAAGCGCGTCTTGTTGCCGCCGTAGTTGACGGCCATCTTGATCCCGTCGGGCTTGGGCAGGTCGCTTTCGGCGCTGAGGTAGGGGATCATCGACAGCGTCAGGAAGCCGTGCGCGATGGTGCCGCCGAACGGCGTCATCTTGGCCGCTTCCTCGTTCACGTGGATGAACTGGTGGTCGCCGGTCGCCTCGGCGAACTGGTTGATCCGTTCCTGGCTGATCTCGACCCAGGGGCTGGTGCCGATCTGTTCGCCGACCTTTTCAGCGATATCCTGCGGGCTCATGCGCGCCTCTCCTTTGCGTGGATTTGTGCGCGCTCCATGCCGGATGCCGGGCGCTAGCGCAATGGAGCGGGGCCTGTCGCTACGGCATCGGGAGCGGCGGCGCGCCGCTGTGCGGCCAGCCGCTCTCCCACGGTCGCGCCCTGCGGCGAATCATAGCGCTTCGCATAGATCGCCAGCGCGATCTGGAGCCCTGCCAGCATCATGATGAAGGGCTGCCACGCGATGCCCTGGAACAGCGCGCCGACCAGATAGATCAGCTGCGCATATTGCAGCGCGATCGCGAGGTGGCCAAGCCAGGCCACACGCGGATCGGCCCGCCTGCGCATGCGCCGCCGGACCAGTTCCATCTGCAACAGGCCCAGCGCCTGCAGCCCCAGCCAGGCGATCAGCCCCGGCCAGCCCTGTTCGCCGAGCATCTCGAAAATCGCCGAGTGATAGGCGCGCCCCTCGTCGACCACCTTTTCGTATCGGGTGGTGGTCATGTTCCCTTCGCCCGAGGTCTGCGGCATGCGGTAAGTGAAGCTGTTGGCGCGATAGGCTTCGAACCCGCCGCCCAGCGGCCGGTCCTTCGCGTAGTCGATCGTCCATTCCCACACCGCCATCCGGGTCGAGGCGCTTTCGTCCTCCTCCGCAGTCATCATCGTCGCCATGCGATCGGCATAGGATTGCGGCAGGAACGGGAAGGCGGCGACGCACAGCAGCACGCCGCCGACTGCCAGCAGCAGCTTGTGGCGGCTTTCGCGCAGGATCAGGAGGCCGAGCATCGCGATGCACAACAGGCCGGTGCGCGCCTCGGTCCCGATCGGGATCAGCAGGCAGGCCCCTGCCAGGCAGGCCGCGAAGATCTTGACCGGCAGGCTGGGGGGAAAGATGGTTCCGTAGCGGGTGAACCAGTAGAGCAGCGGAATGATCGCGATCGCCACGGTCGAGATGGTGGAGCTCTCGTAGATCCCGCTGTTATCGTTCACGAACAGCGACAGCGTGCCGTAGCCGCCGCCGCCCAGCACGGTCTTGATCCCGCCGGAAATGATGATCGCCCCGGCCGTCAGCACCATGACCAGCGCGGCGGCTTCGAAGCGCAGCCTGGTGGTGACGGTGAACGGCAGGAAGATCGCGAACACCAGCGTCTTCCACACCCAGTCCCACTTGGCGAGCGCGGGCTCGGTAAACTCGGCCCCCTGCAGCGTGAACCAGCTCCACACCAGCAGGAACGCCAGCAGCCCCTGACGAAAGGTGAAGGTGAGCTTCGTCTTCTTGTCCATCAGCAGCCAGCCACCGAAGGCCGCCGCGAAGGCGATCAGCGAGACCGGCACGCTGGTGATGATGCCGAAGCCCATCTTCTGGGGGGCGAGGATATCTACATAAAGATAGGCGCAGACCCACAGGAACGGGCGCTTGAGCCCGAACAGCAGGAGAAGGCCGAAAAAGCCGAGGAGGAACAGGTCGGTCATGCCGCCGCGCCGCCCGTGCCTCCCTGATCGAACGGCGGATCTTCATCGAGATCGTCGCGCAGCATCAGCCGATAGGCCGCCAGCAGCAGCAGCGCGTGGATCGAAACGATGACGGCCATATCGATCACGGCGTGAATGCTCCATCGCGCAGGTGCGGGCACGGAGGTTTCCGGGCCATCTGGCAGCCGCGCTATCAGGGCCGAGTTGACGCGACGTTAAGGACACCGCGCTAGGCACAGCCTGCCATGCGCGTTCTTCACGTCCTCGACCACTCGTTGCCGCTGCACAGCGGCTACGCCTTTCGCACCCGCGCCATCATGCGCGCGCAGCTGGCGGCCGGGCTGGATGTGCGCGGGCTCACCGGTCCGCGCCATAGCGCCGCCGGCCCGCAGGCAGAAACCTGCGAAGGACTCACCTTTCATCGCAGCGAGGGTGCGGCAGGCGGCCCGCCGTTGATCGGCGAGTGGCGCGAGGTGCAGGCGCAGGCCGACGCAATCGTGCAGCTGGCAAAGGAATGGCAGCCCGATGTGCTCCACGCGCATTCGCCTGCGCTATGCGGCCTCGCCGCAGTCAGTGCGGGCAGGAAGCTGGGCATCCCGGTGGTGTACGAGATTCGCGCCTTCTGGGAAGACGCAGCGGTCTCCAACGGGACCGGGCGCGAAGGGTCGGCCAAATATCGCCTGACCCGGATGCTCGAAAACCATGTCGTGGGTCGTGCGGACGCGGTATTCACGATCTGCGAGGGGCTGCGCAGCGATCTGGTCGCGCGCGGTTTCCCGCCGGGCAAGATCGGCATCTCGCCCAATGCGGTCGACCTGACCCAGTTCGGCGATCCCGCGCCGCGCAATGCCGCACTCGCCGACCGACTCGGCCTCACCGACGGCCCGGTGATCGGCTTCATCGGCAGCTTCTACCCCTACGAAGGTCTCGACGATCTGATCGCGGCGCTGCCCGCGCTGCAAGGCCGCCACCCGGATGCGCGCCTGCTGCTGGTCGGCGGCGGGCCGGACGAGGCCGCTCTGCGCGCACAGGCGGACGCCTCGAGCACGGCCGACTCGATCATTTTCGCAGGCCGCGTCCCGCATAGCGAGGTGGCCGACTACTATTCGCTGATCGACATTCTCGCCTTCCCGCGCAAGCGCAGCCGGCTGACCGAGCTGGTCACGCCGCTCAAGCCGCTGGAGGCAATGGCGCAGGGGCGAATCGTCGCCGCCTCGGATGTTGGCGGGCACAAGGAGCTGATCGATCACGGGCAGACCGGGGTGCTGTTCCCCGCCGACGATCCGCACGCATTGGCGGCGGGACTCGGCGACATGCTCGATCGGCGGGACGAATGGCCCGCGATCCGCAAAAGGGCCAGCAAGTATGTTGCGCTCGAACGCGACTGGGCGATAAATGCGCAGCGTTATCAAGCCATTTACCATCGCCTGCTAGGCAGGCCTTTGGATCGGTCGCCCGAAGGCGCGGCGTGGGCAGTTCCCGCTGGGAGAGCCCGCGCCAGCCAGGGCGGCACGCGATAGAGGACAAGCAGGGTGACCGAGAGCGATCACACCGCACAGACACACACCGGCAAAACTGCCGGATTTACGCAGAGCACGGCCTTCGTCGTCATCGTCGGCCTGTGGTTCGCCGCGCTGTTCGGCGGCGGCTGCCTGTTGCTGCCTCCGGTATTGTTCGACGCGGCATTTTCCGGCGCACCGCCGTTCGGCCCGAACACGCGCATCGTCTTTGTCGCCGCCGCTGCCGTCATGGGGCTGCTGCTGGGCCTGTTCATCGCGAGCCGTGTGCGCAGCGATGACGAGCAGGCCCCGCGCTCCATCGAAGCCAGCGCCGAACCGGAGCGCAAGACCCGCAAGAGAAAGGCGCGCGCGCCGCTCGACATTCGCGCCGCGCTCGGCATGGTGCGCGGCGTCGAAGACGAAGACGCGGACGAGGTGGCCGAGGAGAAGAAGCGCCCCGCCCCGCCCCCGCAAGATGCCGACTACGAACTGACCGACGAGATCGGCCCGCCGATCGACGATCCCTATTTCGCCTCGGCGTGGAGCGATTCGGGTAGCCACGATGCAAAGATCCCGGTGGACAAGGCGCAGGATAACGCGCCTGACGAATCCGTGCCCCTGCCCGGGCATGATCCGCAGACTTCCAACGCTGACATGTCCTTTGACGACGGGAGCGACGACGCGTGGCCGGTCGAGCAGGAAACCGCGCAGCCGACGCCCGTCCCGAAGCCCTCGCGCTACAATCCCTTCGCCGATTTCGTCTCGAAGGAAGAGCCGGTGGACGCAGAGCCGCGCCGCAAGGAAGCGCCCGCCGCCCGACCGCTGTCTTTCGCGCCCGCAGCGCAGGCACTGCCCCCCCTCGACCTCACGCAGATCGAGCGGGTCATGTCGCGCCCCACCGCGCCGCCTCCGCCCCCGGTCTGGCCCGCACCGCGTGCCGAGGAACCGGAATTGCAGGAGCTGGGAGTTGCCGAACTGGTCGAACGTCTCGCCCGCGCCTTGCAGGGTGAGGCCGAGGCGCAGGCTGCCCATGGCATCCCGCCGCGCACCGGCGCGCATCGCCACGAATCTGCGCTGGCGCCGAAATCCGTGCCCGATGAAAGCGATATCGACCGCGCGCTGCGCGTGGCGCTGGACCGACTAACCCGACTCGACGACGTAGCCTGACCGCGCGCAGAGTCGGTCAGGCGATCTGCCAGTCGACCGGGCCGAGGCCGACCTGTTCCAGAAACGCATTGGCGCGGCTGAACGGCTTCGAGCCGAAGAACCCGCGATGCGCCGAGAGCGGGCTGGGATGCGGCGAGCGAATCACGCAGTGGCGCGTCGGCTCGTTCAGCTCCGCAATCCGCGACGCCTTCTTCTGCGCATGGCTGCCCCACAGGATGAACACCGCCGGCTGTTCGCGCGCCGCCACCGCCGCGACGCAGGCATCGGTAATCGCGTCCCACCCGCGCCCCGCATGGCTGCCCGCATTGCCCGCCTCGACCGTCAGCGTGTTGTTGAGCAGCAGCACGCCGCGCTGGGCCCACGGGGTCAGGTCGCCAGACGCGGGCGCAGGGATACCGCAATCCTCGGCCAGTTCCCTGAAGATGTTCCGCAGCGAGGGCGGATGCCGCACGCCATCGGGGACGGAGAAGCTCAGCCCCATCGCCTGCCCCGGACCATGGTAGGGGTCCTGCCCCAGGATCACGACCTTGACCTGGTCGAGCGGGGTCAGCTCCAGTGCGCGCAACCGGCAGCCCTGCGGCGGATAGATCGCCTTGCCCGCCGCTTCCTCCGCGCGCAGAAAGCCGCCCAGCTTGCGCGCCTCGGGCGTGGCGAGCACCGGGGCCAGCGTGTCTTGCCAGCTATCGGGTAGGTCTTGGCCCATGCCCCCTCGCTATTGCGCCGGGGGCGCAGAGGCCAGATGCCCTTCCCCTCTTTCCCCAATATGCCTAGGGAACGCGCAAGGGGCGGGCTGGCACCAGACGAAGAAAGTTCTCCATGGCCGTATATTTTCACGAGGAAGACCTGCCCGAGGGCGTGCTCGCCGATGGCGCGGTGGCGGTCGATACCGAGACGATGGGTCTTATCACCCGGCGCGACCGGCTGTGCCTCGTGCAGATCAGCGATGGCAAGGGCGACGAACATCTGGTCCGCTTCGCCGTCGACAGCGCCTTTGATGCGCCCAATCTCAAGGCCGTCCTCGCCGATCCTTCGCGGACCAAGCTGTACCACTTCGGCCGCTTCGATCTCGCAGCGATCGAATACTGGCTCGGCGTCACGGCCGCCCCGGTGTTCTGCACCAAAATCGCGAGCAAGCTGACCCGCACCTATACCGACCGCCACGGGCTCAAGATGCTGGTCAGCGAACTGCTGGGCGAGGATATCTCCAAGCAGCAGCAAAGCTCCGACTGGGGCGCGCCCAAGATCAACGATGCGCAGCGCGAATATGCCGCGTCGGACGTGCGCTACCTCCACCGGCTGCGCGATATTTTCGAAGAGCGGCTGGCACGCGAAGGCCGCACCGAGATCGCGCAGGCCTGTTTCGATTTCCTGCCGACCCGCGCGCGGCTGGACATTGTCGGCTGGCCCGACTCAGACATCTTCAGCCACGAGTAAGGCCCGCTAGGGTCTGAGCCCATCATGCAGCACGATCACGTGGAAGAAACGAGCGAGGCAAGCCGGCAGCGCCGCGGGCGGCAACGCCAGGCCGCGCCCGGCGGGTTTCACGATCGCCTGATCAAGATCCTCGCGGTCGCCCTGCCGATGGCGACCGGGGTGATCGTCGCCTTCCTCGTGATCGCGCCCTTCTCGCCGCGCGACGAAGTTTCCTTCGTGCTCGATCGCGACAAGGTGCAGGAAATTGACGAGCGCCTGAGGATCGACAACGCGACCTATCGCGGGTCCGACAATCAGGGCCGCCCCTTCTCGCTCACCGCGCGCGAGGCGGTGCAAAGATCGAGCAAGGAAGGAATCGTGCGGCTGGACACGGTCATCGCCCGGATCCTGCTGCAGGGCGGCCCCGCGCAGCTGCGCGCGGAGGGCGGCGCGTACAAGATTTCCGACGAGGTGCTCGATGTGACCGGCCCGATCATCCTGAACGCCGCCGATGGCTACAACCTGGTCGCACGCGGCGTTTCGGTCGACCTGCGCGACCAGACTCTGGTGGGTGACGAAGGCGTATCGGGCGCGGTGCCCGCGGGCACCTTCTCCGCCGACACCCTGCGGGTCGATCTGGAGACCCGAACGATAACGCTTGACGGCAATGCGCGCCTGCGCATGGTGCCGGGCCGATTGGAGACCATGCAGTGATCCCGCGCCTCATCCGCCAACATTCCCGACTGGCCGCACGATCCGGCATGGTCGGCTTCGCGCTGGCCGCGTGCACTCTCACCGGTATCCAGCTGCACGCACAGGCGATCGCGGCGCACAATTCCAACGCGCCGGTCGATTATGCGGCCAACCGGATCGAGCTGCAGGACCGGCAGAACCGCGTGGTCCTGTCGGGCAATGTGGTGATCGAGCAGGCCGATCTGCGGATGACTTCGGCAAGCACCATCGTCGACTATTCGGACGCCGGATCGCTCAGCATCCAGCGCATTTCCGCGACCGGCGGCGTCACCGTGACGCGCGGCAACGAAAGCGCGCGCGGCAATGTGGCGGTGTACGATTTCAACCGGCGGGTCATCACCATGACCGGCAATGTCCGGCTGAAGCGCGGGTCGGACACGCTCAATGGCGGGCGGCTGACGATCGATCTGCGGACCGGTCTTTCCAGCGTGGACGGGGCCGGCGGATCGGATAATGGCGGCCGGGTGACCGGCTCCTTCTCCGTCCCGGACAACTGATCTTCCTGTAACTACAGCCCCAGCCCGCACTAACGCGAAGCTACCCGCGCGATCCACGCGATTTCCTGGCTCAGGAGCAGTTCCGCCTGCTGGCTGTTGGCGAGCAGCGCCTGATGCAGCGCGGTCAAGCGCGAGACCAGACGGTCGAGCCGTTTGCCACGCCAGATCCGCAGCTGTTCGGCCAGATCGCGCTCGTCCTTGAAGAAGATCCGCCGCGCGCGCTTTTGCGCATCGACGAAAGAACCGACATCCTCGCCCGGACGCATCCGTGCGGAAAGCTGGGCCAGCTGCGCCGCGCGCCGTTCGAACGCCAGCGCCACGCCGACCGGGTTCAGCGCCAGCGTATGAAGCCGCGCCAGTTCGCCGGGCAGCCGCTTGGCATGACCGCCCAGTGCGGCGTTGACCAGCGGCATGAAGCCGTCCTCCTCGCTCGACGCGCCGATCGCATCCCACGCGGCGGCATCGGCGGTCTTGGGCGTATCGGGCGCGGCATCGAGGTATAGCGCCAGCTTCTCCACCTCGGCCTCGGCCAGCCGCCGGTCGAGGCCGGAGGCGCGGGCGATTCGCTGCGCCAGATCGCCGCCAAGCCGCAATCCTGCACGGTCCGCAAGATCGCGCGCGGTGTTGGCCATGTCGCCCAGATTGGGCGGATAGAACATCGCGACCAGCGTGCCCTTCGCGCCCGCCACCAGCTTCGCGCTGCGCGACTTGTCGGTCGCGTTGACCGCAATGACGAGCACCGGGCAGGCCTCTCCCTCGGCCTCAAGATGGAGCTTGAGCGCATCGTGCGCTTCCTCGCCGGTCGCGCGCACCAGAATGTGCCGCGCATCGCCGAACAGCGAGGAAGAGCGCGCCTCGTCCGCCAGCCTGACAGGATCGCGGCGCAGTTCCGCGCCGGACAGATCGACCCGCTCGCCCGCGTCCGTCAGATTGCCCACGATCGTCGCGGCTGCGGCGGAGGCGGCGCTCTCGTCGGGACCGCACAGGAAGAAGGTGTGGCACTCGCGCGCAGCTTGCCCCGCTACCCGGCCGAAGGTGTTCTGATTGGCCTTGAGGGATTGCTGACGCGCCGCCGCCATGCGTCCGCGCGCCTCAGTCTTGCGCGCGCAGCGTCAGCGAGACTCGCGTCACGATCTGGTCGGCGACGACCTGGGCCAGCCGTTCGAGAGCCGCGCGCTCGGCGGCGATGGTGGCGTAGTCGCTCGACACAACGTCGATCCCCGCATCCGAACCGGCGGTCGAATCGAGCAGGATCGCCCCGCTCGACAGGTCGACCAGCTGATAGCGCGCACGCAGGGTGCGCCGCTCGCGGCTGACGGTTTCGTCGCTCAGCAGGCCGAGGCTGCCCAGCTCGTCGTCGAGGAGGATATCGAGACGATAGCGTGGGGTCTGGCCCGCCGGGCCGATCGACAACCGGTCTTCCAGCGCGGTGGCGACCAGCCAGCCGTCGCGCCCCTGGATCGGGGCGACTTCGATCGCCGAAAGGTCGGCAATCGCCGCCTTGCCATTGGCTCCGGCATAGATCGGCTGGAGCCCGCAGGCCGAAAGCGCGAGCAGCGCGAGAAAGGCAAACGCGAATCGCATCAGGTGACGATATTCACCAGACGGTCGGGCACCACAATGACCTTGCGGATCTCGGCCCCGTCGATCGAGCGCTGGACCTTGTCGCTGGCCAACGCCAGTTCCTCCAGCGTCTCTTTCGATGCGCCCTTGGGCACGGTCAGCGTGTCGCGCAGCTTGCCCTTGTGCTGAACCGCAATGGTCACCTCGTCCTCGACCAGCAGGCTCTCGTCGACCTCGGGCCACGGCGCGTTGGCGATCAGGCCCTGCTGGCCGATGGAATGCCACGCCTCTTCGGCGAGGTGCGGCATCATCGGCGCGACCAGCTGGAACAGCGTCTGGATTCCCCGGGTGCGCGAAGCAGACGGCGCGGCTTTTTCGAGCGCACCGACCAGTTCATAGAGCTTGGCGACCGCCTTGTTGAAGTGCAGCGCCTCTATCGTTTCGGCGACATCGTGCACGCTGCGCGCGGTCTTGCGCGCCAGATCGGCATCCTCGCCCTGCGCGGCCGGATCATGTTCGCCGACCAGACGCCAAACCCGCTGGACGAAGCGCGCGCAGCCTTCGATGCCGCTTTCCGACCACGGCAAATCGCGTTCCGGCGGGCTGTCGGACAGCATGAACCAGCGCACGGCGTCGGCGCCATATTGCGCAATGATCGTATCGGGATCGACCACGTTGCGCTTGGATTTGGACATCTTGACCACGCGGCCGATGCTGACCGGGAAGCCGTCTTCCTTGAGCACCGCGCTCTTGGCGTCGCGCGCGATTTCTTCGGGCGCGAAATAGACCATCCGGCCCGAATCGGGCTCGCGCCGGAAATAGGTCTCGTGCGTGACCATGCCTTGGGTGAACAGGCTGGCGAAGGGCTCGGAAAATTCGACCATGCCCAGCCGGGCGAGCGCCCGGGTCCAGAAACGCGCGTAGAGCAGGTGCAGGATCGCATGCTCGATCCCGCCGATATACTGTTCCACCGGCAGCCACTTGGCGACCTCTTCCGGATCGAACGGGCGATCTGCGGGCTGGCTGGCAAATCGCAGGAAATACCACGAGGAATCGACGAAGGTGTCGAGCGTGTCGGTCTCGCGCACCGCCGCGCCGCCGCATTTGGGGCAGGTGGTGTTCTTCCAGCTCTCGTGCCGGGCGAGCGGATTGCCCGGGGTCGCAAAGTCGATATCCTCGGGCAAGGTCACCGGCAGATCGGCCTTGCGCACGGGCACCACGCCGCAAGTCTCGCAATGGACGAAGGGGATCGGCGTGCCCCAGTAACGCTGGCGCGAAACGCCCCAATCGCGCAGGCGCCAGACGGTCTTGCCCTCGCCCCAGCCTTCGCGTTCCGCCCGGTCGATCACCCACTGCTTGGCGTTATCGACGTCCATCCCGTCGAGCGGGCCGGAATTGACCAGCACGCCCTCGCCCGGCTCGGCGGTCGTGCCCAGCGGGCGGTCCGCATCGGCGGCGCTGACGCCGACCACGCGCAGGATCGGCAGGTCGTATTTGCGCGCGAAGTCGAAATCGCGCTGGTCGTGGCCGGGCACGCCCATCACCGCGCCGGTGCCGTAATCCATCAGCACGAAGTTGGCGATGAACAGCGGCAGCTCGCTGCCCAGCAGCGGGTGGCGCGCGGTCAGCGCGGTCTGATATCCCTTCTTTTCCGCCGTTTCGAGGTCGGCAGCAGTGGTCCCGCCGCGCTTGCATTCCTCGATGAAGGCAGCCGCGCCCGCATCCTTCGCAGCAGCTGCCTGCGCGATCGGATGATCGGGCGCGACCGCGACGAAACTGGCCCCGTAGATCGTGTCGGGCCGGGTCGAATAGACCTCTACCCGCCCGCCGTCCGACAGAGCGAACGCAAGCTGCAGGCCGCGGCTCTTGCCGATCCAGTTTTCCTGCATCAGCCGGACCTTGTCGGGCCACTTGTCGAGCGTTTCGAGCCCGTCGAGCAGCTCTTCGGCGAAATCGGTGATCTTGAGGAACCACTGCGCAAGCTTGCGCTTCTCGACCTCCGCGCCCGAGCGCCAGCCCTTGCCTTCGATCACCTGCTCGTTCGCAAGCACGGTCTGGTCGACGGGGTCCCAGTTGACCTCGCTTTCCTTGCGATAGACCAGCCCGGCCTCGAACAGGTCGATGAACAGCGCCTGCTCGTGCCCGTAGTACTCGGGCTCACAAGTGGCGAGTTCGCGGCTCCAGTCGAGCGCGAAACCCAGCCGCTTGAGCTGGGCCTTCATCGATTCGATGTTCTCGCGGGTCCACTTGCCCGGGTGGACGCCCTTTTCCATCGCCGCGTTTTCCGCCGGCATGCCGAACGCATCCCACCCCATCGGGTGCAGCACCTCGTGCCCGCGCATCGCCTTGTAGCGCGCCAGCACGTCGCCCATCGTGTAGTTGCGCACGTGCCCGATATGGATCCGCCCCGAAGGGTAGGGAAACATTTCGAGCACGTAGCTCTTGGGCCGGTCGCTGGCGCTGTCCGCACGGAAGCACTCGGCCTCGTCCCATGCCTTCTGCCAGCGCCCGTCGGCACTCGACGGGTCGAAACGCGTGTCGTTCATAGGTACGTCTTTTCGCGAAACAGGCGGATCAGCTCGAAATCGCCTGGCGGCGCAGTTCGCGCGCCTTGGTCAGAATAATGTCTTCCAGTTTCTGCACGGTCGCGGCCTGTACCGGCGCATCGACCCAGGTGCCGCCCTGGTTGACCTGGCGGCTGGCAGCGACGCGCAGAGCATCGGCGCGCAGATCCTGGTCGAGGATGGAGATGGTGAGCTTGACCCGCTCGCCCGGGTTCTCGGGATTGGCGTACCAGTCGGTCACGATCACGCCGCCCGCGCTGTCCGCCTGCAGCAGCGGGGCAAAGCTGACCGCTTCGAGGCTGGCGCGCCAGAGATAGGAATTGACCCCGATGGTGGTCACTTGGCTCGCTGCCAGATCGGCATCGGGCAGTTCGTTGCCGCCGCTGGCGCAGGCGGCAAGCGCGGCGCACGCACCGGCAAGCAGGCCGCAGCGAATCGCGGTGGAGGCGGAACGGGTCGAAGAGCGGCGCTGGATCATCTGTGCTGGCTTTCCACTGAAACTGGCCCGGAAAAATCGTAAGGGCCCCATGAGAATGGCGTAAGGATCGGTCGGCAGACCGCGCGTGTACAGCCTCTATCGCCGCGCAACGGGCGCAGCAAGTGCGCGCCTGCCTTGCCGCGCACAGCAGCGCCATGCGGCTTTACGCATCATGAACCCGCATGGCGATTGTGTGCCGCATGCAACACCTGGCGTGCAAGTGCGCCCGGTCCTGTGGAAAAGCTGGCGCACGCCGCAGCCCTTGCCTATTGCAGAAGGGAACCAGTTGCCCGTGCAAGAGCTCTGGTTATTGTTCATCTGGCCGCAAATGGTGCGGCGCTAGAGTGGGATTAATGAGCGTGAAGGTCGCCTCCGGACTACGCAAGCTGATCGTACCCGCCATGGGCGGTGCGCTGGCGCTTGTCGCGGTTCCGACGGTCGGCGTTGCGCTGGCAGAGGCCACCGGCCCCGGCCTCGTCGGCTCTATTGCCGAGAGTGCGGGTCGTTTCACGCCTTCTACGGTCGATCCTGCGCTCGCTCGCCGGGTGGCCGAACGTTATGCCGCCCGCCAGCAATCCGTGCCCTTCACCCCCGCCGCCGGCAAGACGATCGCAGAGCGTACGTTTACCGTCGCGGTGCGGGTGGATAATGATGTGGCACGCGCGGTTTCGGTCCGCTCGGCAATCGAGTCGGCCCGCGGCGAACCGGGCCGCCGCGATATTGCGATCGCGCCCTCCGCCTTCGATCTGGGTGTCGCCCGCGGGTATCAGAGCTTCGCCAAGCCCGCGACCGAGCTGCCCAAGTCCGTCTCACGCATTTCCATGCCGGACCTCGCCGAATTCCGCCCCTCCAAGGGTGCGAAGGACGAACCGAGCCGGTTCCAGCCGCGCGTTTCGATCGAGCAGGGCCGCGCCTCGCGCGCGCTCGACGGTCGCGGCGAGCGCGAGGTCGATCTTGGCGGTGCCTATCGCGTCACGCGCAATTTCGACGTGACCGCAGGCGTCCGCTTGTCGGACGAGCGTGATCGCCTCTCGCCGCTGACCAACGGCGCGGAAGACAGTCAGTCCGTGTATATCGGAACCCAGTTGCGCTTCTGACGCCCGGCTGACCCTCGCGCCCGCGACGTCGCGCGAAACCCTTTCTCCCATCTGTTTTGCTTTGCCCGTCGCTGCGGGTGGGCTACGTCTGCGCGAATAAGATAAGAAATACAGGGGAGAGAGAGAATGGCACGTGTCGCTGTGGTGACGGGTGGAACCCGGGGTATTGGCGAAGCGATCAGCCTTGCGCTGAAGGAACAGGGCCGCACGGTCATCGCCAATTATGCCGGCAATGACGAACGCGCGCAGGAATTTGCGACTCGCACCGGAATTGCCGTGATGAGGTGGGACGTGGGCGACCACGAGGCCTGCCTCGAAAACATTTCGCGAATCACCGAGAACCACGGCCATGTAGAAATTCTGGTCAATAATGCCGGGATCACCCGCGACGGCACGCTGGCCAAGATGAGCTTCGACGACTGGAACGAGGTGATGCGGGTCAATCTGGGCGGCTGCTTCAACATGGCCAAGGCGTGCTTTCCCGGCATGCGCGAGGGCAAGTGGGGGCGGATCGTCAATATCGGGTCGATCAACGGCCAGGCGGGCCAGTACGGGCAGGTGAACTACGCCGCCGCCAAATCGGGCATCCACGGCTTCACCAAGGCGCTCGCACAGGAAGGCGCACGCTTCGGCATCACCGTCAACGCGATCGCACCCGGCTATATCGATACCGACATGGTCGCCGCGGTCCCCGAAGAAGTGCTGGCCAAGATCGTCGCCAAGATCCCTGTCGGCCGGCTCGGCCACGCGGAGGAGATCGCGCGCGGCGTCGCCTTCCTTACCGCCGATGATGGCGCCTTCGTCACCGGATCGACCATGAGCATCAATGGCGGGCAGCACATGTATTGAGGGCGGATGGGCGCGCCGCGATGGCGCGCCCATCCGCTCAATTGATGAAATAGCCGACGACCCGCCAGTTGCCGCCGTCCTCCTGCTCGAGCGTCACCGATTCGGTCACGCCCTTGCGGTTTGCAAAATCGCTCCGGAACTGGACCACGCGATAGCCGCGCGGCGGCGCATTGACCGACTGATAGCCGACCGCCTCGCATTCCATCATCGCGCCCAACGGAACCCGTGCCGCCTGCGACGCAGCCTGCCAGCCCGCGACCGTGTTCTGCTCCCGGAACTGCTTGCCCGCCGCGGCGAAGCTGGCGCTCCAGTCGCTCGCGTCCACCATGGCGAGCCATGCGCGCGCCGCGTCCTCGGTCGCGTGATCGAGCGCCACCTGTTCGGGAGCGCTGTCCGTCGCGGGCGATTGGTCGGCCGTCGCAGCGGCCAGGGCGAGTGCAAGAATAAGCGACATGAGAAGACATCCTCCGATGATCCAGCCGCGCAGCTTGCTGGCGGCACGGGTGCCGGGATGGCGCCCGTTCGATGGATCGGAGGTATCGGCGCCGTCTGCCGTGCTGGCTTCCCCCAAAGGATTGTGCCCAAGGATTTCGGGGCCCTCATCCTCAAGCAGAATTCGAGCTGCCTCCCGACTGCTGGTGACCGCAAGCTTGCGCCGCGCCGCGCGCAGGCGATCATTGACGCTGTGGACCGACCGGTCGAGCTCGCGCGCGATCGACTTCGCGTCATGGCCGCGCAGCATCAGGCGCAGTGTCTGCTTCTCCTTTTCGGTAAGTGCCTGGAGCCCCTCTTGCATGACGGGTTGGTCTAGGCCGCCAAAGGGTTTCCAGACACCCCAAATTCTTGGGGGCACGCCATCCCAAGAGCTTACTGGGATTGCTCTTGCCGGAAACACCGCGCACATCAGACGCATGGTCCTAACGAGAGAGCGCGCCGGGTTTCGCGGCCTATTCGCCCTGTTCCTCCTCGGCCTTTGCGCGATGCTTGTCTCGACATCGGCGACTGCGGGGCCGGTTTCCAGCGGGGTCTACGAGCCGGTCGCGCTCGCGGACACGCAGGTGGGATTCCGGGGCGAGCCGCCACAGGCGATCACCGCGCAAACCGCAGACGGCTTGACGCTTGCAGGCGCCTACTGGCCACCGGACGAGGGCGTGGACCAGATCGTGGTCGTGTTCCACGGCAATTCGTACAACCACCTCGTCATGGCGGTGCGTGCCGAACCCTTGCGGGTCGGCGGGCGCGGGGTGCTGGTCGCATCCTATCGCGGGTTCGGCGACAATCCGGGCAAGCCGTCCGAAACCGGCCTCTATCGCGATGCGGAGGCGTGGATTGCGAAGGCGCGCGGATTGCAGCCCGGTGCCCGGCTATACCTCTTCGGCTTCTCTCTCGGCGGTGCAATCGCGCTCGAGATGGCTGCCCGACACGACGTGACCGCGGTAGCCACAATGGGCGCGTTCACCAGCCTCAAGGATGCGGCACCCGCGCTGCTGCGCCCCTTCGTGACCGAGCAATACGACAATCTCGAAACCATCACGCGCGTGAATGAGCCGATCCTGCTGCTGCACGGGACAAAGGACGAGACGATCGACCCGCGCATGGCCGAACGGCTGGAGAAAGCCGGCGGTGCCAACGTCACCCGCATCAATCTGACAGGAGGCGGACACTGGGTGCCCCTCGATTCGATCGCCGAGAAGATCTGGCAGCAGTGGGAAGCGGCGGAGAATCCTGCCGCAGCCGGGGACGCACGGTGAAATATCATCCGCCCGTCAAACGATCGATCGAGATTGCCGGCCACAAGACCAGTATCACGCTGGAGCCGGTGTTCTGGGACATGCTGCGCGATGCCGCCCGCGACCGCGGCGTGCCGGTGAACGCGATCGTCGCGCAGATCGATGCCGAGCGGCTCGATGCGGACGAACCCACCGGCCTCGCCAGCGCGATCCGGCAGTGGCTGGTCGACCGCTTGCAGGCCCGGTAGTCGTACTTACGAAAATAAACCCGCTTGCAGGATCCTTCTGATTGGATCAGCCTTGCCGGAGGGTCGCCCACCTCGGGGGGAATGGGCTGTGGGAAAAACTAGGATACGTCGCATCGGCATCGGCATGGCGGCATCCGCCACGATGCTGTCATGCATGATCGCGCAACCTGCGGCGGCGCAGGAGTTGAGCTACCGCCTGCCCGACGGGGCCGCATTTGCCGGGTATTCGGCGCGCATCACGCAATGCCCCGACGCGAACGGCGAGAATACGCAGATCGTCCACGGCCCCGCGATCCGGGGGAGCTATGCGCCGGGGCCCCACGTGCGACTCGACGCCAACAGCTCGTTTCTGGCGAGCAAGTCGATCGCACTGGAATACTTCGAGGACGGGACGCTCAAGACCATCAATTCCGAAAGTGCGGGGACCGGAGGCGAGGTGCTGGCGGCGATCCTGAAGGTCGCAGCGGGCATGGTGGGCCTGAAGTCCTCGCTATTTGACGCTCCGGCACAATGCACCGCGAAGATCGAGAGCCTGGTGGCCGAGCGCCAGAACGCGGCCGAGAGTATCGCCGGGCTGGAGGCCCAGCTGGCGCGGGGCGATGTGTTGAGTGCGCAGGCCAAGGCTCTTTACGAAGGCAACACCGCGCGGCTGGTCGAGATCGACAAGGCGCTGACTATCACGGTGTCGAAAAAGTTCGCGCCGACTGGCCCGAGCGACCTGCCTAACGGATCGAGGAGTGCGCTTGGTCAACTGAAGATCGAGGATTGGTTCGACGGAGGGAACGTGCCTGCGGTCACAGGCCTTCCGGCAGAGGTCTGCGTATCTGCGAAACTCGGCGACGATGCGAGGGCACAGATCGCGCGCGGGGGAACCGCGAACCCGCCGTTTGATGCGAACCTGCGGCAGGACCGGTTTATCTACCGCACACCGCTGCCACTGCAGGTCACCGTCTACACGGGCGACAATTGCGACGCAGCCGAACCCGTCAAGACGGCATCCGTGCTGATCCCGCAGCTCTCCCCGTTCCAGGCATTGCCCATCTCGGCGAAAGTGCTGGGCAAAAAGAGCCTATCCGCGGAATTCACCAAGGAAGGACGTCTGGTGAAGATCAAGTATGCCGAAGGCGGCGCGGGGTCGGATGTTGCAGCCGCGCTTACCGGAGCGTTGGCAGCCGCAGAGACGTTACGCGACGCCGAAACGGCGTCGCTCGCGCGTGAAGTTGCCCGGATCAAGGCCCAGAACGAGCTCGATGCCCTGCGGGAAGCCGCCGACGGGGACGGGGGTTAGGCCCGCCCGCCGCCGGTCGGCGTCCAGCGCTAGTACTTTGCGGTCGCGTCGCTTGCCGGGAAGGTCTCGTCGAGCGCCTCGTCGGTGCGGCTCATTGTGTCGCCCTTGGTCGCCGTGGCCGAGGAGCCTGCGTTGCGCACGCCTCCGCTCGGCTGGCCATCGGCGAAGGCGACGCCGTTTTCGTCTTTGTGGTTCTTGTAGGCCTTGTAGCCAAGATAGCCGAGGCCACCGAGGATTGCGGTTCGAATCAAACCCATGTCACGTCTCCAATAATGTTCTTACCTGGCGAACGTGGGAGAACAGGTTTGGGTCCGAATAATCGGCGTTAGTCGTCGCCGACCCGTTCGATCTGCGCGCCGATCGCCTGCAGCTTCTCTTCCAGCCGCTCATACCCGCGGTCGAGGTGATAGATCCGGCGGATCTGCGTCTCGCCCTCGGCAGCGAGCGCGGCGATCACCAGGCTCATCGAGGCGCGCAGGTCGGTCGCCATCACTTCCGCGCCGGTCAGGCCCGGCTGACCCTGCACGATCGCGGTGCGGCCCGACACTTCGATATTCGCGCCCATGCGGCTCAGTTCGGGCACGTGCATGTAGCGATTTTCGAAGATGGTTTCGGTGAGCACGCTGGTGCCTTCGGCCACGGTCAGCAGCGCCATCAGCTGGGCCTGCATATCGGTGGCGAGGCCCGGATAGGGCGCGGTCGAGAGGTTGACCGCCTTCAGCTTGCCATCGGCGGCGATGTTGACGCCCTTGGCATCGCTTTCGACCTGGACCCCGATATTGCGCAGCGCGTGGAGCGTGGCGGACATGTCGTCCGCCTCGGCGCCCTCAAGTCGCGCTTCACCGCCGGTAATGGCGGCCGCGCAGGCGTAGGAGCCCGCCTCGATCCTGTCGGCCATCACGCGATAGGTCGCGCCGTGAAGCCGCTTCACGCCGTGGATCACGAGGTCCGACTGGCCGATATTCTCGATCTCGGCACCCATCGCGACCAGCAGGTTGCACAGGTCGATGATTTCCGGTTCCCGCGCGGCGTTGCGCAGGGTCGAGGTGCCGTTGGCGAGTACCGCCGCCATCAGCGCATTCTCGGTCGCGCCGACCGAGACGACGGGGAAGTCGAACTCGCCGCCCGGCAGCCCGCCATCGGGCGCGTGCGCGCGGACATAGCCCTGCGCCAGCTCTATCCGCGCGCCGAGCGCTTCGAGCGCCGAAAGATGCAGGTCGATCGGGCGGTTGCCGATCGCACAGCCGCCCGGCTGCGACACGGTCGCCACGCCGGCACGCGCGAGCATCGGCCCGAGCACGAGGATCGAGGCGCGCATCTTGCGCACCAGATCATAGGGCGCGGTGGTCGAGGTCAGGCGCGTCGCTTCGAAGGTTACCACCCGGCCGAAATCTTCGGGCCGCGTGCCTGCGATGTTCACTGCCACGCCGAACTGCGTCATCAGGTGCTGGAAGCCGTCGATATCCGCGAGGCGCGGAAGGTTGCGCAGCGTGAGCGGTTCGTCGGTCAGCAGCGCGCAGGGAATCAGCGTGAGCGCGGAATTCTTGGCACCCGAAATCGGGATCGTGCCGGAGAGACTTTGCCCTCCGATAATGCGTAGTTTGTCCATGCCTTCGTCGTGTAGCGGTCGCGCGCGCCAACACAAGCCGCACTCGCGCGCACGCACCTGCCGCTGACCACTGTTGGCTTTGGTGGCGCGGCATTGACCGACCCGCTGGCCATCCGCATACCCCTGCCCCATGGCGCACAAACCGATCCGCAAAGCCGTTTTCCCCGTTGCCGGTCTCGGCACCCGCTTCCTTCCCGCGACCAAGGCGATCCCGAAGGAAATGCTGGCGATCGTGGACCGCCCGCTGATCCAGTACGCGGTGGACGAGGCGCGCGAGGCGGGGATCGAGCAGATGATCTTCGTCACCGGGCGCGGCAAGACCGCGATCGTCGAGCATTTCGATATCGCCTTCGAGCTGGAACAGACGATGGAGGAGCGGGGCAAGGATCTCTCAATCCTCGATTCGACTCGCGCGACGCCGGGCGACATTATCACCGTGCGCCAGCAGGTGCCGCTGGGCCTCGGCCACGCGATCTGGTGCGCGCGCGCGATCGTGGGCGACGATCCCTTCGCGATCTTCCTGCCCGACGAACTGATGATCGGGAACGAGGGCGGGACCGGCTGCATGAAGCAGATGGTCGATGCCTACGAAAAGGTCGGCGGCAACGTGATCAGCGTGCTCGAAGTGCCGCAGGAAAGCGTATCGAGCTACGGCGTGATCGATCCGGGCAAGGAAGACGGCACGCTGACCGAGGTGAAGGGCCTGGTCGAGAAGCCGCCGGTGGCCGAAGCTCCGTCGAACAAGATCCTCTCGGGCCGCTACATCCTTCAGCCCGAAGTGATGCGGGTGCTGGAAAATCAAGGCAAGGGTGCGGGCGGCGAAATTCAGCTGACCGACGCAATGGCCAGGATGATCGGCAGCCAGCCGTTCCACGCGGTCACCTTCGACGGTGCCCGCTACGACTGCGGCAGCAAGACCGGCTTCGTCGAGGCGACGCTGGCGCTCGCGCTGCAACGCCCCGACATGCGCGACGAGGTACGCGCGATGGCGGAGCGCCTGCTGAAGGCGTAAGATTTGCGCCCGCCCCCGCGCGGGTCCGACGATTTTCCTACCGTGGAGCGCTTTGCTAGGGCGAAATCCGCTCTTTCAGACCGTCAATCATAAACCTGCGCCTGCCTGGGGCCTGGCAGGTGCCGAAAACGACGCCGAATATACCAAATCTGTCGCCCACCTCAGGCCGGATCGCGTAAAAAGCGTCTCCTCCGAAAGACTTGCCGCAGGAATACTGGGCGTGACACCCGGGTGACACGTGTCACCCTGCCACCCCCAGTCATTCAAGCACTGCTTTGCGCAGGTTACGGCTTTTCGGCCGCTTCCTGCTGCGGATCGGTGGCCCGCTTCGCTGGCGTCTTGGCCGGTTCCCCAGCGGTCGGCTCCGGTTCGGCAGCCTCCGCGTCGGTTTGCGAGTGCTTGTTCAGCGCTTCGCCCAGCTGGCCGGTCGCTGCGCCCTCGACCAGTGCGCCCAGCGATGAGCCATCAAGCCCGAGTTCTTTCATCAGCCCGTCGAGCACGGGCGCCTGCGCGCGATAGGCCAGCGCGGCGTTGACCGCATCGCCCGCGAGGTTGCCGCTGCCACCCGCCGGGCCAGTCCCGCCCGAACCGCCGCCAGAGCGGCCTCCATTGGTAAGCCCGTCGACTTGGACGATCTTGATCGAATCGATCGCCTCCATCGGCTTGGCGCTTTCGCGGATGACCTCGGGCAGCACCTTGAGCAGGGCGAGCTTGGTCTGCAGTCCGATCTGGTCGGAGGACAGCAGGTTCGCCGCATCGTTGATCGCCCGCTGCCCCGCAGCCTCGACCTCGAAGCGCACCCGCGCGGCTTCGGCGCGCAGCTTCTCCGCCTCCGCCTCGCCCTCGGCTTCGCGGCGCATCGCCTCGGCGCGGTTCGATGCGGCGTCCTTCTCCGCCTCGGCATCGACGCGGATCTTGATCGCGTCGCGCTCGGCCTGCTTGGCCGCCTCGATCAGTTCGATCCGCTTGTCACGCTCGGCAATCTCGGTTTCGCGGCTGGTCGCGACCTGTTCCTCTGCCGCGACCGCCTTGGCGCGCGCCTCGTCGGCTTCGGCCTTGGCCTGGCTTTCCTCGCGGCTCTTGTTCTGGACCGCGATCTGCTGTTCCTGCCGAGCGATCTCAAGCGCGCGCTGCTGGTCGATCCGCGCTTCCTCGACCAGCCGGTCGGCCTCGATCTGCTGGGCGTCGACCTGCTTCTTCGCCTCGATCCGCGCGGCATCGGCCTCGCGACTGCGCTCGGCCTGTTCGCGCGCGATTTCGGACATCTGCTTGGCCCGGCGCATCTCGACTTCGCGCTCCTGCTCGAGGCGCGCATATTCGTTGTCGCGGCTGATCTCGAAGCTGCGCTGGTCGGCTTCGAGGTTCTTGGTCTCCATCTGGACGCGCGTGTCCTGCTCGATATCGTTGCGCAGCTTCTTGCGCGCCTCGATCTGCTCGGTCAGCTTGGTCAGGCCTTCGGCGTCGAAGGCATTGTTGGCGTTGAAATGCTCGATGCTGGTCTGGTCGAGCCCGGTGAGCGAGACCGATTCGAGCTCCAGCCCGTTCATCGCGAGATCGTTGGAGGAAACCTGCTGCACCTTCTGGACGAAATCCGCGCGCTGTTCGTGCAACTCGTTCATAGTCATGCCCGCCGCGACCGAGCGCAGCGCGTCGACGAACTTGCCCTCGACCAGATCCTTGAGCATTTCGGGCTGCATCGTGCGCTGGCCTAGCGTCTGCGCGGCCATCGCGATCGCGTTCGCATCGGGCTTCACGCGGACGTAGAATTCCGCCTTCACGTCGATCCGCAAGCGGTCGAGCGTGATCAGCGCTTCGCCGTCGCGGCGCACCACGCTCAGCACCAGCGTGTTCATGTTGACCGGCATGGTCTCGTGGAACACGGGCAGCACCATCGCGCCCCCGTTCATCACCACGCGTTCGCCGCCGACCCCGGTCCGCACGAAGGCGGTTTCCTTCGATGCGCGCTTGTAGAGTCGGGTGATCGTCAGACCGATAATGAGGAGAACGAAGAACCCGGCCCCTGCGAAGATGAGAACGGTCCAAAGGTCTTGCATAGTCTCTCCTGTCATCACGATTGGTCTGCCGGCACCGCGCCCTAGGGCGACAGCAACGGGTTATGGTGCCTCTCGGCGTAGAACGTGTTGCCTTCCATGCGCACGAGCAGCACCCGCTCGTCCGTCGCCAGCTCTGCGGATGGATCGTGCGGCTCGACCATCACCAGGTGGGTCTGCCCGTACTGGTCGAACACCCGTGCACGCGCCGGTGAACCCGCCCGCGCCGTGCCGATCTGGATCAGCGCCATGCGCCCGACGAGCGATGACTGCGATACCGCGCTCGTCCGGTCGCCCGGCAGGATCGCCGCCAGTGGCCGGCTAACCGCGCCGGTGATCGGCAGGGCGAACACTCCGGCGAACACCGCCGCGAGCAGCGGATCGAGCGCCTTGCCGAGCAGATCGGCGCTCAGCCCCTGCAGCGAAATCCCGATCAGCGCGAACGCGAACAGCAGCAGCGCAAGCCAGATGAGGAAAGGAACGCGGCCCACCCCCAGCAGGCTGAGCAAGCCGCCGAGGAAGCCGACCTCTGGCGCATCGCCGCCGTCGACATCCAGGTCCGCGTCGCCCCCTTCCATCGTGTCGCCAAGCCCCAGCACCTGGCTGACCGCCAGAAGGACCATCAGGACCAGCGCCGCGAGGAACGGCATGTTGTGCGGCTGAAGCAGTTCCATCAGCGGTTACCCGCAGTCGCCGAAGCGCCGTCGCCTGCGATATATTCGATTTTCCCCATGACCGATTATTACCACAAACAGATGAAAAACGCGAGAAAAACCGATATTTCGCAAAGCGATTCTATTCGATTTTTTCGGCTTTTTCGGCGTACTCGTCGCGCAGCTCACGCTTGTAGAGCTTGCCATTCGCCTCGCGAGGCAGATCGGGGCGGAAATCGAACTGGCGCGGCATTTTGATGCGGCTGAGCTGGGGCTCCAGATAGGCGCGCAGCGTCTGTTCGAACGCGTCGCCTGCCATCGCCATATCGACCGGCTGGATCACCGCGACCACCCGCTCGCCCAGATCGGGATCGGGCGCGCCGATCACCGCCGCATCGAGCACATCCGGATGTGCGACCAGCAGGTTCTCGATCTCCTGCGGGTAGATATTGACCCCGCCCGAGATGATCATGTGGCTCTTGCGGTCGGTCAGGAAGATGAAGCCGTCCTCGTCGAGATGGCCGATATCTCCCAGCGTCATCCAGCCGCGATCGTTCATTGCGTCGGCAGTCTTGTCCGGATCCTTGTGATAGGTGGGCAGAGTCTCGTTCTCGAAGAACAGCAGACCGGTTTCGCCGGGGCCCAGCTCGCTGCCATCGGGCGCGCACACATGCGCCTTGCCGTAGAGCATCCGCCCCACCGTGCCGGGCCTCGCCAGCCATTCCTCGCTCTTGACGAGCGAGAATCCGATGCCTTCCGAACCGGCGTAATATTCCTGGATGATCGGCCCCCACCACTCGATCATAGCCTGCTTGATCGGCACCGGGCACGGCGCTGCGGCATGGATCGCCCGCGCGTGGCTGGACAGGTCGTAGCGGGTGCGCTCTTCCTCGGGCAGCTTGAGCATCCGCACGAAGTGGGTCGGCACCCACTGGCTGTCGGTCACGCGGTATTTCTCGATCGCGGCGAGCGCACCCTCGGGCGTGAACTTCTCCATGATCACCACCGTCCCGCCCAGGCGGTTGACCGTGGTGCACCAGCCGAGCGGAGCTGCATGATAAAGCGGCGCGGGCGAGAGATAGACGAGGCTGCCATCGGTCGGCATGCCCACCCCCATTGTCGCGAGGCCGACCAGCGCATTGGGCGCGGTGATGTCCTCGCTCGGCGGCGGAGGGGGCACGATCCCCTTGGGTCGCCCGGTCGTGCCCGAGGAATAGAGCATGTACTGCCCCGGCACGGGATCCTCGATCGCCTCGGCAGACTGCGCGGCGACCTCCTGCTGGAAATCGTCGCCGTCGACATCGACGACCCGCAAATCGGGCGCGATCTGCGCCAGCTCCTGCGCCACATCGGCAAACGCGGGGGAGGTCAGCAGCAGGCTGCACTCCGCATCGGCGAGGATATAGGCGATTTCCGGTGCGGTCAGCCGGGTCGAGATCGGCACCAGCATCGCGCCCATCCGCTGCGCCGACCAGACGATTTCGAGATAGAGCGGGCGATTCTCCAGAAGCAGCCCCACGCTGGTGCGCCGCCAGATGCCCTGTGCGCGCAGCCAGCGGGCCATGCGATTGGCGAAGGCGTCCAGCTCGCCATAGGTGACCTGTTCGCCGGACGTGGCATTGATGATCGCGGCATGGTCCGGCCGCGCCGCGGCATGTGTTATCGGATGCATATGTCTCTCCCGCCGCGCAGTCTTTCGAATGGACAGGGAGCACGCAAGAAAAAAGGCGGCGCCGAAGCACCGCCTTTTCGTAAAACTCGGTTCTGGAAGAGGCCTGAGGCTTACTCTTCCTCGTCGCCGCCGCCGATGCCGCCGGGGCCCATCGCGAGACGGAAGGCTTCCTGCGCTTCAGTCTCGACCATGAACGGGCGCGGGTCGACCGCGCGGCCGTCGATACGGACTTCGTAGTGGAGGTGCGGGCCGGTCGAGCGGCCGGTCGAGCCGACATAGCCGATCAGGTCGCCCTTGCGGACCTGCTGACCGTCGGCGACGATGATCCGCGAGAGGTGCGCATAGCGCGTCTCGATCGCGTTGCCGTGGCCGATCTGGATGTAGTTGCCGTAGCTGCTGAACCAGTTGGCGCGTTCAACCGTGCCGTCGGCAGTGGCGTAAATCGGCGTGCCGCTCGGCGCGGCAAGGTCGATACCCTTGTGGTTGGCGCGCTTGCGCAGAACCGGGTGGTCACGCATGCCGTAGCCACTGGAGACACGGGCATTTTCAAGCGGCATCCGCGAGGGGACCGAAACGGTGGGGATGGCTACCGCCGGCGTGGTCCGTTCCACGTCGAGCGTCTGCCAGCTGGCGAACAGCTGGCGGAACTGCGCGTCGCCATTGCCGAGCGGGCTCTGCGCCTGCTCGGCGGCGTCCGAAACATCGACCGCTGCGGCGGCGCTGCTGCTGTTGGCTTGGGCGGGGGTGGCTGCGATTGCAAATGCGGCACCGCATACGAGGCTGGCGCGCAGGAAAAAGCGATCAGTGGTCAGCAAAATATCCGTCCCTCTGTCGGCGGCGAAGCATGCTGCTCCGCCCGTTCCGATCCCTGGCGTATCCTCGATCCGTGAGACCCGCCGAGACCCCTAAAAATGACGGGAACCACTCCCGCCCTCGTCTGTTTAGTTTGATAGGCGGGTCCCGGTTGACTTGCCAAGCAGGTCTTGGGCCCTGCGCGACGGACCGGCTGCATAGCGGGTTGAGTCGTTGAACCGCCGCTTAATCCACCCCCAAAATAGTCGATTAACCTCCCGAGCCTCCGCTTTTCTGCGGCTCCTTGGCGATTCTGTGCGAGTTGCGGTGAAATGCCTTGCGCGGTTCGTCGCGCGAGCGATCCGGCGGTCAAGCGAATGCGGAGCCTTTTGCACCGCATCCGCCTGCATCGATTTAGAGTGCCTTGACCGCGGCGAGCACGTCTTCGGCGTGACCCGCAACCTTCACCTTGGGCCAGATACGCGCGACCCTGCCCTGCTCGTCGAGCAGGTAGGTGCTGCGGACCATGCCCATGAAGGTCTTGCCGTACATCTTCTTCTCGGCCCATACGCCCAGTTCGTCGGACAGCCCGTCTTCTTCGGCATCGGTTGCAAGGTCGACGGTCAGATCGTGCTTGGCGATGAAGTTCTGGTGCTTCTTGGTCGAATCCTTGCTCACGCCGAGCAGCGCACAGCCCGCCGCCTCGAATTCATCCTTCAGCGACGAGAAGTCCTTCGCCTCGGTGGTGCAGCCGGGCGTGTTGTCCTTGGGGTAGAAGAACACCACCAGCTTGCGACCGCGATAGTCGGACGGCTTCACGCTCTCAACGTCGTGCCGCACCATCGCGATATCGGGCATCTGCTCGCCTTCGGTCACGCTCATCGCTCATATCTCCAGTTGTTCGTCGAACATCGTCTGCCAGGTTCGCGCGACCTCCTGCCGCGCCTCGGCCATGCGGTGCAAGAGCGCATCGATATCCGCGGACCCGCACGCCCGCGCGAGCGCTTCGCCCGATGGCCCCTGCGGCACCCCCAGATCGGGCGCGAGCAGCCGCGCGGCGACGATCAGCCGGGTGAGGAAGTCGTGCGCCTCGGCAAATTCGCGCGTCAGCGTGCCCGCGTGGACCAGCGTTTCGCACACCTTCGCCAACCGCGGGTCGAGCGCGACGCGGTCGCGCAGCTGGATGAAGTGGAGGATGAACTCGATATCGACCAGCCCGCCGCGCAGCAGCTTGGCGTCGAGCGGGCCCTTGGCCGGCTTGTGCTCCGCCATGTCCCCGCGCATCTTGAGGATGTCCTGCCGCAGCGTGACCGGATCGCGCGGCGTACACAGCACCTCGCGGATAATCTCCTCCACCTGGGCACGCGCGGAGAACGAGCCTGCGACCACGCGTGCACGCGCCAGCGCCATATGCTCCCAGGTCCAGGCCGATTCGCGCTGGTAGCGGGCGAAACTCTCCACGCTCACCGCGAGCGGCCCCTGCGCGCCCTGCGGACGAAGCCTGGTGTCGATTTCGTAGAGCGGTCCCTCGGCCGTCGGCACGCTCATCGCCACGCTCACCCGTTGAGCGAGGCGATTATAATAGCGAGTCGCGCTGACGGGACGCTCACCGTCGCTCTCCGCAGCGTGGTCGCCCGTAAACAGGTAGATGATGTCGAGGTCGGAGGCATGGGTCAGCGCCTCCCCGCCCAGCCGCCCGAGGCCGAGGATCACCATCTCGCTGTCGGCGATGCGTCCGTGGGTCCGGGCATATTCCGCCACCGTCCCGTCGAGCGCGGCCTGCAGCGCCGCCTCGGCCACGGTCGCAAACCCGGTCGCGATGTCGAGCGGGTCGTGCACCCCGCCGATCAGCTGCACGCCGAGCGCGAACCGCTGTTCTCCGGTCACCACCCTGATCCGGTCGAGCAGCGCCTCGTAATTTCCCTGGGGCTCGGCCCGCATCATCCGGCGGCGCAGCGTGGGGACGCTTTCGGGAAGGTCTAGCGCGGAGCGATCGATCAGCGCATCGAACAAAGCCGGGCGCAGCGCGAGATCATTGGCCAGCGGCGGGGCGAGCGTGATGATCGAGAGGAGCTGGTCGAGCAATGCCGGGCGCGCTTCGAGCAGGCGGAACAGGTTGATCCCGCTCGGCAGGGCCTCCAGCAATCGTTCCAGCCGCACGGTCGCACGATCCGGCTGCGCGGACTGGGCCAGCGCATCGAGCAGCGGGGGCAGGATACGCCGGAAAGCGTTCTGCGCATCGGTGCTGCGCAGCGCGCGGTAACGCCCGTCGAGCCAGCCGGAGACCCGATCAGCCATCGCCGATTCGTCCGCCAGCGGGCTCGCCGCAACCAGTTCGCGCACCGGGCGCTGCTTGGCAGCGCCCGTCTCGCTTGCTTCGAGCAGCCGGTCGAACGCCTGCGCGGCGGCGCTCATATGCGGTTCGAGGTCGGCCAGCAGGCCTGCGCCATCGGCAAACCCGTCGAGATGCGCGAGCCGCTCCAGCGCCTCGCCTTCGGGGACCGTGTGGGTCTGCCGGTCTTCCATCATCTGGATGCGGTGTTCGACCACGCGCAGCCGGGCGTAGGCATCGGCGAGCTGGGTTGCGACGCCCTGCTGGACGATATCCGCGCGGGCGAGCGCATGCAGCGCGGCACGCGTATCGCTGCTGCGCAGGCGCGGGTCGCGCCCGCCGTGGATCAGCTGATGGGTCTGGGCGAAGAACTCGATCTCGCGAATGCCGCCCCGCCCGCGCTTGAGATCGAAGCCGGGGCCAAGCTTCGGCTCGCCGCCATAGGCCTCGCGAATCCGCACGCGCAGCTGGGCAATGTCGTCGATCGCGCCGAAATCCACGCTCCGCCGCCAGACGAAGGGGCGGATGCTGGCGAGAAACCGCTCGCCCCGCTCCACATCGCCCGCCGCAGAGCGCGCGCGGATGAACGCCGCGCGCTCCCACGCGAGCGCCGCGCTTTCGTAATGCGAGGCGGCTGCGTTGATCGACACCGCCAGCGGGGTGACCTCCGCCGCCGGGCGCAGCCGCAGGTCGACCCGGAAGACGTACCCTTCATCGGTATGGTCGGCGAGCAGGCGAACGATATCGCGCGCCATACGCTGCGCGGTTTCAGCGGGCGACGAGCGCTCGCCATGCGCCAGCACCGCGGGATCGAACAGCAGGATCGGGTCGATGTCAGAACTGTAGTTGAGCTCGCCCGCGCCATGCTTGCCCAGCGCGAGCGCGAAGAACCCGTCGACATTGTCCATCGTCGTGCGCGCGCGCGCCGCCTCCGCGATCGCGCGGTCGAGCGAGCGATCGGCAAAGGCGGACAGGCGCGCCATCACCTCGTCGAGCGCAATGGCGCCGGCAAGGTCGCCGATCGCCAGCGTCAGCGCGAGGGCCAGCCGTTCTCGCCGCAGGGCAACGCCGATGTCCGCGCCATCACCCGCGTGCGCGCAGTAATCGAATGCGGCGTCCAGATCGCCCGCCGCCAGCAGATCGGCCAGCTCGGGCAGACGTTCGAGGCTGCGCGCAAGGAACGGCGCGTTGCGCTGCGCCCGGTCGATCGCGGATTGCCATTCGCCAGCCATTGGTCTGCCCTGCCCGCTACCTCATGTGGTGGCAAGCAGACTGTGCCCGCCCTCTCGCTTGCCCTGCGACGCACAGTTTGCAACAAGCGCGCCAAAGCGAACTCCCCGGAGAACCTGAGATGAAACGCATTCTTGTCGTGGCCGCCGCCGCCCTCGCCCTCGCCGGTTGCGATGCAGCCGTATTGTCCGGCTCGGACGGGAATGACGACACGCTCGACATTCCCGAGATTGCCGATGGCGACATCTCCGAAAAGACGATGGTCGACGTCACCCGCGAGCTGTCGTCCGACGAGTTCGAGGGCCGCATGCCCGGCTCCGAAGGCGAGAAGAAGACCGTCGAACTGCTGACCCAACGGTTCGAGGCCGCCGGCCTCCAGCCCGGGAACGACGGCAAGTGGACGCAGGATGTCCCGCTGGTCGAAATCACCGGGAGCGATTTCGCGCCGCTGTCGATCACCGGCGGCGAGGACGGCGGGATGGCGTTCGAATATGGCAAGGACTGGGTCGGCGTGAGCTATCGCGAGACCCCGCGCACGCGCATCAACAAGAGCGAACTGGTGTTCGTGGGCTACGGCATCAACGCGCCCGAGCGCGGCTGGAACGATTACGAAGGGCTCGACATGAAGGGGAAGACCGCGGTCATCCTCGTCAACGATCCCGATTTCGGTGCCGAGGATCTCGAAGGGCCGTTCAACGGCAAGGCGATGACCTATTACGGTCGCTGGACCTACAAGTTCGAAGAGGCTGCCCGCCAGGGTGCCGCGGCCGCGCTGATCATCCACGAGACCGAGCCTGCCTCCTATGGCTGGAACGTCGTCGAAAGCAGCTGGTCGGGCCCGCAGGCCTACCCCCAGCGCGGCGAGAACGCGCCCGCCCTGACCGAGATGAACGGCTGGATCCAGAACGATGTCGCGCAGAAGATCTTCGCTGCGGCGGGCAAGGACCTCGCCAAGCTGAAGGAAGCTGCGCGCAAGAAGGATTTCAAGGCGGTGCCGCTGGACGTGCAGGCGTCGACCAGCTTCGCCAACGAAACCCGCGAATACATGTCGCAGAACGTGATCGGTATCCTGCCGGGCACCAAGCGGCCCGAGGAATACGTGCTCTACACCGCGCACTGGGATCACCTTGGCCGGTGCACGCCCGCCGATGACGGCGACGACATCTGCAATGGCGCGGTCGACAATGCCACCGGCACCGCAGCGCTGGTCGCCTTGGCCGAGGCGCAGGCGAAAGCGGGCGCGGCGGATCGCAGCATGGTGTTCCTCGCAGTGACCGCAGAGGAACAGGGCCTGCTCGGCTCGACCTATTACGCGCAGAACCCGGTTTTCCCGCTCGACCAGACGGTTGGCGGGGTGAACATGGACGCCTTCCTGATCGCAGGCCCGGCCCGTGATGTGACCGTGGTCGGCCCGGGCAAGTCGCAGCTCGACGAATTCCTCGCCGCTGCGCTGAAGGCCGATGGCCGCGTCGCGACCGACAACCCGACCCCGGAAGCGGGCTTCTACTACCGTTCCGACCACTTCCCCTTCGCCAAGCAAGGCGTGCCGATGCTCTATCTCGACGGCGGCGAGGATCTGGTCGACGGCGGGCGTGAGGCCGGAGAGGCGGTCGCCAAGGAATATCGCGACAACCGGTATCACGGACCCAAGGACGAGTTCGACGAGAACTGGGACTGGTCGGGCGTAATGGCCGACCTGCAGCTCTACTACCGTCTGGGCCGCATGATGGCGATGTCGACCAGCTGGCCCAACTGGGTCGAGGGCGACGAATTCCGCGGCATTCGCGACGAGAGCTGCGCCGCGACCAACGCAGGTTGCTGACCGGCTCGTGACCCAACAGAAGGTGCGCCCAATGCGGCTCCCGGCGGAGTGGGAGCCGCAGGACTGGCTGTGGATCGGCTTCCCGCATGATCCCGACGAATGGGGCGATGCCTTCGCCCCCGCGCAGGAGGAGATCGCGGGCTTCGCCAACGCGGTTGCCGCGAGCGGGCAGGAAGTCCGCCTGCTGGTCCGCGATGCCGCGAACGAGGCGCGTGCGAAGGCGCTGGTGACGGGCGCGGTCCGTCTCGAACGGCGCACCTACGGCGATGTCTGGCTGAGGGATACCGGCCCGCTGACCTGCTTCGACGGCGCGACGCGCCGCGCAGTGCGCCCCGGCTTCAACGGCTGGGGCGGCAAGTATCTGATGGCGGGCGACGAGGCGATCGGGGCGGAACTCGCCGGGGATGAGGGCCTGCCGCTCGACCGGCCCGACTGGATCCTCGAAGGCGGGGCGATCGACACTGACGGACAGGGCACGGTCCTGACCACCGAGCAATGCCTGCTCAACCCCAATCGCAATCCCGCGCTGAGTCGCGAGCAGATCGAGCAGCGGCTGGCACGCGATCTGGGGCTGGATCGTGTGGTGTGGCTCGGCGACGGACTGCTCAATGACCATACCGACGGCCATGTCGACAACCTCGCGCGGTTCGTCGCGCCGGGCACGGTCGCCTTGGCCGAACCTTGCGGCAGCGACGATCCCAATGCGGCAGTCTATGCCGATGCGAAGGCCCGGCTCGAAGCCGCAGGGCTGACGGTCGCGGCGATCCCCTCGCCCGGCCTCGTCACGCGCGGGGACTGGGTGGAGCCTGCCAGCTACGCCAATTTCCTGATCGCCAATTCGATCGTCGCGGTGCCGACCTTCGGCGTACCGCAGGACGATGACGCTGTCGCCGCGCTCGACGCGCTGTTTCCGGATCGCTCCGCGATCGGCCTGCCGATGCGCGCAGTGCTGGCAGGCGGTGGCGGCTTCCATTGCGCCAGCATGCAGATGCCCGGCACCCCGGCGCGGTAGGACTTTCTTAAGGCGCGCCCGCCAAGCTGGTGCGCATGACCCGCTCCATCGCCATCGCCCGCCGGTTCGAGGCGCTTTCCGCCGCCCGCACGATCATCGTATCGGCCTGCGCGATCGCGCTGATCGTGGCCGAGCGCTTCGTCCCGGTCTTCTAGACGACCAGCTTGAGGAGCGCGGCCAGCGCCGCTGCGGCCAGCACCACACCCACGAATATCCGCCACGCACGGTCGGATACGTGCCCGTCCGCCTTGCGCCCCAGCCATGTGCCCAGGATCACGACCGGCAGCAGCATCGCGCCCAGCAGCGCGAGTCGCCATTCCATCCGACCGAGCGCCACACCCGACCCGATTCCGATCGCTGCGGCGAAGGTGAAGATCAGGATCATCGAGCTCTTCGCCATCTGCCGGGGAATCGCGCGCCCGACGTAATAAGGCACCACCGGCGGCCCGGGCATCCCTGCGAAACCTGTCAGAATACCGGTCGCCACGCCGGTCAGCCCGGTGGTCACCATGCCGGGCCGCTCCGGCTCGCGGACCGGGAACAGCATCGCGACAAAGGCGGAAAGCGCGACCAGCGCGATCAGCAGGCGCGCGATGTTCGGCGGAGTCGCCGCGAGCAGCGCGAGGCCCGGCAGCGTGGTCAGCAGGACCAGCACGATGATCGTCCACACGCTGCGCTCCGCCTCGCGCAGCAGGCGCGGCAGTTCGAGCCCGCCGATCAGCAAGGCGACCACATTGGTGGTCAGCACCGCCTCCACCGGGCTCAGCGTCAGCGCGAGCACCGGCACCAGCAGGATGGCGAGCCCGAAGCCCGCCAGCCCGCGAATGAACGCGGCCGTGAGCCCCGTGCCCAGCGCGACTGCGAGTTGCAGCCAGGTGAAACCGGCGAAGAGTTCCATTCAGTTCGCGATTCCCGGGAGTACCAGCCACACTGTGATCGCGTGGACCGCGGCAATCGCCAGATTGCTCAGCACCACCGGATTGCGCCAGTCCGCGGTGAATGGCGTGGTGATCTTGTAGATCACCTGCACCGCGAGCAGCGCCGCGACCATCTGCGGCAATGGATAGAACAGCAGCACCACCGAAGCGACAAGGATCGCCAGATAGATCGACAGCAGGATGCCGCGCGCGGGGGTGGCCGGGCCGTAGGCTGCCTCAATCCAGCCCGCGCGCAGGATCAGGCTCCCGGTTACCGGGACCAACACCGCCACGTTGAGCAGCAGCGACAAGATGATCATGAGCTGCATCGGCACGCCTCGGCCTATCCGTCGCGCAGGTCGGGTGGCGTGGCCCCGTCGCGCAGCATCGCGATCGCCTCGTCGAGGCTCATCACGCGCTGTTCCTTCTCACCCAGCGTGCGGACGGCGACCGTGCCCTCCTCCGCCTCACGCTTGCCGACCACCAGCAGATGCGGAACCTTGGCGAGCGAGTGCTCGCGCACCTTGTAGTTGATCTTCTCGTTGCGAAGATCGCTTTCGGCGCGAATGCCCGCGGCACGCAGCTTGGCCAGCGCTTCGCTGGCGTAGTCGTCCGCATCCGAAACGATGGTCGCGACCACCGCCTGCGTCGGGGCGAGCCACACGGGCAGCTTGCCGGCGAAATGCTCGATCAGGATACCGATGAAGCGTTCGTAGGAACCGAAGATCGCGCGGTGGAGCATCACCGGGCGATGCTTCTCGCCATCCTCGCCGATATAGCTCGCATCGAGCCGCTCGGGCAGCACGCGGTCGCCCTGGATCGTGCCGACCTGCCAGGTCCGCCCGATCGCGTCGGTCAGATGCCATTCGAGTTTGGGGGCATAGAACGCGCCCTCACCCGGCAGCTCTTCCCAGCCGTACTCGTCGTTCATCATGCCCGCTTCGGCCACGGCATCGCGCATTTCCTGCTCGGCCTTGTCCCAATCGGCATCCGAGCCAAAGCGCTGTTCGGGGCGCAGCGCCAGCTTGATCGCGTATTTGAAGCCGAAATCCTTGTAGACGCTGTCGGCCAGTTCGATGAAGGCGCGAACCTCTTCGACCACCTGTTTCTCGGTGCAGAAGATATGCGCGTCGTCCTGCGTGAACTGGCGCACGCGCATCAGCCCGTGAAGTGCGCCGTGCGGTTCGTTGCGGTGGCAGCAGCCCATCTCGCCCAGCCGGATCGGCAGCTCGCGATAGGAGGTGATGCCCTGCTTGAAGACGAGCACATGCGCGGGGCAGTTCATCGGCTTCAAGGCCATCCAGTCGGCGTCCTTGGACACCAGCTCGCCCCCGTCCTCGGTATTGGGCACCTCGTCGGGGATGACGAACATGTTCTCGCGATACTTGCCCCAGTGGCCGGACTGCTCCCACTGGCGCGCGTCCATCACCTGCGGGGTCTTGATCTCGCGATAGCCCGCACCGTCCATCTTGCGGCGCATGTAGGATTCGAGCTGGCGCCAGATCTTGTAGCCTTGCGGGTGCCAGAACACGCTGCCATGCGCCTCTTCCTGCAGGTGGAACAGGTCCATCTCGCGGCCCAGCTTGCGGTGGTCGCGCTTGGCCGCATCCTCCAGCCGCTGGAGATGCTCGTTCAGCTGCTTCTTGTTGAGCCAGCCGGTGCCGTAGATGCGGCTGAGCATCGCGTTCTTCTGGTCGCCGCGCCAGTAGGCACCGCTCACGCGCGTCAGCTTGAACGCCTGCGGGTCGAGCTTGCCGGTGCTGGCAAGGTGCGGCCCGCGGCACATGTCGAGCCAGTCGCCCTGACGGTAGATCGTCAGCTCCTCGCCCTCGGGGAGCTCGGCGGCCCATTCGGCCTTGAAGCTCTCGCCGTGGTCCTTGAACCACTGGATCAGCTGCTGGCGGGTCCAGACTTCGCGTTCGAGAGGCGTGTCGGCGGCGATGATCCGGCGCATCTCCTCCTCGATTTTCGGGAGGTCTTCCTCGGTGAAAGCGCCACGCTCCGCCGAAGGGGCGAAGTCGTAATAGAAGCCGTCATCGGTTGCCGGGCCGAAGGTGATCTGGGTGCCGGGGAACAGGTTCTGCACCGCTTCGGCGAGCACGTGCGCATAGTCGTGCCGGGCCAGCTCCAGCGCCTCGTCGACATCCTTGCTGGTCACCAGCGCAAGCTGCGCGTCTCCTTCGAAGGGTCGCGTGATGTCGCGCAGTTCGCCGTTCACGCGGGCAGCAATCGCCGCCTTGGCGAGACCGGGGCCGATCGCGGCGGCGACATCCGCCGGAGTCGATCCTCCCGGCATCTCGCGCACGGAGCCATCGGGCAGGCTGATCTTGAGCAGTTCGGTCATTGTGTCGTGCTTTCGTCCGAGCAGGGTTCGGGAGAATAAGGTTCAAGCGCCTATGGTCGGCACAGCGCGGCTAGGCAACGGTGCTCTCGCCGCAGGCCGTCGGTGCCATTGAATTCGGTGTCGATGTAATACCGCATGGGATTCCTGCCGCGCCGTGACGTCCGGTTGCAGGTTCGGGGAAGCAGGCGCAGCGCCACCCGAACCCGGGTGGCGATAATCGCGTCTCAATACGCGACCATCCGCCCCCGGTTGCCCGAGGTCGTGGTGGTCGTAGTCGAGGCGATCACGATGGCCATGGGCGCGAATATAGGCCGCAAGCGCGCGAGGTCCAGCACCATATTTGACAAGGGCGCTTTCATATATGGAAAGGGTGGTTGACACGGCGAACGAGTTATGACAAGTGTACTTTCCATAGAAGAAAGGAACCTTGACCATGAAAGCCATTGCACCTGTCCTTTGGGGCGCCGCCATCATCATCGTCGCGCTGCTCAACATCGCCGACGTGCTGCCCGACTGGGCGACCATTGCCGCCATCCTGACCCTGCCGTTCCTGGCAGTCGCCACCGGCACGCGCTGCAGCCTGAGGAAATCGTCGTGAGCGAGGCGGCCCGGCTCCCGCTGCGTCGGCGCCCGGCCTTCTGGGCGGCGGGCATCTTTGCCGCCTTCGGGATCATCTCGGTCCTGCGCATGACCGATGCGATCGGCAGCACAACCGGCTTCATCCTGATGGTGATCGCGATGCTGCAGATCGTCCCGCTCACCCGGGCGAGCCTCGCGAAGCAGCGCTCCACCGGCGATCTCAGCGCGGCGAGCGTACGCTATACGCGCCGCTTCCTGCTTGCCAGCTTCGGCTACATGCTGGGGCTCGGCATCGCGGTGACGATCGCGGACCGGGTCGATTTGAGCGAGATCGAGAGCTTCCTGATCGCCCTGCTGCCGGTCGTCCCGATATTCGGCATGATCTGGACCATGGCGCGCTACCTGATCGAGGAAGAGGACGAGTTCCTGCGTCATCGCGCGATCATGGCGAGCCTGTTCGGGCTCGGCGGAGTGCTGACGCTGGGCACCTTCTGGGGCTTTCTCGAAACCTTCGAAGTGGTCCCGCACATCTGGGCCTGGTGGGTCTTCCCCGTGTGGGCGATCGGCATGGGGCTCGGCCAGTGCTGGATGACGCTGGCCGACCGGCGCGCCAATGATGGCCTGGGCGACGAGTCATGAAGAACCGCCTCAAGGTCCTGCGCGCCGAGCGCAACTGGAGCCAGCAGGCACTCGCCGAGGAGCTGGGCGTCAGCCGCCAGAGCGTCAATGCGATCGAGACAGGCCGCTACGACCCCTCGCTCCCCCTCGCCTTCCAGATCGCCGAAGTGTTCGAACTCACGATCGAAGAGATTTTCCTGCGGGACTGACCCCGCCACCAACCAAGGACCAGACCGATGAAACGCTTCTGCCCGGCCATCGCGGCCGCGACCCTTGCGCTCGCCCTGATGGCACCTGCCGCACCGGGCTATCAGGCCCATGCCCAGCAGGCCGCCCCGGCCAGCGACGCGGTGCAGCACGACCACATCCGCACCCGCCTCTACGGCAGCACCGGCCCCGTGGTTGTGCTGATCCCCGGCATGTCGACCCCGGCTGCGGTGTGGGACGATACCGTCGCCTCGCTGGCCGACGACCACCGCGTGCTGACCGTCGAGGTGCGCGGGTTCGCTGGCGAACGGGGCACCGCGAACGAGAGCGCGGGTGCGATCGACGGGATCGTGGCGGACATCTCCGCCGATCTCGCCGCCCGCAATCTCGGCCCTGCCACCATCGTCGGCCACAGCCTTGGCGGGCTGATCGCGATGGAGTTCGGGCTGGCCCATGCGGAGCAGGCGAAGAGCCTCGTCATCCTCGATTCGCTGCCCTTCTTCGGCATGGTCTTCGCGCCCGACATGACGCTGGAGAAGGTCGAGCCGCAGGCGAAGCAGATGCGCGACATGATGATCGCGGGCGCCGAGCAGATGCGCGCGGCGGGCCTTGCCAACACCACCAGCGGCGCGGGCGCAGCGGGCATGTCGATCGACGAGGCGACCCGCGTGCGCATCGCCAACTGGTCGCTCGACGCCGAGCCGCTGGCGGTGGCCGAGCTGGTGTACGAGGACGCGATGACCGACCTGCGCAGCGAAATCGCGGGCCTCAAGATGCCGGTCACTGTCGTTCACATGGCCAACGGCCCGTACCGCGAGATGGCGATCGAGCGCTACGCGACCGACTATGCCGCGCTGCCCGGCGTCCGCCTCGTGCCGGTCGACAACTCACTGCACTTCGTCCAGCTCGACCAGCCGGAGATCGTCCGCGCCGAAATCCGCGCGGCCGCGGCCAAATAGCCGACCTTATCCCTTGGCGAGCGTGTTCGATCCGAGCGCGCTCGCCATATTGTGCGTGCCGCCCAGCGCAGTGCCGCGCTGGCGGACACCCGAGACGAAGCGCCATTCGCAGTTCGCCGCCTGCGGGGTCAGCTCGACCGCCATGTATCCACGGCGCGAGGTATCCGCCCATTGCAGCTGCGGGTTGGCGTCGACCAGAGCGCGTTCCAGGAACTGCGTCGGGATCTGCGGCAGATAGCCTTCGAAGCCGGGCGAGGTCACCGAAGACACGCCGAACTCGACGCCCACCGGCGTGCCGTCCTGCGCCAGGTCGAACGCCCAGCCATTATGCGTATCGCCCGCGAGCACCACCAGATTGGCATCGGCGGCCAGTGCCGCGTCGAACACCCGCTTGCGCGCGGCGGGATAGCCGTCCCACGCGTCCATGTTGAACGGAATGCCTGCGGAAGAGGCCATCGCCCCCGCCATCAGCCGCTGGCGCAGCGCATCGGGCATCGACTTGGGCAGCGCGTCCGCCAGTCCGGTCGGCGTGCTGAGATTGCCCATCAGCACCTGCTGGACCAGCACCTGCCAGCGCGTACCGGCGCGGGTCGAGGCCTTGAGCCCGTCGGCCAGCCATGCCTCCTGCGCCGCGCCCATCATCTGGCGCGACGGATCGGCCCAGGCGCCATCGTGGAACGCTTTCAGCGCAGCCATCATCTCGTCGGGCGTGGACTTGCCCGCCAGCACCGTCGCCACATCGAGCTGCTCGGACCGCGCGGTAAGTCGCGTCTCCAGCCGGAACAGCGTGGCGAGATCGCCGACCTGATAGGCCTTCCACGGATCGTCCGACACCGGCAGCCACTCGCGATAGGCGCGCATGGCGGCGGCCTTGCGCGCGTCCCACGATCCTTCGGTTTCGGGCTGGTGGTTCTGCGCCCCGCTTTCCCACGAATCGTTCGCGGTCTCGTGATCGTCCCACACGAGGATCATCGGGTAGAGCTGGGTCAGCCGCTGCAGGTCCGGATCGGCGCGATAGGTCGCGTGGCGCAGGCGGTAATCGGCCAGCTGCACGATCTCGTTCTCGGGCGCGTCTACCCGGCCCGGCACGATCTGGTCGGGGGTCGGGTAATGCTGCGCGTCGTATTCGTAGTAATAGTCGCCAAGGTGGACCAGCAGATCGAGGTCGTTGGCTTGGGCGGCGTGGCCATAGGCGTTGAAATAGCCGAACCCGAGGTTCGAGCAGGAGAACACGCCCATCCGGAACCGGCCGGTCGGCCCCTGCGGCAGGGTGCGGGTGCGCCCGGTGGCGGAGCGGGAGCCATCCGGCCCGACGAAGCGGTAATAGTACCAGCTATCGGGATCGAGCCCGCTGACTTGCGCTTTGGCGCACCAGTCCTTGCCCGGCGCGGCGAGGGTCTCGCCCTCCGCCAGCACGCGGGTGAATTCGGCATTGTCGCTCACCTGCCACGCCAGCTTCGCCTCGTTCGAGCCGACGAAGCGGGTCCACAGCAGCACGCCGTCCTGACTCGGTTCGCCGCTGGCGATGCCGTGGGTGAAGCCCTTCGCGCCAACCTGCGCGGAGAGCGGCATAGCGAGCAGGCCGGCCCCCATGATGCCGCCCGCAAGCAGGCTGCGGCGATCGAGTGAAAGGGCGGAGCGGGCAGTGCCGCTGGCGGGGGGAGGAGCGAGGAGGTTCGACATGGCGTCCGCCTAGACCGGGTTCGTGAAACATCCGAGACACGGCCTGTCGCAGACCAGCAAGGTCTGACACACCTGACACACTGTCCAAAGGCAAAAAACCTGCCCCCACCCAACCCCGCGCGCCGACGCGATGCGACGCGCAAGAACAGCATCGGCAGGGGCGGGCACAAAGGGCATGGCCCCACTGCTAGCGCGCCCCGTCCAAGTAGGAAAATCCGGTGCATGCTCGCACACCCTCGCCCGCCTGCGGGGAATGGACAGGCCCCTGCCCCGCCCGTACCCCACACGGATGAGCGACTATCATGCAATGCCCGACGGGCGGCGGATCGCCTACCGCCTGACGCAAGGCTCCGGCAGCGCGCCCGGACTCGTGTTCCTGCCCGGCTACATGTCCGACATGGCAGGATCGAAGGCGAGTGCGCTGTTCGACTGGGCGGAAGCGAACGGCCACACCTGCCTGCTGCTCGACTATTCGGGCTGCGGCGAATCGGATGGCGACTTCGCCGATGGCACGCTGTCACGCTGGCGCGACGAAGTGCTCGCGCTGATCGAGGCGAAGCTGAGCGGGCCGGTGGTGCTGGTGGGATCGTCGATGGGTGGCTGGCTGATGCTGCTGGTCGCACTGGAGCTGACCGCCAAGGCCCCTGATCGGCTGGCCGGACTGGTCGGCATCGCCGCCGCACCCGACTTTACCGACTGGGGATATGACGACGCGCAGAAGGCGCAGCTGGCACGCGGCGAAACCGTGCTGGAAGACACCCCCTACGGCCCCGAGCCGACCCCGACGCATCCCGGGTTCTGGGCCGATGCGCGCCAGCACCTGCTGCTGGGCGCGCCGGTCCCGATCACCTGCCCGGTCACCCTGCTGCAGGGCCAGCGCGATGCGGAGGTACCGTGGGAGACCGCGCTGCGGCTCGCCGAGCGGCTGGTTTCCGACAAGGTGCTGGTTCAGCTGGCAAAGGATGGCGACCACCGCCTGTCGCGCGAAGAAGACGTGGCGCGGCTGCTGGCCACCGTCGGGCAGCATCTGCTGACCGCATGATCGATGCCGCGATCCTTGCGGGCACTCGTGCGACCATCTAACGGCGGCGATGGAGAGGCAGTGCCGTAACGGCACTGATGCACAACCAATGTCCCGGCAAAGCCGGGCGCGGAAGACAGGACCGATACATGGCAGCCGACCACAGGCAGTCCGAAGCCGATTTGTTGCAGCAACTGGCCACCCGGATGCGCGAATCCCTGCTGCCGGTCGACCGGCCTTTTGACGAGGGCGAGATCGAAGCCGCCGCATCGCTGGTGCTGGAGACCGCCGAGCAGCGCCAGCCGGGCGAGCCTGCCATCGCGATCACCAGCGTCGAATCCGGCACCCGCAGCAAGCTGCGGCTGGCGCTGGTCAACGACGACATGCCGTTCCTGGTCGATTCGATCTCCGCGCAGGTGGCCGAGTTCGGCCTCTCGATCGACCGGCTGGTTCACCCCGTGCTGCGGGTCGAACGCGATGCGCAAGGCAAGCTGGAAGACCTTCCCGGAAAGGCCAGCAACGCCCCGCGCGAATCGATGATCTTCCTCGAAACCGACCATGGCGACGACGAGGTGCAGGGCGAGCTGGAGCAGGCGCTCACCGCGACGCTCGCCGATGTGCGCGCAGCGGTCGCCGACTGGGAGGCGATGCGCAAGGCGATGCAGCACGACGCGACCAACCTTGCCGACAAGGAAGGCTCCGCGCTGCTCGACTGGCTGAGCGGCGGGATGCTGACCCAGCTGGGCCATCTGGTCCGCCATGCCGACGGGCGCGAGGAAAACACGCTGGGCATCTGCCGGGCCAGCGCGCGCGAAATCCTGGCCGACCAGTCCTACGCCCGCGCGTTCGACTGGTTCGACGATCCCGCCAACGCGACCGCGCGGATGCCGCTGATCGTCAAGGCCAACCGCGTCTCCAACGTCCACCGCCGGGTCCCGCTGGACCTGTTCCTGGTGCCGATCCGCGAAGGCGGCAGCGCCGAGGGCAAGACCGTGGCGATCTCGATCCATGCCGGGATCTGGACCAGCGCCGCGCTGACCACCGATCCGCACGCAGTGCCGCGCCTGCGCCGCCAGCTGGGCGAGCTGATGGACCAGCTCGAATTCGATCCGGGTGGCCACGCGGGCAAGGCGCTGGTCCACGCGCTGACCGCGCTGCCGCACGACCTGCTGATCGGATTCCGCGACGAGGACGTGCGCCGGATCGCGACCACCACGATGACGCTCAACGATCGCCCCCGCCCCCGGGTGGCGGTAGTCGAGGCCCCGCTCGCGCGACACCTGTTCGCCTTCGTGTGGCTGCCGCGCGACATGATGTCGACCGAGGTGCGCCACCAGATCCAGGCCCTGCTGGAAGACCAGACCGGCTCTACCCTGCTCGACTGGAGCGTGGAGATCGAAGGCGGCGCGCTCGCGCTGCTGCGCTTCGTGCTCGATTTCCGCGAAAGCACCACGGCCTATCGCGAAGAAGACATGCAGGCGCGCGTGCAGGAAATGCTGCGCGGCTGGTCCGAAGCGGTCGAGACCGAGCTCGCCAAGGCATTCGAGGGCAAGGACGCGGAATCGCTGGCGCAGCGTTACGCGGACAACTTCCCCAGCTTCTACCGTGCCGATAGCGGCGCGGGCGAGGCCGCGCTCGACATTGCGCGGATGCGCGATCTGGCGAGCCACGCGGGCGAAAGCGGCGATGACACGCCCGACGAACGCGGGGTCCGCCTGCGCCGCAGCGAGGCCCAGCACGGGGGCAACCTGCGCCTCAAGATCTACCAGCACGAAGGCACGCTCCCCTTGTCGGAAGCGGTGCCGGCGCTGGAGAACTTCGGGCTCAAGACGATCAGCGAAGTGCCCACGCTGCTGGACGGCGGCGCGCTCGGCGCAATTCACGATTTCAACTGCGACCTCGGCCCCGGAGTCGACCCGGCGGAGCTGCTGGCCCGTGCGGAGCCGATCGAAACCGCGATCGCGGCGGTGCTCAACGGCCATGCGGAAGACGATGCGTTCAACCGCCTGGTGCTGAGCGTGGGGCTGGATGCGCGCGAGGCGGAATGGCTGCGCGCGATCTATCGCTACCTGCGCCAGACGGGGATGAGCTTCACGATCTACACCGTGGTCGATGCGCTGGCGAAGGCCCCGGCGGTGACCCGTGCCCTGATCGACCTGTTCGTCGCCCGCCACGACCCCGCGTTCGAGGGCGATCGCAAGACGGCCGAAAAGACCGCGCAATCCGCGATCAAGGACGGGTTGCAGAACGTCGCCGCGATCAACGACGACCGGCTGCTGCGGCTCTATCGCAGCGTGATCGAGGCGATGCTGCGGACCAACGCCTTCGCGCTGCACCCGGGGATCGCACTGTCGTTCAAGTTCGATTCGGAAAAGGTGCCGGGCCTGCCCAAGCCGATCCCCTATCGCGAGATCTTCGTCTATTCGCGCCGGGTCGAAGGCATTCACCTGCGCGCCGGCCCGGTCGCGCGCGGCGGGCTGCGCTGGTCCGACCGGCGCGACGACTTCCGCACCGAAATCCTCGGCCTGATGAAGGCGCAGCGGGTCAAGAACGCGGTCATCGTGCCGACCGGCGCGAAGGGCGGCTTCTATCCCAAGCAGCTGCCCGATCCCGCGCATGATCGCGATGCGTGGGCCGCGGAAGGCAAGGCGAGCTACCAGATCTTCATCCGTTCGCTGCTGTCGATCACCGACAACATCGTCGAGGACGAGGTGGTTCACCCCGAAGGCATCCGCATCCTCGACGAGGCGGACCCCTATTTCGTGGTCGCGGCGGACAAGGGCACGGCGAGCTTCTCCGACGTCGCCAACGCGATCGCGGAAAGCGCGGACTTCTGGCTCGACGATGCCTTCGCCAGCGGCGGCAGCCACGGCTACGACCACAAGGCGATGGGCATCACGGCGCGCGGCGCGTGGGTTTCCGTCCAGCGGCACTTCCGCGAAATGGGCGTCGATGTGCAGAGCGATCCGGTGAAGGTCGTGGGCTGCGGCGACATGTCGGGCGACGTGTTCGGCAACGGCATGCTGCTGTCGAGGTCGATCCGGCTGGTCGCCGCGTTCGACCACCGGCACATCTTCATCGACCCCGATCCCGACCCCGAGGCAAGCTGGCAGGAACGCAAGCGGCTGTTCGACCTGCCCCGCTCCAGCTGGGACGATTACGCCAAGGAGCTGATCTCGAAGGGCGGCGGGGTGTACCCGCGGACCGAGAAATCGATCACCCTGTCGCAGGAAGCACGCTCTGCGCTGGGCGTCGACCGGGCCGAGTTCGATCCTGAATCGCTCATCTCCGCCATCCTCAAGGCGCCTGCCGACCTGCTCTGGTTCGGCGGCATCGGCACCTATGTGAAGGCCGAGAGGGAGAACAACATCCAGGTCGGCGACCCCGCCAACGACGCGCTGCGCGTCAATGGCGAAGACCTGCGCGTGAAGGTGATCGGCGAAGGCGCCAACCTCGGCGTCACGCAGGCAGGGCGGATCGAGTTCGCGCTGAACGGCGGGCGGCTCAACACCGACTTCATCGACAATTCGGCGGGCGTCGACTGCTCGGACAACGAGGTCAACATAAAGATCGCACTCGCCGCCGCGCGCCGCGCGGGCGAATTGTCGGAGGAAGAGCGCAACACGCTGCTGTCCGAAATGACCGCCGAGGTCGCCGCGATCGTTCTCGAAGACAACCGCCTCCAAGCGCTCGCCGTGTCGATCGCCGAACAGGGCGGAGAGCAGGCGACCGCATCGACCATCCGCCTGATCGAGACGCTGGAAGATGCCGGCATGCTCGACCGGCGGACCGAGGGCATCGGCGAGAACGAGGTCTTCACCCGCCGCGCGGGCGAAGGCATCGGCTTGACCCGGCCCGAACTCGCGGTGCTGCTGTCGAGCAGCAAGCTGACCCTGCAGGACGCGATCGAGGCGGGCAGCCTGACCAGCGATCCGGAGATGGAAAGCACTCTGTTCACCGCCTTCCCGACCCCGCTGCGCACGCGCTTTGCCGAACAGATCCGCCAGCACCGCCTGCGCAACGAGATCATCGCGACCGCGCTCGCCAACCGGATCGTCAACCGGATGGGCATGGTCCATCCGTTCGAACTGGCGGAGGAAGAGGGCGTCGGCCTGCACGAGGTCGCCAGCGCCTTCGTCACCGCCGACCGGCTGTTCGACGTGACCAAGATCTGGGAAGCGCTGGACGAGGCCGCGATGCCCGAAGACGCGCGCCTCACCCTGTTCGACCGGGTGGCGATGGCGATGCGGATCCAGATGGCGGACGCGATCCGGGTGTGCGGCGACACCGCCAGCCCGAGCGCGATCGTCGAGGACCTGCGGCCCACGCTCGACATCTTGTCGCAGGGCACGGTCAACCTGCTGGGGGCGGAAAGCCGCCAGCGATCCGCCCGGATGCGCGCCGAATTCGCCAAGGCGGGCGCGCCGGAGGATATCGCGGCCGCGGTCGCCCACCTGTTCGATCTGGACGGCGGGATCGGGCTTGCCCGGCTGGCGAAGGATCTCGACGTGGACCCGCGCGAGCTGGCCAAGGCCTTCACCGCGCTGGGCGGCGAGCTTGGGCTCGACTGGGCGCAGGGCACCGCCGCTCTGATGAGCCCGTCCGACGTGTGGGACCGTCTGCTGGTCGCCGGGCTTGCCCGCGATTTCCAGCACATGCGGCTGGAATTCCTGCGCCGCATGTTCGCGCAGGACGACGATCAGGCGGGCGATCCGGCGGCAATCGTCGCCGCGTGGCTCGAACGGCACGAGGCCGCGGTGCGCCAGTTCCGCAGCATCATCCGCCGCGCACAGGCGCAAAACCCTGTTGCCCCCGCCACGCTGGCGCAGATCGCCAGCCAGGCGCGCAACCTGCTGGGCCGGTAAGGAGAGCGAGGGGATGAGCTTTGCGGATGTCCTGATCGTGGGCGGCGGCCACGGCGGCGCGCAGGCGGCGCTGGCGCTGCGGCAGCGCGGCTTCGAAGGCCGCATCACGATCGCCACCCGCGAGGCGCATCCCCCTTACGAGCGGCCGCCGCTGTCGAAGGATTATCTCGCGGGCGAGCGCCCATTCGAGAAGATCCTGATCCGCCCGGAAAGCTTCTGGGCGGAGCGGAAGATCGACATCCGCACCCGCACCCCGGTGGTGGCGATCGATCCGCAGGCGCGATCGGCCGAACTGGGCGATGGCAGCACGCTCGATTACCACACGCTGATCTGGGCCGCGGGCGGCGATCCGCGACGCCTGCCGTGCGACGGCGCGGATCTGGACGGGGTCCATTCGATCCGCACGCGCGGCGATGTCGACCGGATTCGCGCGCAGCTGGGCGGCGGGGTCAAACACGTCGCGGTGATCGGCGGCGGCTATATCGGGCTGGAAGCCGCGGCGGTGTTCCGCAAGCTAGGCCTACCGGTGACCGTGATCGAGCGGGAGGACCGCGTACTCAGCCGGGTGGCCGGGCCGGACCTGTCCGGCTTCTACGAGGCAGAGCACCAGCGGCAGGGCGTCGAGCTGCTGCTGGGCCAGAATGTCGAATGCCTGCTGGGCGACGATCAGGGCCGGGTACGCGCGGTCGCGATCGAATCGGGCGATGGCAACCGCAGCGAGGTGGAAGCCGATCTGGTTATCGCCGGGATCGGCATCGTCCCCGCAGTCGGCCCGCTGCTGGCGGCCGGCGCGGCGGGCACCAACGGCGTCGACGTAGACGATTTCTGCCGCACCACGCTGGACGATACCTATGCGATCGGCGACTGCGCGGCGCATTCCAATCCTTACGCGGACAACCGCGTGATCCGCCTCGAATCGGTCCAGAACGCGACCGACATGGCCAACACCGTGGCCAAGCACATCACCGGCGAGCCCGAGGCGTACAACACCGTCCCCTGGTTCTGGTCCAACCAGTACGATCTGAAGCTGCAGACGGTCGGCTTCTCCCGCGACGACGACGATACCGTGCTGCGCGGCGATCCGGACAGCCGCAGCTTCTCGATCGTGTACCTGCGCGAAGGCCGGGTGGTCGCGCTCGACTGCGTCAACGCCACGCGCGACTATGCGCAGGGGCGGCGGTTGATCGAGGCGCGCAGCGAGCCCGATCTGGACGCGCTCGCCGATCCCGATGTGGCGCTGAAGATGCTGCTTTAGGCACCTCACTCACAATATAATCGTCACCCCGGACTTGCCTGCCCCTGCGCAGGCAGGGGATCCGGGGTCCCGCTACCTTTGAGAACGCCGCACGAAGAAAGCGGGATCCCGGATCAAGTTCGGGATGACGGGATGGGGGCGGTGTGCATGAGCCGCGCCGCCGCCCACTCCGCAGCCTCCGCCACCACCGGGTCGGGGTCGGCCAGCAGCGGCTCGACCTGCGCCAGCAACGCGCCCTCCCCGCTATTGCCCGCCGCGATCAGGCAGTTTCTCACGAAGCGGTCGCGCCCGATCCGCTTGATCGGCGACTTGCTGAAAAGCTTGCGGAAGCCCGCATCGTCCAGCTGCAACAGGTCGGCCAGCGCCGGGCGCACCAGTTCGGCGCGCGGCAGGAAGGCGCGGTTGGCCGCCGCACTGCTCGCGAACTTGTTCCACGGGCACACGCTCAGGCAATCGTCGCAGCCATAGATGCGGTTGCCCATCGCCTCGCGAAATTCCTCGGGGATCGGCCCCGAATGCTCGATCGTGAGGTAGGAGATGCAGCGCCGCGCATCGATAGTGTAAGCGCGGGGGAAGGCGTCGGTCGGGCACGCATCCTGGCACGCGCGGCACGATCCGCAGCGGTCCTCGTGCGGGCCGTCGGGCGTGAAGGGCAGCGTGGTGTAGACCGCGGCGAGGAACAGCCAGCTGCCGTGTTCCATGCTGACCAGATTGGTGTGCTTGCCCTGCCAGCCCAGCCCCGCGCGCTGCGCCAGCGGCTTTTCCATCACCGGCGCGGTGTCGACGAACAGCTTCATCCGCGTCTCGCCCAGCCCGCGCTTCTCCGTCTCGGCGACCAGCCAGCGGGCCAGCGCCTTGAGCGCTTTCTTGAGCACGTCGTGGTAATCCTGCCCCTGCGCGTAGACCGATATGCGCGCGCGGTCTTCCGGCTCGGCCGCGTTCAGCGGATTGTCCGCCGGGGCGTAATTCGCCCCCAGCGCGATCACGCTGCGCGCCTCGGGCCACATGCCCTGCGGGCCGCTGCGCACCGAGGGATCGCGCTCCATCCAGCCCATCGACCCGTGGTGGCCCGCCTCCAGCCATGCAGACAGCCGCTCGGCCATGCGCGGGTCGTCGTGCGCGTCGGCAAAGCCGATACTGGCAAAGCCCAGCTCGCACGCCTTTTCGACGAGCTCGGTTTGCAGTTGGTCGATTTCAGAGCGTTCGCTCATCGACGGGCTTGCTCCTTCATGCGGACCACGGCACGCTCTGCGGTGATGAACGATCTGCTAGACCAAGCGCCCGCCGGCGACAAACCCGCCGACAAACCTTTCGAAAGCCACGCCTATGCGATCGAGGCGCGCGGACTGGTCAAGCGTTTCGGCGACACGCTGGCGGTGAAGGGCGTGGACCTGACCGTGCCGCGCGGCGCGATCTACGGCATCCTGGGGCCCAATGGCGCAGGCAAGACCACCACTTTGCGCATGATCCTCGGCATTATCGACCCCGACGAAGGCGTCCGGCGCATCTTCGGCGAGGATCGCCCGCAGCGGATCGCCCGCCGGATCGGCTACCTGCCCGAGGAACGCGGGCTCTATCCGGCGATGAAGGCACCCGACGCGATCGCCTTCATGGGATCCCTGCGCGGCCTGCCCCGCGCCGAGGGCCGCAAGCGCGGCATCGCGATGATGGAAGAATACGGCCTCGGCCACGCGGTCGACAAGAAGATCAAGGAATTGTCCAAGGGCATGGCGCAGACCGTCCAGCTGCTCGGCACGCTGGTGCACCGGCCCGAACTGGTGATTCTGGACGAGCCGTTTTCCGGCCTCGACGCGATCAACCAGGGCAAGCTGGAAGGGCTGATCCGCCAGCTGGCAGCCGATGGCACCACGGTGATCTTCTCGACCCACGTGATCCACCATGCGGAACGCCTGTGCAGCGATGTCGCGATCATCGCGGGCGGGCAGGTGCCCTATGCCGGATCGGTCGAAGTCGCGCGCGACCGCCTGCCGCCGCAGGTGCGGCTGGAGACGAAGAACGAGAGCGGCGCGTGGCGCAATGCCCTGCCCGCAAGCGCGACGCGCGACGGCGATGCGTGGATCTTCGAGGTGCCCGACACCGGGATCGAGCCGCTGCTGCGCGCGCTGATCGAAGGCGATGCAGGCATCCGCTCGCTCTCGATCGAGCGCGCCGGGCTGCACGATGCCTTCGTCCAGATCGCGGGCGAGGCGGCGGCCGAGGCGATGCGAAGCGACGCCCCCGCTGAGGAGATTGCGGCATGAGCAGTTCGGCACGTCTCTCCCTGTGGCAGGCCGCATGGGTCATCGCGCGGCGCGATTTCACCGCGATCGTGTTCAGCAAGGTGTTCCTGCTGTTCCTGATCGGCCCGCTGTTCTTCCTCGGGATTTCGGCAGGCGGCGGCTATGTCGGCGCGATGGCGGCGGACAGCGCGGACGAGCCGCAGCTCGCGGTCGCGTTCACGCCCGATGCCAATGCGGCGATCGAAAAGTCGCGCGACGAGCTGGAGCCGCTGGTCGGGATGCCCGAGGTGACGCTGGTCGATCGGGCCGACGGGGCCGATCCGCGCGCGCTGCTGGAGGATGAGGACCGCAATCTGCTCGGCGTGCTGTCGGGCAGCCTCGCCGATCCGCTGCTGACCGGCCCGAAGGAAGACGTCGAGCGGTGGGAGGGCGAAGTCGCCATCATGGTCGGCGCGGCGCGCGGCGAAGCGATCCCGCAGGCGAACATCGCGATCGACATGACCGACGGCGCGATCAACCGCCAGACCGCGCAGGATGCGACCGCGCGCGCAGGGATCGTCATGCTGTTCATGCTGACGATCTTCCTTGCCGGCATGGTCTTGTCCAACCTGGTCGAGGAGAAGGGCAACAAGATCATCGAGATCCTTGCAGCGGCAATCCCGATGGATGCGGTGTTCGTGGGCAAGCTGTTCGCGATGCTCGGCGTCAGCCTGGTCGGGCTGACCGTGTGGGGCGCGGCCGCCGGGGTGATCCTGATTCTGGGAGCGGGCGCGCTGCCCGTGATCCCGCCGCCCGCAGTCGGCTGGCCGCTGTTCTTCGCGCTGTTCGTGATCTACTTCGCGATGGCCTACCTGCTGATCGGGTCGGTGTTCCTCGCGGTCGGATCGCTCGCGCCCACCGTACGCGACGTGCAGACGGTCAGCATGCCCGCCACGATCCTGCAGCTGCTGATCTTCTTCCTCGCCAATTTCGCGGTCGGCCAGCCTGGCTCCGCGCTGGAGATCTTCGCCGCGATCTTCCCGCTGTCGAGCCCGTACATGATGGTCGCGCGCGCAGCGAAGGAGGGCGTCATGTGGTGGCACCTCGCTGCGATCGCCTGGCAGGTGCTGTGGGTCGCGATCTTCGTGAAGATCGGCGCCAGCCTGTTCCGCGCCAAGGTGCTCAAGTCGGGCACCGCCGGGCGGGACAAGGGCGCGGGGCGCAAAGGTCTGCTGGGGCTGTTCGGCAGCGCCCCCAATCAGTCCTGATTAGGAACCTACCTTGACTTGAGCCCAAGGTCGGGCAGGATGCTCTCACGTCACGGTGCGCCCATGCAGGCGCGCCGGACGCGAGAGAGGAATGCCCATGGCTACCATCGCCCAATCCCCCGCCGGCACGCACCAGTGGAGCCGATCGCCCAGCCCGCACGAAGCGCTGGAGGCGCACTACGCGGCCAATCCGGACACGCGCCCACCGCACCCGCACAAGTGGGATACCAGCCGCAGCGACATCTATTTCGAGAATCGGTGGGAGCCGATCTTCAAGGAAATGCGCGCGGCGGGCCCGGTGCATTACATCCCCGAAAGCCCCTTCGGCCCCTACTGGTCGGTGGTCGGCCACAAGGCGATCCAGCATACCGAGGCGCTGCCCGACATATTCTCCTCGAGCTGGGAATATGGCGGCATCACCATCCTCGACGATCTGCCCGACATCCCCGAAGAAGAGCGGATGCGGCTGCCGATGTTCATCGCGATGGACCGGCCCAAGCATACCGGCCAGCGCAAGACCGTGGCCCCCGCCTTCACCCCGGCGGAGATGAAGCGGCTGGAAGACGACATCCGCCAGCGCACCGGCGAAACGCTGGACGCGCTGCCGCGTGGCGAAGTGTTCGACTGGGTCAACACGGTCTCGATCCCGCTGACCACCGGAATGCTGGCGATCCTGTTCGACTTCCCGTGGGAAGACCGCGACCTGCTGACCCACTGGTCCGACTGGGCGGGCGATACCGAACTGGCGACCGTGCGCGCGCTCGACGAGACGCGGCGCGGGATGCTCCACGAAATGGCGGCCTATTTCCAGCTGCTGTGGGCCGAGCGGGCGCAGAAGGGTGAAGCGCCGGACCTGATCAGCCGGATGATCCATTCGCCTGCGATGAACCAGATGGACCCGCAGGAATTCATGGGCAATCTGGTGCTGCTGATCGTCGGCGGCAACGACACCACGCGCAACACCATGAGCGGCATCGTCCACGCGCTCGACCGCTTTCCCGACCAGCGCAAAGCTTTCGAGGAAGACGCGAGCCTGATCCCCAATGCGGTGCAGGAATGCATCCGTTACCAGACGCCCCTGAAGCACATGCGCCGCACCGCGACGCAGGATACCGAGCTGTTCGGCCAGAACATCGCGGCGGGCGACAAGGTGCTGCTGTGGTACAATTCGGCCAACCGGGACGAGAGCGTGTTCGAGGATGCCGAAAAGCTCGACATCCGCCGCGAAAACGCCCGGCGACACCTCGCCTTCGGCTACGGCATTCACCGCTGCGTGGGTGCGCGGCTCGCCGAGCTGCAGCTGCGCGTGCTGCTGGAGGAGATGCACAAGCGCCGCCTGCGCGTGCATGTCGCGGGCGATGTGCAGCGGGTGCGCGCCAACTTCGTCGAGGGATTCCGCAAGCTGGAGGTCGAGGTCACCGAGTTCTGACGCTGGGCCGCATCCGGCGGCACGCGGGCTTCGTATCTCCTTCAGCGTCCCTACATGCACGCTATGCGAGAGAATGATGCCATGACCCGACCGACCGCCAATCGCCGCTCCGCGCTCGCCCTGTTTGGGGGCGGTGTCGCCAGTCTCGCGCTGGTCGCCTGCGGGCGCAGCGCCGAGGCGAAGAGCTTTCCCGTCAGCCGCAGCGAGGCCGAATGGCGCAAGCGGCTGACCAAGGCCGAGTTCTACGTGCTGCGCGAGGAAGGCACGGAGCGCGCCTACAGCTCTCCGCTCGACAAGGAAAAGCGCGCCGGGATCTTCGCCTGCGCCGGTTGCGGCAACCCGGTCTATTCATCGAAGCACAAATACGACAGCGGCACCGGCTGGCCCAGCTTCTGGCAGCCGATCCGCAGCGGGGCGGTGGGCACCTCCACCGATTACAAGATCGGCGTGCCCCGCACCGAAGTGCACTGCGCGCGCTGCGGCGGGCATCTGGGGCATATCTTCAACGACGGCCCCCGGCCGACCGGCAAGCGCCACTGCATCAACGGCGTCGCGCTGGACTTCAAACCCGCCTAGTCGCGCACTTTCCACACGCGAAAACTGGCGGGCGCGCCGGTTTCGACCCTCTCCAGCCAGTCGGGCGCATCATCCGCCAGCAGCCGCGCGGCAAAGCTGCGCGCGCCGCCCCGCCGGGCGTAGAGATCGGGCTCGGCCAGATCGTCGCACAGCACCAGATAATCCGCGCCATAACGGCGCAGGATCCTGCGCGAGACCTTGGGTTCGACCAGGAACGCGCCGATCACATCATGCATCGCCGCCTCGGCGCGGTGGTGCCCGGTGGCGATCACGCTGTGTCCGGTTTCGAGCAGCACGCTCGGCCCGATATCGAGCGGGGCGAACACCGTACCGTTCGGCAGTGCATTCAGGCGCGCGGCGCTGGCCTGCAGGTCGCACGAACTCTCGACGATACCTGCGGCCTGCGTCCCGGCGGCCTCACCACCGACCTGCGCAGTGAGGCGGGGTGCGGCCGGCGCGCTCGAGGCGAGGTTCTCCGCCAGCGCGACCGGGGCCATCGGCAGCAGCGCGAGCAGCGTCGCCACGCCGACCGCAATCTTGGGGACTGCCTTGCGCGCCGTGCGCAAGCGGTGCAGCGCCTCGCCCAGCAGCCATGCCAGCGGTACCGTCGCCAGCAGGGATGCGAACGCGAGCGAGCGCGAAACCAGCAGGCCCAGAACCAGCGTGCCCGCGAAAAGCAGCACGAACTCGCCCAGCTGCGCACGCTGTGGCAGCGGGGCGCGCAGCCACAGCCGCACCGCAACCGCGAAGGCGAGCGCGAGCTGGAGCAGAGCCGGAATGATCGTGGCGGTCTGATCCCATACCGGGCGCCCCTCGATCACGTTGACGTACCAGTAATCGTGCACCAGCGGGTCGAGCGAGCCGAACGGCGTGGTCAGGCACGCGGGCGAGGCTGCGCCGAACAGCGCGACGCCGCCTGCGCCGATCGCTCCCAGCGCGCCAAGCACCGCGATCGGCGGCAGCGGGCGCGCATGGCTCAGCACACTGGTGCCGAGCGCGACGACGAGGAAAAATCCGAGATGCGTCGGGGTGATTGCATCGCAATATTGCGCAGCATGCGGCCAGCCCCGGGTCGCGAGATAGAGCGCGACCAGCCCGCCTGCGAGCGCCTGCAGGTAATGGGTCAGGCCAAGGCGCGTCGAGGGATCGCGCAACCAGCGTAGCGCCAGGATCGCAGCCACCAGTGCGGCCAGCGGCAGCCCCTCGATGGAAATCATCAGGCCACTCGCCATCGCAAGCCCTGCGACGATCGGCCCGCGCGGGTTGTCGCGTTGCGACAGGCCCCAGAAGGCGGCGGCGAAGCACGCGATCTGCCAGCCGTGATGGTCGATCCGCAAAGGCTGGAACTGATAGGAGAGCAGCGGCATCATCCCTGCGACCAGCACCGCCCACCCGCCGGTCTCACGCCCGAACAGGCGGATCGCGACCGGCGCGACGAACGCCATCGCGACCAGCAGGGTCAGCAGCGGCACCGCAATCAGCGCGACGCCTTCGGCAGCGCTTTGGCCGACCAGCGGGGTCAGCCCGCCGATAACCAGCGCGAGCGGGATATCGACCAGCCGAGACCAGTGCATCGGCACTTCGCGCAAGGGATCGATCCGGTGCTGGTCGAGATCGAACCAGCCCTGCCCGCCCAGCAGATCGCGCACCTGCACGAGGCGCAGGATGTCGTCGGGATCGGGGAACTGCCAGTGCGCGATGCGCCCGGCCGATACCAGCAGGAGGATAAGCGCGAGCAACGCCCACATCCGCACGATATGCGGCATATCGGCGAGGCTTGTGCGCGGCAGGCTGGTGCCCGCTCTAGGCGAGCGCACGAAACACCACCACGTTGCGCAGCCACCAGGTGAGCGCGAAGCTGAGCACGATTGCGACCAGCTTGCCCGCGCGCGGATCGATCGACAGCGCCTGCGCTGCGGCGACGATGCCGGTGGTCAGCGCCAGCCCGGCGAGTGCGGAGACGACGAACAGCACCTTCTGGCGCGTGCGTGCGGTCCCGCTCCGTGCGACGCGCCCGGTAAAGACCGCGCGGCTCGACAGCAGCCAGTGCGCAAGGATGCCCAGCGTGTAACCTGCAGCAGACGCAGGCGTCGCGGCGAGGCCCAGCGCCATCAGGCCGAGGAAGGATCCCATGTCGACCGCCAGCGCCCCCACGCTTGCGAGCAGGTAGCGCAGGATCGTCAGATCGCTCAGCCGGTGCAGCATGGCCTGCATGTGCGTGCCCTTCCCAGTATCTCGTCAGGCGGCGCGGCGCTTGTCGGCGTCGCTTTCGCCATCCTCGACGATACGGGTCGGCACATCGCGCATCGAATTGAGCGCGGCGGCCTGATCGGTCGTCACGGGTTCGCGGGCAGGCAGCGCCTTGTCCGCACCCTCGTCGCCCGCTTCGTGGTATTCCGCATCCTCGTTGACGCACCAGATGTCGTAGACGCGCGCGCCGGCGAGGATGTTCTCGACCGTCAGCATCGCGGTCATCATCGCGTGATCCTGGTTGTTGTAGCGGTGCATGCCGTTGCGCCCCACCAGGTGCAGAGTTGGGTACTTCGACTCCAGCTCGCCGCGCATCGCGGCGACATTGGCGGCGTAATCCTCGTCATAGACGGGATAGGCCTTTTCCTGCCGCACGACCGCGCCGCCCTTGACCTTCTTCGGGTCGAGCAGGCCGAGCACCTTCATCTCGGTGGTCGCCAGCTCGATCAGGTCGGCATCGTCCATCGACCACAGCCCGTCGCCTTCGAAGCAGAAATATTCGAGGCCGACGCAGGCCATGCTCTCGTCCGGGATCATCTCGGGCGACCAGCTGCGGAAGTTCTGCACGCGGCCGACCTTCACCTTGCTGTCGTGGATGTAGATCCAGTTGTCGGGGAACAGGTCTTCTCCCTCGACCATCAGCGCGACGGTCAGGAAGTCGCGGTAGCGCAGATTGCTGCCGTTCCAGCTGGTCTCGGGCAGCGGATGCAACCGCGCGCCCAGTTCGCGCATCGGCGCGGAGCTGATCGCGTGGGCGGCGTTGACGACGATCTTCGATCCATCCTTGCCCACCGCGCTCATCCGCCAGCCGCCCTCGCCATCGCTGGCGAGCTGTTCGAGGCCATGGCCCATGATGACCTGCCCCCTGCCGCTGGCGATGATCTTGTCGCGCGCGGCTTCCCACATCATTCCGGGGCCCTGGCGCGGATAGCGGAAGCTTTCGAGCAGAGTCTTGGCCTGCATCCCGTCATTGGGTTTCCTGTTGAGGCCGAGGCTGCGCTTCAGCCCGTCGACCACCGCGCCCATCAGCGAAAGCCCCTTGATCCGCTGCGCCGCCCAGTCCGCGCTCATTTCGTCGCAGGGCATGCCCCACACCTTCTCCGTGTAGGTCTTGAAGAAGATCGAATAAAGCTTCTTGCCGAACTGGTTCGTGGTCCAGTCCTCGAAGCTTTTCACGTTCCGGTTGGGAAAGGCACGCGCCCACAGGTAGCTCGCCATACACATGGTCGAGCGCCACAGGCCGAGATTGCCCAGCGCCTCGAACGCGCGCAGCGGGTAGGAGTAGAACTTGCCCTCGTAATAGATGCGGCTCATCCGCGGGCGCTCGATGAAGTCATCAGGCAAGATCTCGTTCCACAGGTCGACGACCGCTTGCGACTTGGAAAAGAACCGGTGCCCGCCGATATCGAAGCGGTAGCCCTCGTGCTCCACGGTACGGCTGATGCCGCCCACGTAGGTTTGGTCCTTCTCGATGATGGCCACACTCTTGCCCGCCTTGGTCAGCAGGTAGCCTGCGGTGAGCCCTGCGGGGCCTGCACCGATGATCGCCACGTCTACATCGAGTGACGGGACATTGAGAGCTGGTCGGTTCGCTTCGGTCATCAGACCCCCCGGTTGCTGTTCGCTTGACCGGGGAGTGAAGGAAATTGGTTAGGGAGCCGTAAACGAAAGCGCTGGCCGCGCCGGTACGCTATTCGAGAATTTCGAGTAGCCGCTCATACGCCGGGCGCCAATCTCCGCCCCATTCGGCCAGCCATTCCTCGCTGTAATAGGTCGAGGCGTAGCGCGCGCCGTCGTCGCACAGCAGGGTCACGATGCTGCCGGTCTGCCCGGCGGAGGCCATTTCCTCGATCAGCTGGAGGCAGGCGAACAGGTTGGTGCCGGTCGATCCGCCGACCTTTCGACCCAGCGTTTTGGACAGGGCGAACATCGCGCCGATCGAATCGGCATCCTCAACCGCGATCATTCGGTCGATCACGCCCGGCTCGAAACTCGGTTCGACCCGCGCGCGCCCGATTCCTTCGATCCGGCATTCGCAGCGACCGTCCAGCGTCTCGACCGCGCGGTTGGCGTAGTGGCGGTGGAAGACAGAGCCTGCCGGATCGGCGACGCACAATTGCGTCGGGCGGCGCTGGTAGCGGATATAGCGGCCCAGCGTGGCCGAAGTCCCGCCGGTGCCCGCGCCGCACACGACCCATGCGGGATCGGGATGATCCTCCTCGCTCATCTGCGAGAAGATGCTCTGCGCGATATTGTTGTTGCCGCGCCAGTCGGTCGCCCGTTCGGCAAAAGTGAACTGGTCGAGATAATGCCCGCCCGTCTCCGCCGCGAGCCGCTCCGATTCCGCGTAAACCATGCCCGGATCGTCGACCGGGTGGATCTGCCCGCCGTAGAACCGGATCTGCTCCAGCTTCGCTTCGGCGGTGCTGGCGGGCACCACCGCGATGAACGGCAGGTCGAGCAGTTTGGCGAAATAGGCTTCGGAGACCGCAGTCGAGCCCGACGAGGCTTCGATCAGCGTGGTGCCCTCCCCGATCCAGCCGTTGCACAAGCCGTAGAGGAACAGCGAGCGGGCGAGCCGGTGCTTGAGGCTGCCCGTGGGGTGCGAGCTTTCGTCCTTGAGATAGAGCTCGATCCCCCGGCAATGCGGCAGCGGCACCCGGATGAGGTGGGTGTCGGAGGAGCGGTTATAATCCGCTTCGATCAGGCGGATTGCGCGGTTGAGCCATGTTTCCCGGGTCATGCGCGCGCCCCTGCGTCATGCGTCCGCCAAGGGCAAGCCATCGCCCCGCCCGCGTTCGACCGGAAAGAGTCTGATTGCGCCTGCGTCACCGCGTGAACAGCCGTGCCATCGCACCGATCACGGCGTCCGAATCGAGGCGATATTCGCGGTAGAGATCGACCAGATCGCCGGTCTGGCCGAAGCGGTCGACGCCCAGTGGCGAGACGCGGCGCCCGTCGACCCCGCCCAGCCAGGAAAGCGCACCCGGCGATCCGTCGAGCAGCGTGACGAGCTGTGCACCGGCAGGCAGCTGCGACAGCAGGCTTTCGATATGGGAAGGTTCCGCGCCATCCTGCGCCATGCGCGCGCTCCATTCGCGGTGGAGCAGATCGGGCGATGTCACCACCAGCAGGCCGAGGCCGGGCAGGTCGTCCGCCATCGCATCGCAGGCCGCGATGGCTTCGGGTGTAATCGCGCCCATGGTGACAATTGCGGCTTCGGCCTTCGGGCCGGGCGGACGCAACCAGTAAGCCCCCTTCTTGGCACCCTCGCGCCACGCATCGTCGGTGCGCTCGATCTGCGGAATGGCGCGCGTGGTGAGGCGGAAATAGACCGATTCCCCGTCGGGAGCCTGCAGAAGCGCGAACGCCTCTTCCATCAGCAGCGCCAGTTCGTCGACGAAGGCGGGTTCGTAATGGCGCAGGCCCGGCTGACCCATCGCGATCAGCGGCGGGTTGATCGACTGGTGCGCTCCGCCTTCCGGCCCCAGCGTGACCCCGGCAGGGGTCGCGACCAGCATGAACCGGGCGTCCTGATAGCAGCCGTAATTGAGCGCATCGAGGCCGCGCGCGATGAAGGGATCGTAGACCGTGCCGATCGGCAGCAGCCTTTCGCCGAACAGCGCGCCCGACAGCCCCATCGCGGCCAGCGCAAGGAACAGGTTGTTCTCCGCAATGCCCAGTTCGAGATGCTGGCCCGCCGTATCGCCCTCCCACTTCTGGGCCGAGGGGATGCGCGCCTTGCGGAACACGTCCTCCATCTGCTGGCGCCGGAACAGGCCGCGCTGGTTCACCCATGCGCCGAGGTTGGTCGACACAGTCACATCGGGCGAGGTGGTGATGATCCGGTCGGCGAGCGGCGAGCCGCCCTTGGCCAGTTCCAGCAGAATCTTGCCGAACGCGGTCTGCGTCGCCTGTTCGCTGCCTTCGGGCGCGGCGATCGCGGGCACATCGAAGGTGGGCGCGCTGGCATCCGCCTTCTCGCGCGCGATCTTCGTCCCCTCGACCAGATCGCGCAGGGCGGATTCGATGTTGTCGCCAATCCCCGCGTAGGGTTCCCACTCGCTGCCTTCGGCGATGCCCTGCTGGTCGCGCAGCGCCTCGATCTGGGTGGTGTTCATGAGGCCGGCATGATTGTCCTTGTGGCCGGCGAAGGGCAGGCCGTAGCCCTTGATGGTGTAGGCGATGAACAGCGTGGGCGTGTCATCGTCGGCCGCATCGAAGGCTTCGGTCAGGCTTTCCATGCAATGGCCGCCCAGATTGGTCATCAGCCGAGCCAGCGCCTCGTCGTCGCGCCGCTCAAGCAGCTTGGCCACACCCTCCTGCTCGCCGATATCCCGGGTCAGACGCGCGCGCCATTGCTCGCCGCCCTGATAGGTCAGCGCGGCATATTCGGCGTTGGAGGTGGTATCGATCCATTCGCGCAGCGCCTCGCCGCCGGGCTCGTTGAAGGCCTGCTCCATCAGCTTGCCATATTTGAGCGTGACGACCCGCCAGCCGCAGGTGCGGAAGATGTCGTCGAAGCGGCGGAACATGCGGTCGGCGGTTGTATGGTCGAGCGACTGGCGGTTGTAGTCGACGATCCACCAGCAATTGCGCACGTCGTGCTTGTAGCCCTCGATCAGGCATTCATAGATATTGCCCTCGTCGAGTTCAGCATCGCCCATCAGCGCTACCATTCGCCCGGTCTTTTCAGGCGCGAGCGCGCCGTGGGCGACCAGATAATCCTGCACCAGGCTGGCAAAGGCGGTCACCGCCACGCCCAGCCCGACCGAGCCGGTGGAGAAATCGACCGGGATGCGGTCCTTGGTCCGGCTGGGATAGCTCTGCGCGCCCCCGAAGCCGCGAAACGCCTCCAGCTGGTCGCGCGACTGGCTGCCGAGCAGGTAGTGGATGGCGTGGAGGACCGGCCCCGCGTGCGGCTTCACCGCGACCTTGTCGTTCGGGCCCAGCGCATGGAAATAGAGCGCGGCCATGATGCTGCTGATCGATGCGCAGCTCGCCTGGTGCCCGCCGACCTTCAGCTGGTCGCGGCTTTCGCGAATATTATTGGCGTTGTGGATCGTCCACGCGGACAGCCAGCGCAGCCGCCGGTCCAGCGTTTCGAGCAGGGTGATACGGTCCGGTTCGATCCCCGGCTTGGTCTTCGTGGCCATGAGTCATCCTCAGTCTGCGGGCGGCCCGCATACACGATTATCGCAGCCGTGCTCCTGGCGATGATCGACTGGCGAGGAAAGAGTGCGCAGGGCGGCACCGTCGCAGTCGCTGGTGCGGGTGGTGGGACTCGAACCCACACGTCCTAAGGACAGGGGATTTTAAGTCCCCGGCGTCTACCATTCCGCCACACCCGCGCAGCCGGAGCGGGCGCGAATAGCCGTGTTTTGCTGTTATGGCGAGCGCCCGATGCGTGTCGGGCGGTGTCGGGCCGGTCCGGGCGATCAGTCCGGGTTGAGCGCGTTGCGCATTTCCTTGCCCGGCTTGAAATAGGGCACGCGCTTCGCCGGCACGTCGACCGCTTCGCCGGTGCGCGGGTTGCGCCCGGTGCGCGCTTCGCGCTCGCGGGTCGAGAAGGCGCCGAAACCGCGCAGTTCGATCCGTCCGCCCTCGGCCAGACGCTGGGCGATTTCCTCGAAAAAGATGTCGACCACCTGCTCGACTTCCTGGGCGCGCAATTCGGGGTTGTCCTGCGCAAGCTTCTGCAAAAGCTCGGATCTGATCATGCCTCGCGCCTTCCGTCTAAAGCGTGCCCGGCCGGTTCACCCGCGAATGCGTCCCGGCTCTTCAATACGATGACCTAATGCGGGAGCCTTCGTGGCAAAGCCGGTTCGATTTTGCAATGCACCAACATGATAAATGTGAATTTTAGCCCGACGAACGGCGCGTCGGGCCCCATGGCGTCTCAGGCGTCGGCGGAGTCCAGCAGTTCGCGCGCAGACAGGCCCAGCCGATCGAGTCGCTCGCGGATCGCGGGCCATTCGTCCTTGAGGAAGCTCTTGCGCTCCGCCGCGCGCAGCTTTGCCGCCGCGCCCTCGCGCACATACATGCCGACCCCGCGGCGCACCGCGATCAGCCCATTGGTCTGGAATTGCTGGAACGCCTTGGCCACGGTCAGAGGGTTGGCACCATGCTCTGCCGCAAATGCGCGGACCGAGGGGAGCATCTCCCCTTCCGCGAACACCCCGTCCATGATGTTTGCCGCAATCAGGTCGCGCAAACGCAGATAGACGGGTCGCTGGGAGGTGGGGCCGGTGCTTGCCATGGTGGTTCAGTGACATAACACAGCGGGTCGGGTCAAGGTTCCTGCACGCCTCGGGCGGAGCTTGTTCAGCCCATAATCAGGCAGATAGGCGTCACTTGGGCTTCACACAGCGTTTTTGCGCGCTAGGGTGCGCGCTTTGATTGCACCCGCGCAGGGACGCGGAAGTTTGGGGATCGGGAATTCATGGCCGAATTTAATGCGTTATTCGACTCGGCGTACGAGTTGTGGGCATTCTGGATCGCGGTGGTGGCGCTAGTCACCTTCCTGCTTGGAGGGGTTTTCCTCACCACACGCCCTCAGGCGGAGGTGATCGGGCATCCCAAGGGCCTGTTCCTCCTCTTCATGGCCGAAATGTGGGAGCGCTTTTCCTACTACGGCATGCGCGCGCTGCTGATCTTCTATCTCGTGCAGCACTGGCTGTTCTCCGACAGCGAGGCGAGCGTGATCTACGGAGCCTACACGGCCTTGGTCTATATTACCCCAGTGGTCGGCGGCTTCCTTGCCGATCGGTTCCTCGGGCAGCGTAAGGCAGTGCTCTTTGGCGCCGTCCTGCTGACCTTCGGTCACTTCTTCATGGCCTTTGAGGGCGATGGTGGTCAGGCCGATGCGACGATCAATATTTTCTGGCTGGCCCTCGCGCTGATCATCGTGGGCTCGGGCTTCCTCAAGGCCAATATCTCGGTGCTGGTCGGGCAGCTCTATACGCGTACGGACATCCGCCGCGATCCCGCCTACACCATTTTCTACATGGGCATTAACGTCGGCGCGGCGACCGCGTCGATCATCTGCGGCTTCCTCGGCCAGACGGTTGGCTGGGCCTACGGCTTCGGCCTTGCCGGCATCGGCATGCTGCTGGGCCTGGTGTTCTTCATCATCGGCAAGCCCCTGCTGCTGGGCAAGGGCGAGCCCAAGGATCCTGCGAAGATCGCCGGCTTCCGGGAGTTCGGCATCTACGGCCTTGGCCTCGGCATGGTCGGCCTGTGCTGGCTGGCGATCCAGTTCCAGCAGCTCGTGGGCTGGGTGCTGGGCTTCTTCGGACTCGGCCTTGTCGCTTACGTCCTTTATCTCGCCATCGTGCGGCTTCCGCGCGAAGAGCGCGACCGGATCTTCGCGGCAATTTTCCTGATCTTCGTTTCGATCGTCTTCTGGGCGCTGTTCGAACAGGCAGGCTCGAGCCTCAACCTGTTTACCGATCGCCATGTCGATACGCAGGGCGTGGCTGCATCGATGTTCCAGTCGATCAATGCGATCTACATCATCCTGCTCGCGCCGGTTTTCGCCGGTCTGTGGCAGATGCTGGGCAAGCGGGGGGCAGAGCCTTCCACGCCGATGAAGTTCGGTCTCGGCGTGGTGCAGGTCGGCCTGGGCTTCCTGGTGCTGGTGTGGGGCGCGGAGAGCGTTGGCGTGAACGTGCCCACTCCCGTGATTTTCATCTTCCTCATCTATCTGCTGCACACGACCGGTGAGCTTTGCCTGTCGCCCGTGGGTCTCTCGGCGATGAACCGCCTGAGCCCCGGCCACATGGCCTCGCTCATCATGGGCACGTGGTTCTTCGCTTCCGCCACCGGCAACTTCGCCGCCGGCCTGATCGCTTCGGCAACCGGTGCCGAGGGTATCGGCGAAGAGGCAGGCAAGCAGGTCGTGCTGGACGTCTATTCGACGGTCGGCTGGTTCGCGATCGGCGTAGGCGTGGTGGTGATGGTCGTCAGCCCGCTGGTGAAGAAGCTGATGCACCTCGACACGCTTGCCGACGAAGATGTCGGCGACGACCTCGAAGGCCAGCGCGAAGGCCCGGGCGAGGCGCAGGGTGCGGGTATCCACCCGACCACGCGGCCGAACCACTAAGCCAGCACGTAAGGGGGGAACGATGCGCACACGGACACTGATCGCAACCGCCTGCGCGCTCGCGCTGGGGGCCTGTACGGGGATGGACGGCGGCACGGGGGGCGAGACGCGCAGCGCGTCCGCCGCCTCGCCGTTGGTGGGTGCGGACGGGGGCACGCCCTACGCCTCGACCTACCAGCGCTATCCGGGGCGGCCGACCGCACTGGTCGGCGCGACCGTGTTCGACGGCGCGGGCAACCGGTTCGACAATGCGACCGTGCTGTTCCGCGATGGCGAAGTGGTTGAGGTGGGCACTGGACTGTCCACCGACGGTTACGACGTGATCGAGGGCACCGGCAAGTTCGTGACCCCCGGCGTGATCGACATCCACTCGCACCTCGGCGACTATCCCACCCCTTCGGTCGAGGCGCATAGCGACGGGAACGAGGCGACCAGCCCGACCACGCCCGAAGTCTGGGCCGAACATTCGGTCTGGCCGCAGGATCCGGGCTTCAGCCGCGCGCTCGCAAATGGCGGGATCACTGCGCTGCAGATCCTCCCCGGTTCTGCCAACCTCACCGGCGGCCGCTCGGTCACTCTGAAGAACGTCGCCTCGCGCACCGTGCAGGGGATGAAGTTCCCCGGCGCGCCCTACGGCATGAAGATGGCCTGCGGGGAGAATCCCAAGCGCGTCTATGGCAGCCGTGGACGCATGCCCTCCACCCGGATGGGCAACTTCGCGGTCAACCGGCAGATGTGGCTCGACGCGCGCGCCTATGCCGCGGGCGACCGCTCCAAGCGCGACCTCGCCAAGGAGACGCTGGCAGGCGTTCTCGACGGTGACATCCTGATCCACAACCACTGCTACCGCGCGGACGAGATGGCGCTGGTGATGGATATGGCCAAGGAGATGGGCTACAAGGTCACCGCCTTCCACCACGCTGTCGAAAGCTACAAGATCGCCGATCTGCTGCGCGAAAACGACGTGTGCAGCGCGATCTGGGCCGACTGGTACGGCTTCAAGATGGAAAGCTACGACGGCATCCGCGAAAACGCGGCGCTGCTGTGGAAATCGGGCGCCTGCGTGGTGATCCACTCGGACGACGAGAACGGTATCCAGCGCCTCAACCAGGAAGCCGCCAAGGCGCAGGCCGCAGGGCGACGCATGGGGCTCGACATTCCCGATGCCGACGTGGTCGGCTGGTTCACGCTCAACGCGGCCAAGGCGATGGGCATCGATAAAATGACCGGCAGCCTCGAACCCGGCAAGATGGCCGATGTGGTGCTGTGGAACGGCGACCCGCTGAGCGTCTATTCACGGCCCGAGAAGGTCTGGATCGACGGCGCGCTGCTTTACGACGCGCTCGATCGCAGCCGCCGCCCGGTGAGCGATTTCGAACTCGGCCAGCCCGGTGCGGGAGACGTCAAATGATCCGCCTCGCTCTGCTGGGCAGCGCCGCCGCGCTCGCCCTGGTCGCCCCTGCCGCCGCGCAGGACTTCACCATCACCAATGCGACCGTCGCAACCGGCGACGGCTCCGAACCGGTCGAGAACGCCACCGTGGTGGTCCGCAACGGGCGGATCGTCGCAGCGGGCGCGGGCGTCACCGTGCCTGCAGGCGGCGAAGTCATCGACGGCACCGGCAAGTGGGTGACTCCGGGGATCTTCTCCGCCGTCACCGATCTCGGCCTGTCCGACGTTGACGGTGTGAGCGAGAGCAATGATACCGCGGCGGGCAATTCGCCCTTCAGCGCCGCGCTCGACGCGTCGACCGCGCTCAACCCCAATTCGCAGGACGTGATGGTCGCGCGCGCCGACGGGATCACCCGGGCAAGCGTTTCCACCCGCCCCTCCGCATCGATCTTCGGCGGCCAGGGTGCGGTGATCGATCTGGGCGCAGATCCGGAGATGGTCACCCGTCCGCGCGCATTCCAGCTGGTCGATCTGGGCGAGACCGGCGCGCGCATTTCGGGTGGCAGCCGCACCAGCGCCCACGCGCTGCTGCGCAATGCGCTGCGCGAGGCGCAGTCCTACGGCGATCGCGCTGCCATCGGTGCCGCCACCGCACGGCCTTCGAACACCAGCTTCGGGGACGACGTTCCGCTCGACCCGCGTCTCTCGGGCCGCGACAGCGAGCGGGCGGGCGACGTGCTGCTGACCCGCTTCGATGCGGCCGCACTGGTGCCCGTCGTGCGTGGCGAGCAGCCGCTCTACGTGGTGGCAGAGCGCGCTTCGGACATTCGCGAGGCGATCAGGCTCAAGCGGGATTTCCCCCGGCTCGACCTCGTCATCCTCGGCGCGAGCGAGGGCTGGCTGGTCGCGAACGAGATCGCCGCCGCCAATGTGCCGGTGATCGCCGACCCGCTCGACGATCTGCCAACCGGGTTCGACCAGCTCGCCGCGACGCAGAGCAATATCGGGCGGATGCGCGATGCGGGCGTCACCGTCGCGATCGGCCGGATGAGCGGCGGGACCGGCGAACAGCCGCGCAACGCGCGCCAGTATGCCGGCAACCTCGTCGCGCTGTCGCGGTTGCCCGGAGCCACGGGCCTGACCTGGGGTGAAGCACTGGCGACGATCACCTCGATCCCGGCGCGCATTTCCGGCTTCGGCGGGCGACTAGGCACGCTCACCAGCAATGCCGCAGCCGATGTGGTGATCTGGGATGGCGATCCGCTGGAGGTGGGCACGGTGCCCGAAGCCGTGTTCATCGACGGCGTCCGCCAGCCGACCGACACGCACCAGTCGGGCCTGCGCGAACGCTATCGCGACATCGACGAAGCCGACCTGCCGCAGGCTTACGACTGGTGAAGCTCGCGCTCGCCCTTGCGGCACTCGCGCTGCCCTGCGCGGCCATTGCGCAGGATGGCGCAACGCCCGAACAGCCCGCGCACGACCTCGCGTGGCACAACCGTCAGCAGGCGGCGATTGCCGAGCTGAAGGCGGAGGATGGCTGGCAGGTGTTGCCCGGCGGGCTCAAGTGGCGTCGCCTCACCGGGGACGGCAGCGGGCCGAAGCCGACGGTCGAGGATACGGTGACGGTGCACTATGCCGGACGCCTGCTCGACGGGACGCAGTTCGACAGTTCCTACGACCGGGGCGAACCCGCGACCTTCCCGCTCGGGCGGCTGGTGAAGGCATGGCAGCTCGCGATTCCGCAGATGGGCGTGGGCGATACGATCGAACTCTATACCCCGGCCGACCTGGCCTATGGCCCGGTCGGCAAGGGCCCGATCCCGGGCAATGCGACGCTGGTGTTCAAGGTGGAATTGCTCGGTATCGAATAGCCGCATTGGCGCAGGGAGGGATTGTGATGGTCGACCCGCTGGTTTCGCTGATAGCCGCAAGCATCGCCTTCGTCGGCACGCATTTCGCCATGTCGCACCCGCTTCGCGCACCGATGGTCCGCCTGCTGGGCGATGGCGGTTTCATGATCGCCTATTCGCTGGTCAGCGCCGCCACGATGGCGTGGATGTATTTCGCCTTCGTCGCCACGCCCGCGGGCGCGCCGCTATGGGGCGGCTATGGCGACGGCGTGTGGATCGTGGCGAGCATCATCACGCTGCTGGCGCTGGTGCTGTTCGCGGGTTCGCTGATCGGCAACCCGGCCCTGCCCGCGCCGGGCGCAGAGAAGGCCGCGCTGCAGGCGCCGTCGGGCGTCTTCAAGGTGACCCGCCACCCGATGATGTGGGGCTTCGGCCTGTGGGCCTTCGCGCACCTGATCGCCGCACCGACATCGCGCACCGTGGTGGTCGCCCTCGCGATCGGAGTGCTCGCACTGGTCGGCGCACGGCTGCAGGACCACAAGAAAGAGCTGCTGATGGGCGATGCGTGGCGGCAGTGGGAGGCGAACACCAGCTACTGGCCCCGCCTCGGCCGGATCTTCTCGGTCGGAATCGTGCCGTGGATCGGCGGTATCGCGATCTGGCTGGGCGCGACCTGGTGGCATACGATGGATGCAGGTGTGTGGCGCTGGGTCTAGCCCAATAGCTCACGCCCATGTTGCAGGTAGCGGGCCAAATTGCGCACTGTCAGGCCCCACTCCTGCGGCCAGCCAGGCCAGGCCGTGGGCCACAGTCCGGGATCCATCCCCATCTCGGCGATGAACCGGGGTATCCAGTCCATATCGATATCATCGCCATCGATCCTCGCATCGTCGATCAGGTGATCGTCAGGATGCGGAACCACCGGAGCACGGTAGTAAAAAACGACCGTCTCCCACACCCATTCGGCAACATCCCGATCCACGTCCCTTCCGAGCATCTCAAGGAATGTCTCTCGGTCGGGACTGGGACGCCTGTCGGCGAGGCGTTTGTAAGCGCGTCTCAAGGCCAGGAAGCCGACTGCAAACCAGATAACAAGTCCGGCGCCCACGAACAGCGTACCCGCCAGCCACTCGGGCATCCCGAGAAGTCCGGCCATTACTCGCCCCTGAAATCGGCCCCGCGCTTTCCCAGGAGCGCGGCGACACCTTCCGCGTGATCCGCCGTGTGGTGCATCAGCCCCTGCGTATTGGCCGCAAGTTCGAGCGCGCCGTCGTAGCTCAACCCGCGCGACTGGCGCAGCAGCATCTTGGTCTGGCGCAGCGCGGCGGGCGGCATCGCGGCGACCTTTACGGCGAGCGCCTGCGCTTCGTCCATCAGCGCGTCGGGTTCGACGACACGGGAGACGAGGCCCCATTCCTGCGCGGTGGCCGCGTCGATCACATCCCCGGTGAAGAACAGCTCCGCCGCGCGCGCATCGCCGATCACCCGCGGCAGCAGCCAGGTGCCGCCGTCGCCGGGCACCAGACCGAGCTTGAGGAAGGTCACGCCGAACTTCGCGCTGCTGCTCGCAATGCGCATGTCGGCGAGGCAGGCGAGATCGCAGCCCAGACCGATCGCAGAGCCGTTGATTGCCGCGATCAGCGGAACGCGCAGGCCGTGCAGCGCGCGCAGGATGCGGTGGATATTGTCGCGATAACCGTTGGCGATGGTCACCGGCGATCCGGCGAAATTGCCGGTGCGGTTCTGCATCGCCTTCACATCGCCGCCCGCGCTGAACGCCCGCCCCGCGCCGGTCAGGATCGCGCAGCGGATGGTGCTGTCGACATTGATCGCGTCGCAGGCGGCCGCAAAGGCATCGCCGTCCCCCGCCTGGCCGAGAGCATTCATGCTCTCCGGCCGGGTGAGGGTCAGCGTGGCGATTGCGCCGGTGGCGCTATGGTCGAGAACGGACATGCGCCTGCCTAGCGCGCCGCCCGCCGGTTCGTAAACCGCTACGCCGGAGCGCGCTCGCGTCCGCTAGAACACCCCGATGTCGTTGCTCAGCGAGACGAAGGTGCCGTCGGCGCCGAAACCGATCAGGTCTGCGTGGCCATCGCCGTTCACATCCGCAACGATGCGCGGGAAGCGATCATTGCTGCTCCACCCGCCCGCGCTGTCGTCCGAACCGAAGGCTTCGAGTGCCTGCTCCCATGCGCCGAAGCTGCCGTCGCTCTGGCCATAGGCGACATAGACGCCATCACGGCCGAAGCCGACGATGTCCGCCCGCCCGTCGCCGTTCACATCGGCCACCTCGCGCGGGAAGAGATCGTCGCTGGACCAGCCCCCCGCACTCGCGGCGGTTCCGAAGGCATTGGTCGCGAGGAAGTAATCGCCGAAGGTACCGTCCGTCTCGCCCAGCGCGACGAAGACGCCCGCCGACCCGAACCCGACGATATCGGCACGACCATCGCCGTTCACGTCCGCGACGGTGCGCGGATAGCGATCATTGCTGACGAAGCCGCCTGCGGTGGGCGATTCGCCAAAGGCGTCGATACCGAGGAAGGCGTCGCCGAAGGTTCCGTTCGCCTGACCAAGCGCGACATAGGTACCATTGGCCGCGAACCCGACGATATCGGCGCGGCCATCGCCGTTCACATCGCCCATGACGCGGGGATAGCGGTCCGCACTCACCCAGCCGCCGGCCTCGTCACTGGTGCCGAAACCGGCCGTTGCGAGCAGCGTAGCACCAAAGCCGCCATTGCCATCGGCCAGCGCGACATAGGTGCCGCCCGCGCCGAAGCCGACGATGTCGGCATTGCCGTCGCCGTTCACGTCGGCGAGCATGCGCGGATAGCGGTTGGCATCGACCCAGCCACCGGCTTCATCGGCCGCGCCGAAGCCTTGATAGGCCAGAGTGACCGCACCGAAATTGCCATTGGCATCAGCCAGCGCGACGTACACGCCCGCCGATCCGAAACCGATCAGATCGGCGCGCCCGTCTCCGTTCACGTCCGCTGCGGTGCGCGGATAGATGGTGTTGTTGACCCAGCCGCCGCCGGCGTCCGAATAGCCGAAACTGGCGATCGCCAGCGTCGGATCGCCGAACAGGCCGATATTGATCGTGCCGTCGTCGAACTGCGCACGCTCCACCCCGGACAGCGTATCGATGCCATCCGCGCCGGTGATCCGGACCCGCCCGTCACTCAGACGCTCGATCGAGTACTCGCTGCTGTTGCCGCTGAAGCGGGCCACATCGGTGCCGGTGCCGCCGAAGATTTCATCGTCGCCCAGACCGCCAACGAGCAGGTCGTTGCCCGCTTCGCCCCACAGCCTGTCGTTGCCGCCACCGCCGAAGATCTGGTCGTTCCCCGCGCCGCCGTCGATCTGGTCATCGCCGAGCAGGCCGGAGAGGATATCGTCGTCTTCATAGCCGAGCAGGATGTCGCGCCCGTCACCGCCGGTCAGCGTGTCCGGGTTCGGGGTGCCGAAGAAGCGATCGGGAAGGTCGTAGACATATTGCGTATTCACCGCCGGAAAGCCGCTGTTGATGAACAGCTGACCAGTCTCGGCATTATACTGCAGAAGCTGTCCCTCGGTCTGCTCGGCGGCATAGAACGGGTCGCCCAGGGCATTGCCGGAGGGATCGAAGAGCTGGATGATAGCGCGGTCGGTCTCCGCGACCTCCGGGCGGGACCAGACGATCGTTCCGTCGGGCAGCACCGTCACGCTTCCGCCCGACACGTCGGGAACCACGACCTCGGTTCCGACCGGCTGTCCATCGGTTCCGTAGTGGCGGACATGCAGATCCCCGCCGTCACCCCAGACGACTGCCGCGTTGCCATCGGCCAGGGCGAAGACATCGCTCTGAAACCCGCTGGTCGAGGTTGCGATCGTAAAGCTGGTGCCGACCCGCTGGCCCGAGGCATCGACGCGTTCGCCGACCAGATTGAAGGTGCCGTTGCCACCTTCGGGCCCGGCATCCTGCCAGATCACAAGGGTGCCGCTGCCAAGCTCGGCCGCCCGCACGGAACGCTGATCGCCTGCAGGGTCGGCAACAAGGTTGAGGGTGGTGGTGGTTCCATCATCGAGAATGGCGACCCGGACGTCTCGCGTTTCCACGCCCTGCTCGGTTCGCTGGAGATAGTCGTAATAGACCTGCAGCGAGCCATCGGGGAGCCGGATCATGTCCGTGATATCGGAGGCGAACTCCGGCCACGGATACTGGTTCAGAAACGTGCCGTCGGGCGCGAAGTCGAAGATGTATCGCGGATAGCCGTTCAGTTGCGATGTCTGGAACGCGAAACTGCCATCCTCGAACGCGACGCCGGTAAGCCCGTAGAATCCGGTGAACGTCGGTGACGCTGCGTTGCCGGCCTGGACAGGAGAGCCGACCGCATTCCCCGCGGCATCGAACCGCTGCACGTACAGCGTGTGAAGGACGTCGGACGATCCGTTGCGCGACCGGGTGAGCTCGTAGAAGACGACCGTTCCGCCATCCGGCATGGCCAGCTGGAAGCGATCTCCGATGTCGTAGGTATAATTGGCATCGGGCGGCGGCGGCGTGGGCACCAGAGTCCGCGAACCATCCTCGACAATATACTGGATATCACTCATCAAACCATCTCCCCAGAGGCGCCTGTCAGCGCAAGGCTGATGCCTTCTACAGCAAAGTTCGGTCAGATATAAGTCTATAGCCCGCCTCGCCTTTTCGGCAGGGACGCAAGGCGCGCTTGCGCCCGCTCCGGTTCGCCTCCCCCGCCGGGTGATGGCCCGGTGCGGCCCCGACAGCGTTCGTCGGCAAGCTCAGCGCGTGGACGAAAATGTGATCCGGTACGGCATGGCCGGCATGCCCGTTTCGGCGGAGCGGAAATTCATGAAGCGACCGTGATTGGCCCAGATCACATACTTCTGCCCGGGCGCGGCCGCACACTCCATCGAGAAGGTCCGTCCGTCATCGGACGCCCGCACCTTGCCATCGCATTGCGGCGGCGCGTTCTCCGGGCCGCTCGCGAAGCTGAAGCTGTCGCGCTGCATTTCGCGATCGAACGTGACCGACAGCGTGAAAGGACCGGGTTCGACGACGCTGCCGTCTGCCGGGCTGCTCGATACGACCTGCGGCGCGGTCGAACCCGAAGCCGCAGGCTTGCCGCCCGTCGACAGGCTGCCGGACGCCATGAGTATGATGAGAACGGTCAGTGCCACGATGATGCCTCCTGTGATGAACGGCCATGGCCCTGACCGCCGCGGGGCGGCCCCGTCCATCACGGAAATCTCGTCACGATTTTTCTGGGCGGCGTAGATCCTCGCGGCCTCGCGGCTGCTGCCCACGCCCAGCTTACGCCGGGCGCTGCGCAGCAGCTCGTTCGCCGCCGCTTCGCTGTCGCCGGTATGCGCGATCGCGCTTTTGACGGTGTGCCCTTCGGCCAGCAGGCGGAGGATGGCGCGCTCCCGGGCGGTCAGTTCGCCGGGTGCCGCCACCATTCGCGCTCTAGGCCCGCGCCTCTTCGACCCCTGCCGAATTGTGGCGCAGCGCGGCCAGCACGGTGTCGAGGATGTTCGCGGCGTTGAGCCCGGCCTCGTCGTACTGCTTCTTGGGATCGTCCTGATCCTGGAAGATATCGGGCAGACGCATGGTACGCACTTTCAGCCCTTCATCGAGCAGGCCGGAATCGCTGGCGAAGGTCAGCACGTGCGCGCCGAGCCCGCCGATCGCGGCTTCCTCGATCGTGATCACGACCTCGTGATCGCGCATCGCCTTCTCGATCAGCGCGGTGTCGAGCGGCTTGGCGAAGCGCATGTCCGCCACCGTGGTCGACAGGCCGCGTGCCTCCAGCTGCTCCGCCGCGTCGAGCGCTTCGCCCAGACGCGTGCCGAGCGAGAGGATCGCGACCTTGGAGCCTTCCTTGACGATGCGGCCCTTGCCGATCTCCAGCTTTTCCAGCTTCTCGGGGATTGCCACTCCCGTGCCCGCGCCGCGCGGGTAGCGGAAGGCGATGGGCCCGTCGTCGTATTCGGCGGCGGTGTAGGTCATGTGCGCCAGCTCCGCCTCGTCGGCGGCGGCCATCACCACCATGTTGGGCAGCGTGGCGAGATAGGTGACGTCGAAGCTGCCCGCATGGGTCGCGCCATCCGCGCCGACCAGCCCGGCGCGGTCGATCGCGAAGCGCACCGGCAGGTTCTGGATCGCAACATCGTGGACCACCTGGTCGTAGGCGCGCTGGAGGAAGGTCGAATAGATCGCGGCAAAGGGCCGCATACCCTGCGCGGCGAGGCCGGCGGCAAAGGTCACCCCATGCTGTTCGGCGATACCTACATCGAAGGTGCGCTCCGGGTGCGCCTTGGCAAACTTGTCGACGCCCGTGCCGCTCGGCATGGCGGCGGTGATCGCCACGATCCGCTTGTCGGTCTCGGCCAGCTTGGCGAGCGTCTCGCCGAACACGTTCTGGTAGTTGGGCGGGCCGCCCGACGATTTCTTCTGTTCGCCGGTGATGACGTCGAACTTGGAGACGCCGTGGTACTTGTCGGACGCCTGTTCGGCGAACTTGTAGCCTTTGCCCTTCTCGGTCACGACGTGGATCAACACCGGGCCCTGATCGGAATCACGCACGTTCTCCAGCACCGGGATCAGGTGGTCGAGATTGTGCCCATCAATGGGCCCGACGTAATAGAAGCCCAGTTCCTCGAACAGGGTCCCGCCGGTCACCATGCCGCGGGTGAATTCCTCCGCCTTGCCGAGCGAGGAGTGAATCCGGCGATGCATCTTCTTGGCGACCTTGGAGGCAAGGCTGCGCAGGCCGAGATATTCGCCGCTGGAAACGACGCGCGCCAGATAGGCCGACAGGCCGCCCACCGGCGGCGCGATCGACATGTCGTTGTCGTTGAGGATCACCACGAGCCGGTTGCCCGCCTGCTCGGCATTGTTCATCGCCTCGTAGGCCATGCCCGCGCTCATCGCGCCATCGCCGATCACCGCGATCGCGCGGCCCGGCTTGTCCTGCAGCTTGTTGGCCATGGCAAAGCCCAGCCCCGCGCTGATCGAGGTGGAGGAGTGCGCCGCGCCGAAGGGGTCGTACTCGCTCTCGGAACGCTTGGTGAAGCCCGACAGGCCGCCGCCTTGGCGCAAAGTGCGGATGCGATCGCGCCGCCCGGTCAGGATCTTGTGCGGGTAGCACTGGTGGCCCACGTCCCAGATCAGGCGGTCTTCGGGCGTGTTGAAGATGTAATGGATCGCCACGGTCAGCTCGACCACGCCGAGGCCGGAGCCAAGATGCCCGCCGGTGGTGCCGACCGCATCGATCATTTCGGTGCGCAATTCGTCGGCCAGCTGCCGGAGCTTGCCGCGCTCGAGTTTCCGGAGGTCGGCGGGAAGATTAACCTGATCGAGCAGGGGTGTATCGGGACGTTCAGTCATTGGATCATCCTATCGCCAGCCCCGGTTCGTGTCGAACGCAAAACGGCAGCTGCGCCGCGTGGGGGCATTCACGGGGCGTTCAAGCCTTTCGGCAGACCTTTGTGAGACGGGTCGCACCGTCGGGGGTTTGGGTATGGTTTCACTTCGTCCTGTGGCTCTACTCGCCGTGTTCGCTGCCGCGCCGCTCTCGGCCCAGCAGACAACGACGCCGAATGAAGACCCGCTCGCCGCCGCGCGATCGATGGTCGAGGCGCATGTGGTGTCTCAGACCACCGGCTGTTCGGTCCCCATCCCGGCCACCTGGAACGCGCCGTCCTGGGAACAGGATGCGGCGATGCGCCGCCGCGTGGTCTTCGAGCAATGTCTGGAGCGCGCCTATGTCAGCGAAGCCAATCGGCTGGAACGGCTGACCTGGCGTGTGGACGAGATTCGCGATGATTTCCCCGATCTCGACTGGAGCGGTGTCGATTTTGCGCTGGAGAGGAAATGGGCCGATCTCGACCGGGTCGAATCCAAAATCGCGACACAGCAGCAGTGGGCCGATACCGCGGTCACCATCCTCGATACTTTCACCGGCCCCGGCGCGCCGCTCGACAGCAGCCCGCTCAACCCTGCCAATGCTCCATATGGCTATGCGCCATCGACCGGCTACCGGCCCGACAGCTCGGTTTCGGGAAGAGGCGTGCCTTAGGCCCTAGCGGCTGCATTCCGCGCACAGGCCGCGCAGCTCGACCACCGGGCGGACATCGGAATAGCCCGCATCGCGGCCCGCTTCGCGCAGCGCGCCGGTCACGCGGTCATCGTCGATATGGTCCGCCGCGCCGCAATCGTCGCAGATCAGGAAGATGCAGTCGTGCCGACACCCGGGATGCGAGTTGACGAGGAAGGCGTTCGCGCTCTCGATCCGGTTGGCGAGGTTGCCGCGCACGAAGATGTCGAGAATGCGGTACACGCTGTTGGGCGCGACCCGGCTGCCACGCTGCTTGCTGAGGTTTTCGGCAATGTCATAGGCCGAAACCGGCCTTGTATGCTTGGCCAGTTCATCGAACACCTCGGCGCGCATGCCGGTCCAGCGTTCGCCCTGTTCTTCGAGCGAGCGCTTCGCGGCCTCGGCAAGGGCCTCGCCCTCGTGTTCCTTGTGCGTGTGTCGGTGTGCAGTAGCCATGCCTGACTAGATAGCGTGCCGCGGAGCGCCTTTCCAGTTCGCGCGTGCGGGGCCGCTTCAATCCTTCAGGAAGCTGGCGCGGTAGACCGCAGGGTAGAACTGCTTGAGCGCGGCAACCTTGGGCGCATCCCAGCGCAGGATATATCCATGGCGCGGGTTCCTGAGCGCGAAGTTCTGGTGGTAGTCCTCCGCCGGATAGAAGGCCTGCGCGCGCACGATATCGGTCACGATCGGCTTGTCCCACACGCCGGAGCGTTTCATCTGCGCAAGATAGGCCTTGGCCACGCGCAACTGCTCGGCCGAGGTCGGGGCAAGCTCGGCATTATACTGCGCGCCCCTATCGGGGCCCTGCCGGTTGCGCAGGGTCGGGTCGGCGACGACAGAGAAGAAGATTCGCAGCAGCTGGTCGTAACGGATCTGCGAAGGATCATAGGTGATCTTCACCGCCTCGACATGGTCGGTCACCCCGCTGGAGACGAGGTTGTAGCTCGCCTGCCGCTCGGTCCCGCCGTGATAGCCGGCGACCGCGCTCTTGACGCCTTTGACGTGGCTGAACACCGCCTCGACACCCCAGAAGCACCCGCCTGCGAAGATCGCGGTCTTGAGTCCGCTTTCCTTCGCCTTGGCCTGCGCGATCGGCGCGCGGACGTGGTTTTCCGCCGCCATCGCCTGTCCGCACCCCGCCAGCGCGAGCGATCCTGCAAGCAGCAGGCCGAGCATGCCGGAGGCAAGGCGGGGGCGGCGTGCGGCCATCAGAAGATCCCCAGCGCGAGGCCTTCTACACCGCCGAAGCGGGTTGCCAGCAATGCGACGGCACCAAGGCCGAAGCCGATGCCGAAATGGCGGAAAAGGTCGGAACTGAAGAACTTCATGGGGCTGCTCGTTCGTGTGTCTCAATAGCTACGTGAGCTATGGATGTAGGGATGCATCCCTGTCGTCGCGGTGAATTCGACGAACAGCGACGGCTAACCGTGCAAGGCCTGCGACGGGACATGCCCCGCGCGACCGGATCAGTGGCGGAAGTGGCGCATTCCGGTGAAAACCATCGCCAGACCGGCCTCGTTCGCGGCGTCGATCACTTCCTGGTCGCGCATCGAACCACCCGGCTGGATGATCGCGGTCGCGCCCGCCTCGGCCGCAGCCAGCAGGCCGTCGGCGAAGGGGAAGAACGCATCGGAGGCGACTGCACTGCCGACCGTGCGCGACGCTGCCCAGCCGTATTTCTCGGCGGCTTCGGCGGCCTTGATCGCGGCGATCCGGCTCGAATCGCGGCGGTTCATCTGGCCCGCGCCGATCCCGGCGGTCGCGCCGTCCTTGGCATAGACGATCGCGTTGGACTTGACGTGGCGCGCCACGGTCCACGCGAACAGGCAGTCCTTGAGTTCCTGCTGCGTCGGTTCGCGCGTCGTCACGACCTTCAGATCATCGGTCGAAATGGTCGCGTTGTCGCGGCTCTGCACCAGCAGGCCGCCGGTGATCGGCTTGACGCTGAGCCCCTCGCGCCGCGGATCGGGCAGGTCGCCCACGGTCAGCAGGCGCAGGTTCTTCTTCTTGGCAAAGGCCTCGCGCGCCTCGTCGCTCACACTCGGCGCGATGACGACTTCGGTGAAGATCTCGCAGATCGCGCGCGCGGTCTCGCCGTCGAGCTCGCGATTGACCGCGACGATCCCGCCGAAGGCCGAGACGCTATCGCAGGCGAGTGCTTCGTTCCATGCATCGATCAGCGTGCCACGCTGGGCCACGCCGCACGGGTTGGCGTGCTTGACGATCACCACCGCAGGATCCTGCCCGGCAAATTCCGCGCACAGTTCCAGCGCGGCGTCGGCGTCGTTGTAGTTGTTGTAGCTCAGCTCCTTGCCCTGCAGCTGCTCGGCCTGCGCAATGCCCTGCGCGTGCGGCCCGGTCGGCGTGTAGAGCGCGGCCTGCTGGTGCGGGTTCTCGCCATAGCGCAGCACCGTGGGTGCCTTGCCCCCGACCGAGAGGTAGTCGGGAAACTGCTGCTGCTGGTCGGCAAAGGCGAACCACTGGCTGATCATCGCATCATAGGCGGCGGTTGCGGCGAAGGCCTTGGCCGCCATCTTCCGCCGGAAATCGAGGCTGGTGCAGCCCTTGCCGCTTTCCAGTTCCGCGATCAGCGTGGGATAATCCGCCGGATCGGTAAGGATGGTGACGAACTGGTGGTTCTTCGCTGCCGAGCGGACCATCGAAGGCCCGCCGATATCGATATTCTCGATCACCTCGGGCCGGTCCGCGCCCTTCGCAACGGTCGCCTCGAACGGGTAGAGATTGACCACCACCAGGTCGATCGCGCCGATATCGTGTTCCTGCATCGAGGCGACGTGATCGTCGTTGTCGCGCAGCGCCAGCAGCCCGCCGTGGACCTTGGGGTGGAGCGTCTTGACCCGCCCGTCCATCATCTCGGGGAAGCCCGTCAGGTCGGAGACATCGCGCACCTCCAGCCCCGCTTCGCGCAGCGCCCTGGCGGTGCCACCGGTCGATACGAGTTCCACGCCCCGGTCGGCGAGGGCGCGGCCAAGCTGGGGCAATCCCTCCTTGTCGGAAACCGAAAGGAGAGCCCTGCGGATAGCGATGTCAGTCACGTGTTATCCCATCTTCTTGAACAGCCAGGCGAAGCTGCCGCCGCTGCGCGGAGCCATCCCCTGCAATACGAGCTGCTGGATCGGCTGCGGCCGACCCTGTCCGTCGACGAAGAGGCTGTCTTCGATCGAGAGCGTGCCCGTATATTCACCCGCCACGCGGAATTGCCAGTGCGAACCGTCGGGCAGTGCGAGTCCTGCGCCTTTGCGGTCTTCGGACAGCCGCGCGAGGATGCCCGGGCCGAGGTGGAAACGGATCGCATAGCCCACCTTGCCGCGCTTGCCGCGCTTGCTCGCGGGCAACAGCACGTCTTCCCCGGCCAGCTCCGTCCCATCCTCGCGCAGCACCAGCACGCGTTTGTGGTTGAGGCCGAAGCGTCCGGCATAGCCGTCATGCGTTGCCTCGATCCGGGTCGCACCGCCGCGCGTGCCGCCGACCGTGCGCCGGTCGACCTCGACCTCGCCCACGCCCGCGCCGAGCTTGCCCTTGATCAGGATCGCAGTCGAATTGACGTCTTCGAGAACCAGCGTGGAATGCGCCGCGGTCGCGCGCAGCCCCTGCTCGATCCGCGCGGGCACCTGCCCCCCGGCCCACGCCGCACCGCCGCAATTGACGATCAGGCGCTGGCCCGCGGACGAGAGTTCGAAGGCCAGCGTAGAGGCGCAGCCCGACCGCGCGTAGCGGGCCAGAGGCGGCGGGGCCGCATCGAACTGCAGCACCGTCTTGCCCGCATCCGCCCGGTGATAGCCCCAGCCGCGTGGCTCCTTCAGCGGGCGGGTGCGCACCCCGCTCGCGCCGATCAGCTCGCTGACCCGTTCGGACGCCACGGCACCCGCGCCCTGCCAGTTGCCCAGCCCGCCCTCGCCATGAACCACCGCGAGCAGCGGCGGGACCAGCAGTTCGGAAACCGCGCCGACGAACTTGGGCGGCTCGATCTTCATCGAGCGATAGCAGGCTGCCAGATCGGTCAGCAGTTCGAGCATGTCCATCTGCGACAGCGGGCTGCGCGACTGCACACCGCCATCCTCGCCCACGAAATCGCCCAGCGCGCGGGCCAGCCCGGCCTCGGCATAGAGACGGCGCGGCTTGCCCTCGGGCAGCAGCAGGCCTGCGGCGACCAGCCCGGCCCAGGCGTGAATCTCGGCCTCCCGGTCGGGTGCCTTGGTGACATGCGAATCGAGCCAGTCGGCCGTCTTGTCCAGCGCGGTCAGCGTGCGCCCGCGCACCGCCTTGTTGGACAGGATCAGCGGCGCGTGGACCAGCCAGGCAAGCAGCCGCCTGCCGGCCGCCTCGACCTCCCACGCATGGCCCTTGCCGGGCACGGCGAAGGCATCCAGCCACATGCGGTGGATGCGCAGCGCGGTCGCCTCGACCTGCGGGCGCGCGCCGGAGCCGGCCAGATCGCGCAGCCAGAGATAGGAATGCACCGCACGCTCCAGCGGCGGAGCCAGCCGGGTGCCATTCTTGAAGTCGAGCTGGGCGATCGGCAGCTTGACCCCGTGGACCAGGAAATGCCCGGCCCTGAGCGCAATTCCCGCCGCCCGGTCGCCCGGCAGCGGGGGCGTGACGGTCGCGAGCACGCGGCGCTTGGCAGGCTTCGACAGCGGCGAGGTGATCAGCCGCCCGCGGATGCCGGCGGCATAGGCGATCCGCACCAGCCGCTCGCCCGCACTCACCCGCGGTGCACCGATTTCCTGCGGAACCAGTGCACGCGAGGGGGCCAGAACTTCGACCTGCGGGATATCGCGAGACGCGGGCGGGGTTTCGGCTGATGCCATTGGGAGCGGAGCGGGTGGGTCTTCCGGCGCGCTCAGCGCGGTCGGCTCGGGCTTATCGGCCAGCGTCATGATCAGCTGGCGCGCGGCGCGTTCCTCACGATCGGGCACCTCTTCATGCGCGTCGTCCTGCGCGCTTCCTGCCGGACCATGCCCCACCCGTTCGACCATCAGCTCTCCCTGCCCTTCAGTCTTTCGATATTGGCGGCGTAGCGATCGGGTCCGCCTCTGAACGTCGCCGATCCCGCCACCAGCACATCGGCCCCGGCGGCGACGCAGCGCGGTGCGGTCTCCGCATCCACTCCGCCGTCGACCTCCAGCCAGATGTCCCGCCCGGTCGCATTGATCATCGTCCGGATCGCCTCGATCTTGCGCAGCTGGCTGTCGATGAAGCTCTGCCCGCCGAACCCTGGATTGACGCTCATCACCAGCACCAGGTCGACCATGTCGATCAGGTATTCGAGGACGCTTTCCGGCGTGCCGGGGTTGAGCACCACGCCCGCCTTCTTGCCCAGCGAACGAATCGTCTGCAGCGTGCGGTGCGTGTGCGGGCCTGCCTCGGGATGGATCGTGATGTGATCGGCACCCGCCTCGGCAAAGGCTTCGAGCCACTGGTCGACCGGGCTGACCATCAGGTGCACGTCGAACGGCTTGTCGCTATGCGGGCGCAGCACCTTCACCACGCCCGGGCCGATTGTGAGGTTGGGCACGAAGTGCCCGTCCATCACATCGATATGGATCCAGTCCGCACCCGCAGCATCGACGCTGCGCACCTCTTCCCCAAGCCGGGCGAAATCGGCGGAAAGGATGGACGGGGCAATCAGCGGTACGGTCATCTGGGCGAAATCGGCTTGTATGACAGGCGGGAGCTTCGGTTCCCCTTAGCGCGCGGCGAATCGGAAAGAGACAGCAGCAACCACGTTTTCCCCCGCGAGTCGTCGATCCGCCGCAAGGATGGGGCAGTTCATGGGCAATTCACCGCCTTGCCGATATTGGACAGGGAAAGCGGGCAGGCTTGCGACGCGATCGCCATTGCCCCACATCCCACCCTCATGGACGGAAAAAGATCGATGCTTTTCAGCCCCGTTAGCCTTGCCGCACGCGCCACATTCGCGGTCGCGCTGGGCAGCCTCGCCCTCTCGCCGGTCGCGGCGCAGAAGGTCGCCTATGCCAAGGTAATCTACAACGACCTCAGCAAATGCAGCAGCGGTGCAGGCCCGGCGATCCGGATCACGGTCACCGGTCTGCGCTCGAATGAGGGCGGCCTGTACGTGCGCACGTTCCGCGCGCGCGATTCCGAATGGCTGCGCTCGCAACGCTACCTTACCCGGCTGGAAACCAAGCCGCGCAAGGGCACGATGACCGTCTGCGTGCCGCTGGACACCACCGGCAACTACGCGCTGACCGTGCATCACGACGTCAACGACAACCGCAAGAGCGACCTGTCGGTCGACGGCGGCGGGATCTCGAACAATCCCCCGGTCAAGACCCTGCTCGGCATCCCGCTCCCCCCGTCGCTGAGCAGTGCGAGCTTTTCCGCCGGTCCGGGCGTGACCAGACTGCGGATCGACATGCACTACAAGGACTGAGCCCGCGCATTCCTGCCGAATGGTGCACCCGACAGGATTCGAACCTGTGGCCTCTGCCTTCGGAGGGCAGCGCTCTATCCAGCTGAGCTACGGGTGCATCGCGCGATGCGGATGGCGCGCTTAGCAAAGCGATCGCCGCTGCGCCAACGGAAAATCCGCACCGCGCATCATCTTGCCGCGCGTTAGCGGATTGGCAAGGGACGATCGCTAGCCTTGTGCGGTCATGAGCGATCTCGCCCCCGATCATTTTCCCGGCCATCCGCCCGTCCGCGCGCCCGGTAACGACAGCGACGGGTTCGCCCGGGGCAATGCGACCCTGATCGAGCAGTGGGCGGCGGTGGAAGATGCCGCCCGGGTGGTCGCGCTGCTCGCGGGCCAGCCTGCGCCCGACCACGACGCCTCTGCCAGAATGCTGATCGCCCGCCTCACCAGAGCCGACGCGGGCCGCGTGCAAGCCTCCATCCTGGCGCTCGACGAACTGGTGGCGACGATGCGCTTCGGGCTCGACGCGCTGCTCGCCGCGCACGGGACGAGCGCCGATCCGCGCCCCGCGGCGAACTGCCTGTGGCGTGAATACGAGCGCGGCCGCGCGGCGACCCTGCGCGAAGCGGCGCTGGCAACGCGCAGCTGACCACGCCGCGCTTGACAGCGGTGTTCACCTCCTGTTCTTGAGGCGCATGGCCGAATCGTCTTTCCTGCTCGACCCTTCCATCAGCCCGGCATCCCCGGCGGCGCAGCATCCGTGCGATGCGAGCGGCGCGGCGCGCGGGATCATGCGGCTGTTTGCGCGCAACGATATCTGGTGCACCACCGAGATGCCGCTGCGCGGAGGCCGCCGCGCAGACCTGATGGGGATCGATGCCAAGGGCCACGTGATCATCGTCGAGATCAAGGTGTCGCGTGCCGATCTGACGGGCGATGCCAAGTGGACCGATTATCTGGACCATTGCGACAAGTTCTACTGGGGCATCGGCACGCATCTCGACCGGGCAATCCTCGAAGGAGAAGCCTTCCTGCCGGAACGGTGCGGGCTGATCGTCGCCGATGGCTACGATGCGGAGATCATTCGCCCGGCGGCGCGCCACCCGCTGGCACCGGCGCGGCGCAAGGTCGAGGTGGAGCGGCTCGCCCGCACAGCGATGCGCCGGGCGACGGTCGCCTGCGATCCCGATTGCGCGCCCTGGGGCGGCGAGAAATAGCGGAGCAGCGCGGTAAAATGGCCGCATGCCGGGGCTTCGCACAAGCCCCTCGCCTAATCTTCGCGCGCGCGGCATAAGGCGCGCCAGCATGCTGACTGCCCTGATCCTTTCCACCGTCGCGATGGTCGCCATCGTGGCGCTGCGCTACCTCGCGATCAGCGGGGCCTTCGCGGCGCTGACCACGCGTGTGCGGCCCGGCCATCACAAGGGGCTCAGTGGGCAGATCCGGCGCGAGATCGGCTGGTCGCTGGTCTCCGCCGCGATCTACGGCATCCCCGCAGGCGTGGTCGCCTGGGGCTGGGACAGCCTGGGCTGGACCCGCATCTACGCCGACTGGAACGCCTACCCGCTGTGGTATCTGCCGCTGTCGGTGTTCCTCTACCTCTTCGCGCACGACACCTGGTTTTACTGGACGCATCGCTGGATGCACGAGCCGCGCGTGTTCCGCGTGGCGCACGCAGTCCATCATGCCAGCCGCCCGCCGACCGCGTGGGCCGCGATGAGCTTTCATCCGATAGAAGCACTCACAGGTACGGTGGTTATCCCGCTGCTCGTCTTCCTCGTGCCGATTCACATCGCTATGCTGGGGGTGGTGCTGACCGTGATGACCGTCATGGGGGTGACGAATCATATGGGGTGGGAGATGTTTCCGCGATGGCTGGTCCGGTCGCCTGTGGGCGGATGGATCATCACCGCGAGCCATCACCAGCTCCACCACGAACGCTACCAATGCAATTACGGGCTCTATTTCCGTTTCTGGGATCGTTTATGCAAAACCGATCGAGGTCTCTCGAAAAGCTTTCAACCCTGACGCTCGCCACCGCGGCAATGCTCACGCTCGGCAATGCGCCGGGCGCGCGGCAGGATGTGGTGGTAACCGTGGTTGACCTGCGCTCGACGCAGGGCACCGTGCTCGCCTGCCTGACAGACAGATCGGGCACCTTCCCCGATTGCGCCGACGACGAGACGTCGCAAAAGCGGGTCGTGCGGGCCAATGCGCGGGTTACCATCGTGTTCAACGACGTGCAGCCGGGCGAATATGCGATCTCGCTGCTGCATGACGAGAACGGCAACGGCAAGGCGGACAAGACGCTGTTCATCCCCAAGGAGGGGTTCGGCTTCTCGCGCGATGCCAAGGTCCGCTTCGGCCCGCCGCAATTCTCCGCCGCGGCCTTCACCGTGGGCCGGGATGCGCCGGTCTATCAGACGATCCGGATGCGCTATCTCAGCCGCTAGAGCCATGCGCACCAGCACCGCGCCTTCCCGGTGCGAAGCATAACCTTAAATTTACCACGGTGCTGCACAACGGACCCGAAGTTTAAAAAGGGCCTGTTTTTGTGATGGATAGCTTGCGCGGAAATCCTGGCGTGTTCGACGAACTGCCGGACGACACGTCGTGGGAGGAGAGCGACACCGACGGCGAGCTGTCGGTCGACGAGACGCCGCCTACCCTTGTCGGCCAGGACGAGCGCCGGATGCAGGTGCGCGCCTATAATTACTGGGCGGGCCTGCTGGGCGACCGGACTTTCCCCAGTGTCGAGGATATCGAATCCGACCGGCTGCCCGATTTCAGCCAAAACAGCGTGCTGCTGGATTTCACCAGCGGCACGGAAGACCCCGCGATCGTGTTCCTGGGCGACAAGCTGGCAGGCGAATGCCATTGCGATCACCCGATCCGGACGCTGGCCGACGTGCCCAGCCGATCGCTGCTGAGCCGCATCACCGACCATTATCTGCAAATCCTCGCCAACGAGGCACCGATCGGGTTCGAGGCGGAATTCGTCAACGATACCGGCTCGACCGTGCTCTATCGCGGGATCCTGCTGCCCTTCTCGTCCGACGACGAGACCATCGATTTCATCTATGGCGTGATCAACTGGAAGGAAGTTGCCGACCAGCTGACCACCGACGCGCTGCTGCTCCAGATTGATCAGGCGCTCGACAGCGGGGCCCGCCCGCAGAGCGAGGATGACGACGAACTGCCCGCCCCCGAGCGGCGGGTTACCACGCTCCCGTCGATCACGCGCTGGGCGGATGGCCCCGGCTCTTCCGCCGATCAGTCCCATGGTGAGGAAACCGCACGCGAAACCGCGCGCCCCGTACCAAGCCCCGTACCCAGCCCGACGTTCGCGCGGCTCGACGCGCATGTCGGCGGTGGGCACCTCTCGCCCCCCGTGCCGAGCGCGACCGATATTACCGAAGTACGAGCGTCCGCAAACGCGACCGGCCTCCACGTCTGCCTCGCCGAGGCACGCGCGCTGGTCGAAGCAGCCGGACAGGCCGATGCACGCAGCCGCGTGGCACTCTACGCTGCGGTGTCGCGTGCGCATGATGTCGCCCTCGCCGCGCAGGCGGAGCCCGACGCCTTTGCCGTGCTGCTGCACGATCACGCGATCGAGGCTGCACCGCGCGCGCCGATGACCCCGGTGGTCAAGCTCGTCTTCGGGGCGGACTACGACAAGTCGCGCATCGCCGAATATGCCGCAGTGCTCGCCTTCGCGCAGCGCGAGGGGATCGCCCATGGCGCCCTCGCCGACTTTCTCGACGCCGCGGATGGCGGCCTGAAAGGCGTGGTTGCACGCGAGCGGGCGTTCCGCCGCGAAGCCGCGGGCAAGCCCGCCGCCGGCGGCGCAAAGGCACGTGTGCGCCGTAAGCTGGCCACCCTGCCCGCCCAGCCGATCAATGCGATTCCGGTAGAGGGCGCGGAGTTCTCCGTCTGCGTGATCCGCCGCGATGCCGACGGGGCGATCGCGTTCCTCGGCGAAGTCGCGGATGACGAGCGTCTGCTTGCCCGGGCGGCGAAACATCTGGCCCACGCCACGCGATAACCCCGGTTTGTGCCGCATCTTGCGGCATTGAGGGGTTCACTGCGCGCACCAAGCCCGCTAGCGCGCCTGGAATGGGGATTTTCACTCGCCGACCGGTCCGCGTGCAACCCTTCTTCGGGTATCGCAACCGCGAGCGGCTGGTGCTCGTGGGGCGGACCCAGCGCTCGCGCCCGCCCGAGTTCGAACAAGCGGGCCGCTGGCGCACGTTTCGCGTGATGATGTCGCAGTTCTTCGCCTCGGAAGTGCGCAATGTCGGCGTGACCCTGTGCCTGACCCGCTCGGACGGGGAGGATTTCAGCTACACGACCACTTCGGACGAGGACGGCTATTTCCGCTTCGAGATCGATCTGGAAGGCGACTGGCCCTATCCCGCGCAAACCGCGTGGGAGGTCGTCCGCCTGGGGTGGGACAACCGCGACGGGCACCAGAGCGTTACCGGCCATGTGCTGGTGCCGGGGGCCGACGCGCAGATCGGCGTGATCTCCGATATCGACGATACGATCATCGAAACCGGGATCACCGGCGGGTGGCACAATGTCGTGCGCAACTGGAAGCGGATCTTCGCGCAGATGCCGCACGAGCGGATTCTGGTGGAGGGCGCAGACTCCTTCTACGGCGCGATCGGCGGCGGGCTGACGGTGAGCGCGGCGGAGCCGCCGACCGGTGCCGTCATTCCCACAACGCACAGGCCGTTCTTCTACATCTCGTCCTCGCCGTGGAACCTGTTTTCCTACCTCGTCGCGTTCCAGCGCTCGCGCGAATTGCCGCTCGGCGCGCTGTTCCTGCGCAACTGGGGCTTCAACCGCGCGACCATCGGCAAGAAGAGCCACGGCGCGCACAAGCATCAGGCGATCAGCGAGATCCTCGCGCATTTCTCACACCTGCGCTTCGCCTTCATCGGCGACGACACCCAGGGCGACCTGCCCGCCTTCGCCGAAGCGGTCGCGCGCGAGCCCGATCGGATCGCGGCAGTGTTCATCCGCACCACCGAAAAGGCGCTGTCGGAAAAGGAACTTGACGCGAAACGGGTCATCGAGAGCTTTGGGGTGCCCCTGTGGCTGGGGAACAGCTATGCCATCGGCCGGGATTTCCTGAGAGCAGCAGGGGTGGCACCGCATGGGGAAACATCGCGCATCGTGGAAACGGTGGGTCCGCGAAATGGAGAAGAAGCCTAAGGAACCGGGCGGCTGCTGCCTGGTCCAGATGATCTTCGTCCTCGCGCTGACGGTCCTCGCATACAACGTGTACCACCAGGTCTGGCCCGATCTGCGCCACCACCTGCTCGACAAGGCGGACCTTGCCTTCACCTTCCGCAACGATGTCGAGGTGCGCGGGCCGATCGCGTACGGGCGGCATGAGGATCAGGTTCTCACCGTCACCCGCAGCGAGGCGGCGCGCAGCGATGCTGCGCTGCCCGTACTGGTGTTCTTCCACGGCGGCAGCTGGGCGAATGGCAGCCCCGAGGCTTACGGCTTCATCGGCCGCAACTTCGCGCCGCGCGGCTTCGTGGTGGTCAATGCCGGTTACCGGCTGGTCCCCGAAGGGCGCTATCCGGCGATGCTGGCGGACAGCGCGGCGGCGGTGAAGTGGACCGCGCGCAACATCGCCAGATATGGCGGCGATCCCGACCAGATCTACCTGATGGGCCATTCCGCCGGAGCCTATAACGCGGTGATGCTGGGGCTGGACCGGCGCTGGACCCGCCGCCTCGGCCTGCCCGAAGACACGATCGACGGCGTGATCGGGCTGGCCGGCCCGTACGACTTCCTGCCGCTGGAGGGAGAGGGGATGACAAACGCGTTCGGCGAAGCAAAGCCGCTCACCGCGACCCAGCCGATCCGCTTCGCGCGCAAGGGCGCGCCACCCATGCTGCTGATCACCGGTGCGGACGACGAGCAGGTGAGCCCCGACAATGTGCGCAAGCTCTACGATGCGCTCGCCGCGAAGGGCGCACCCGTCCGGCGCGTGGTGCTGGATGACATCGGCCACATCACCCTCGTGATGGGCCTCGCCAAGCCGTTCGATCACGACCGGCGGGTTAAGGACGAGGTATCCCGCTTCCTGCGCGAGCAGATCCGCGATGCCGCACGCGAACGCGTCCGTTCGGAGCGCCGCGCGCGCGAGATGGCGGCAACCCGCGATGCCGACAGCCCGCCCGCTCGCGAAGTCCGCGACGCGGCTCCTCCTGCGGCGCAAGCTTCAGGAGACATTCAGCCCGCCGGGGGCTAGCATAGCGGCATGATCGCGCACCTCCCCCGCATCACGCCGCACCTTGCGCTGCGGCGCGCTCTGGCCCGATTCGTCGCGCTGCTCGTCGCTTTCTCGCTGACCGCCCAACCGGCCATGGCGCAGAGCATCCTGCGCGATGCGGAGACCGAAGCGTTGCTGCGCGACATGGCCGATCCGCTGGTCGAAGCTGCGGGGCTGCGGCCCGGCAATGTCGAGATCATCCTGGTCAACGATCCGTCGATCAACGCCTTCGTCGCGGGCGGCCAGGCGGTCTATATCCATTCCGGCCTGATCAACGCGGCGGACAGCGCCAACGAGGTTCAGGGCGTGATCGCGCACGAGCTGGGCCACATCACCGGCGGCCACGTGATCAACACCGACGGGGCGAGCGCGGCGCAGACCATCTCGATCCTCTCTCTGCTGATCGGGGTGGCCCTGGCAGCGGCAGGCGGCGGCGATGCGGCAATGGGCGCAATGATGGCCGGCCAGCGCGCGGCGATGGGCAAATACCTCGCCTTCAACCGCGCGCAGGAATCCTCGGCCGATGCCGCCGGGGCGCAGTTTCTCTCGGACGCGGGGATCACCGGCAAGGGCTCGCTCGAATTCTTCGGCAAGCTGCTCAACCAGGAATACCGCTACAACCGCAGCCAGAGCGAAGAGGCGGGGTTCAACCGGACCCACCCGCTCTCGGGCGATCGCATCGCGCGCCTGCGCGAGGTGTACGAGAAGGACCCTGCGTGGAACACGCCGCCCGATCCCGAGCTGCAGGTCCGCTTCGAACGGGTTAGGGCCAAGCTCTACGGCTATCTCGCCGAGCCGGTCCGCACACTCAAATCCTATCCCGTGACGCGGACCGATGTGCCCGCGCGCTATGCCCGTGCCTATGCCTATCACAAGGATGCGCGGATCGATCAGGCACTGGCCGAAACCGATGCGCTGATCGCGGCCGAGCCGGACAATCCCTATTTCCTCGAACTGCGCGGCCAGGTGCTGCTCGAATCCGGGCGGCCCGGCGAAGCGCTGCCCGCGCTGCGCCGCGCGACCGAGCTGACCAACAGCGAACCGCTGATCGCGTCGCTGTTCGGCCATGCGCTGATCGCAACCGAGGATCGCAGCCACTACGACGAGGCGGAAAGCGTGCTGCGCGCCGCCGTCGCCAAGGACCGCCGCAATCCCTTTGCCTGGTACCAGCTGGGCATGGTCTATGCCGCGAAGGGCGACATGCCGCGCGCGCATCTCGCCAGCGCGGAACAGCAGGTGATGCAGCGCCAGTATATCGAGGCGCTGCGCAGCGCGCAGCTTGCGGAATCCGCGCTTCCCGAAGGCTCCGCGGACTGGTTGCGCGCGCAGGATGTGCGCCTGCAGGCGCAGGCCGCACTCGAAGCCGCGCGCGAAGACAGCTAGAGGCCCTTTCCCATGAAGAACGAAATCCTGCGCCTGGTGGGGGTGCTCGCACTCGCACTCCTCGGCGGCTTTCTCGGCGCGTGGCTGTTCGCCGCGACCGGCCTTGGCGACCGGCGGACAGAGGCCTACCTGCTCGACAATCCCGAAATCCTCCCGCGCATGGCGGAGGAGTTGCAAACACGCGAAACCGAACGGCGGCTGGCACAGGCGGGCGACGAATGGCGTGAGCCGTTCCCCGGCGCGGTCCTCGGCAATCCCAACGGCAGCCGCACTTTGTTCGAGTTCTCGGACTATAATTGCGGCTATTGCCGGATGAGCCTGCAGCACGTGCAGCAACTGATCGCGCGCGACCCCGAGCTGCGCGTGGTGATCAAGGAATGGCCGATCTTCGAAGGCAGCGACGTTGCCGCGCGGATGGCGCTCGCCGCTGCCAAGCAGGGCAAATACGCCGCGTTCCACGATGCGCTTTACGCGAAGGAGGTGGCCGACAGCCAGACGGTCGACCAGGTTGGCCAGGCGATCGGCCTCGACATGGAGCGTGCGCGCAAGGATGCGCAGGGGCAGGATGTGACGATGGAGCTGATGCGCACTGCCGCCCTCGCGCAGGATCTCGGCTTTACCGGCACCCCCGCGTGGATCACCGGCAACCGGATTTTGCAAGGCGCGCAGGGCACCGAGCGGCTGGCCAAGGCGATCGAGGACAGCGCCGCCAAGCCATGATCCGCCCAGTTTCCATCGCGGCGTCGATCACCCTTTCGCTCGCGTCGGGGCTCGGCGCGCTGCCCGCGCAGGCGCAGACGCCCGAGGCTCCTCCGGCTGCGGTGGACGCGCCGCGCGCAGCTCTGCCCCCGGAGATCGCCGAACTGCGCCGGCAGGACGAGCGCGTCCTGCGGCTCGGCTATCGCCTCGTCACCGGCAATGCGCGCTTCTGCGCGGACAGGACGCACACCGCCGGGCTGCTGCTCCACGATATGGGCGCCTATGGCGAGGGCGATAGGCTGCGCAGCCTGCTCGGCCTGACCGGCGATATCGGAGTGCAGGCGCTGGTGCCGGACGGTCCCGCCGCGCGCGCCGGGCTGCGGGTGGACGATACCGTGCTCGCTGTCGGCGACCTCGTCATTGCCGATATCCCGATCGAGAAGGCCAAATCGTGGGAGCGGATCGAGACGATCCGCGCGAAGAGCGAAAGCCTGCTTGCGCAGACCGGCGCCCTTCCGCTCACCGTTCGGCGCGCAGGCGGGCCGGTCACGCTGACCATCACCGGCGAACCCGCCTGCCGCAGCCGGTTCGAGATCGGCGAAGGCGGCCGCGCTGTGGCCGACGGGCACCGGGTGGTGATCGGCCCCGAATTTGCAGGGATAGACTATCCCGATCCGCTGCTCGCCGCGGTGCTGGGGCACGAGTTCGCGCACAACATCCTGCGCCATCGCGAATGGTTCGACGCCAATGGCGGGCGCAAGCAGAGCACCGTGCGCCTGACCGAGCGTGAGGCGGACCGGCTGATGCCCTGGCTGCTCGCCAATGCAGGCTTCGATCCGGTCGCAGGGGCGCATTTCTTCGAACGCTGGGGCCCCCGCCACGGCGGCTGGATTTTCCGCGCGCGCAGCCATGACGGGTGGGACGAACGGGCCGAATTCATCCTCGCCGAAATCCCGCTGATCGAAGCGCAGCTGGCACAGGGCGACGGGGCCGACTGGGCCGCCGGTTTCCGGCGCGAAGAGCTGCCGGGCAAGAATCTCGCCGGGCGCTAGCCAGCGCAGTCATCGCTGGCGAGTGCTTCGGATATCGGCGGTTGCGAAGGCTGCGCGGGCGCTCTCCCCGGCGCGCGAAACCAACCGATCGCCGCGGCCTGCGCAAAAGTTTGTGAGAATGCGACCGGTTGCGCTAAATGGGGGCCATGGCCGTGCTGCCCTATCGCCCCGCCCCGTTCTTCGCGAACAAGAACCGCGCCTTCTGGAACCTGCAATTCGCGGGCTGGGGCGGCGCGATGCTGCTGCGCTGTGTGCAGGGCCTCGTCAACGGGCAGGGCCTCGGCCTGCTGGCGATCGTGCTCCCGGCCACGGTGACGGGCCTGTCGCTCAGCCTCGTGCTTTCGGTGATCTATCGCAACCTGATGGGTCGGCAGCCGCTGGTCACCTGGGGGTTCACCGCACTCGCCCTCGCGACCGCGCTGAGTGCGCTGGTCCTGATCGAGGCATGGGTTGCGGGGCTGTACTATTTCGATCGCGAAACCACGCTGACCCAGCTGTTCTTCCTCTACCTTGCGGTGGAGGGCCCGCTGCTGGGGGCCTGGACCGGGCTCTATTACGCGATCAACTATTTCCTCCAGCTGGAAGAACAGGCGGACCGGCTTGAACGGCTGGAGGCGCAGGCAACCAGCGCGCAGCTGGCGATGCTGCGCTATCAGCTCAACCCGCATTTCCTGTTCAACACGCTCAACTCAATCTCCACGCTGGTGCTGCTCAAGCAGACCGAGCCGGCCAATGCGATGCTCACCCGCCTGTCGCGCTTCCTGCGCCACACGCTGGTCTCGCAGCCGGGCGGAACGGTGACCGTGGCGCAGGAGGTCGAGACGCTGAAACTGTATCTCGATATCGAGCGGATGCGGTTCGAGGAGCGCTTGCAGACCGAATTCGACATCGCGGACGAAGCTGCCGAGGCGTGCCTGCCCTCGCTCCTGCTGCAGCCGCTGGTCGAAAACGCGATCAAGTACGCAGTCTCCCCGCTTGAGGAGGGCGCGAAGATCTCGCTCACCGCGCAATTGTCCGGCTCGCGCCTGCGTCTCGTGGTGTCGGACACCGGGCCCGGACTCAAGACCCCGCTGGATGCCACCGGCACCGCGCTCCCGCGCAGCGATAGCCCCGATTCGACCGGGGTCGGCCTTGCCAATATCCGCAACCGGCTCGCCCAGGCCTATGGCGACAACCACCTGTTCGAAATCCGCTCGCCGGTTCAGGGCGGCTTCACCGTGGTGGTCGAAATACCCTTCGAGCGCGAAGGCGAAGAACAGGCCGCCGCGCTCGTGCCGCCACCCGAGCTGACCACCCATCCCTCGCTTCTCCCGGAAGCGCGGAGCGTACAGCCGGTGGATGGCAGCCAGGAGGCCCGGAAACAGGATGATGGGCCGTCCGTTGATTCACCGGCGTACCCCCGCGCCATGGGCCCCAGCCCGATTGGATAGTGAGAAAAATGACCATCAAGACGATCATCGTGGACGACGAGAAGCTGGCCATTCAGGGCCTGCAACTGCGGCTCGAGAAGTTCGAGGATGTCGAGATCATCGATACCTGCTCGAACGGGCGCGAGGCGATCCGCAAGATCAAGACCCTGCGCCCCGATCTCGTCTTCCTCGACATTCAGATGCCCGGGTTCGACGGCTTCGGCGTGGTCCAGGGCGTGATGGACATCGAACCGCCGCTGTTCGTGTTCGTCACCGCGTTTCAGGAACACGCGATCCGCGCGTTCCAGGCCAATGCGCTGCATTACCTGATGAAGCCGGTCGATGAGGACAAGCTGGCCGACGTGATCGAGCGGGTGCGCCAGCGGATGACCGAAAAGCGCGGCGCGGACGAGGCGGAAAAGCTGATGAACGTGCTCGCCGAAGTCGCCCCCGAAGCGGCCGAGGAACTGCAGGACGGTGCGGCCGACGGTTCTGACCGGTTCGAGAAGCTGCTCAACGTCAAGGACCAGGGCAAGATCTTCCGCGTCGAGGTCGAATCGATCGAACATATCGAGGCCGCGGGCGACTACATGTGCATCTATACCGGCGACAATTCGCTGATCCTGCGCGAAACGATGAAGGATCTCGAACGCCGGCTCGACCCGCGCAAGTTCCAGCGCGTCCACCGCTCGACCATCGTCAATCTCGACCAGGTACGGCAGGTGAAGCCGCACACCAATGGCGAGTGCTTCCTGGTGCTGAGCTCGGGCGCGGAGGTGAAGGTCTCGCGCTCCTACCGCGACGTCGTCGCGCGGTTCGTGCATTGACCGCTTAGGTCGTCATTGCGAGGAGCGGAGCGACGAAGCGATCCATGGTGCCATGGATTGCCGCGCAGTCCCGGACTGCTCGCAATGACGAAGATTTGCCAATGAGCGATTTCACCCTTCCCGGCTTCGACCTCGATGCCTTCGTGCGCGCAACGCTGGCCGAGGATCTGGGCGAAGGCCTGCCCGGCGGCGGGCGCGATGTGACCTCGCAAGCCGTCATCCCGGCGGATGCGAAGTTCACCGGGGTGATGGACAGCCGCGATCCGATCAGCGTTGCCGGGCTGCCGGTCGCGGCGGCGTTCTTCCGCGCGCTGGACCCGACATGCGCGATCGAGCAGCTGGTCGAGGACGGGGCGCAGGTCGCGCCCGGCACCGACCTGATGCGGATCGAGGGCAATGCCCGCGCGCTGCTGACCGCGGAGCGCGCCGCGCTCAACACGGTGCAGCACCTCTCCGGCATCGCCACGCTGGTGCGCAGCTACGTGCAGGCGATGGACAATCCGGACTGCACCTTGCTCGACACGCGCAAGACCCTGCCCGGGCTGCGCATGCTCGAGAAATACGCGGTGCGGATGGGCGGCGGCGCAAACCACCGGATGGGGCTGTGGGATGCCGCGATGATCAAGGACAATCACGTCGCTGTGGCCGGATCGGTCGGCGAGGCGGTGCGGCGCGCGCGCGATGCGGGCGTCGCCGACATCATCTGCGAGGTCGACCGGATCGACCAGATCGGGCCCGCACTGGATGCGGGCGCCACCCGCCTGCTGCTCGACAATATGGAACCCGATACCCTGCGCAAAGCGGTCGCGCTGGTGGCGGGGCGCGTCCCGACCGAGGCCTCTGGCGGGATCAACTTGGATACAATCCGCGCCAAGGCGGCGACCGGGGTCGATTACGTATCGGTCGGGCGGCTCACCCAGAGCGCGCCGGCAGCGGATATAGGTCTCGATTTCACCACCTTGGCGTGACCCGCGGCTTGCGGAGACCCGCGCCATGCGGCACCGTCGAGCCCTCGGGACACCAGGGGAGCACATCGGTGAAGCCGCAATCCATCAAACTGTTCGACTATTTCTACCTCGGGTCGATGTTTCTCGGCCTGCTGGCCTTCATCAGCAGCTATCCCACGCTCAAGGCCCAGCTCGCAGCGCAAGGTGCCCAGACCGGCGTCGCCGTGCCGCCGAGCGTGATCTGGATCGGCTATGCCGTCGGCGTGCTGATCGGACTGCTGCTGTGGTATCTGGTGTCGCAGCGCAGGGTGGTGATCGCCAAGTGGGTGATCGTCGCCTTCTTCCTGTTCTCGCTGATCGGGGTGGGCGACTATTTCGGCGGGCCGCTGGTCCTGTCCCGCATTTACGGCCTGGTCGGCCTGCTTGCTCAGGCGCTGGCGGTGGCCATGCTGTTTCGCGGCGATGCGATCCGCTGGCTCAACGACAGGCCGACGGACGACACACCGCCTCCCGCCGCCTGAGCCATGCGGCGAATCGCGCTGGCGCTGGCGCTGGGCGCCGCTCTTACAGGCACCGCCAGCGCGCAGAGCTATCAGTGCACGCCCCCACGCAGCGTCGCGGTGCCGGATATCGCGCGCAAGGGGCCGACCCGCGCGATGCCGGTTACCGGCTACGTCCTCTCGCTCAGCTGGAGCCCCGAGTTCTGCCGTAACCGCAAGGATTCGCTACGCCATGCGCAGCAATGCTCGGGCCGCAACGGCAGCTTCGGGCTGATCCTCCACGGGCTGTGGCCGCAAGGTGCCGGATCGGGTGCACGTAACTGGCCGCAATGGTGCGCGGCGCGGAACGTGCGCCCCACAGGCGCGCAGCTCGCCCGGCAGATGTGTGTCCAGCCCTCCGCCAGCCTCGCAATGCGGCAATGGGCCAAGCACGGCAGCTGCATGGCCGACCGGCCCGACCGCTATTTCCGCATCACCCGCATCCTCCATCGCAGCCTCGACTGGCCCGACCTCGACCGCCTCTCGCGCAAGGAGGGGCTGACCGCAGCCGATATTCGCGAGGCCTGGATGCAGGCCAACACCAATTGGCGGCCCGAGATGATCGGCGTCGTGCTCAACGAGCGCGGCTGGTTGGAGGAAATCCGGCTGTGTTACGGGCGTAACTGGCTTCCCGCGGTATGCAAGCGCACGGCGCGAGGGGCGGCGGATGATGTTCCGGCGAAGATCTGGCGAGGGCTCTGAAAAGTCCTCTCAGAGAACCTCGACCGCGTGCCCGCAGGAAACGCAGTGATTTTCCAGTGGCCAGTTGATTGGGAACGACGGTGTGATGATGGAATAGTATCGTTCCCCGCAATCGGGGCAGCGGACTTGTAGCGTAGCGTAGAAACCCAACCCCATCGCAATTAGCATCAGGATCGTGGCCAAAGCGACAAGCCACAAGATCCAGACACCCGGCGAGAGAATGCCACAGATGATCGTGGCGAAGGATACAATCATCGCGCCGTAGGCAGCCCAGCTCATTAGTCGGCTGATCCAGCGAATATGTTGATCTGAATGCGCCATTCTCACCGCCTTTGGCCAAAGAACTGCTTCAGCAGTCCGGCCGCCTCTTCCTCACCCATGCCCGAATAGACTTCGGGCCGGTGGTGGCATTGCGGGTGGTCGAACACGCGCGCGCCGTGTGCCACCGCGCCGCCCTTGGGATCGGCAGCTCCGTAATACAGCCGCCCGATTCGCGCGTGGGCGATGGCGCCTGCGCACATCGCGCAGGGCTCCAGCGTCACCCACAGGTCGCAGCCCTCGAGTCGCTCCTGCCCCAGCGCCTTCGCCGCGGCGCGCAGCGCTAGCACTTCGGCATGGGCGGTCGGGTCGGCGAGCGTGCGCGGTGCGTTGTGCGCCGAGGCGATCACTTCGCCATCGCGCATAACCACCGCGCCGACCGGCACTTCGCCTGCATCGGCGGCCAGTTGCGCCTGTGCCAGCGCGGCTTGCATCGGATCGGGCAAGGGCCATCGCGTCATGATGAAAAATGCGCTAGAAGCGCAGCGAGCGGCTCGCAAGCGCGAGTCCTTGTTGACGATTCGGCAATTGGCCGCTAAGCGCGGCGACTTTCCGGCACAGACCGATCACCATTTTTGAGAAGAGATAAGCCATGTCGCGCATCTGCGAACTGACCGGCAAGGGTCGCCAGGTCGGCCACAATGTCAGCCACGCGAACAACAAGACCAAGCGTGTCTTCCTGCCCAACCTCCAGAACGTCACTCTGATGAGCGAAAAACTGGACCGCAGCTTCAAGTTCCGCGTCTCGACGCAGGGCCTGCGTTCGGTCGAGCACAATGGCGGTCTCGACAACTGGCTGCTGAAGACCAAGGACGAGAAGCTCTCGGCCCGTGCGCTCAAGGTCAAGCGCGAGCTCAAGAAGGCGGCTGCACCCGCCGCCTGAGCCTTTCGGCTTTCCCATTCGAATCAGGTCGGGCGCGTTCGCAGGTTGCTGCGAAACGCGCCCTACGTGTGTCTGCAAGACACGCGCTGCTGTCCTACATCGCTCGCCCGCGCTAGCCTGGCGCGGCTCTTTCACATCGTCGGTCCACCCGCCGGATTTACGCCAACAGAGTGCGAGGTTTTTCAGCCCCTGAACTGTGTGTCAGGTGTGTCAGGGCTTAGGCGGCGAGGGCGACTCGCCCCACGCGGTCAGTCGGGCATCGGCCCCACGAACAGCAGCGGGTCGAGCCGCGAATCCTGCCACTTGAGGCTCCAGTGCAGATGCGGGCCGGTCGCGCGTCCGGTCGCGCCGATTGTGCCGAGATACTGGCCCTGCTTTACCCGCTGCCCCTCGCGCACCACGATGGTCGCGGAATGCAGGAAGGCGCTGTTCAGCCCCATCCCGTGGTCGATCATCAGCAGCCGCCCTTCCAGCGTGAAGGGGTCCTGCGCGACCAGCGTGACCACCCCGTCGGCAGGCGCGACGTAAGGCACGCCGGCGCCCGGCGCGATGTCGAGGCCGGAGTGATAGGGGCCGGGCTTGCCCTGATAGACCCGCTGCGAACCGAATCGGCCCGAAATACGCCCGGTGACCGGCCAGATGAAGTCCTGCCGCCAGCCGTCCGCCCCGGTCTGCTTCGCGCGCGCGGCGACGATCTGGGCCAGTTCGCCCTCGCGCAGCCGCTGGAATTCCGCGCTGCTCCGCCCGGCACGATAGGGCGCGTTGATATATTCGAGCTGCCAGTCGCGTGGGCGGATGGTCAGCGGGCTGGAGATGGTGCGCCCGTCGTCCAGCGTCGCGACCAGCTGTGTCTGCGGGCCCTGGTCCCGGTCGAACGCGGCGAAGAAATTGCCATCCTCGTCGAACCGCAGCGACTGGTCGCCCAGCCGCGCGCTGCGCGTATTGCTGGGCACTTGCCCGCGAATCCAGCCGCCCTGTTCCAGCTCTCCGCGAAAGGAGAAGGTGGTGCGGGCAGGCGTGGGAGCGGGCGCAGGAGTGGCGGCAGGCCTGGGTGTCGGGTCCGAGCGCGGCGCGGCGACCGGCTGGATGACTTCGCGCAGGTCTGCGGCATTGCGGGGTGCCGAGCAGCTGCCGAGCAGGATCGCGAGCGAAGCGCCGGTCGCGGCGGCGAGCTTCGTGGGCTGCAAGCTCACACCTGGCCGGTCAGGCGGCGGGTCGCGATCTCGCAGCTCGCGTAGGCCTCCTGATGCTCCGCGCTCCAGTAGCGCAGGGTATCGAGCGGGATCGGCTCGCCGGTGACAGCGCAGGGGACGAAGCGCCCGTTGCGGATCACGCGGAAGGAGTTGGGGCCATAGTGAAGCTTGGCAGGCTGATCGCTGGAAGTGGTAAGCATGGGGCCGATATAGCAATCCCGCTCCGTCGAAACACCCTCTTCAGAACAGGTCGCCCTGTCCCGAGGGCGGCGGGGGGCTCTTCCGCCTGGGCTTTGGCGCAGGGGCGGGCGTTGCGGGCGGCGGCGGCGCATCGCCGGTGCTAGCCGCAACCCGCCCGTCGGCGAACTTGAGGCTGAGCGTGCCCGCCACGCGCGCATCCCCGGCACTGCGGACCAGCGCGCCCTGCCCGTCGAACACCATCGCATAGCCACGCTTGAGCGGCGCATCGGGGTCGAGCGAGCGGAGCATCGCGACGTTTGCCGCCAGCCGCTCGGTCGCGCGGGCGTGGCGGGTGGTCAGCGTGGCGGGCATCAGGCGGACATGCTCCTGCCGCTCGCGCGCCTGGCCAAGCCGCCAGTTGAGCGTCGCCGGGCTCAACCGCGCCGCCGCTTCACCGAGTGCAGCGCGCCCGATCGCAACCCGGTCGACCAGCGCGCGGCGGTGGCGTTCGGTCGCATCGTCGAGCGCCTGGGCAGCCGCCTGCAGCAGCGCGTCCGGCCTGGGCAGTCGCTGCGAACAGGCCTCCAGCCGCTCCCGCCCCAGAGAGACGGGCCGCGTCGCACAGCGCATCTGCCGCGCACCGAGATCGGCGATGCCCGCCGCCAGTTCGGCGCGTACCGGCACCGCGCGTTCGGCGGCGGCAGTGGGGGTGGGCGCGCGATGGTCGGAGGCGAAATCGGCGAGCGTGGTGTCGGTCTCGTGTCCTACTGCGGAGATCACGGGTATCTCCGATTCGGCGATCGCGCGGACCACCTCTTCCTCGTTGAACGCCCACAAATCCTCGATCGAGCCGCCCCCGCGCGCGACGATCAGAAGGTCGGGCCGGGCAATCGCACCGCCGCGTTCAAGCGCGTTGAAGCCGCGCACAGCGGCGCTCACCTGCCCCTTCGCGGTCTCTCCCTGCACCACCACGGGCCACACGATCACATGGCTCGGAAAACGGTCCGACAGGCGGTGGAGGATATCGCGAATCACCGCGCCGGTCGGCGAGGTGACCACGCCGATGGTGCGCGGCAGGAAGGGCAGCGGCTTCTTGCGTGCGTCGGCGAACAGCCCCTCCGCCTCCAGCCGTGCCTTGGTCTTTTCCAGCAGCGCGAGCAGCGCGCCCTCGCCAGCCAACTCCATCCGCTCGATGACAATCTGGTATTTGGAGCGCCCGGCATAGGTGGTGACCTTGCCGCTGGCGATCACCTCCACCCCATCCTCGGGCCGGAAGGCGAGGCGCGGGGCCGCGCTCTTCCACATCACCCCGTCGATGACCGACTTGTCGTCCTTCAGGCTGCAATAGAGGTGGCCCGAAGCCGCGCGCTTTACCCCCGACAGCTCGCCGCGAATGCGCACGAAGCCGAAGCGATCTTCCACCACCCGCTTGAGGCTGCGCGAGAGATCGCTAACGCTCAGCGGCTCGGAATTGTCGCCCGGTCTGCTGTTCGCTAGCAGCGAAGGGTCAGCATCGTCGGAATAGGAAGCGCTCATGAATATCCTTCTGCTCGGATCGGGGGGCCGCGAACATGCGCTGGCGTGGAAGCTGGCCGCCGCGCGCTCGTGCACCATGCTCTACGCCGCGCCGGGCAACCCGGGCATCGCCGATCACGCGGACATTGTCGCGCTCGACGGCAGCGACCACAAGGCCGTGATCGGCTTTTGCCACGAGAAGGGCATCGACCTCGTCGTGGTCGGCCCCGAAGCGCCGCTCGTCGCAGGGCTGGCGGATGATCTACGCGCTGACGGCATCGCGGTGTTCGGCCCCGGCAAGGCCGCCGCCCAGCTCGAAGGCAGCAAGGGCTTCACCAAGGACCTGTGTGCGCGCGCCGACATCCCCACCGCGCGGTACGAGCGGGCGACCTCGCTCGAAGCGGCATGGGGCGCGCTCAAGCACTTCAACGCGCCCTTCGTGCTCAAGGCGGACGGGCTTGCGGCGGGCAAGGGCGTGGTGATCGCCGAAACGCGCGAGGAGGCGCAGCACGCGCTGTCCGAAATGTTCGACGGCAGGTTCGGCTCGGCAGGCTCCGAAGTCGTGATCGAGGAGTTCATGCGCGGCGAGGAGGCAAGTTTCTTCGCGCTGACCGATGGCGAGACCATCCTCCCCTTCGGCTCCGCGCAGGATCACAAGCGGATGGGCGAAGGCGATACCGGCCCCAATACGGGCGGTATGGGCGCCTACAGCCCCGCCCCGGTGCTGACCGAGGATCTGGTCGACCGCGCGATGCGCGAGATCGTGGTGCCGACCGTACGCACGCTGGGCGCAGAGGGGATGCCCTATTGCGGCGTGCTCTACGCCGGGCTGATGCTGACCGACGAAGGCCCCAAGCTGGTCGAATACAATATCCGCTTCGGCGATCCGGAATGCCAGGTGCTGATGATGCGCTTCGAGGGTGACCTCGCCGCACTGCTGATGGCCTGCGCGACCGGCAAGCTGGTCGATGCCGAGCCGGTGCGCTTCTCGGACGACACCGCGCTGACCGTGGTGATGGCGGCCGAGGGCTATCCCGACACCCCGAAGAAGGGCGGCACGATCGACCTCGGCAACGCGGAAGCGGGCGGCGCGAAGGTGTTCCACGCGGGCACTGCGCGCGAGCCCGACGGCACACTGATCGCCAGCGGCGGCCGCGTGCTCAACGTGACCGCGCGGGGGAGCAATGTGACGCAGGCGCAGGCCGCGGCCTACGAGGCGGTCGACGCGATCACCTTCGCGCAAGGCTTCTGCCGCCGCGATATCGGCTGGCGCGAGGTCGAAAGGGAGCGGGGAACCGTCGGATAAAGGAGTGCTCCCCTAATTGCCGTGGGCGTGCTTCCACTCTAATTCAATGGAATGACAAAGCTTGCCTCTAAACTGGCAGCGGTTGCCGTCGCGATCGCCTTCAGCCTTGCGACTGTATTAGGCGCATTCACAATCTCTCGCAGCGCGACCTTGAGTTACTCACAGCTTGCCGACGAAAAGTGGATATTGCTGTTCAATGTCGTGTGGGTGGCGTTCCCGTTTCTCGTGCTCACGATTGCGGGCATCGAACGCCGCACTCCGTGGCTATTCGCACTGGTTTCGACGCTCGCCTTGTGGGGAACGTTTGCGGTCTCGGCACGAAATGGCTCGGGCGACGTCAATATCGGGATGGGCTTGCTGATGCTTGCCTCGCCCTTCGCGATCACGGCACTGGCGCTGCTAATCGATCGGAGAAGAGCGAGAGCCTGAACAGGCACTTGCCGGGTCGATCTCCCTGTAGACCCTACCCCAACCGCGCCTTCACCAGCGCCTGCAGATCCGCCTCGGGCCGGGCGCCCCAGTGCGAGATGACCTCGCCTGCCGCCACTGCGCCGCGGATCAGGCTCTCTTCGAGCGAGGCGTCGCGGCAATAGCCGGAGAGGAAGCCGGCGGCGAAGAGGTCGCCCGCGCCGGTCAGGTCCTGCACCTTCTCGACCGGCTCGGGCTTTACGCTCGCGCGCTCGTCGCCGCGCGCGGCGATCGCGCCCTTGGCACCGCAGGTCATCACCACCAGCGGGACGTCGTTGGCGAGGCTTTCGAACGCGGTTTCGGGGTCGGAGCCTTCGAGGATGCCCGCCTCTTCCTCGTTCACGAACAGGATGTCGATCAGGCCGTCATTGATCAGGCCGCGGAAATCGCCGCCGTGCATGTGGACGCAGAAGTCCGCGCAGGTGGCGAAGGCGATCTTCACGCCAGCATCGCGCGCCACGCCGATTGCGCGCTTCATCGCCTCGCGCGGTTCAGTCGGATCCCACAGATAGCCTTCGAGGAACAGCACCCTGGTGCTGCGGATCAGATCGTCGTCGATGGCTTCGGCGGGCAGGAACTGCGATGCGCCGAGCGAGGTGTTCATCGTGCGCTCCCCATCGGGGTCGACCAGCACGAGGCAGCGGCCGGTCGGCGGTTCGCTTTCCTTGTCGCTATAGGGGCGCGCGGGGGTGTCGAAGCTGACGCCCACGGAAGTGAGATCGTGGCGGTAGATTTCGCCCAGCTGATCGTCCGCGACCTGCCCGATGAAGGCGGTCTTCAGCCCCAGCATGGTCGCGCCCGCCAGCGTGTTGGCCGCCGCGCCGCCGGAGATTTCCTTGGTCTGGCCCATCTTGCCGTAGAGATCGACCGAACGTTCCGCGTCGATCAGCCGCATCGAACCGGCGGGCAATTCCTCCTGTTTCAGGAATTCGTGGCTGACCGGGGCGATGACGTCGACGATGGCGTTGCCGATGGCGATGACGTCGAATTTGGGGTCGGCCATGATGGGGGCGGTCTCCTGTAGGGAATGCAAGCAAGGTGTTGATGTTGGTGGGGGGCCTAGCGATGAAGCGAGCCAAGGCCAAGCCGGTGATCGCGCTGCGGCGATTGACTTGGGGCCATCGCCAACGGAAAAAGGCCCGCCCGATGACATCGCTCCCCGCCTCTCTCGCCCGCGCCTTCGCCCAGCTCGCGGACCCCCGCGTGCTGTGGCTGCTGATCAAGTCGCTGCTGGTGACGGTGCTGCTGTTCGCGGCTCTGGGGGTGGCGGTCTATTTCGGGCTCACCTGGCTGCTCGACCGCGGGCTTGGCGCGCTGGTCGATGCCAACCTGCCGCCCGATGTCGCGAGCGCGCTGGCCACGATCGGCACGCTGCTGACGGTGGTGCTGGGCGGGTGGCTGCTGTTCCGCGTGACCGCGCTGGCCGCGATCCAGTTCTTCGCCGACGACGTGGTCGAGGCGGTCGAGGCGCGCTATTACCCGGAGGCGCTGGAGAGCGCGCGGCGGATCGGCTTTGCCGAGAGCATGTGGATCAGTCTCAAGGGCGCGGTCCGTGTGATCCTGGTCAACCTGCTGATCCTGCCGCTGGCGCTGGTGCTGCTGGTGACGGGCTTCGGCACGGTGGTGCTGTTCGCGCTGGTCAATGCCTGGCTGCTGGGGCGCGAACTGCGCGACATGGCGTGGCTGCGCCATCGCAAGGATTCGGATGAGGAACCACCGATCGGTCGCGGGACGCGTTTCGCGCTGGGGCTGATCATTGCCGGGATGCTGACAGTGCCCGGGCTCAATTTCATCGCGCCGATCATCGGCGCGGCCGCTGCAACCCATCTCGTTCAAGGACGCATGCGCGATGCCTGATCTTCCCAAGACCCTGCTCGGCTTCGCGCTGCTGCCGCTGGTCGCCGCCTGCGCCGCGCCGGGTGCACCTGCGCCGCGCACCGGCCAGCCGAGCGTGCCACGCACCAGCGGTCCGCCGCCCCGGACCACGCCGATCCCGCCGAGCGAACCCCGGCCGAGCGTGCCCGGCGCATTCATCGCGCCCAAGGCGATGAACGACCCCGCGCTGTCTTTCGTGATCGGATCGCGCGCGAGCCAGCTGGAACAGATCTTCGGCCCGCCCCGGCTGGATGTTCTGGAAGGGGATGCGCGCAAGCTGCAATTCGCGGGCGAGCAATGCGTGCTCGACGTGTTTCTCTACCCGCTATCGCCCGGCGCGGAGCCGACCGCGACCTATGTCGACGCCCGCCGCGCGAGCGATGCGCTGGATGTGGACCGGGGCGCCTGCGCCAAGGCGCTGCGGCGCTAGACCATAAAGGATTCGCCGCAGCCGCACGCGCCCTTGGCGTTGGGGTTCTCGAACACGAAGCCGGCGGAGAAATCGTCCTCCACCCAGTCCATCACGCTGCCGACGAGGTAGAGAACGCTAGCGCCGTCGATGTAGAAGGTGCCGCCGGGGGTCTCGATCTTCTCGTCGAAACCCTGCTCCTCGCTCACATAGTCGACCGAGTAGGCGAGGCCCGAGCAGCCCCGGCGCGGCGTGGAGAGTTTCACACCGATCGCGTCCTCAGGCGCCTTGGCCATCAGGTCTGCCACGCGCTGCTCGGCGGCGGGTGTCAGCGTGACGGCGGCAGGGCGTTCGCGAGTTTTCGTAGCCATATCGATCAATCCCAACTCGTCCGAAGTATCACTTCGGACGAAAGCCTATAACATTCCCAGTTCGAGCCGCGCCTCGTCGGTCATCTTGTCCGGGCCCCACGGCGGGTCCCAGACGAGGTTCACCTCGGCATCGCGCACACCGGGGACGGAGCCGGTGCGGATCTCGACCTCCGCGGGCATGGATTCGGCCACCGGGCAGTGCGGCGTGGTCAGCGTCATGGTGACGACCACGTCCTTGTCCTCGGAAACCTCGACGCCATAGATCAGGCCGAGATCGTAGATATTGACCGGGATTTCGGGGTCGTAGATTTCCTTGAGCGCGGCGATCACCGCTTCCTGCAAGGCCCCGCCCGCGCCGGTTTCGCTCGACGCCTCGGGTTTCTTCTTGAGGAACCCGTCGAGATAGTCGCGCTTGCGTGCCAGCTTGTCGCCCGCCGTCTCCTCGGGATCGACCGCGTCTTCCACCCGCGCGCGGGGCGGCTTGCTCGCGACCATCTGCTCGGTCGGCGAAGGGGCCGCGATGTAGTCTTTTTCTTCGTCGCTCATCGTCATTACTCTTGGCGCAAATCTCTAGGCGAAAATCTTCAGCGTGCGGTCGATCCCGCGCATCAGTGCGGCGATGTCACTCTCGTCGGAGTAGACCCCGAAGCTGGCGCGCGCCGTTCCCGGCACGCCGAGGTGGTCCATCAGCGGCTGGCAGCAATGATGCCCGGCGCGGATCGCCACGTTCTCTTCATCCAATATGGTGCCCAGATCGTGCGGATGAACCCCCGGCAGCTCGAACGAGACGATGCCGAGCGAATCCTCCGGCCCGAACACGCGCACGCCCTGAATACGGGCGAGTTCCTCACGCAGGTGCGAAACCAGCGCGCGTTCGTGCGCTTCGATCTGTTCGCGGCCGATCTGGTCGATGAAGTCGCAGGCGGTCGCAAAGGCGAGCGCCTCGGCAATCGCAGGCGTGCCCGCCTCGAACCGCTGCGGCGGCGGAGCATAGGTGGTTTCGGCAAAGCTGACCTTGTCGATCATCGATCCGCCGCCCTGCCATGGGGGCATGGACTCGAGCAGTTCCTTGCGGCCCCACAGTGCGCCGATCCCGGTCGGCCCGTACATCTTGTGCGCGCTCATCGCGTAGAAATCGCAGCCGATCTCCTCCACGTCGACCGGCAGGCGCGGTGCCGCCTGGCATCCGTCGAGCAGCAGCTTCGCGCCCACAGAATGGGCCAGCTCCGCTGCGCGGGGCGCATCGAGCACCGAACCGAGCACGTTGGAGACATGCGCGAAGGCGACCATCTCGTGCTCGGGCGTCAACATCGCCTCCGCCGCGTCGAGATCGATCCGGCCGTCGTCGGTCAGCGGGCAGACATCGACCTGCCAGCCCGCCAGCTGCCACGGCACGATATTGGAGTGATGCTCCAACTGGCTGAGCAGCACGCGGCCCTTCTTGGGGTAGCTATAGGCGACAAGGTTGATCGCTTCGGTCGCGCCGCGGGGGAAGACCAGTTCGTCCTCATCGCCGCCGATGAAGGCGGCCACGCGGCGACGCGCAGCCTCGTACCCCAGCGTCATCTGCGCCGAGCGGCTGTAAATCCCGCGATGGACCGTCGCATAATCCTCGCCCAGCGCGCGCGCCATCGCATCGATTACCACGCGCGGTTTCTGCGCGGTGGCGCCGCTGTCGAGGTAGTGCCAGCGCTCGCCGTCGGCGGCGACCATTCCGGGGAATTGGTCGGCAATCCTCCCCTCCCCTTCAGGGGAGGGGGTCGGGGGGTGCGGCTGGCCGGCACTAGGCCCCCCACCCAACCCTCCCCCCTGAAGGAGGGAGGGCTTAGTGTTCGTCTCCGCGCTCACGCCCGGTCTTCCAGCTTGGCGAGCGCGCGTTCGAGCAGCGTTTCGCGCGTGGCCTCGTCGGCCAGCTCACGCGTCGCATCGCCGATGAAGGCCTGCACCAGCAGGCGGCGGATCGTCTCGGGCGGCAGGCCGCGCGCGGCCATGTAGAAGCGCGCATTCTCGTCCAGCTGGCCCACACTCGCGCCATGCGCGCACTGCACGTCGTCGGCATAGATTTCGAGCTGCGGCACGCTGTTCACGCTCGCGCCCTTTTCCAGCAGCAGGCCCTTGAAGCTCTGCGCCGCATCGGTCTTCTGCGCATCGCGCACGACGTCGATCCGGCCGAGGAAGTTGCCGGTGCCCTTGCCCCAGTGGACGCTGCGCACGGTCTGGTTGCTGGTGGCGCCGGGCTTCTCATGCGCCATGCGGGTGACGATCTCGCGGGTGGTGTCGCCACCGCCCAGCGTGATCCCGCCGAGCTCGAAATGCGCGCCCTCGGCCAGCGTCACCACGACTTCCAGCCGCCCGAGCTGGCCGCCCGCGACCAGCGCGGCGAGTTCGGCCCGCGCGTTCTTTTCGAGCACGATCCGCAGGCGGCGCATCTCCAGGCCCCCATCCTTGTCGGCACCGCCGTCGAGCACGATCAGGTCGGACCACGTCTCGCCTTCGGCGACGCGGACATCTTCCCACGCCTCGAAAGTCTCGGGCGCGGTACCCTGCAGCGCGTCGATATCGGAATAGCGCCAGGCTTCGTCGCGGTTCGTTGGAAGGAGCGCTGCTTCAGGCATCCGCCATCACCGCGTCGTAGCCTTCGCGCTCCAGATCGGTGGCCAGTTCCGGCCCGCCGGTCTTGACGATACGACCCTTGCTGAGGATCGAGACCCGATCGGGCTGCACCACGTCGAGCAGGCGCTGGTAGTGGGTGATCAGCAGCACGCCCTTTTCCGGGTTGCGCATGATCGCGTTGATCCCGTCGCCGACCACGCGCAGCGCATCGATGTCGAGCCCACTGTCCGTCTCGTCCAGCACCGCGAATTGCGGATCGAGAATGCCCATCTGGACCATCTCGGCGCGCTTCTTCTCGCCGCCGGAGAAGCCGACGTTCACGTTGCGCTTGAGCATTTCCATGTCGAGCTTGAGCAGCCCGGCCTTTTCCTTGGCCAGCTTGAGGAAATCGCCGCCGGTCATCGCCTCTTCACCGCGCGCACGGCGCTGCGCGTTGAGCGCCTCGCGCAGGAACTGGATGTTGGAGACGCCAGGAATCTCGACCGGGTACTGGAAGCCGAGGAACAGGCCCGCTGCCGCCCGCTCGTGCGGGTCCATCGCCAGCAGGTCCTGCCCGCGGAAAGTGACCGAGCCTTCGGTCACTTCGTATCCGGGTCGCCCGCCGAGCACATAGGCAAGCGTCGACTTGCCCGCGCCGTTGGGGCCCATGATGGCGTGCACCTCGCCCGCGTTCACGGTGAGCGTGAGGCCGTCGAGGATCTTCTTGCCTCCCCCATTTTCGGAGGCGATTTCGGCGTGGAGGTTATCGATCTGGAGCATTGGTCACTCTTACAATTGTGTGGTCGCGGCCTTCGGCCTTGGCGCGACGGATCTTGAGGAAGCGATTAATGGCGAGGCCGTAAGCGCCGAGTGCCGCGAGAAGGCCCAAGGCATGAAACAGCTCGAAACCATGACGCAGCCGCTCCACGCTGAGAATTACCCAAAGCGTTCCGAGGAACAGCCACACCCAAGGCAACGCACCTGTCTGGTCCGTGTAAATCGTCTTCATGCCCGGCGAATCCCATTCGGGGGATTGATCGCGATCAGCGTGGCGAGCAGCGCCAGCACCGCGGGTGCGTAAAGGGAAACGAGGTTCTGCGTCTGCGCCGGGCCGGTGCCGCCGTCCCACGCAATCGCGTTCTGCGCCGAAAGCTGCGCGGCCCAGGCGAGCCACAGCGCGAGCGCGGTCAGCGCGGCGCCGACGTGGAGCAGCTCGTTGCGCTCGTCGGACGGATGCGCGGCAGGGCGTGCAGCGCGGGTCTGCGTGAAGGGCGCGGTTTGCGGTGCGCGCGAAGTCGCCAGCCTGCCAAGCTTGCGCGCTTCCAGACGGGTGCGCGTCGTCGTCCACGGTGTGGTCGTGCCATTGATCGCAGCATCGAGATCGCGGCGCAGAGTGCGGGCGAGCGGCGCGAGGCGGGGCGCGTCGGAGGTCAGCACCTCCCGCGCGAGCGCCTGCATCGCGAGCAGGTCGCGGCTCGCATCGGCCACCTCTGCGTGGGCGAGGATCTCAAGCCTATCCATCGCGCCGCCCCCGGTCGCTCCTGCCGCGATTGTTCGGGCGCGGCGGGCCGTTGCCGTCGCGGTCGTAGCGCGGCTTGGTCTGGCGCGGATTGGCCTCTTCGTGGCGGCGACGCGCTTCCTTTCGGTTGGCGATCGCTGCGCGCATTTCCTGCGTCAGCGTTGCCAGCACCGCGTCGATATCGGCGAGGATATCGGCGGCGGACACGTGGACCACGCGGATGCCGACCGCCTCGAGGCTCTTGTCGCGCCGGGTCGCGATGGCGGGCTCGACGCCCTCCTCGTCGATCAGGATCGCGAGGCCCATGTTGTGCGAGTTGAAATCGACGATTGCGCTGCCGACCACCGCGAAGCGGGTGAAGGAATAGCGCCCGAAATCGGCCTTCGAGAACTTCTCGGCCAGCGCCTTGTGCGCCGGGCTCGCATGGCGACGCATCTCGCGCGCACGATCATGCAGCGCATCAAGGCGCTTCTCCGAGATTTCCCACCCGCGGCCCTTGCGCTTGACGGCGGGGGCGGTGGAGTCTTCGGATGCAGGCCGGAGGTTGAGTGTCTTGCGGTCAGTCATTTGCGCGCGATGCCCTTATCAAGACGACTTGATGTATGAGAGATTCCTCGAGTTCCGCTTCAAAACTCTCAAAACTGGTTTGGATACCCTCGGTCTGATCGGCGGCAATCGAATCGACTACGTATCTTGCCCACAAATCCAGCTCTTGCCCCTCACACTCCTTCTTTGCTGCTACAGCAATCAGGTCAGCAGCTTCACCCGACCGTTCGAGCATTTTGGCGGCGCTATGCGCGCAGTCCCAGTAAGGTTGGACCAGACGCTTCGTATCTTCCGTGATCCAATCAGATCCGGGAAAATGATCATGAACAGCGGCTCCCACCTGCATGAGGAGTAGAAACGTAAGCATCACCCCACACTCCCTTCGAGCGAAATCGCCAGCAGCTTCTGCGCCTCGACTGCGAATTCCATCGGCAGCTGCTTCATGACTTCCTTGGCGAAGCCGTTGACGATCAGCGCGATCGCCGCTTCCTCGTCCAGCCCGCGCTGTTGCGCGTAGAACAGCTGGTCGTCGGATATCTTGCTGGTGGTCGCCTCGTGCTCGATCTGCGCGGTGGGGTTCTTCACCTCGATATAGGGCACGGTGTGCGCGCCGCACTTGTCGCCCAGCAGCAGCGAATCGCACTCGGTGCGGTTGCGCACGCCTTCGGCATTGGCGGCCACGCGGACCAGCCCGCGATAGGTGTTGTTGCTCTGCCCGGCGCTGATCCCCTTGGAGATGATCGTCGAGCGGCTGCCCTTGCCGTTGTGGATCATCTTGGTCCCGGTATCGGCCTGCTGGTGGTTGTTGGTGACCGCGACCGAGTAGAACTCGCCCACGCTGTTTTCACCGTTGAGCACGCAGCTCGGGTACTTCCACGTCACGGCAGAGCCGGTTTCGACCTGCGTCCAGCTGATCTTGCTGCGCGCGCCCTGGCAGAGGCCACGCTTGGTGACGAAATTGTAGATCCCGCCAACGCCTTCGGCATTCCCGGGATACCAGTTCTGCACGGTCGAATACTTGATCTCGGCATCGTCCATCGCGACCAGCTCGACCACGGCGGCGTGGAGCTGGTTCTCGTCGCGCATCGGCGCGGTGCAGCCTTCGAGATAGCTGACATAGCTGCCTTTTTCGGCGACGATCAGCGTGCGTTCGAACTGGCCCGTGTTCTCCGCATTGATGCGGAAATAGGTAGAGAGCTCCATCGGGCAGCGCACGCCTTCGGGGATGTAGACGAAGGTGCCGTCGGAGAAGACCGCGCTGTTGAGGCAGGCGAAGTAGTTGTCCGCCTGCGGCACGACCTTGCCGAGCCACTTCTTCACCAGCTCGGGATATTCCCGGATCGCTTCGGAGATCGAGCGGAAGATGACGCCCGCCCGCTGGAGCTCGTCACGGAAGCTGGTGGCGACGCTGACGCTGTCGAACACCGCATCCACCGCGACCTTCTTCGCGCCCTTCACTCCGGCCAGGACTTCCTGCTCGCCCAGCGGAATGCCGAGCTTGTCGTAGACCCGCTTGATCTCCGGATCGAGCTCGTCAAGGCTTTCGAGCTCTTCCTTCTTCTTGGGCGCGGCGTAGTAATACGCGTCCTGATAATCGATCGCCGGATAGCCGATCTTCGCCCAGTCCGGCTCTTCCAAGGTCAGCCATTTGCGAAACGCCTTCAGGCGCCACTCGAGCATCCACTCGGGTTCTTGCTTCTTGGCCGAGATGAACCTGACCGTGTCTTCCGACAGGCCCTTGGGCGCGAAATCGGTCTCGATGTCCGAATGCCAGCCGAACTCGTAGTCGGCGGCTTTCGCGGCGGCTGCCTTTGCCTCCGCGTCCTGCTCGGGCTGCTTGAGGTCGATTGCTTCGTTCATGCCACTTCTTTCTGTGCAGGTACTGAGCCCGCAATTTTCGCCAGCGAAACCTCGGCCAGCGCGCCGCGCACCGCGGCATTAACCACCGGCCAGTGCGGTTTGACGCTGCATTCGTGCTCGACTGCGCAATCGCCGGTGTCGATGCAACTGACGAGCGCGATAGGCCCTTCGATCGCTTCGACGATGTCGGCCATGCTGATCGCCGCCGCAGGCCGACCCAGCTGGAGCCCGCCACCCGCGCCTCTGGTGGAGCGGAGCAGGCCAGCCGCGCTCAGCTTGCTGACGATCTTCTGCGCGGTCGGCACCGGAATGCCGGTTTCCTGCGCCAGATCGGCCGACGACACGCGTCCGCCGCCGCATTTGCGGGCGGTCGCGGCCATGATCACGATGGCATAGTCGGCAAGGTTGCTGAGGCGCATGCCAGCCAATTCGGACTAAATCAGTCCGATTTCAACCAAAACCCGACTTTTGCGAGTCGTTTGCACTCCCTTCGTCATTCCCGCGAAGGCGGGAATCCCGCTGTTGAAGCGTTCCTGTCCACAAGACGCGGGACCCCCGCCTTCGCGGGGGTGACGGAAAGGAAGAGAGTTACGCGCCCTTCTCGCTCGCGACCCACGCCTCGACATTCTCCTCCAGAATATCGAGCGGCACGGGTCCGGGCAGCAGCACCGCATCGTGGAATGCGCGGATGTCGAAATTCTCGCCCAGCTCCGCGCGCGCCTGTTCGCGCAGCTCCATGATCTTCAATTTACCGATCATGTAGGCGGTCGCCTGACCGGGATAGACGACATAGCGCTCGATCGCCTTGCGGATGTCGCCTTCCGGGTTGGGCGTGTTGTCCTTCAGATACTGGATCGCCTGCTCGCGGCTCCACCGCTTGGAGTGGATGCCGGTGTCGACCACCAGCCGGCACGCGCGCCACAGCTCCATCTGCAAGCGCCCGAAATCGGCATAGGGATCGGTGTAGAAGCCCATGTCCTTGCCCAGCTCCTCCGAATAGAGGCCCCAGCCTTCGGTATAGGCGGTCACCCCGCCGAAGCGGCGGAAGGGCGGCACGTCGCCCAGCTCGGTCTGGATCGTGCGCTGGAGGTGATGGCCGGGCAGCCCTTCATGATAGGCGAGCGCCTCCAGCTCGTTCCTGCTCATGTCCTTGAGATTATAGAGGTTCACGTAATAGGTGCCGGGGCGCGAACCGTCGGGTGCGGGGCTCTGGTAGAAGGCTTTCCCTGCGCTCTTCTCGCGAAACGCCTCGACCGGCTTGACCTGCAGCGGGGCCTTGGGGAGCGTTGCGAAGAATTCGGGCAGCTTCGCTTCCATCGCATCCAGCCGCGCCTGCGCATCGGCGAGATAGGCCTCGCGCGTGTCGTAATAGAAGCGGTCGTCGGTGCGGGTGAATTCGAAGAATTCCTGCAAGCTCCCCTCGAACCCGACCTGGTCCATGATCGCGCGCATCTCGTCGTGAATCCGCGCGACATTCTCCAGCCCTATCCGGTGGATCTGGTCGGCGGTCAGGTCGGTCGTGGTGTAGTTCTTGAGCAGCGCGGCGTAGTATGCCTCCCCCTCGGGGAAGCGCCAGATACCGTCATCGGTTGGCGCAATGGCCTGCTGGCGCTTCATTTCGGCGAGCAGGCGCTGGTAGGCGGGCGCGGCCGAAGCATTCCACGCCGCACGCCCGCCCTGCAGCAGCTCGTGCCGATGGGTATCGCTCAGCCCGTCGAGCGCGTTCACCTTCCCGGTATAGTCTTCGAGCACGGCGTTTTCGTCGCCCGCGCCAAGCAGGTTCTCGATATCGGAGATGACGTAGGGATACACCCAGTCTGGCGGCATCACCCCTGCATCGGCCCGCTCCCGAGCCTGCGCGGTCAGCGTGTCGATCACCGGGCCCAGCCCCGCGATGCGCGACATATAGGCATTCGCCTGGTCGGCATTCTGCACCGCATGGATATTGATCAGGAAGGCGGGCAGCTGGCTCTGCGCACCGCTCATCTGGTCGAAGATGTAGCCGTAGTCGCGGTACGGGAAGAGCGAGGCGGAGCGCTTCGCCATCGCGTCGAACAGGCGGTAGGACAGCGCATCCTGCGGTGTCAGGTCGGCGACATCGTAGCCCGTCCGCATGGCCGCCGCAGTGTCCTGCAACAGCGCCTGTTCGCGCACCTCCGCCTGATCGGAGAAATCGCCCCAGGTGCCGTAATCCTCGTCGCGAATCCCGCGATAGGCCTTGGTCAGCGGCGACATTTCCAGCTGCGCCGCGTCGTACCGATCGAACAAAGTGTCGATATCCGCCGGAACCTGCGCGGCGGGTGCCGTCGCGACCGGCACGGTGCTGGTCTCGGTCTGCGTGGTGGTGCAGGCAGCGAGGCCCAGGCTCGCGAGCAGGACGATGGCGGTCTGGCCCGGAATGCGGGTGGTGGTCATACGGCGTCTCCCCAAGAATTGCATGTTTTGGCCACTCTGCCCGAGGCAGCGCGCCAATGATAGGGCGGTGCAAACGACAGTCGACACCTCGCGGCGGCCAGCATAGGGCATGGCGCGATGCTGTTCCCGCTTGCTCGCCCGCTGCTCTTCACGCTCGACCCCGAACGCGCGCACCGCCTGTCGCTCGCCGGGCTCAAGCGCCTGCCGACAGGCCGCCCGCCGCGCCACGACCCGGCGCTCGGCGTGACCATCGGCGGGGTCACCTTCCCCAGTCCGGTCGGCGTCGCGCCGGGCTACGACAAGGATGCCGAAGTGCCCGACGCGCTGCTGGGGCTGGGCTTCGGCTTCGTCGAGGTGGGCACGATCACCCCGCTGCCGCAGGCGGGCAATCCGCGCCCACGCCTGTTCCGGCTGGCGGAGGATCGTGCGGTCATCAACCGCATGGGCTTCAACAATGGCGGGGCCGAGGCCGCGCACATGCGTCTCCGCAAGCGTGCGGCCAAGCCCGGGATCGTCGGGATCAACATCGGCGCCAACAAGGACAGCGACGATCGGATCGCCGATTATGCGCTGATGACCGAGCTGATGGCCCCGCTCGCCAGCTATCTTACGATCAACATTTCCAGCCCCAACACGCCGGGCCTGCGCGACCTGCAGACGGGCGATGCGCTCAAGCACCTGCTCGACGGCGTGTTCCAGGCACGCGGAGAGCGAGCGACGCCGGTGTTCCTGAAACTCGCGCCCGATCTGGAGCCAAGCGAGATCGACGCGATCGCCAGGATCGCACTCGAAAGCCCGCTCGCCGCGCTGATCATCTCCAACACCACGCTCGCGCGGCCCGATCTGAAATCGGCCCATGCGGACGAGGCTGGCGGCCTGTCGGGCGCGCCGCTCGCGCCGCTCTCGCTCCAGCGGCTGAAGGATTTCCGCAAGGCGACCGGCGGGCAGATCCCGCTGATCGCTGCCGGCGGGATCGACAGCGCCGATGCCGCTTGGGAGCGGATCGTTGCGGGCGCGAGCCTGGTGCAGCTCTATTCCGCGATGGTCTATCACGGACCGATGCTCGGCCGCCGGATCGCCAGGGGCCTGTCGCAAAGGTTGCGGGCGGAAGGCTTTGCGTCGATTGAGGACGCCATCGGATCGCAAGCCTGAGGATCGCCATGCTCGCCAGAACCTTCAAAGCCCCGCTGTTCGGGATCGCCGCCGCCCTCTCGCTCGCCGGGTGCGCGACTGCGCCCGTCGCGCCGGTCGAAACCTCCGCACCGCAGGCGACCCAAGGCGCAGTCAGCGCCGCAGACCCGCGGGCGCAGGAGGCAGGTTACGAGATGCTGCGCCGGGGCGGGACCGCGACCGACGCGGCGATCGCGGTGATGCTCGCGCTGACCGTGGTCGAGCCGCAAAGCTCCGGCATCGGCGGCGGCGGCTTCATGGTGCTGGGCGATGCCGATGGCACGGTCACGACCTATGACGGGCGCGAAACCGCACCCGCAGGCGCAACGCCGGACTGGTTTCTCGACAAGGACGGCAAGGTGCCGCCGTTCCGCGAGTCGGTGCGCAGCGGGCTCAGCGTCGGCGCTCCGGGCAACTTGGCCCTCGCCGCTAAGGCCCATGCTGAGCACGGCAAGCTGCCCTGGGCGGAGCTGTTCGAACCCGCCATCGCGCTGGCGCGCGACGGTTTTCGGGTGAACCCGCGGCTCAACAAGTCGCTGTCCGACAGCGCCGATACCGGCGCGCGCAGCGATCAGGGCAAGGCGCTGTACTACGATCCGGCAGGCGCGCCGGTCGCGATCGGCTCCACGCTGACCAACCCCGCGCTCGCCCGCACGCTCGAAAAGATCGCACAGGCCGGGCCCGATGCGTTCTACGACGGCGATCTTGCCGAGCGGATCGCGAAGACGGTCGCCGACGACACACCGCGCAGCGGCGCGATGACCGTGCAAGACATCGAAGGCTATGTCGCGAAGGAGCGTGCGCCGCTGTGCACCCGCTATCGCGCCTATCGCATCTGCGCGATGGGGCCGCCGACCTCGGGCGGCATCGCAGTGATGCAGATGCTCGGCCAGCTGGAGCGGTTCGATCTTGCCGCGCTCGGCCCGCGCAATCCGGTGACTTGGCACCTGTTCCTCGAATCCCAGCGGCTCGCCTATGCCGACCGCGAGCTCTATCTCGCAGACAGCGATTTCGTGCCCGTCCCCGCCGCCGGACTGATCGCGCCCGATTACCTCGCCCGGCGCGGCGCGCTGATCCTGCCCGGCAGCACTCTGGCCGAAGTGAAGCCCGGGACGCCAGAAGGCGCGGACAGGGCGCTGGCCGATGGCGACGAGCCCGAGGAGCACGGCACCTCGCATATCGCGGTGGTCGACGATGCGGGCACGATGATCAGCTATACCTCGACCATCGAGAGCGCCTTCGGGTCGGGGCTGATGGTCGACGGGTTCTACCTCAACAATGAACTGACCGATTTCAGCCGCTCACCCACGGTTGATGGCACGCCTGTCGCGAACCGGGTGGAGGGCGGCAAGCGTCCGCGCAGCTCGATGTCGCCGGTGGTGGTGTACGACCCGCAGGGCCAGCCGTTCATGGCGGTCGGTGCAGCGGGCGGCAGCACGATCCCCGTGCAGACCGCACGCAGCATTATCGGCGTGATCGATTTCGGGCTGGCCCCGGAAGAGGCGCTGGGCCTGCCGTTCGTCATGGCGTTCGGCGACAGCGTGCTGCTGGAAGAGGGCACCTGGCTGGCGGACAGCCAGAACGCCTTCCGGTCGCTCGGCCACGCCATGCTGACCATTCGCCCCGCTCCAGTGAAGGCAGGGATCGTGCTACGAGAGGGCGATCGCTGGGTCTCGGCGCGCGATCCGCGGCTCGAAGGGCAGCTGGAACTGCCCTGACGGCATCGGCCCCCGCGCTTGCCGTAATCCTGCCGGGAGCCTAGATCGCCGCACATAGTTATAAAAATAACGAAACCTGGGAGACGGTGCGGCTTTGACGCAGCTTGAAGAGATCGAACGGGCGAGCAACCTCGTCTCATTGTTCCTGAAACGCGCCGACGCGGGCGGCGACAAGCCCTTCCTTGGCCGCAAGGTCGCGGGCGAGTGGCAGACCATCAGCTGGCGCGAGGTCGCCGATCAGGTCTGCCTGCTGGCGGAAAACCTGCGCGGCCTCGGCCTCGGGGACGGCGACCGGGTCATGCTGGTCAGCGAGAACCGGCCCGAATGGTGCATTTCCGACCTCGCGATCATGGCGGCGGGCTGCATCACCGTGCCCGCCTACACCACCAATACCGAGCGCGACCACGTCCATATCCTCGACAATTCGGGCGCGCGGGCGGTGATCGTTTCGAACGAGAAGCTTTCCGGCCCGCTGATCCCGGCGATCTTCGCCACCGGCATTGCCGAACACATCATTCCGATCGAAAGCGTGCGCGGGTACCAGGGCGGCAACCTGGCCTGCCATGGCTGGGCGCGGATGCTGGAGGGCGATGCAAAGGCGGCGCGCGCCGCAGTCGATGCGCGGATCGCCAAGATCGGCCGCAAGGACACCGCCTGCATCATCTACACCAGCGGTACCGGCGGCGCTCCGCGCGGCGTGTTGCAGCACCATGGCGCGATCCTGTGCAATGTCGCGGGCGCAGCGGACATCCTGATCGACGATTTCGACCTGTCGGACGAGGAGCGCTTCCTCTCATTCCTCCCGCTGAGCCACGCTTACGAACATACCGGCGGGCAATTCCTGCCGATCGGCGTCGGCGCGCAGATCTATTACGCCGAGGGGCTGGAAAAGCTCGCTAGCAATATCGAGGAAACCAGCCCGACGGTGATGGTCGTGGTGCCGCGCCTGTTCGAGGTCCTGCGCACGCGGATCATGAAGCAGATCGCCAAGCAGGGCGGTGCGGCGAGCTACCTGCTGGACCGCGCGCTGGAGATCGAGGAGCGGGCCGCCGCCAAGGGCAGGAAGCGCCTGCGCGACAAGCCGATGGATGCGCTGGTGGGCAAGCTTCTGCGGCCCAAGATTCGCCAGAAGTTCGGCGGCCGGATCAAGGCGATGGTCTCGGGCGGCGCGCCGCTCAACCCCGACGTCGGCATCTTCTTCCAAGCACTCGGCCTGCCGATGATGCAGGGCTACGGCCAGACCGAGGCGGGCCCCGTGATTAGCTGCAACCGGCCAGCCGCCGGAGTCTCGATGGACACGGTCGGCCCACCGATGAAGGGCGTTGAGGTAAGGATTGCCGAGGATGGCGAGATCCTTTGCCGGGGCGAACTGGTGATGCACGGCTACTGGCAGAATCAGGGCGAAACCGACCGTGCGCTGAAGGACGGCTGGCTGCACACCGGCGATATCGGCCACATCGACGACAAGGGCCGGATCGTCATCACCGACCGCAAGAAGGACATGATCGTTAACGACAAGGGCGACAATGTCGCGCCGCAGAAGCTTGAGGGGATGCTGACGCTCCAGCCCGAGATCGGGCAGGCGATGGTCGTCGGCGACCGGCGGCCCTACGTGGTCGGGCTGATCGTACCCGATACCGAATGGGCGCTCGACTGGTGCAAGTCGCAGAACAAGTCGCTCGACTGCAAGAAAGTGCTCGAGGTGCCCGAGTTTCGCGCAGAAATCCGCACGGCGATCGACCGGGTTAACGCCGAATTGTCGGTGGTCGAAAAGGTACGCGGGTTCGCCTTCGCCGACGAACCGTTCTCGATCGAGAATGAGGAAATGACGCCGAGCATGAAGATCCGGCGGCACAAGATCAGGGAACGCTACGGCGATCGGCTGAACGCCCTCTATCGCAGTTGATGCGCGTGCGCCTTCCCGTCTCGCCAGTCTCGCGGTGCATCCCGCGCTCATAGCGACCTGCGTGAGCGTACTGCCTACGCCTCGCATGTTGCCTAGCGCGCTGGAGGCGGGGTGGGACGATGCGAATCACTCATGAGACGGGGGTTCGGACGACTGGCTCGGACTATACCAGCGACGGAACCGCGTGGCACGAAGTGCTCGATGTCGGTCAGACAGCGGTTTTCCACCTGATGGTGGAAGAACCCCCGGCCGACCCGCTGCCACCGCCGCGTTGGTAAACCCCTCCCAACATTGAGATTCACCCGTACTCGGACGAACGCCTCCCCGCCTCCGCCGCGGCGACCGGTGTTGCCCGATAGCAACTTTTTTAGGCCAGCCATGATGGCAGTCTTGGCAGGAAAAGAGGCGCGAGATAACGCGCCAACCGGCGGTATTTGGGGGTTGCATCGTAACTTGGGTCGCTATTTGCAATCTGAATGGCGCCGCCGTTTGGACATAGGGATACATAATGAACACAAATAGTTGCCCATCCGCAACGCGCGGGCGTGTGCGCCGATATGCGGTTCTTCTGGGGGGTATTTCGCTCTTCTCGCTGGCCACACCGGCGCTCGCGCAGGACTCTGCCGTGCTCGAGCGTCTCGAAGCGCTCGAAGACCGGCTCGATGCGCTGCAGAGCGAAAACGAGCAGCTGCGCGCGCAACTTGAAGACATGCGCAGTGTGAAAACCGCGCCAGGCGATGTTGTTGTCGCGGCATCCGACGCGCAGGTGCCTGCGGCAGCTGCGCAAGCCGAGATACCCGGCCCGGCGCGCATCGCGACGACGGCAGGCTCTGCCGGCCCGGTCGATGTGGTCACCGAAGCCGACGACCCGCGCGAGATGCAGGTGGCGGGGTCGGAGAACTTCGTCGGCACCAACGCGGCCTATGCGTACCAGATGCTCGACCATGCGGAGAACGTGAACACCAAGCCGCTGGTCCAGCTCGCCGCGCTGCAATCGGGCGAGCTGACCGACCGGGTCACGCTGTCGGGCGGGATCACCGCGATCGCCAATTACCAGTGGGCAACGGTCGACTCCAAGTTCGGCTACCTCATGCGCCACCCGACCAGCGCCAACCAGCTGGGCGACAATGTCTCCGAGGTCGTTCTCCATTCGGCCAACCTCGCGCTGACCGCACGACTGCTGCCTAACGTCACCGGTTATGCGGAACTGCTGTACGATCCGGAGCAGAGCTTCGGTCAGGGGACGATCACCGCGCTCGCGCGCAACCAGATCCAGCTGCGCCGCGGCTGGGTGATGTTCGGCAATCTGGACCAGCTGCCGGTCTATGCCCTGATCGGCAAGATGGACACGCCCTTCGGGCTCAACGACACGGTCAACCCGTTCACCAATTCGACAAACTGGCATGCCTTCGCCGGCCTCGCCTATGGCGGGCAGGTCGGCTTCGTATCGGGCGGGCTGCATGTGCGCGGGATGATCATCCAGGGTGGCGCGCAGTTCCGTTCGGCAAACGTGCCGGTGCTGGGCACCAGCGTACCTTCGCGCGCGAACAACTTCGCGGTCGATGCGCGCTACACGATCGCCCTTGGCGGAGAAGGCAATGCGCTGATGGCCGGTGCCAGCTACCAGCGCGGGACCGCCTATTGCCAGGACTATCCGGTCACGCACTTCAACCCGTGTCAGGACAACAACCCCGGCATCGCCGCCTATGGCAAGCTGACCTATGGTCCGCTGACGCTGATGGGCGAATACGCGAAGACGACGAAGGAATGGGCGGGCACCGCCGTGCCCGATCCGATCAACCCGCTGAGCGTGTATGACGCAGTGAAGCCCGAGGCTTTCACTGTCGGCGGCCGCTTCGGCTTCGGGGCCGAAAGGCTGACCATGCAACGGCGCGAATTCGCGCTGTCGGCGGAATTCTCGAAGTTCATTTCGGGTGAGGAAGGCTCCCCCTGGCGGCGGCAGAACCAGATCGTGCTGGGCGGTTCGTGGTTCCCCGCACCGAACGTGAACCTGTTCGGCGAGTTCATCCGCGTGAACGGTTACGTCCCGCTCAACTTCCTGTCGGGGGGCAATTTCCCCGATGGCAGCACCTGGTCGAACCAGGATGCGGATACGAATGTGATTCTGGCAGGCGCGCAGGTCGCGTTCTGACCCGATTGGCCGATCGGGCCGTCAGTGCCGGGCCGCTCGCGAAGAGTGGTCCGGCTCAGGCGGCCTCGTCTGCCAGATCGACATATTCGGGGAAAAAGGTCGGCGGGCGCGAAGACCATGCGGGCGCGGTCGCGGCAGCTTCGCTGAGGCTTTGCAGCAGCAGCTTGCGGCGTGCGGGGCGCAGGTGCGGCATGGCGGCGCCGGCGCAAAACGCGCTCGGCAGCCACGGGCGCACCTCAGGCCCCAGCAGGCGTTCGTAGAGGAAGCGGAAGGGCGAAAAACCGTCGAGGCGTTCCTGCGCCAGATCGAATGCGGCAAGCCGGGAGAGCTGCCCCATGAAGGGGGAGACCGATTCGCCCGCATCCGCACCAGGCATCGTGTGGCGCAGCACCTTCAGATCCTGATAGGCGACGTACTGGCGACGGATGTCGACATTCTCGCCCGCATTGCGGGCCCACAGCTTGAAGGCATCGCACCGGCCCAGCCCGATATCGAGATTGCGCCGGATGAAGCGCTGTTCGCACGGGCTGAACCCTGCGAATTCGCGCATCTCGGCGATGCTCAGGCTGGTGGTGTTGTTCTTCGTCGCCATCGTGCCCCTCCGTGGCCGCCGAGTCGAGGCGGCCCGTTTGTCCGATGAGGGGGATGTTTCCGCGATCTTGGTAAACAAACCGCTAAGCTTGATATCCGGTCTTTCCTCAGCAGCGTCAGATAAGCCCTGCGAGCGGGCTGGAGGGGTCCGCATATTTGCGCGTCGCCATCCGTCCGGAGAGGTAGGCGTCGCGCCCGGCCTGCACCGCCCGGCGCATTGCGCGCGCCATGCGAATCGGGTCTTTTGCCTCGGCGATCGCGGTGTTCATCAGGATGCCGTCGCAGCCCAGTTCCATGCCGACCGCCGCATCCGACGCGGTGCCAACACCGGCATCGACCAGCACCGGCACGCTCGCGCCTTCGACGATCAGGCGGATGGTCACGCGGTTCTGGATGCCGAGGCCACTGCCGATCGGCGCGCCCAGCGGCATGATCGCGACCGCGCCCGCTTCCTCCAGCTGCTTGGCGGCGATGGGATCGTCCGCGCAATAGACCATCGGGTGGAAGCCTTCCTTGGCCAGCGTCTCGGTCGCGCGCAGGGTTTCGCGCATGTCGGGGTACAGCGTCTTCGCCTCGCCCAGCACCTCCAGCTTGACCAGATCCCAGCCGCCCGCCTCGCGCGCAAGACGCAGCGTGCGCACCGCCTCGTCGGCGGTGAAGCAGCCTGCGGTGTTGGGCAGGTAGGTGACCTTCTTGGGATCGATGAAATCGGTCAGCATCGGCTGATTGGGGTCGGAGACGTTCACGCGCCGCACCGCGACGGTGACGATCTCCGCACCGCTCGCCTCCAGCGCGGCGGCGTTCTGCGCGAAGTCCTTGTACTTGCCGGTGCCCACGATCAGGCGAGAGCGGAAGGTGCGCCCGGCGACACTCCACGTGTCACCGTCGTCCGCCGCATGGTCGCCACCGCCCACGAAGTGCACGATCTCCAGCGAATCGCCGTCGGTCAGCGCAATCTCGGCCAGCTGCGATCGCGGGGCGATCTCGCCATTATGCTCGACCGCGACCTTTTCCGGCTCGAGGCCGAGTTCGCGTACGAGCGCGGCGATGGTGGTTGCGGTGGTGGTGCGGCTCTCGCCGTTCAGCTGGATGGATTTGGTGTCGCTCATGGCCGGGCGACTTGGGGCCTCAGCGCCGTTCGCGCAAGCCAGTCCCTTCGCCAGGGCCGCGATGGCGCGAATGCGAACTGCGCAGGTTGAGGACGTGGCCCAGCGAAACCAGCGCCACGCCGATGATCGTCAGCATGGCTTCTTCCACCCCGTGCGGCGCGGCCAGCGCACCGCCCATGAAGGTGAGCCCGGTCATCGCGATCACGAAGGGCATCCGCCGCTTGTGCCGCACCGCGCCGATACCGATCGCGACTCCGGCGATGATCGTCGCGGCGGCGAGGCCCCACCAGTGCAGTTCGGGCGCGAGCAGCCAGCCACCCGCGAGGCCGAGCGAGGAAATCACCACGATGGTCAGCACGCAGTGCACCGCGCACAGCGCGGACAGGGCGATACCCATCGTATCGAGGCGGACACGATTCGAGAGACTGCGGATGTCCATTGCCAGCCAAGTATGTGACGTTGTTTTATTTTGCAAGGTAACCGGGGCGAAAATTCAGCCCTGACGCAGGTTTGCGTGCTTGCAACTGGGCGCGCGGGCACGCATTCAGGCGCCATGGCAAGCCTGTTATCCCGCCGCCCCGAGACCCCGCGCATGATCGACACCGCCCGTCCCGGCTGGCTGGCCTGGTGGCTGATCATCGTTGCCGCTCTGGTGGTCACGATCGTAGCGGTTGGCGGCATTACCCGGCTGACCGAGTCCGGCCTTTCGATCACCCAGTGGGACCCGGTTAAAGGCGTGCTGCCGCCGCTCAGCGAACAGGCATGGCAGGCGGAGTTCGCGAGGTATCAGGCGACCCCGGAATATCGGCTTGAGGCGGGGCCTGCGGGCATGACGCTGTCCGACTTCAAGGGCATCTTCTTCTGGGAATGGTTCCACCGCCTGCTCGGGCGACTGATCGGAATGGTGTTTGCGCTGCCCCTGATCTTCGCCTGGGTGCGCGGATGGATCCCGCGCAGTTACAAGCCTCGGCTGGTCGCGCTGCTTGCGCTGGGTGGCCTGCAGGGCGTGTTCGGCTGGCTGATGGTCCGCTCCGGCCTCGGCGGCGAGATGACCGACGTGAGCCATTTCTGGCTTTCGATCCACCTCGGCACTGCGCTGATTACCCTGGCGGGCCTGGTGTGGACCGCGCTCGACCTGCGCACGCTCAAGCGCGATCCGCGGGCACGGCCGGCGCGGCTGCGACCGTTCGCCGCGCTGGCGGGCGTGGTTTTGTTCATCCAGATCGTGCTGGGCGCATGGGTCGCGGGGCTTAACGCGGGGCTGGCGTCGAATACCTGGCCGCTGATGCAGGGCCGCTTCATGCCCGAGGCGAACTGGGCGCAGGGCGCGTTCTGGGCCTTCACGCATGATCCCTTCCTGCTGCATTTCCTCCATCGCTGGTTTGCGTGGATCGCCTTCGCGGCGCTCGTCTGGCTCGGCCTGCAAGCCTCCCGGCGCGATGGGATCGCGGGCAAGGCTCTGCTGGTGATCGTCTGCGCGCAGGTTCTGCTTGGGATCGTGACGGTCGTCACCGGAGTGTCGGTCTGGGTCGCGGTCGCCCACCAGGTGACCGGTGCCCTTCTGGTCGCGGCCACTGCCGCCTCGGCCCACGCATTGGGCCAGCGCACCAGCAGGATGGAGGGGCTCGCCGCGTGAGCGCGCTGATCTACACCGTCTTCGCCACTCGTGAGGACGCCCGCGCGGTCGCCTCGCAACTGCTCGACGAGCGCCTGATTGCCTGTGCCAACGTGCTCGGCCGGATCGAGTCGCTGTTCGAATGGGATGGCGAGCGCGGCGAGGGCGAGGAGATCGCGATCCTGTTCAAGACCAGTGCCGAGCGGCTGGACGATGCCGTCGCCCGTCTGGAAACGCTGCACCAGTACGAAGCGCCTGCGATTCTCGGATGGCGGGCGGACAGCGCTGGCAAAGCCACCGCGGCCTGGCTGGCGGCGCTGGGCGGTTAGCCAAGATGGAGCGGCGCGGCTTTCTGACGGGGCTTGGTCTGGTCGGGTTTGCTCCGCTTGCCCTCCACCCCGCTTCGCTGCTCGCCGCACGCGCCGTTCCTCAGGGCGAATTCCGGCTGGAGCGCGTGCTGCGGCGCGACCTGTTCGACGGCAAGGCGATCATCGTCAATCGCGGCTGGCTGATCCGGTTTGACGCGGCGGGCGGCGGTGTTGAAGTGACCGGGGAGCAGGTGACGAGCGTGGTCGAGGCGCCCCCAGAACTCGCCGCACTCGCCCGGCTGGAGGAGCAGCGCACCGCCAGCCTGCTGCCCCTGCGACTCTCGGCCAGCGGAACGATCGTCGATCAGCCCGGCGACAGCAGGCTCGACCCGCTCCCCAACACGGTGATCGAGGCTGCGGCCGACTATGTCGCGGGCCATTCGTCCGCACCCGCCGTCGATCTGAATGTGCGGGAATTCGTCGCCCAGCTTTCGCAGCGGCAGATGGGCTGGCTTTCGCGCCTGCCACCTGACCTCCTCTTCCCCGCCCCACGGGACAGGACGGCGACCCGCGAGGTCGCCTTGGCGGACGGCGGGCAGGGCCGGGTCGAACTGCGCGAAAAGGCGCAGGCAGACCGGGCATCCGGACTGCTCGACAGCTTCGTGCGCGAAGCGATTACAACGGTTGGCGAGAGTTCGCGCAGCGCCGCCGAAACCTGGCGGCTATACGACGCGGTATCATAATACCTCTTCGCTAACCCCCGAGATTGCTTGACTTGGGAGGCCTTCGGACGCATTAGCGCGCTCCACGACCGGCTGGGCGAATCGGCGAAACGCGCGTTTCATCCTCCGGCGAGACCCCCCTAATTCTCGAGGGACACGACAGCCATGAAGGCGCTCAGCAAGATGACCCGGTCAATCAAACCGGCCGAGGTCGAAAAGAACTGGTACGTGATCGACGCGGAAGGCCTCGTTGTGGGCCGCCTCGCCTCGATCGTTGCGAACATCCTGCGCGGCAAGCACAAGCCGAGCTACACCCCGCACGTCGATTGCGGTGATCACGTGATCATCCTCAATGCGGACAAGGTGAAGTTCACCGGCCGCAAGATGGGCAACAAGAAGTATTACAAGCACACCGGCTATGCCGGCGGCATCAAGGAAACCACGCCCGCCAAGATCCTCGAGGGCAAGTTCCCCGAGCGCGTGGTGGAAAAGGCTGTCGAGCGGATGATTCCGCGCGGGCCGCTTGGTCGCCAGCAGATGAAGGCGCTGCACCTGTATGCCGGCACCGAGCATCCGCATGACGGGCAGAAGCCCGAGGTGCTCGACGTTGCTTCGATGAACCGCAAGAACAAGGCTCTCGCATAATGGCCGACGACAAGAACCAGAACGAATCGCAGGGCTCCGAAAAGGCCGAGAGCGTGCGCGATCTCGCCGATCTCGCGAACATCGCGGGTGATGCGCCTGCTGCCGACGCCGCCGTGGTCGCCCAGAGCACCGCGCCGCTGCGCGAGCAGGAGCTGGACCAGCATGGCCGCGCCTACGCCACCGGTCGCCGCAAGGACGCGGTCGCCCGCGTCTGGATCAAGCCGGGCAAGGGCACGATCACGATCAACGGCAAGGAGCAGGAAACGTATTTCGCACGTCCGACTCTGCGCCTCGTGATCAACCAGCCGTTCGCGATCACCGATCGCGAAGGCCAGTACGACGTGATCGCCACCGTTCGCGGCGGCGGCCTGTCGGGCCAGGCCGGTGCGGTGAAGCACGGCATCGCGCAGGCGCTGACCAAGTACGAGCCCGCACTGCGCAGCACGGTCAAGGCGGCAGGCTTCCTGACCCGCGACAGCCGCGTGGTCGAGCGTAAGAAGTACGGCCGGGCCAAGGCACGCCGTAGCTTCCAGTTCTCGAAGCGCTAAGCTACAAGAACAACGGATCACCAGGAGGGGCGGTGCCACGAGGCGCCGCCCTTTTTGTTTGGGAAACTGGTTTTCCGCGTGCGCGGATCAGCTCACCGGCGGATCGGTGCGCGGGACCGCGCCGACGGGCGCGACCGGTTCGCCTTCTTCGCGCGGCGGATGCGCGTCTTCGGGGACGTCGTCGATCTTCATCGCCTCGTCATCGATGTTCTCGAGATTGCGGATATGCACCCGCAGCGTCTCGCCATCCCAGCGCAGCTCGTTGAAACTGGGCGGAGTGGAGCGCAGGCGCTGCGATAGCGTGCCCGCGCCGATCATGCGGACCGGGCCGTGGGGCGTGTCTTCCATGATCTCGAACGCGTCGTGGACATGGCCGGACAGCACGCCAAGCACGTTGCGCTTCGCCAGTTCGGCCAGCGCATTCGCGCCGCCGCGGGTCATCGCGGTGCCCTGCGTACCGACTTCGCGCAAAGGGTGATGCACGGTCACCAACGCGCGGGTGCCTGAAGGCAGCGCGTCGATCCGCGCAAGGCAATCCTCCAGCGCGCGGCCGGTGACCCAGCCCTTGGACCAGTTGAAGCGGGGCTGTGCGCGCACAGCGGTCTTCAGCGGCACAAGCGCGATCCCCGGCAGGTCGATCTCCCGCTCGACGATATCGGTCAGCCGCCCGAACCGCTTGTAGGGCGTCACAAACCGCTCGATCAGGTTGAAATAGGGCATGTCGTGATTGCCGACATCGAGCGTGGCGGGCGCCTGCAGGGTCCCGATCCACTCTTCCGCCGCGCGAAACTCGTGGTGGCGCGCGCGCATGGTCAGGTCGCCGGTGATCGCGACCGCGTCGGGCCGCAGCCGCGCGACCTCGGCGGCGAACCAGTCGAGCGCCTCGTTGTTTTCGAGCCCGAAGTGAATATCGCTGACATGGAACAGCAGCGTCTCGGCCATCAGGTCAGTCCTCTTGCGCCAGTGTCGCGATCAGATCGACGGGACTCTTGTCGAGCACGAATGTCTCGGTCGCGTCGCCATGGGCAGGCTCCCCGTCCAGCAGCAGGTCCAGCGGCTGGGCGCCCGTGCTGGCGAGCGTGGTTTCCTGAAACGGGCCGAGGGTGTCGTGCGGACCCTCGCGAAATTCCTGCCGCAACAGCGCCCAGGTCTGGGCGACGAAGTCTGCCCCGGTCCGCGCATGATAGGCGGCAACCTCGATCCCGCCGGCATGCGGCATCAGCTCCACAATCGGGTAGCCTTCGGGCGCACCTGCATCGGGCTGCCGGATTCGCACGGGCGGCTGGCCGGCAGTGTTCTGGATCGCGGCACCCGCCGCCGTCAGCATCGCACCCGCATCGGCCGCGCGCAGTGCCTCGCGCACCTCGTTCCAGCTGGTCCCGGGGCCGACCAGCAGCCCGGCCAGCGCGATGCCTTTCGAAGAGCGGATGATCTGCGGCCGGACCCGGCGCGCGTTCCCGCGGGCGAACGCCTCGATCACCTCGTGGACATCGGCCTCGCCATGCACCCGCTTGGGCAGAAGGTTCTGCGTACCGCCCGGCAGCGGCAGAACCGCCCCGCCCCATCCGTCGAGCGCCGCGACGACGGCATTGATCGTGCCGTCACCGCCCAGAGTGACGACGGTGTCGATACCCCGCCGGTCGAGTTCGGCAGGCGAGGGAATCTCCTCGGAGGGGAAGGTCGTGCGCTGTGCAATGCACAGGCTCGACCGCTCGCACGCCTCGTGCAGGTCGGCGAGCAGCTCCTCGCGCACCGATCCGCTGCCTTCGTTCGTGATCAACCAGATATCGCGGGATGTACTCATGATGGTCGAATGCCCCGTGAGCGGGCCCGTTCCGTCACCCCCGCCTGTCACTGGGCAAGATCGGCCGTCGCAACCGAACCGGGCGAGTCATTCTGCTGCACCAGCAGCTTGTCGATCTTGCGCCCGTCCATATCGACGATCTCGAATCGCCAGCCCTGATGGGTGAATACCTCGCCCTCTTCGGGCAGATGCTTGAGCACCGAGAGCGCGAAGCCTGCGGCGGTCGCGAACTCGCGATCTTCGCCGTAATCCAGCGCCAGCCGGTCGCCGAGCGATTCCGCATCGAGGCTGCCGGATATCAGCAGCGATCCATCTGCGCGCTCGATCACCTCGGGTATCTCGCCCTGATCCTTGTCGCTTTCGAACTGGCCGACGATCGCGGTGAGCAGGTCGATCGGGGTCACGATCCCGTCGAGATGGCCGTATTCGTCGTGGACCATCGCCATCGCGACGTCCGCCTGCTGCAGCACGCGCAGCGCGTCCATCGCGTCGAGCTGGTCGGGCACCACCTCCACCCGCTTGGCCAGGTCGGTCAGCTTGAACGGCTGCCCCGTCAGCATCGCGGCAAGCACTTCGCGCACCTTGACCACGCCGACGACCTTGTCGGCAGAGCCTTCCGCCACCGGCAGCAGCGAGTGCGGCGTGTCGCCGATCGTCGCCTCGATCTCGGCCCGGTCGGCATCGGCATCGATCCAGTCGAGCTCGGTGCGCGGGGTCATAACCTCGCGCACGGGGCGGTCGGCGAGCCTGACCACGCCTTTCAGAATTGCGCTCTGGTCAGCCTCCAGCACTCCGCTGCGGGTCGCCTCGGCAAACAGCATCTGCAGTTCCTCGGCGGTGACGCTGTTCTGACCGCCCGGACGCACGCCGAACAGGCGGACGATCGTGGCGGAGGAGAAATCGAGCACCCACACCACCGGCGCGGCGATCCTCGCGAGCCATTTCATCGGCTGCGCCATGACCATCGCGATCCGGTCGGCCGAGCGCAGGGCGAGCTGCTTGGGCACCAGTTCGCCGATCACCAGGCTGGCATAGGTGGTGAGCACGATCACCAGGATGAAGCCGACCTGCTCCGCGCGGTCGGCCGACAGGCCCAGCGGATCGCCGATTCGTTCGCCCACCGGGCCCCCCAGGCTCGCGCCCGAGTAAGCGCCGGCAATGATCCCGACCAAGGTGATCCCGATCTGCACGGTGGAGAGGAACTTGCCCGGATCGCCCGCCAGCTCCAGCGCGGTTGCCGCGGCAACGCTGCCGCCCTCCGCCTTGGCCTGCAGGCGGGTGTGCTTGGCCGAAACGATCGCCAGCTCCGACATCGCGAAGACGCCGTTGAGGACGATCAATCCGGCAATGATGATCAGGTCTGTCCAGGGGAAAGGTGTCACGGTGTCTGCCGCGCTAGCACAAATCTTGCGCCGCGCCAGCCGTGAACCGGCTTGTGCAGGCCATCGGGAACAAGCGGGAAGCGGGCGGCGTTGACGAACCGGCTAGCGTGGGTGGGACGCGAAGCCCCCCACTTGCGCCCGAGGGGGCGCGCATAAAAAACCACAAAGGGATACCAAGTTCATGAAAACCCCCCGTCTTATTCTCTCTTCGGTGGCCATTGCGGCGCTGGTGAGCACTTCGGCCTGCGTTACCGACCCGAACACCGGTGAGCAGAAGGTTTCGCGCACCGCGATCGGCGCGGCAGTCGGCGGTACGCTTGGCTACCTGCTGGGCGATATCATCGGCGGCGGCGCGGCCCGCATCATCGGTGCCGGCATCGGCGGTTCCGCCGGGGCCGTGATCGGCGACCAGTTCGACGACCAGATTCGCGAGCTTGACGAGCAGACCGCCGGCAGCGGCGTCGATGTCGAGGAAATCGGCGATCAAGATGCGATCCTGGTGCGCCTGCCCGACGGCGTGACCTTCGCGACCAACTCGGCCAACATCAACCCGGCGTTCCAGCGCACGCTCGACACCGTGGCGCAGAGCATGATCCGCTACCCCAACTCGCTGATCGACGTGTACGGCTTCACCGACACCACCGGCAGCCCGAGCTATAACCAGCAGCTGTCCGAACAGCGCGCCCAGGCGGTCGCCAATTACCTCGTCTCGCAGGGTGTCTCGCGCGCCCGCATCGCGACCCGCGGCTATGGTGAAGACCCGCAGTACCTGCGCGTTCGCACCGGCGACAACGTGAACGAGCCGCTCAACCGCCGGGTCGAGATCAAGATCGTTCCGATCAGCCAGGAAGAAGTGGCCGCCGCACGCCGCTAACTTCCGCCGCTACGGCATCGAATACCAAGAGGGCCGGCGCAGCGATGCGTCGGCCCTTTTTGTCGCTCGCGCTATCGCGCCTTGCTCTGGGCGAGCAGTTCGCGCGCCCTCGGGCCGAAATGCTCGATCGCCGGTTCGCGCAGCGTGGGCGCGCATACCAGCAGCCCGAAACTGCGCGGATCGCGCTTGTTGTATCCCAGCGGCTGGCCGAAAATATCGCTCACCGAAGCGCCCGCCTCGCGCGCAATGAGCGTCGCGGCGGCAATATCCCACTCATAGCCCCAGCGCATGGTGGCAAGCAGGTCCGCCTGCCCCGCAGCGACCATCGCGGCGCGCAGGGCGATGCCGTTCGGCTGCTCGACCTTGGTGAAACCGCGATCGTCTTTCGCCAGATCATTGGCGGGAACACGTGCCCCCTCCAGCTGCTCGCGCCGAGATGTCGCCAGCGCCTCTCCGTTGAGGGTCGCGCCGCGTCCTGCCGTGGCCCGCCAGCTTTCCTCGCGCGCGGGCGCTTCGAGCGCCGCGATCAGCGATCTGCCCGAGGATACCAGCGCGACCGATACCGCCCAGCCGCTGCGCCCGCGGATGAAGTCGCGGGTGCCGTCGATCGGGTCGACCACCCACACCAGCCGGTCGTCCAGCCGCTCCGCATTCTCGGCGCTCTCTTCGGACAGCCAGCCCGCGCTGGGCAGCAGGGCGCCCAGTTCGCGCTTCAGGAAGGTGTCGACCTCCAGATCGGCTTCGCACACCGGATCATTGGTGCCCTTGTCCCACACCTCCACGCTGTTTCCGGCTCCGGGCCAGCGATTCATGGCGATTCGTCCCGCTTCGCGCAGGATGGCTTCAAGGCGGGGATAGTCGATCATAACTGGCACTTGGCATGTGCGTCCGGTTCTCGCCCTTTTCAAGCGGGCGCATCCATGCTTAGGCGCCCCACGAATACCTATATCACGCTGTCAGCCACGAAGGACGCACCGCCCCATGAACATTCACGAGTATCAGGCCAAGGAACTGCTTGCCGAGCACGGAATCGCCATCCCCAAGGGCATCCCTGCAATGAACGTCGAAGAAGCCGTCGCGGGTGCCAAGCAGCTGCCCGGCCCGCTTTATGTCGTGAAGGCGCAGATCCATGCCGGTGGTCGCGGCAAGGGCAAGTTCAAGGAACTGGGCCCCGACGCGAAGGGCGGCGTGCGTCTCGCCAAGTCGATCGAAGAGGTCGAAGAGGCTGCGCGCGAAATGCTCGGTAACACGCTGGTCACCGTGCAGACCGGCGATGCGGGCAAGGAAGTGAACCGCCTCTACGTCACCGATGGCGTCGACATCGCCAAGGAATACTACCTCGCGCTGCTGGTCGACCGGGCAAGCGGCGAAGTCGCCATCGTTGCCTCGACCGAGGGCGGGATGGACATCGAAACCGTCGCGCACGAAACGCCCGAGCGGATCACCACCATCACCATCGACCCGGCGCAGGGCTTCATGCCGCACCACGGCCGCGCGGTGGCCTTTGCGCTTAAGCTGGAAGGCGACCTCAACAAGCAGGCTCAGAAGCTCTCCAAGCAGCTCTACGAAGCCTTCCTCGCCTATGACTGCGCGATGCTCGAGATCAATCCGCTGGTCGAGACCGAAGACGGCAACCTGCTGGTGCTCGACACCAAGATGAGCTTCGATTCGAACGCGATGTATCGCCAGAAGGAAGTCGAAAAGCTGCGCGACGTCACCGAGGAAGACGAAGCCGAGGTGGAAGCGAGCGAATATGACCTCGCCTACATCAAGCTCGACGGCAATATCGGCTGCATGGTCAACGGCGCCGGCCTCGCCATGGCGACGATGGACATCATCAAGCTCAACGGCGCGTTCCCGGCCAACTTCCTCGACGTTGGCGGCGGCGCCAACAAGGAGAAGGTGACCGCGGCGTTCAAGCTGATCCTCAAGGACCCGGCTGTTGAAGGCATCCTGGTCAACATCTTCGGCGGGATCATGAAATGCGACGTGATCGCCGACGGTATCGTCGCGGCGGCCAAGGAAGTGAACATCCAGGTTCCGCTGGTGGTTCGCCTCGAAGGCACGAATGTCGAAAAGGGCAAGGAAATCCTCGCCAATTCGGGCCTCGCGATCGTCCCGGCGGACGATCTGGGCGATGCCGCCAAGAAGATCGTGGCCGAGGTCAACAAGGCCAAGTAAGCCCGGACCCATCGTTCGGTGGACCGATCAGCAAAGCGGGGCGCGAGAGGAGACTTTCGCGCCCCGTTTGTCATTGCGCTCCATCGCCGGGTGCGAGCCTAGAACATCCCGCCGCCGCTGCCTCCGCTGCCGAGCAGCACCTTGGTGACGACGACGTAGAACGCCGCGCCGCTGCCCAGAAAGGCGATCAGCATCAGCAGCCCGTCACGCACGGTCAGCGCGATGCCGAATGCCGCTATCACAGCCATGGGGAGGACGACCGCGAAGGGCAGCAGTTCGAGCGGTGGCACCGCCAGACACAGCAGCGCGATCACCGCTGCGGCGATGCGCGCCGCGGTCGGCCCGGTGAATATCTCCAGCCGCCCGTGGAAGATCTTGTCGAGCCACGCGCCGACCTTCTCCATATCCTCCGCCGCGTTGGCGAGCTTTTCGCCTTCGACCGAGCGGTTCTTGAGGAAGCCGGGCAGCCACAGATGCTGCTTGCCGAACACCAGCTGGACCGCGATCAGCAGCAGCGTGACGGCGAGGAAGGTCGGCACGCCGGGAATCCCGCCGACGGGCGATATGCCGATCAGCGCGGGCACCAGCAGAACCGGACCATAGGACCGGCTGCCGAAGGATTCGACGATGTCGCCAATCGTCGCCCGGTCGTTGCGATCGCCGATATCGGTCAGCCGATCGAGAATGCCGCAAACGGTCTTGGGGGTATCCGCCATGATAGTCCAAACCCCCTGCGGTGCGACGGTTCCGTCGTGTTGTCAGATGATTCGCAGGCGCTTGGCCATCGGTGGGGGAGGAGCGGGGGCGGCGTACCTGACGCTACGCTCTCGCGGCGCACCGAACGCGCCCTTGACGGCGCTGTTTCCGGAACGCAACACCGCCCGCAGCCATTGGAACAGATATAGCATTCCGCGGCCCGGCGAGCCCTCGCCGTGCCATCCACGCGAAAGGACAACCGATGAAAATACTCGTGCCCGTCAAGCGGGTGATCGATTACAACGTGAAGCCCCGCGTCAAGGCGGACGGCTCCGGGGTCGACCTCGCCAACGTCAAGATGAGCATGAACCCGTTCGACGAGATCGCGGTCGAAGAAGCGATCCGGATCAAGGAAGCGGGCAACGCCGAAGAGATCGTCGCGGTCTCGGTCGGCCCGGCGAAGGCGCAGGAAACGCTGCGTACCGCACTCGCCATGGGTGCCGACCGTGCGATCCTGGTCGAAAGCGATGAAGATCTGGAGCCGCTCGCCGTCGCCAAGATCCTCAAGGCGATCGTCGAGGAAGAACAGCCCGGCCTCGTGCTGCTGGGCAAGCAGTCGATTTCGGACGACAGCAACCAGACGGGCCAGATGCTCGCCGCGCTGCTCGACCGCCCGCAGGGCACCTTCGCCAACACGATCACGCTCGAAGGCGATGCGATCACGGTGAGGCGCGAAGTCGATGGCGGTCTGGAAACGGTCAAGCTGACCCTGCCCGCGATCGTCACCACCGATCTGCGCCTCAACGAGCCGCGCTATGCCTCGCTGCCGAACATCATGAAGGCGAAGAAGAAGCCGCTCGACACCAAGAGCCCGGCCGATTTCGGCGTCGACACCGCGCCGCGCCTCAAGACGCTCAAGGTCTCCGAACCGCCGGTTCGCCAGGCTGGCGAAAAGGTCGAGGATGTCGATGCGCTGGTCGCCAAGATCAAGGCGCTCGGGATCGCCTGATTGGGGCCTGATTGAGGGCCTGCGCCCGCTTAGAGATATTGAGGTAAGAACATGAAAACTCTGGTTCTGGTCGAACACGACAACACAGAAGTGAAGGACGCGACGCTGGCTGCGGTCACCGCTGCGTCCAAGCTCGGCGAAGTGCACCTGCTGGTCGCTGGCGCAGACTGCGCGGGCGTGGCCGATGCCGCCGCGAAGATCGCAGGCGTGGGCAAGGTCCACCTTGCGGACGACGCCGCCTACAAGGACATGCTGGCGGAAAACATCGCCCCGCTCGCCGCCAAGCTGATGGCCGATCACGACGCCTTCGTCGCGCCCGCCACCACCACCGGCAAGAACATCGCGCCGCGCGTTGCCGCGCTGCTCGACGTGATGCAGATCTCCGAAGTGATGAGCGTGGAAGGCGACAAGACCTTCACCCGCCCGATCTACGCGGGCAACGCGATCGCGACAGTCGAAAGCACCGAAGACAAGCTGGTGCTGACCGTGCGCGGCACCGCATTCGACAAGGCCGAAGCCGAGGGCGGCAGCGGCACCGTCGAGACGGTCGAGACCACTGGCAATGCGGGCACCTCCGAATTCGTCAGCCGCGAACTCGCCAAGAGCGAGCGCCCCGAACTGACCAGCGCGAGCGTGGTCGTGTCGGGCGGTCGTGCGCTGAAGGACGCGGAGACGTTCGAGGAATACATCACGCCGCTGGCCGACAAGCTGGGCGCCGCCATCGGTGCCAGCCGTGCTGCGGTCGACGCGGGATATGTCCCCAACGACTACCAGGTCGGCCAGACGGGCAAGATCGTCGCGCCGGAAGCCTATTTCGCGATCGGCATTTCGGGCGCGATCCAGCACCTTGCCGGAATGAAGGATTCCAAGGTCATCATCGCGATCAACAAGGATGAGGACGCACCGATCTTCCAGGTCGCGGACATCGGCCTGGTAGCCGACCTCTTCAAGGCCGTGCCGGAGCTGACCGAGAAGCTCTGATCGGACATTGCCCGACTTGAGCGGATCATGAAGCGGGCCTAAGCTCGCCTGATGATCACGCGCACCGGTAAATTCGCAACCGCCGCAGGAGCCATTGCTTCTGCGGCGGTTTTTCCGTCGGCTTTGATGGCTCAGGACGATGACGTGACCGTCCTCGAACCGACGACGTCATGGAATGTGAGTTACGACGAGGACAAGTGCAGGCTGTCGCGCGAGTTCGGCGGGAAGGAAGGGATAGTCCTTCTCATCGACAAGGCCGGGCCCGAGCCCTTTTACAATGTCATTCTGGTGGGTGACGAGCTGCGCAGGTTGAGCCGCGACACCGCGACCCTTCGCTTTGGTCCCGCCGAGGATTTCTCAACCCGATCCTTCGTTTACGGGAAAAGCGCAGATGGTCGGCGCTTCGTGCTTTTCTACGGCACGCCCCTCGCTCCGCCGGTAAAGGACGAGGCGGAAAGGGTCGAAGCGATCGGGCCGGAGCGCGAAGCGGCGATCACCAATCTCTACATCGGGCATAGCGAGACGCGCGGCCTGGTCACGCTCAACACCGGATCGCTGGGTGAACCTTTGGCCGCGTTGCGCACATGCGTTGACGATCTGCAAGACTATCTGGCGATCGATACCGATTCGGGCGAAACCGAACCAACCCCTGCCGGCAACCCTGGCAATTGGGTGACGGACAACGACTATCCCGTAGTCTTCTCGCGACGCGGCACGGAGGGGCTCCTCATGGTCCGCCTTACCGTGAACGCACAGGGTAAGCCCACTTCGTGCCAGATCGTCAATTCAACGACCCCTCAGTCGTTCGACGATGTCGTGTGCATGGCTTTTCTAAATCGTGCGAAGTTTAGTCCGGCAACCGACAGCGAGGGGAATCCACGCGCTGCCTATTGGACCGGATCGGTCCGTTTCCAGATGCCGTGACCCGCTAGAACGCCTGCGTAATCGCGTGCAGCGTCACGCCGACCAGCCCGCCCACCAGCGTGCCGTTGATCCGGATGAACTGAAGGTCGCGGCCGACCGCGCTCTCGATCCGGTCGGTCACCGTGCCCGCGTCCCACCGCTTCACCGTCTCGGAGACCAGCGCGACGATCTGCGCGCCATAGCGTGAGGTCATTCCCACCGCTGTCCGCCGGGCGAAGCGGTTGATCTGCCGCTGCAGGCGCGGATCGTCCTGCAGGGCCTTGCCGAGCTCGCGCAGCGCCTCGCGCAGGTCGTTGCCCAGCCCGCTGTTCGGATCGCGCGCGCGGGCGATCAGCGACCGGCGCATCCTCTCCCACACGCCCATCCACCAGTCGGCCAGCGCAGGGTTTTCCAGCAGGTCCATCTTCACCGCCTCGACCTTGGCCTGCATCTCCGGATCGGTCCTGAGCTGCGCGGCGAGCTTGATCAGCGCTGCGTCGATCTTGCCGCGTATCGGGTGGTCGGGATCGACCAGTACCTCGGCCAGCAGGCGGTATACTCCGTCGAGCACCGAGCTGGAGATACGGCTGTCGAGACCGGTCCAGCGCAGCACCGAATTGGCCCGGCTGCGGATGATCTCGCGCACCGCCTCCTCGTTGTCCTCCAGCGTCAGCCCGGCCCAGCGAATCAGCCCGTCGAGCAGCGGGCGATGACGGCCATCGGCGATCAGGTTTTCGAGCAGATTGCCGAGCAGCGGGGCGAGCTCGATCCTCGACAACTGGCTGGCGAGCCCCGCGCGCACCCGCAGGCCCAGCCTCTCGGGGTCGAGCGATTCGAGCACCTCTGCGGCAAGCTCCGCCCCGCCGCCCATGAAGCGCGAGCGTTCGCCGCCTTCGCGGTTGACCAAGAATTCGCCAGCGCTCGCCGCCACGTTCATCCGGCGCATCCGCCGCGCGACGACCGTGGGGGTGAGGAAGTTGGCGCGCAGGAACTGCGCCATGGTGTCCGCAATCCGGTCTTTCTTGCGCGGAATGATCGCGGTGTGCGGGATCGGCAGGCCCAGCGGATGGCGGAACAGCGCGGTCACTGCGAACCAGTCCGCCAGCCCGCCGACCATCGCCGCCTCGGCAAAGGCGTTCACATAACCAAGGCCGGTGGCCCATTGCGGATAGGCCCCGATCGCCCAGTGGCTGGCGGCAAAGATCGCCGCCATCAGCACCAGCATCGCGGTGGCCGTACGGCGCATGGCGCGCGCCCGGTCCGGCATGGCGACCCCGTCGAGGGAGCCGGTAGGCGACGTGCTCGTCACTCTGCCGGCGCAGGGTCCGCTTCGCCGCTGCCCGGGTGCCCGGAGCCGCGGTGACGGTGATCGTGGGCGTCGCCCGGGCGATAGCTCAGCACCCGGTCACGCAGCCACGGGCCGACGCGCTTCTCGAACCCGTCGGCGAGGCTGAAGCCCGCAGGCACGATCAGCAGGGTCAGCAGGGTGGAGACGACCAGCCCGCCGATCACCATCGTGCCCATCGGCGCGCGCCAGGCACCATCGCCCGAGCCGAGAACGCCGGAGAGCGCGGTGGGAATCATCCCTGCGGTCATCGCGAAGGTGGTCATCACGATCGGCTGCGCACGCTTGTGGCCCGCATCGAGGATCGCATCCATCTTGTCGCGCCCGTCGGCCATGGCCTCGATCGCGAAGTCGATCAGCAGGATCGAGTTCTTCGACACGATGCCCAGTAGCAGCAGCACCCCGATATAGACCGGCATCGACTGCGGCTGTCCGACGATCCAGACCAAGAAGATGCCGCCGAGCGGCGCAAGCGCGAGGCTGGTCATGTTGACCAGCGGGCTCATCAGCCGCTTGTAGAGCAGCACCAGCACCGCGAACACCAGCAACACGCCGGAGATCACCGCGTAGATCAGGCTGGCGATCAGCTCGTTCTGCCACTGCTCTTCGCCCACCGCATCACGGGTCACACCAGCGGGAAGGGTCTGCAGCGCAGGCAGCGCGTCGATCTGTTCACGCGCGGTTCCGCTCACCACACCCTGTGCGAGGTCTGCGCCGATGAGGATGCGGCGGCTCTGGTTGTACCGCTGGATCGCGGTCGGACCGGAGCCGAACCTGATGTCCGCCACCCGCGACAGCGGCACGGTGCCCCCGCGCAGCGTCGGCACAGGCAGATTCTCGATCGTGGTCAGGCTTTCGCGCGATGTCTCGGGCAATTTGACGCGGATCGGGATCTGCCGGTCGGACAGCGAGAACTTGGCCGCGCTCTGATCGATTTCGCCCAGCGTCGCGATCCGGATCGTCTGGCTGAGTGCGGCGGTCGAAACGCCAAGGTCGGCGGCCAGGTCCGGGCGCGGCTCGATGATCAGTTCGGGCCGGTTGAGATCGGCCTCGATCCGGGGCGCGACCAGCGTATCGAGCCCCTTCATCTGTTCGACCAGTTCGGATGCCGTGTCCTGCAGCACCTTGGGATCGGAGCCGGCCAGCATCACGGTGATATCGCGACCACTGCCGCCACCGCCGCCGCCCTGCGACTGGAAGCGCACGCGCGCGTCGGGGATCTTGGCAAGCTCGGGCGCCAGCTGGCGTTCGAACTGGTAGGACGTGCGCTCACGATCGGGCGACAGCGTGACATAGAGCGTCGCATTGCCCATTCGCACACGCTCCAGCGCACGCTCGACCTCGGGCTGTTCGTAGAGCATGGCCGCCACACGGTCGGCGACCTGTTCGGTATCCTCCAGCGTGGTGCCCGGGACCATCTCGATCTGGACCTGGCTGTTGTCGCTGTCGACGAGCGGCTGGAACTGGGCCGGCACGCTCATGAACAGCTGCACGGTCAGCAGCAGGGCGAAATAGCCGATCATCAGCATCCACACGCGGTGATCGTAGAAGCGCGCTTCGAGATAGCGCCACACCTCGCGCGCCCGGCGGCCCAACACGGAGCTGATCAGACCGAACAGCTTGAGCACGATCCAGCCTGCCGCAAAGGCGAGCACTGCGGCGAGCGCCATCTGCACCACGCCGACCAGCCGGTTGTAGAAAGTGCCGGCGACGGATTCGGGCGAGGAAGCGACTGCGTTGCCCACCTTGTCCGCGAGGCCGAGACCCGCGAGCGCGCCGTTCACGCCGAAGAAGACCGCGCCTGTCACGCCGATCAGCGCCAGCGCCGTTACCACCAGCATCGGCAGGTAGGCGAAACGCTTCCTGGGCGGTTCGATCCCGTCGCGGCGGCGGTGCATCTTGCCCTTCTCCAGCGACCAGTGAAGGATGCCCATATACCGGTCCATCATCGGGCCTTCGCCGTGTTCGGCGTGGCCCTTGGACTTGAGGAAGTAGGCCGCCAGCATCGGCGTGATCATGCGCGCCACCGCCAGCGACATCAGCACCGCGATCACGACGGTGATGCCGAAGTTCTTGAAGAACTGGCCCGAGATGCCGGGCATCAGGCCCACGGGCAGGAACACCGCGACGATGCAGAAACTGGTCGCGACCACCGGCAGGCCGATCTCGTCCGCCGCGTCGATCGACGCCTGATAGGCGTTCTTGCCCATTCGCATGTGTCTGACGATGTTCTCGATCTCCACGATCGCATCGTCGACCAGCACCCCTGCGACCAGCGCGAGCGCGAGCAGCGACAGCGAGTTCAGGTTGAACCCGAGCAGGTCCATGAACCAGAAGGTCGGGATAGCGGAGAGCGGGATCGCGACCGAGGAGATGAAGGTTGCGCGCCAGTCGCGCAGGAAGAAGAACACGACGACCACGGCGAGCAGCGCGCCCTCGATCATCATCGCCATCGAGCTTTCGTACTGCTCCTCGGTATATTTCACCGAGTCGGTCAGCTGGATGAAGCGCACGCCGGGGTTCTCGGCCTCGATCTTGTCGATCTCCTTGAGCGCCGCCTGGAAGGTCGACACGTCGGACGCGCCCTTGGCGCGCGACATCGCGAAGTTCACGACCTCCTTGTCGCGCACCTTGCTGATCGAGGTCTGCTCGGAATAGCCGTCACGCACGGTCGCCACATCGGCCAGCTTGATCGTGCGCCCGTCGCCCAGCTGGATCTGCTGCTGCGACAGGGAATAGGCATCCTGGCTGTTGCCGAGCACGCGAACCGACTGGCGCGTGCCGCCGACCTCGGCCGCGCCGCCGGCAGCGTTGAGGTTGTTCTGCCGCAGCACCTGGTTGAGCTGGCTGGCGGTGACGCCATAGGACTGCATCTTCTGCGGATCGAGGATCACCTCGATCTCGCGGTCGACCCCGGCGAAGCGGTTGACCTCGGCCATGCCTTCGACGCCCAGAAGCCGCTTGGCCACGACATCGTCGATGAACCAGCTGAGCTGTTCGAGCGTCATGTCGTTCGCTTCGACAGCATAGATGCCGAGGAACCCGCCCGAGATTTCCTGCTTCGATACGCGCGGTTCGAGAATCCCGTCGGGCAGCGAGCCGCGGATCGTGTCAATCGCGTTGGTCACTTCCGACACCGCATCATCCGGATCGGTCCCGATCTCGAACTCGATGAAGGTGCTCGAACTGCCTTCCGAGGCGGTCGAGTTGATCGTCTTCACGCCGTTGATCGAGCGGACCGCGGATTCGACCAGCTGGGTGATCTGGTTCTCGATCTCGGTCGGCGCGGCGCCGGGCTGCGAGATATTGACGTTGACCGCAGGGAATTCGATCTCCGGGTTGTTGACCACATCCATGGTCCGGAAGCTGAGCAGACCCGCCAGCAACAGCGCGGTGAAGAAGACCAGCGGGATGACCGGGTTGCGGATCGACCACGCGGAGATGTTGCGGAAGTTCATCGTGCTCAGTCCTTCTGCGCGACCGGGTTCACCCGCTCGCCCGGATTGAGGAAGCCGCCTGCGCGCACGACCACGCGTTCATTGCCGGACAGTCCCTTGGTAACCGCGATCCCGCTGGACGTGATCATGCCGGTCTCGATCGCCCGGCGGACGACGGTGTTGTCGGGCCCGACGATGTAGACATAGCTGCCATTGTCATCGGCCAGGACCGCGCTTTCGGGCAGTAGCGGGGCAACCGTGGTGCCGCTGCGAATGGTCGCGGTGGCGAAGCCGCCGGGACGCAGGCCGGGCGCATATTTCAGCGCGATCCGCGCAACGCCCTGGCGGCTCTGCGCGTCGACGGTCGGTTCGATCTGCCAGATCTGGCCGGTATAGGTCTCGTTCGAACCCACCGGGGAAATCTCTGCGGGAACCCCGACGGAGAGCTTCTGCAGCTCGCTTTCGCCGACCTGCGCGCGCAGCTCCATCTGGCCACCCTGCGCGATCACGAAGACCGACGGCGTACCGCCGCCAACCGTCTGGCCGGGTTCGATATTGCGTTCGAGGACCAGGCCCGATGCGGGGGCGATGATGTTGAGCCGCGCGTTACGCTCGCGCAGTTCGCCGAGCTGGGCCTGCGCCACAGCGACCCGCGCACGGGCCGCATCGCGGGTCGCGGTGAGGCGGTCGACATCTGCCTGCGAGACGAACCCGCGCTCGACCAGCTGGAGGGCGCGGTCGAGATTGCTCTGCGCCAGCTCCGCGTCGGCACGGGCGACCTGGATTTGCGCGGCCTGCGCGCGCGCTTGCTGGTTCTGGACCGAGCGGTCGATCGAGGCGAGCACCTGCCCGGCATTGACCCACTGGCCCTGTTCGACATTGACCGAGACGACCCGGCCGCCTTCACCAACCACACCGACCGGCAGTGCACGCCGCGCAGCGATCGTGCCGGTCGCGTTGATCGTGCCCTCGACGGTACCGTTGCCCGGCTTGATCACGGTGATGTCGGGCGCCTGCGATGCCGACCCGGCATCGGCCGGGGCATCATTGGTCGAGCTAAGGTAGAACCAGCCTGCGACCAGCAGCACGAGGATCAGGATCGCGACGATGATGGCGATACGTCCACGCCCCCCCTTCGGCTCGCTGTCCTGCGTGGTCGTATAGGGGTTGCTCATCCTGCCCTCATCCTCGTCGTGTCCGACCGTCGGTTGATAATTCATGTTCGGTCCGTTCGCACTGGCGGTTGGTGTTCGTCTGCCCGACGCAAGCCGGGGGCGATTTATCGATCCAGACTTGCCTTAGGGGCGTGGCGCACAACGGGCAATCGGGTCGTCTACCAACGGCCAAGGCTGCCAGACGAACGAGAGCGCGGCGGACACAGGCCGCGCATACAGCAAAAAGGCGGCGCGACCCCCTGGCCGCACCGCCTTTCCGGTGTCTTTAAGATGCGCCGTGGTTAGCGGACGCGCCCGCGCTGAACCAGATTGGCAATCGCGAGCAGGATCACGGCACCGACGATGGCGACGATGAAGCCGGTGAGGCTGAATTCGCCGATCGGGCCACCGACGCCGAAGAAGGCATTGCCGACCCAGTTACCGATCAGCGAGCCGATCAGGCCGACGATGATGTTCCAGAAGATGCCCATCGAGGCATCGCGGCCCATGATCATGGAGGCAATCCAGCCCGCCACACCGCCGATGATAATCGCGATAATCCAACTCAACATGTCCCAGCTCCTGTTTTTAATTCCACCCCGTTCGGGTCACGGGTCAGCAACGGGAGCGAAGGACAGGAGGTTCCCGACGGGCGACGAATTGTCGCCTGTCGGGCCGCCGGGAACGTGGCGAAATCAGTATTTCAGCTGGCGTTCGTAAAGATCGCGATAGTGCTGGATGCGGGTAACGCGCAGGCCTTGCATGCCCGAACGGTCGACCGCGCGCTGCCAGGAGGCGAACTCCTCCAGCGTCAGGCCGTAACGTTCCAGCACTTCGTCAATGGTCAGCAGGCCGCCATTGACTGCGGCGACGACCTCCGCCTTGCGGCGAACGACCCAGCGCTTGGTCTTGGGGCTGGGCAGATCGGCCAGCGTCAGCGGCTCGCCCAGCGGGCCGATAACCTGGTCGGGTTTGATTTTCTGGTTCTCGATCATGGATTCTCTCGATGGCGCTCGGGGGACGGGTTGGCGCTGGAAGAAGCCCTACCCCTGCTCGCTTTGCGGCGCGCTAAAGACACAAGGTTAACGCCGCGTTCGTCTTTTGCCTCGGTTCGGTCGAAGGACGGCCCGGCCTGCGAAAGGAGACCCGGATCCTGCGTGCGCAGGGCGCGCGAAAGGCTGATCGCGGCGGCCAGTTCGGACCACCCGACTCGCCTGAGACCGTGCTCGTCTGCCGCTGGCTTGGCCGCGGCGATCTTGTCTGCTCCCTCGAACATGCCACCTGCTTAACCCGAATATGGTCAAGAGAGGGTAAATGCCGCCATAAGTCAGTCGCTTGGCGCGGGCCTTCGTTAACGCGAGTGCCGCCCGCAAACGGCGCTTTTCTTGTCTCTTGAGCCTGCGGGTCTATATGCGGGGCTTGCGAGTATCCCCATGACCGACACCACCTTCCTCTCCAACGCTAATCAGGCCGCGAACCTGTTCGATCTGCCGCGCCCGGCCTCCGAGTGCCGGATCGTGGTCGCGATGTCGGGCGGGGTCGACAGCTCGGTGGTCGCCGCGCTGGCGGCGAAGACGGGCGCCGACGTGGTCGGCATCACGCTGCAGCTCTACGATTATGGTGCCGCGACGGGGCGCAAGGGTGCCTGCTGCGCGGGCGACGATATCGCCGACGCGCGCGCCGTGGCGGACCGGCTGGGGATCGCGCATTACGTCTTCGACCATGAGAGCGCGTTTCGCGAATCGGTGGTCGAGCAGTTTGCCGACGATTACCTCGCCGGGCGCACGCCGGTGCCCTGCATCCGTTGCAACATGGGGCCCAAGTTCACCGACCTTTTGACTATGGCACGCGAGCTGGATGCCGATTGCCTCGCCACCGGGCACTATGTGCGCCGGGTCATGGGCGCGGGTGGATCGGAACTGCACCGGGCCGAAGACGCCGGGCGCGACCAGAGCTATTTCCTGTTCGCGACCACCCAGCCCCAGCTCGATTTCCTTCGCTTCCCGCTGGGCGGGATGCCCAAGTCACAGGTCCGCGCGCTCGCCGAGGAAGCGGGCCTGCGCAACGCGGCCAAGCCCGACAGCCAGGATATCTGCTTCGTGCCCGACGGCAATTATGCCGGCATCGTCAAGAAGTTGCGGCCAGAAGGCGCAACGCCCGGTGCCATCGTCCATGCGCGCACCGGCGAAACGCTGGGCGAGCATGCGGGCGTGGTGCACTTCACGGTCGGCCAGCGTCGCGGGCTGGAAATCGGCGGTCAGCCCGAGCCGCTCTACGTGGTGGAACTCGATGCGAGCTCCGCAGAAGTGCGCGTCGGGCCCAAGACCATGCTTGCTACCGCCAGCGCGCAGCTGGTCGACACCAACAGGATCGGCCCGCTGCCCGACCTGCCGCTGACGGCCAAGGTCCGCTCGCTCGCCAAGCCGGTGCCGGTCACGCTGGAAGGCTCGCTGGGCGAGGGATCAGCCGTCACGATCACCTTCGACACGCCCGAATACGGCGTTGCCCCGGGGCAGGCGGCGGTGATCTATGCGGGCGACCGGGCAGTCGGCGGCGGCTGGATCGACAGCACCCGGCCCGCAGCCTGACACTCGCCAACCCGCGCTAGTCTTCCCACTTCTCCAGCACGCAGCCATAGCCTTCGCGATACGTCGCGGTCTGGCTGGCGAGCAGCGGGAACGTGGCGGTAACGCTCTTCGTCGCCGGATCGTCGGACAGGCGGACCAGCTCCATCCCGGCGACCTTGTCTTTCGCGCAATCGCCGATCGGGCGGCCACCGATATAGCGGCACGAGCAGCCGACCCGCGCCGCGTAGGCCGCGCCGGTCACGGCATAGCCGTTGATCGCCGTGCGATTGGCAAAGAACGCGATGGCCGCGATACTCGCCAGCACCAGCAGCGCGACCAGCAGGATGCGCGGCCACAGGCGGCGGCGGGCGCCCTGGCGGCTGGTGGTGTAAGCGGAATGGGTATCTGTCGTTGCCAAGCGGGCTTCTCTCGTGCGAATTGCTGCGCATGTTCTCGCCCCGCGTCCGTGCGCTTGCAAGCCCTGTCTGCCTCACCCTCCCCCTCGCTCTGTGCCTCGCCGCGTGCGGTGGCGGCGCGGAGACCGATCCGGGCGCGACCGAGACCGAACTGTCGGTGATCGGGGACAATCCCGGTGTCGGGCGGGAGCGGCTGGCGATGGAATTCGGCGACCTGTTCGAGGATGAGCAGGGCCTTGGCGAAACCCGCGCCGCGCTGATCATGCACGCAGGCGAGATCGTCGGCGAACGCTATGCCGACGGCTATGATGCAGACACCCGCTTCATCAGCTGGTCGATGGCCAAGACGGTGACCGCAGTGATGATCGGCATGCTGGTCGCCGATGGCGCGCTCGAGTTGGATGCGCCCGCGCCCGTGCCCGAATGGCAGCGCCCCGGCGATGCGCGCGCCGAGATCACTTTGCGCGATCTCCTCCAGATGCGTTCCGGCCTCGACCATACAGAGGGCGGCGAGGTGCCCTACGAATCGAGCGAAGTGCGCATGCTGTTCCTCGACCAGCGCGACGATATGGCGAAGTTCGCCGAGGAGCAGCCGCTGGAAGCCGAGCCGGGCGAAAAGTTCGAATATTCGAGCAACACGACGGTGATCCTTGCGGATATCGCCGCCGATGTGCTGACCAGGGACAGCCAGGACCCGGAAGAACGGCGCAAGGCGGTCGATACCTACCTGCGCACTCGCCTGTTCGGCCCGCTGGGCATGACTTCGATGGTGCCCGAATACGACGCAGCGGGCACGCTGATCGGCGGCAGCGCGATCCACGGCACCTTGCGCGACTGGGCGCGCTTCGGCGAATTCCTGCGCAATCACGGCAGCTATCGCGGGACCCAGCTGGTCCCGCGCCAGTGGATCGACTTCATGCTCGAACCCAGTCCGCGCGCGCCGTTCTATGGTGGGCAGATCTGGCTCAACACGCAGGCCTCCGATCCGCAGAACCAGCTGTATCCGATCGACAACCCGCAAGGCATCTTCGCCGCGATCGGCCACATGGGCCAGTACATCGTGGTCTCGCCCAAGCAGAAGCTGACGATCGTGCGGCTGGGCCATTCGGACGCGGAGGAGCGCCGCGCGCTGCTGCGCCAGATCAACGATCTGGTGGAACTCTACCCCACGCCGTAACGCTTACTCGGGCAGGTGGAACTTGCCCTCGACCACGGTGACGCACGGCCCGCCGAGCCACACCCGCTCGCCATTCATCCGGCAATGCAGATGCCCGCCACGGGCGGAGGCCTGAAACGCGCTCATCGTGTCGCGGCCCAGCCGCTGTGCCCAGAACGGAGCCAGCGTCGCATGGGCCGATCCCGTGACGCTGTCTTCCGGCACGCCCCAGGCGGGCACGAACACGCGGCTGACGATGTCGGTCTCGTCGCCCGGCGCGGTGCAGATCACCATCCGGTCGATCTTGGCAAGCGCGCGCATGTCCGGCTCCAGCGCGCGGACCTCCGCTTCGTTTTCGAGCAGCACGATGGTGGTCTGTTCCGCCCCGCTGACCGATTCGAACAGCGGTGCGGAAACGTGCAGCGCATTGAGCAGAGAGGGATATTCGCCCTCCTCCACCTTGGTGATGGGCAGCGCGAGCTCATAACCCGATTCGACCCGCCGCACTTCGAGCAGGCCCGCCTTGCGGGTGCGGAAAGTGACCGAATCGCTGTCGCCGCTTTCGCTTGCGAAGCGGTTCTCCGGGTCCAGCAGCACGTGGCCTGCGGCCAGCGTGGCATGGCCGCACAGCGCGACCTCGCTGGTCGGGGTAAACCAGCGCAGCTCCCAGTCGGCCCCGCCACTGGTGTCGCGCACCACGAAGGCGGTTTCCGCGAAATTGTTCTCCTCTGCGATCGCCTGCAGCGTCGCATCCGACAACCATGAGGCGAGCGGCATCACCGCCGCCTGGTTGCCGGCGAAGGGCCGGTTGGCGAAGGCGTCGACGTGCCAGTAAGGCAGCGTGGTCATGGTTTGCTCTCCAGCTTGGCGAACTCGTCTTGCTCGACGAGCGTGTTTCCGGGCTCATCGACATGACCGGCAGGGTCGATGTGGATCAGCAGCTCGGCCTCTGGAAATTCGAGGCCCAGCTCCTGTTCGACCCGGTCGATGATATCGTGAGCCTTCTCAACGGTGTAGTCGCCGGGGAGGTCCACATGAAATTGAACAAAATCGATTCCGCCGCTCGTACGCGTGCGCAGATCGTGCAGGCGGGCGAGTTCGGGATGGCGCGCCGCGACCTCGACGAACCGGCGGCGCTTTTCCTCCGGCCATTCGCGATCCATCAGGTGGTCGACCGCTTCCGAGCCTGCGCGCCATGCGCCCCACAGCAGCCACGCGGCGATCGCGAGGCCGAACAGCGGATCCGCCCACGCCACGCCGATATAGCGATCGAGCACCAGCGCCGCGATCACCGCGAGATTGAGCAGCAGGTCCGACTGGTAATGCACATGATCGGCATGGATCGCGATCGAGCCGGTCCGCGCGAGCACGTAACGCTGAAAGGCAAGCAGCGCGAAGGTTGCAAGGATCGCGATCACGCTGACCACGATCCCTTCCTGCGCGGCGGCCACACGCTCGCCTTCGACCAGCGCCTGCCCCGATCGCATGGCGATGCCTGCGGCGGACACCGCGATCAGCATAACCTGAAAGATCGCTGCCAGCGCCTCCGCCTTGCCGTGCCCGAAACGATGGGTGGTACTCGCCGGGCGCGCGGCGACGATGACGCCGAGCAGGGTGACAAGGCTCGCCACCAGATCGAGCGCGCTGTCCGCCAGGCTGCCGAGCAGCGACACCGAACTGGTCTGCCACACCGCCCATAGCTTGAGCGCGACCAGCAGCAGCGCGGTCGAAATCGATGCGATGGCGGCGGCGCGGCCGAGGTTCGCCCTCTCGCTGGCCGACCCGCTCCTCATGGGAAGAGCAGCGTGCTCGTCCAGCCGTCGCCCTCACGCAGGAACACGCGGCGATCGTGCAGGCGGTTGTCGCGGTCGAGCCAGAATTCGATCCGCTCTGCGTGCAGGGTGAACCCTGTCCAGTGGGCGGGCCGCTCCACTTCGCCGCCCGCAAAGCGTGCCTCGGCTTCGTGGTAGCGCGCGACGAACGCCTCGCGATCCGCAAGCGGGCGCGACTGGTCTGACGCGACCGCGCCAAGCTGCGCAGGGCGCGAGCGCGAGTGGAAGTACTCGTCTGCGGTCGCGTCGCTCACCTGGGTGAGCGGGCCTTCGATGCGGATCTGGCGGCGCAGGCTCTTCCAGTGGAACAGCAGTGCGGCATGCGCATTGGCGCCGATTTCCTCACCCTTGCGGCTCTGCGCATTGGTGTAGAAGGTGAACCTGCCCTCGCCGAAGTCCTTCAGCAGCACCATCCGCACCGACGGGCGACCCTCCGGCGTGGCGGTCGCCAATGCCATCGCGTTCGAATCATTGGGCTCGCTCGCGCGCGCTTCGGCATACCACTGGTCGAACAACGCCAGCGGGCCGTCGGTGGGCAGCGCGCTGCTGGTGGCGGGCGTATGGGGGGTGTCGCTCATGCCCCGGTCCCTAGCCCCGCCCGTGCAGAGCCGCAATTGGCGCATTCATTTGGTAAGGAGTGCTTGGTAAACACCCGCCCATGTCGGCGTTAATCAAGCCCGTGATCCTGTGCGGCGGCGGAGGCACACGCCTCTGGCCGCGCTCTCGCCCTGCCCGACCGAAGCCCTTCCTGCCGCTGCTGGGCGAGCGGACGCTGTTCCAGCAGGCGCTCGACCGCGTCGCTGACCCAGAGCAATTCGCGCCTCCTCTGGTGGTGGCAGGCGAGCCGCATGTGCCGCTAGTGCGCGAGCAGGGCGGCAGCGAACTCGCGATTATCGCCGAACCGACGGGGCGCAACACCGCGCCCGCGATCGCGCTGGCCGCGCTGCGCGCCCCGGAAGGCAGCATTCTGCTGGTCTGCCCCAGCGACCATTACATTGCCGACGCGCGCGCATTCCGCGAGGCCGCGCGCGCCGCAGCACAGCTGGCGCAGCAGGGCTCGCTGGTGGCCTTCGGTATCGAGGCGAGCAAGCCCCACACCGGCTATGGCTATCTCAAGCGGGGGGAAGCGCTCGCGGACGGCTTCCGGCTCGACGCGTTCGTCGAGAAGCCCGACCTTGCCACGGCGCAGCGGTTCCTCGCCGATGGTCGCTACAGCTGGAATGGCGGCATCTTCGCCTTCAGGCGCGACGTATTCCTGGAAGAGCTGCGCAGACACCGGCCGGAAATGGCGGCCCTGTGCGAGGCTGCGGTGGCACAAGGCACCAAGGACGGGGCGCTGTTCCGCCCCGATGCCAAGGTGTTCGAGACGATCCGCGGCGAATCGATCGATTATGCGGTGATGGAAAACACCGCCCATGCAGCGATGGTCCCCGTCTCCATGGGCTGGTCCGATATCGGCAGCTGGGATGCGCTGCGCGAGGCGCGCGGAGGCGTCTCTCGCGGGCCCCACGAACTGCTCGATTGCAGCGGAGTGATGGTCGACAGCGACGGGCCGCGGGTCTCGGTGGTCGGGCTCGACGACGTGATCGTGGTGGTCGACGGCGACGAGATTCTCGTCATGCGCGCCGATGCGGCGCAGGATGTCGGCAAGCTCGACGGAGCCTCTCTCTCATGAAGACGCTCCCGGTCCATCTGGTGCCCAAGGTGTGGGGGCGGCAGACGCCGCCCGCTCCTTTCACCAATCCGGGCAAAGAGCCGCTGGGCGAAATATGGTTCGATCCGCCGCCCGAGCTCGACAGCCTGCGGGTCAAGTTCATCTTCACCGATGCCGCGCTGTCGGTGCAAGTCCACCCCGACGATACGCAGGCCCCGGCGGGCCAGCGGGGCAAGAACGAGTGCTGGTACATCCTCGATGCGCAACCCGGCGCGACCATCGCGGTCGGACTGGAGCGGGCGATGAGCGTCGAGGAACTGCGTGCAGGCGCGCTCGACGGATCGATCGAGGGCGCGGTCCGGTGGCTCGAAGTGCAGCCGGGCGATTTCGTGTCGATCCCGGCCGGCACGATCCACGCGATCGGGCCGGGCATCAGCCTGCTGGAGGTGCAGCAGAACAGCGATGTGACCTACCGCCTGTACGATTACGGGCGCCCGCGCGACCTGCATCTCGAAGAGGCGCTGCGGGTCGCCTGGCGCGAACCATTCGACGACGCGCTGCTGACCCGTGCCGGTGAAACGAGCGGTGACTATGCCGAACTCATCGACGGGCCATTTTTCCGGGTCGCGAAACTGACCGGTTCTGCCGCTTTGCCCGAAGGGCGGTTCGGGCGCGAGTGCCTGGTCCTGCCGCTGTCCGAAGGGGTCGTGCTGGACGAACAGCCGCTGCCCGTGGGCAGCTGTACGCTTGCGCGCGGGCTGCGCAGCCTTGCGCTGCGATCCGACGCGAGTGCCATCCTGGTCGAGGAGACCCGCGTTGCAAATGCCTGATTGTGCTGTGCGTAACCCGGCTTATGTCGCCAAGCGCCTTGCGCGGACCCGGTGCGAATTCTAGCTAGCAGCTCATGGCAGACGCTTACGACATCCTCGGCATCGGGCGCAGTGCGTCTGAAAAGGAGATCAAGAGCGCCTATCGCACGCTCGCCAAGCAGCTCCATCCGGACCGCAACAAGGACAATCCCAAGGCGGCCGAGCGCTTTTCCGACATCACCAAGGCCTATGATCTGCTGTCCGACAAGGAACAGCGCGCCCGTTACGATCGCGGCGAGATCGACCTTGAAGGCAATCCGACCAATCCCTTCGGTGGCGGCGGGTTCGGCGGCGGCGGTGCAGGGCCGCGCGGTGGCTATTCGAACCAGGATTTTCGCGGCTTCGGCGGTGAAGACGTGGATCTGGGCGACCTGTTCGAAGGCCTGTTCGGCGGTGGCCGGACCGGGCCGATGGGCGGCGGTAGCACCAGAGGCGGCGGCTTTGGCTCGCGCAGCGCACCCCCGCGCAAGGGTGCGGATATCGCCTATCGCCTGCGCGTGCCCTTCGTCGATGCCGCAAGGCTGATCGACCAGCGGATCACCCTGTCCGACGGCAAGACGATCGATCTGAAACTCCCCGCCGGGGTCGAGAGCGGCACCCAGATGCGACTGCGCGGAAAAGGCGAACAGGGGCCCGGCGGCGCGGGCGATGCTCTGGTCACGGTCGAAATCGACAAGCACCCCCATTTCGAACGCGACGGCGACCGCGTCCGGCTCGAACTGCCGATCACGCTGAGCGAGGCGGTTCGCGGCGGCAAGGTCCGCGTACCCACGGTCGACGGGCCGGTCATGCTGACAATCAAGCCGGGCACCAGCGGTGGCACGACCATGCGCCTGTCGGGCAAGGGTTTCTCGCGCAAGACCGGTGGGCGCGGCGACCAGCTGGTAACGATCCAGATCGTCCTGCCCGAGGATATCGGCCCGCTTCAGCAAGCACTCGAGGGATGGACCGACACAAGCGATCCACGCGCGGACCTGAGCACCTGAGGTGGCGATGGGCCGCCTCATTCCGCGCCTCAGACAGGCGCTTCCCGACCCTGAAAACCGGCAGATCCACTCGCTGACCCCCGAAGACCGGCGGCGCGAGGCGCAGGCCCTGCGGACCTCGCGCGGCGCGCCGGAACACAAGTATTTCCGCTCCTACGAGGTTGCGCGCCGGGTGCTGGCTGGCACGTTCAACGACGGCTTCCTCTACGCGGGCAACCTCGCCTACCTCGCGATGCTCGCGATCTTTCCCTTCTTCATCACCGGTGCGGCAATCTTCGCCGCCTTTGGCGAGAGCAGCGAGCGCGCGGCCAGCATCAACGCCCTCCTGCTCGCGATGCCGCCGGTGGTGGCCGAGGTGATCGAGCCCGTGGCGCGCAACGTGATCGACGCGCGGCAGGGCTGGCTGCTGTGGGCGGGCGGGCTGCTGGGCCTGTGGACCGTGGGCAGCCTGATCGAAACGATTCGCGACCTGCTGCGCCGCTCCTACGGCACCGAGGCGACCCAGGCTTTCTGGCGTTATCGCCTGGCATCCACCGGGATCATCATCGCGGCGGTCATCGTGCTGATGCTTTCGCTGATCGCGCAGGTGATGATCGGGACCGCGCAGCAGATTATCGCGGTCTACTTCCCGCCGCTCAGCGATGCGCTGGGCAAGCTGGCACTGGCGCGCTTCGTGCCCGGTTTCGGCCTGTTCGGCTCTTTCTACGCGCTGTTCTACGTCCTGACGCCCGGCCAGTACCGCAAGAAACGCTACCCCAAATGGCCCGGCGCGCTGGCGGTCACCTTGTGGTGGGTCGGCGTGACGGTCGCGCTGCCGCAGGTGCTGCGGAGCTTTTTCAGCTACAACCTCACCTATGGTTCACTCGCCGGAATCATCATCACGCTGCTGTTTTTCTGGCTGGTCGGGCTCGGCGTCGTTATCGGGGCGCAATTGAACGCGGCGCTCGCAGAGACGCCAGAGGAAGAGCGGCTGGCGACGATGAGCGCGCACGAGCCGCGGATCGCGCCAGAGGCGCTGGGATACGAGAAGGAGAAACCATGACCGGTCTGATGGAAGGCAAGCGGGGGCTCATCATGGGGCTCGCCAACGACAAGTCGCTCGCCTGGGGCATTGCCAAGGCCTGCGCCGCGCAGGGCGCGCAGCTGGCCTTCACCTATCAGGGCGAAGCGCTGGAAAAGCGGGTCCGTCCGCTCGCCGAACAGCTCGGCTCGGAAATCGTGTTCCCCTGCGATGTCAGCGATATGGACAATCTGGACGCCGCGTTCGAGACGCTCAAGGGCCACTGGGACAGTCTCGATTTCGTGGTCCACGCGATCGGCTTTTCCGACAAGAGCGAACTGCGCGGCAAGTATGTCGACACCAGCCTCGACAATTTCCTCATGACCATGAACATCTCGGCTTATTCGCTGGTCGCGGTGGCCAAGCGTGCGGCAGCGATGATGCCCAATGGCGGCAGCATCCTGACCCTGACCTATTACGGCGCGGAAAAGGTGATCCCGCATTACAACGTGATGGGCGTCGCCAAGGCCGCGCTGGAAACCAGCGTGCAATATCTCGCCAATGATCTGGGGCCGGACAACATCCGGGTGAACGCGATCAGTGCAGGGCCGATCAAGACGCTGGCCGCCAGCGGGATCGGCGATTTCCGCTACATCCTCAAGTGGAACGAGCTCAACTCCCCGCTCCGTCGCAATGTGACGATCGACGATGTCGGCGGCTCGGGCCTCTATTTCCTGAGCGATCTGTCGTCCGGCGTGACGGGCGAGGTCCACCACGTCGACGCGGGCTACCACGTCGTCGGGATGAAGCAGGAAGACGCGCCCGATATCGCGCTCGGCTAGCTTCCCTGGGCCAGATTCCGGGGGCCAGTTCCCGGGGCGCTAGATCCCGGGAAGGTCGCCGAGGCCTTCGATCTCACGAATACAGGCAAGCGCGACCTTCGCCTTGGCCGGGCGCGAAGGCATGTACTGTTCGGCCAACGACTTGCGATCCTGTGCGATCTCGCTGGCGCTCTTGTCGGCGTCGCGCGCCTCGCTCTGCACCCGCTTGCCGAACAGCGTGAGCAGCTGGCCCATCGCGGCCTGCTGCGCCTGATCGAGCTGGGCGGAGTTGCGATAGGGGCCGAGTACGGCCTGGGTCGCAACATCGCACAGCACCGCCTGGGTGTAGGGATCGTCCGCGTCGGTCAGCGCGGACGCGTTCCCGATCGAAAGCGCCTGGGCGGCCTTCTTCTGCGCGGCTGGAAATTCACGCTGTGCAGAGCTATCGATCCGGTACGGCTCGACGGTCTCCTGACCGCAGGCCTGACATGCCAAGGCTGCACCCAGCAGCGTGATTCGCTTGATCATTGAAACTTCCCTAAAGACGCGCGTCGCATACCCCGGACGGAACCAATTTCAAAATGAAGCGCAATGTTCTGAAATCATGGCTGCCCTTCGAACGGAGCGGCGGCCAGGAAAACCTCGCGTTCGTGTGCCTGCTGGTCCTGCTCGCGATCGTCTGGCTGGCGGGCGGCGCATCGCGCGCCGACGCGCTGGGCCAAGTGCTCACCCGCGTCGGCACTTGGGGGGTGCTGGTGTTCTTCGTCCTCAAGGCCCGCCCGACGCAGTTCAATCTGGGGATGCCGCTGATCCTGCTCGCAGCCGCCGCACTGCTTGTCGCGGTGCAGCTGATCCCGCTGCCGCCGGGTTTGTGGACTGCGATGCCGGGGCGCGAGCTGTTCCTCGATGCGGCCGACGTCGCCGGGCTCGGCACGCAGCCGTGGCGCCCGATCAGCCTCTCCCCGCCGGGCACGATGAACGCGCTGATGTCGCTGGTAGTGCCAGTCGCAGCGGTCGCCCTTGCTGCCTATCTGCCCGAACGCGCACAATGGCGGATCGTCCAGGCGGTGATCGTGCTGGCGGTACTCTCGCTGCTTATCGGACTTGCGGAATTTTCCGGGATCTCGCTCGACCATCCGCTGGTCAACGACAGCGCTGGCGAGGCGAGCGGCGTGTTCGCCAACCGCAACCACCAGGCACTGCTGCTCGCCATGGCGATCGCCGCAGTGTTCTTCGTCGCGGCACGCGGAGTTCGCCGGCAGCAGTTCTCGCCCGCTTTCGCGCTTGGCGGCGGCGGGCTCGCGGTCGTGCTGATGGTACTGGTGATCCTCGCCACGGGGTCGCGCGCGGGGCTGGTGCTCGGCGCGCTCGCACTGGTTGCAGGCGCGTCGGTGTTCGTCATGCCCGGCAGAAATGCGCCGAGCATCCCGCGCCCCGCGCTGCTCGCTGGCGGCGCGCTCTTGCTCGCGCTGGTCGGGGCGAGCTATTATTTCGGGCGAGCCGAATCCTTCGAACGGCTGGGCCTGATGTCGGTCTCCGACGATGCGCGTGCGCAGCTTTCCGGCGTGGTTTCGACCATGGCGTCCGCGTTCTTCCCGGTCGGCAGCGGGTTCGGCACCTTCGATCCGGTCTTCCGCATCGCGGAGCCCGACGCGATGCTCCAGTTCCGCTATTACAACCTGGCGCATAATGATTTTCTGCAGATCGTGCTGGAAGGCGGCATTCTTGGCGCGCTGCTGTTGCTGGTGGGGATCGGCTGGTGGGCCTATGCCAGCGTGCGGGCATGGATCGACGGACGCGCGCTCGCCGTTCTGGGATCGTGGCTGCTGCTGCTCGTGTTCCTTGCGAGCCTGGTCGACTATCCTGCGCGCACGCCGATCATCATGGCGCTGGGCGGGATCGCGGCGGTCTGGCTGGCGGGCGGCTACCCGCGCGAAGCCCGCAGCGAGAGCGGTGAGACATCCGGCTCGCGCAAACGCAGACGTAGCGGCAGCGCGCGTCGATGACGGTCCGGCAAAGGGTAAATGGCTTTACCGGACCGGCATTTACGCGTATCGGCGCGACCAGTCTGCGAGTGCCGCACGGGCCCTTTGCCAGCTCTTTTCTCTACCCGCGCCAGAGGCAGATGATGCATCGATTGATATTGCTATTGAGTGTGTGTGTACTGGCTGGATGTGGTTCACCGGAGCCTTTGGTTTCGACGGACCGTATGACGGTTGTGGCGGCGGCGGATGGTTTGCCTGTGCCCACGCGCGGTGATCTGGTGGCGCCGGATCGTCCTGCGCTGATCGGTCCGCTGGACACGATCCGGATCGAGGTTTTCAACGTCCCCGAGTTCACGCGCGATGTGCAGGTGGATGCGAGCGGGCGGATTGCGCTGCCGTTTCTGGGCACGGTCGAGGCGGGCGGCAAGACCGCGGGCGAACTGGCGCTGGATGTCGAGCGGGCGCTCGATGCGCGCTATGTGCGCGATCCGGAGGTGACGGTGAACATCGTCAACTCGGTCAGCCAGGTGGTGACCGTGTCGGGCCAGGTTCAGACCCCGGGCCTGTATCCGGTGACCAACCAGACGACGCTGTTGCGTGCGATCGCGGCGGCGCGCGGGACGGGCGAGTTCGCGCGCAAGGAAGAGGTGGTGATCCTGCGCACGGTCGATGGCCGGCGTATGGCCGGGCTCTACAGCCTTGAGGCGATCGAGCGCGGGCTGTACGACGATCCTCCGATCTATCCCAACGACATCGTGGTGGTGGGCGACTCCCCCCAGCGCCGCATGTTCCGCGACTTCCTGACCGTGGCGCCGCTGCTGGCATCGCCGCTGATCACGATTTTGCAGTAGGTTTTCCGGGCGCGCCGCATGCGCGCCTGCAACAAGGTTTTTGCCGAGCATGAACATCCAGGCCTCCCGGTTCGGCAGCGAGTCCGGCCCTTCCGACCAGCCACCCCAGGGCGGCGGCAATCCGCTGGGCGTGCAGGCGGGCCAGCCGGGCGAGGGCGAAGGCCCCTCGATCGTGCAGCATTACCTGCGGATCGCGCAGCGCTGGCGCTGGCTGATCCTGGGCTCGATCGCGGCATGCGTCGCGCTGGGCCTGGTCGCGACCCTGCTGATGACCCCGCAATACACCGCCACCGCGACGATCGAGATCTCGCGCGAGGGCAACCAGGTGACCAACTTCGAAGGGGTCGAGCGCGAGGTCAGCGTCTCCGACCAGGAGTTCTACCAGACCCAGTACGGCCTGCTGCGCGCGCGCACCCTGGCCGAACGGGTGGCCGGCCAGCTGGGCCTGATCGACAATCCCGAGTTCTTCGCATCCTACGGCGTGGAGGGCGGCGAAGACCCGGCCTTCGCGCTCGATAACGGGCGCTATACCGCGCAGGGACGCCAGGACCGCCAGCGGGTCGCGGGCGAGATCCTGCTCGCCAACATCAATGTCGAGCCCGCGCGCCTCTCGCGGCTGGTCGACATCAGCTTTACCGGCCCCGATCCCGCGTTTGCCGCGCGGGTCTCCAACAGCTGGGCGGAGAACTTCATCCAGTCCAACCTGGAGCGCAAGGTCCAGGCGACCTCCTACGGGCGCGAGCAGCTGCAGGCGCAGCTGGCCGACTACAAGGAACGCCTCGATGAGTCCCAGCGCCAGCTGGTGACCTATGCCTCGAGCGAGGAGATCATCAACCTGCCCGCCCCCCCCGGGGCCGACGGGCGCCCGCAGGAACGCTCGATCGTGGCCGACGATCTGGCCGCGCTCAACACCGCGCTGACCGAGGCGACCGCCGACCGGATCCAGGCCGAGGCGCGCGCGCGCCAGGCGGGCGGCGGCTCTTCCTCCACCGAATCGCTCGCCAACCAGGCGATCAACAAGCTGCGCGAGAAGCGCGCCGACCTTGCCGGCGAGTACCAGCTGCTGATGGTCCGGTTCGAACCGGGCTATCCCGAAGCGCGCGCGCTCCAGTCGCAGATCGACGAGATCGACCGCGCGATCGCGCGCGAGGAAGCGCGCGTCTCGGGCTCGCTGCAGGGCGATTACCGTGCCGCGCTGGAGCGCGAGCAGACGCTGCAGGCGCGGGTCAACCGCCTCAAGGCCGACTATCTCGACCTGCGTCGCCGCTCGATCCAGTACAATATCTACCAGCAGGAGGTGGATACCAACCGCGCGCTGTATGACGGGCTGCTGCAGCGCTTCAAGGAGATCGGCGTTGCCGGCGGGGTCGGGGTCAACAATGTCTCGATCATCGATCCGGCCGATGTCCCGCAGGTCCCCTCCAGCCCCAACCTGCTGATGAACGTCCTGCTCTCGCTGATCGTGGGCGCGGGTATCGGCGCGGCGCTGGCCTTCCTGCTCGAACAGATCGACGAGGCGATCACCGATCCCACGGAGGTGCGCCGCAAGCTCGGCCTGCCGCTGCTGGGCACGATCCCCACGGTTGCCGAGGGGCGTCCGGACGAGGCGCTGCTCGATCGCAAGTCGAGCCTGGTCGATGCCTATCTCGCCGCGTTCACCAACCTGGGCTTCACCACCGAACACGGCGTGCCGCGTTCCTTCGCGGTCACCTCGACCCGGCCTGCGGAAGGCAAGTCGACCAGCTCGCTGGCGCTTGCCACCACGCTGGCGCGTGCGGGCAAGAGCGTGATCCTGGTCGATGGCGACATGCGCTCACCCTCGGTCCACCAGCTGGGCGGGGTCGATCACGATCGCGGCCTGTCCAACTTCCTCGCCGGCGACGACGATATCGAGACCATGACCTTCCCGATGACCCACCTGGGGTTCACCGCGATGTCGGCCGGTCCGATCCCGCCCAACGCCGCCGAACTGCTGACCGGCAACCGGCTCGACCTGCTGATGCGCCGCCTGCTCGAAATGTACGACCACGTCGTGATCGACTCGCCCCCGGTGATGGGCCTCGCCGATGCCCCGCTCATCGCGACCCATGTCGAAGGCGTGCTCTACGTGGTCGAATCCCACAATATCCGCGCAGGCCTCGTCAAGAACGCCATCGGACGCCTGAACTCCGCCAACATCCGCATCTTCGGCGCACTGCTCACCAAGTTCGAAGCCAAGAAATCCGCTTACGGCTATTCCTACGGCTACGAATACGGATACTCCTACGGCAAAGAAGACGAGGGCAAGAGTGCCTGAAGCCGAGCCCGCCCGCGCATCGAAGGCCTCCCGTTCCGCCACCGGCGGGGCTGCGACCAGCACTCTGTCGCTGCCGATCGGGAAACGGACGCGTTACGTTCTCGCCGCGCTCGCGGTGGCGTGCGGGCTCGCCAGCGGGGTCTATTCGCTCGGTTCGGCAATGGCGCGCAGTTCGATCGACCTCGCTTTTGCGATCGACCCGTCCAATCCGGTGATCGCAAGTCGCTACGCCCTGTCCGAGGTCTCCAACCCGATCCAGGGCAACCGCCCGAGCAATTACCGCGAAGTGGCGGCGCGCGCGCTGGCGCAGGACCCGACCGCATCCGATGCCGCGGTTGCGATCGGCATCTCCAGCCAGCTCCAGAACGAGCCTGCGCTGGCCGACAAGGCTTTCGCCTATGCGCTGATGATGTCGCGGCGCGAGACGCGTGCCCATGTCTGGGCGATCGAGCAGGCCGCGACGCGGGGCGACATCAATGGCGCCCTCCAGCACTACGATCTCGCCCTGCGGACCGAACAGAGCGCGACCGACGCCCTGTTTCCCGCGCTGATCAGTTCGACCCGCGAGCCGCTGGTGCGTCGCGGTATCGTGCGCCTGTTCGGCACCAACCCGCCCTGGGGGCCGAACTTCCTCAACAACGCGGCAATGGGCGGGCGCGCACCGAGGGACATCGTCAGCCTCTTCGACGAGTTGCGAGATGCGGGCGTAAAGATCGGCTATCCGTCCGATCAGCTGCTCGCGACCAGCCTGTACAACCGCGGTTTCCGCGAGGACGCGTGGAACTATTACCGCCGCCGGATCAACCGGGAGCCCGGCACCGTCCGCCCGTTCAGCCGGACACAGGCGTATCAGACGCCGTTTGACTGGACGCTGGCGGAGGCAACCGGCATCCTGCCGACCATTATCCGCTCAGGCGACAACTATGTCCTTGATGTGAGCAAGGTCCCATCCTCGGCAGGGCAGGTCGCCACCCAGGCATTGCGCCTGCGCCCGGGCACCTATCGTCTTTCGGGTAGCTTCGAGGCGCCGCAGGGCACGGATCGCTCCGCCTATCGCTGGGCCATCTCGTGCACCGATGGCCAGCCCTTCGCGATGATCGACCTCGCCGGAGGACAGGGCACGCAGACCTATCGCAAGGCCTTCACCGTGCCCGGCGACTGCCCGCAGCAGACGCTGGCGCTCACTGCGCGGCAGTCGAGCGGATTCCAGGCGCAAAACACGTCCTTCTCCAGCCCCACGATCACGCGGGTCGGCGCGGACGCTAACTGACGCCGGAGAGGCCGCCGCGCAGCCGCTCGATTAGCGCAAGGCCTTCCGCCGTACCCTCGTCTGGCGACCAGTCCGCAGGCTCCTTCGCCAGTTCGGGCCGGAACGGGCCCTGCTTCACTTCGAGCAGAATCGCGCCATCATCCAGCGCAACCACCGTGTGCCACGCCTCGGGCGGCAGGGTAATGCCGAAAGGCGCATCGCCACGTTCGCCGAATATCTGGCTGGAGAGGACCTCTCCCGCATCGTCGAACACGAAGCAGGCAAAGGTTCCGCGCAGCGCGCTCAGATGCTCGACCTTGGGGTCGAGGCTGTGGCGGTGCGGGCGGATATAGCTGTCGGGCGCAACGGCGTTGACCATCATCTGCACCGGGTCGGAGTAGTCGGCATGGATGCAATAGTGCATCCGCCGCCGGTCCGACCGGAGCGCCGCTTCGCTCAGCTCGTCGAGGAAGGCAGGAGTGAGATCGGCGAGATTAGGCACGCTGTCGCTCCTCGGTCGTCTCGTCGCCAAGCTCGACGATCCAGTCTTCCAGACCGGCGATCAGCGCAGCGCGGTTGAAATGGGCCTGCGCGTAGGCACGCCCACTCTTGCCAAGCTCGGCGCGTTCTTCGCGCGACATGCGCATCATGGTGCGGACATTGTCTGCCAGCGTGCGGTAGTCGCCGGCGGGGGCGGTCAGCCCGGCTTCGGCCTCACGAATGACGCGCCCGCCTTCGCCGTTGAACATGCCGAGCAGCGGCCGACCGGAGGCAAGGTAGGACTGAACCTTGCCCGGGATCGTCATCGACCAGATCGGTTCGTCACGCAGCGTCACCAGCAGCGCGTCGGCGGCGCTGAAGAAGGATGGCATGCGTTCGAGCGGGTGACGGCCCGCGAAGATCACCTTGTCCTCCAGTCCGCGCTTGGCGACCTCGGCGCGCGCATCGTCGCCCGCACGCCCCTCGCCCACGATGATCCAGCGCAGGCCGGGCTCGTCGCGCAGCATGTCGGCCGCCTCGATGATCGCCGGGATGTCCTGCGCCTGGCCCAGATTGCCGGCGAACATCACCTTGAAGTCCTCCGCATACGGAGCAAGCTCGGGCGGAGGGGCGAGCCCGTCGACCGCGTTCTGAAATACCGGCTCTGGCCAGCCGGGGAAGTAGCGGATGGTGTCCGTGCCGCCCGCATAGCGCTCGACATTGTCGTAGAACGCACGCGACTGGACGAGGATGCGCGCGCAGCGCTTGTAGATAAAGCTGACCAGCTTGCCGACCAGCCCCAGCAGCACAGGCGATTTGACCACCCCGATGGCGGAGAGCGTGTCGGGCCACAGGTCGAGCACCCACATCAGCACCGGCGCGCGTTTGCGCCAGCCGATCCACAGAGCGGGCAACGCCGAGGTGATCGGCGAGGTCTGGAACACGAAGATCGCGTCGAAGCGCTGGCCGCGAAGCTTGCCGGGGCCGAAGATCGTGCCCGAAAGCGCAAAGCTGAGATAGTTGAGCATCAGCTTGAGGCTGCTGTTCCCACGCGGGATCACCGGAACGCGATGGACCGGGGCCCCCTCGAAGCTCGCATATTTCGCGGGGTTATCGCGGAAGTCGGCAAAGACCTCACCGTCCGGATAGTTCGGCAGGCCGGTCAACACGGTGACTTCGTGGCCGCGCGCGATCAGTTCGCTGGCGAGATCGTTGACGCGAAATCCTTCGGGCCAGAAATACTGGCTGAGGATCAGGATCCTGAGCTTGCGGGGGGTGGTGTCTCGCATTGCTAGAACTCGGCGTCGGTGGTGTGCTGCCTATCCTGCGTGACCGACAAGCGCACGATCCGCGCCTCAGTACTCCTTCCAGACCGTGCGGCGCACGTAATCAGTGTAGGAATGGATGATACGCACCACCTTGGCCGAGACGTTGGGCATCGAATAATCGGCCACCAGCCGCAGATCGCGCTCTTCGCCGCGCGCCTGCGAGGCGATGATTGCGAGGCCCTGTTCGACCCGGTCGATGCTGAGCCCGGTCATCATCACTGTGCCTTCTTCCATCCCCTCGGGCCGCTCGTGGGCCTCGCGGATGTTGAGCGCGGGGAAGTTGAGGATCGAGGATTCCTCGGTGATCGTGCCGCTGTCCGACAGCACGGCGCGGGCCGATTTCTGAAGCCGCACATAGTCGTGGAAGCCCAGCGGCTTGAGCAGGCGGACATTCGCGTGAAATTCGACCCCCGCCCGGTCGATCCGGTTCTGCGTGCGCGGATGGGTCGAGACGATCACCGGCTTATCGTAGGTCTCGGCAATCCGGTTGAGGATCGCGACCAGCCGCAGGAAGTTTGCATCGCTCTCGATATTCTCCTCGCGGTGCGCGCTGACCACGAAGTATTCGTGCTCCTTGAGCTCGAGGCGGTCGAGCACGTCGGACGCATCGATCCGGTCCATATAGGCGTGCAGCACCTCGTACATCGGGCTGCCGGTCTTGATCACGCGATCGGGCGGCAGGCCTTCGGCGAGCAGGTATTCGCGCGCAATATCGCTGTAGGTCAGGTTGATATCCGCGGTGTGGTCCACGATCCGGCGGTTGATCTCCTCCGGTACGCGCTGGTCGAAGCAGCGATTGCCCGCTTCCATGTGGAACACGGGGATCTTGGCGCGCTTGGCGGGGAGAACGGAGAGGCAGCTGTTCGTGTCGCCCAGCACCAGCAGCGCTTCGGGCTGGACCTCCTTGAGCAACTTTTCCATCCCGATCATGATGTTGCCGATCGTCGCGACAGGCGCTCCGGCGACGGCTGCGTGCAGGAAATGGTCGGGCTTGCGGATGCCCAGATCGTCAAAGAAGACCTGGCTCAGCTCGTAATCGTGGTTCTGTCCGGTGTGGACCAGGATATGCTCGCACGCCTCGTCCAGCGCGATGAGCACGCGCGACAGGCGGATGATCTCGGGCCGCGTGCCGACGACCGTCATGACCTTCATCTTGCCCATAATCTCAAACCTTCTCGGCGATGGTATCGGGGCGGGCGCGATCGAAAATCTCGTTCGCCCAGAGCATACAGATCAGCTCGTCCTCGCCGATATTGGTGATGTTGTGCGTCCAGCCCGGAATGGTCTCGACGATCTTTGCCTCGCCGCCCTTGGTCACAACCTCGTAGGTTTCGCCGGTGACGATATGGCGAAAGCCGAAATGGGCGGTGCCCTGGATGACCAGGAATTTTTCCGCCTTGGTGTGGTGGTAGTGATCGCCGCGGGTCACGCCGGGGCCGGAGGTGAAGTAGGAGAACTGCCCGGCATCGGGTGTCTTGAGCATCTCGACGAAGGCCCCTCGCGGGTCCGCGTGGATCGGCAGGCCGTAGCTGAACTGGTCCGGCTCGAGATAGCTCAGGTAGGTCGAATAGAGCGCGCGGGTGAGCCCGGTGCCCACGCGCGGCGATACCAGCGTGTGACGGCTGCAAGGGAAGCTGCGGATCGTATCTGCAACCTCGCCCACCGTGGTCTCGTAAACCGGCTGAACCTCGTGAAAGCCGCTGTCGCGCGTGGCGCCGTCTTGCAGCAGCGCGACGAAAGCGGCGACCACATCGTCGACATAGACCAGCCGCAGCGGCACGGCGGGATCGTTGACCGTGATCTCCAGCCCGTGCGCGATATTGTGGCAGAAGGTCGCAACCGCGGAATTGTAGTTGGGCCGCGCCCATTTGCCGAACACGTTGGGCAGGCGATAGATCAGCACCGGCGCGCCGGTTGCCTCGCCATGCCGCTCCAGCGCCTGCTCGGCCCCGCGCTTGCTCTCCCCATAGGGATTGTCGGCGGCGGCCTGGATCGAGGAGCTATAGGCGATCGGCGCTTTGTTGCCCGCTGCGGCCAGCGCGTCGCACACCTCGCTGGTGAAATCGCGATTGCCGGTCGCGAAGTCCGCCGGGTCCTGCGGCCGGTTCACACCTGCCAGATGGAACACGAAATCGGCGCGTTTCGCCGCATCGGCGAGATCGGACGCATCGTGGCTGCGGCCGATCGGGATCACTTCATGGCCGAGCTCGCCCAGCCGGATCGTGAGGTTGCGGCCGATAAAGCCCTCGGCCCCGGTCACCAGCGCGATGCTCATCCCAGCAGCTCCATCTCGGCGTCTTCGCCGTTCACCAGCCGGACGATGAAGGGCAGCTTCATCAGCAACTGCTTCATCCCCTCGACATCGAGCTGGTGGGTGTTGTGCGAGTTGTATTCCTCGCCCGTGCTCAGGCGCTTCTCGCCCTCGTCGACGAACTTTTCGTAGTTGAGGTCGCGCCCGTCGGGAGGCACGCGGTAATATTCGCCCAGATCCTCGGCCACCGCACGCTCTTCGCGGCTGAGCAGCGATTCATGCAGCTTCTCGCCATGGCGGGTGCCGATGATGCGGATCTCGTGGTCCGGCTTGCCAAGCAGCTGGCGCAGTGCCTCGGCGAGGATTGCGACCGTCGCGCCGGGTGCCTTCTGGACGAAGATATCGCCATTATTGCCATGTTCGAAGGCGTAGAGAACCAGCTCGATCGCATCGTCGAGCGTCATCATGAAGCGGGTCATGTTCTCGTCGGTGATGGTGATCGGCTTGCCGTCGAGCATCTGGCGCACGAACAGCGGGATGACCGACCCGCGCGAGGCCATCACATTGCCATAGCGGGTGCCGCAGATGGTCGTGTCGAACCCTTCGAGATTGCGCGAGGAGGCGACCATGACCTTTTCCATCATCGCCTTGGAAATGCCCATCGCGTTGATCGGGTAGACCGCCTTGTCGGTCGACAGACAGACAACCCGTTCGACCCCGGCATCGATCGCGCTGCGCAGCACGTTCTCCGTGCCCATCACGTTGGTCTTGACCGCCTGCATGGGGTAGAATTCACAGCTCGGCACCTGCTTCAGCGCAGCCGCGTGGAAGACGTAGTCGACCCCGCGCATCGCGGCGGAAACGCTCGCCTCGTCGCGCACATCGCCGAGATAGAACTTCAGCCGGTCGCTGGCATAGGCCTTGCGCATATCGTCCTGCTTCTTCTCGTCGCGCGAGAAGATGCGGATTTCCTTGATGTCGGAATCGAGGAACCGGCGCAGCGTGGCATTGCCGAAAGAGCCGGTCCCGCCCGTGATCAGCAGGGTCTTGTCGGTAAACATGTCTCGCGTGTCCCCTCGGCTTACGCTTGTCCGCGCGCCGCCATGGCGTCGCGGATGAGTTGTTCCTTGGCATCGGGCTGCGGATAGCTGATCAGCACCGCACGCAGCTTGCCCTTGAACACGAACAGGCTGCCCGCCGCGAGGCCGATGATGCCCATTTCGCGGATCGCCTCGGCAATATCGTCGAGCGAGCCCGCGCCGCCCAGAATGGTGATCGGCACGTCGACCTTCTCGCGCAGCTGCTTGGCCAGCGTCAGGTCGTAACCGGTCATCTTGCCGTCATTGTCGATCGAGTTGAGCACGATCTCGCCCGCGCCCTGCGCCTCGGCTTCGATCGCGAATTCCACGGGATCGCGCTTGGCGTTGCGGGTCGCATTGTGGGTGACCATTTCGTAGCCGCCACGCAGCCGCCGCTTCTTGTAGTCGATCACGGTGACCACGCTCTGGCGACCGACCTCGTTGGCCATTTCGCCGATCAGTGCCGGGCGCTCGGCCGCTGCGGCGCTGACCGCGACCTTTTCCACGCCCAGGCTGACGATCCGCTTGGCCTGCGCCGCAGTCTTAACGCCGCCGCCATAGCACAGCGGCATCCGGCATTCGGCGGCGAGATGCGCGATCATCTGGAAATCGGGCTCCGCGCCGGTCACGCTCGCGTCGATATCGACGACGATCAGCTCATCGCTTTCCTTCTCGTTGAAGATCTTCACCGCATTGATCGGGTCGCCGACATATTTCGGGTTGCCGAAGCCGACCGTCTTCACGAGACCGCCTTCGTGCACCAGCAGGCAGGGGATGATCCGGGGACGCAGCATCTGGTCTTACAGCTCCGCAAAGCTCTTCAGCACGGCGGCGCCGAAATGGTGGCTCTTTTCCGGGTGGAACTGCACGCCCCACACGTTTTCGCGATTGATCGCGCAGGCGAAGTCGAACCCGTAATGCGCGGTCGCCGCGACATCGGACTGCTCGGCCGGCTCGACGTAGTAGGAATGGAGGAAGTAGAACCGAGGATCTTCGTCCAGCGCATCGAACAGCACGCGCCCGTTGCCCGGCGTCACGTCGTTCCAGCCCATGTGCGGCAGCGGCAGGCCTTCCATATCGTTGCGCGAGGCAAAGGCACGGGTCCGCCCGGGCACCCAGCCGAGCCCCGCGCGCGTACCCTCGTCGCTGCCATCGAGGAGGATTTGCATGCCGACGCAGATGCCCACGACGGGGACTTTCTTCTGCGTCACCATCTCGTCGAGCGTTTCGCGCATGCCCGATGCATCGAGCAGGTCCATCGCATAGTCGAACGCGCCCACGCCGGGGAGCACGATCCGCTCCGCCGTTGCCAGCTCCGCCGCCGTCTGAACCGCCCGCGCCGGAATGTTCAGGCGCTTGTACATGTTCAGGAAGGCGGCGATATTGCCGAGGCCGTAGTCGACGATCGTGATCAACGCATCACCGCTCGCTGCATGCCGAGCAGGCGCATCACGCGCGTACCCAGGTCGATCATACCGGTGTTGTTCTTGTAATCGAAGTGCGTCTTGTTGGGCCCGTCGTGCAGCGCCTGCAGTTCTTCGACGGAGATGCCCAGCTTGGTCGCGATATATTCGAAGTCTTCGGCGATCTGCTCCGGCGTGTAGGCGGGAATCGCGATCTTCTCGAGCGCTTCCTCGCGGGTCATCTGTTCGGTCAGGATCAGCGACGAGAAGTGCGCCCGGCGCTTGTCGTAACCGAACTTGCTGGGCAGCCAGAAGCCTTCGTAGAACCGCGTGAAGCGCGATTCATAGTGCTTGTGGGCGTAGCGCTGCCAGCCGTAGATCCCGACCAGCTCCTCGATCGCCTGCTCCTTGTAGTAGGGCATGTAGTTCAGCGGCTTCACCACCTGCACGCCGAGGACGTAGCGGTAGTAGAGCTTGAACTTGAAGATCCCGGCGAGCGGGAAGGTCTTGAGCGGGCGCGTGCCGAAGCGTTTGTGGATGTCCTTCAGCTGGCGCAGGTCGGAGGCGTGATAATGCCACTCGAGCGGCTCGCGCACGCATTCGGTCGAGTAGTTCGCACCGGTCAGGATGTACTTGACCTTGTTCTTGGCCGCGAAGTTGTAAAGCCCGGCGAAGAAGGCGTGATCCTGCGGCGTGTCGAGATGCGGCACCTGCGCCTTGAAGAAGGCCAGCTGGAGATCGCGCATCTCGGGCCAGTTGACGACCTCTGTGTACAGGTCGAGGTCGAGGCCATCGACCAGCTTTTCGATATTGTTGACCGCCTGCTGCGAGTTCCAGCCAGCATCCACGTGGTAGAGCAGCGGGCGCAGGCCGAACTTTTCCTTCGCGTGGTGGACGACGTAGCTGGAATCGACCCCGCCGGAGAGGCCGATCAGGCAGTCGTGGTCCTTGCCCTTGCCGTCGCGCTTGATCTTCTCGATCTGCGCCATGATCTCGCGCTCGCCACGCTCGTCGGTGTGCCAGTGGGGCAGAATATTACTGTAATAATTGTTACAGTATTCGCACACACCATTCTCGTCGAACACGATCTTCGAATCGCTCGTGTCCATGATGCAATTGGTGCATATCTGGTAAGGCCGCGCTTTGGCGGGGGTCTCGGACATGTTCGGGAAACCTCAAGGGATGTTCGGCGGGCTGATAGCGGACATGCCCCGCCTTACCAACCCCCGAATGGCCCCGCCGACGCGGTGATGCGGCGGCGCATCACCAGTGCGCCTTGGGCTCCCGCGGATCGACCCTGCGGATCGACTTTCGCTTCATTGCCAATGCCTTCTTCTCGAAGAAGAACCACGAAACCGCCGCCGCACCCACCGTTGCAAGAATCACCGCGGCGAGCCCCCAACCGGTCCCGATCCAGCCCATCTCGACCGCGGCGTTCACGAAAAGCATGTGATAGATATAGATGCCGTAGGACAGATCGTTGCGGCGCAGCAGACTGTCGGACAGCGTCGGTCGCGCATAGGCCGCCTTCATCACCACCACGACCACTCCGATAAACGCGATCGGACCAATGTCGTTGCCGGTAAAGGGCACGTCGATCAGCCAGGAAATTGCGATCGAGCCGGCGAAGATCGCCAGGACCTGCAGCCAGGACAGCGCAACCAGCCGGTCGATGATGTCCCGCCTGGTCGAGAGCCATGCGCCGCCAATGAACATGTAAATCCAGGGCAGGAACGTCACCATCAGCAGCTTCGCGCCGATCGTGTCGGGTGCCATTGCGCCAAGCGCAATGTTGAACAGGATCGAAGTGACGAGGCCGACGGCCCACAGGATGGGCCAGCGCAGCACCAGCAGCGCGATGATCGGCGTGGCGATGTAGAACTGGATTTCGACCGAGACGGTCCACAGGCTGCCGTTCAGCACCCCGACGCCGAAATCGCGCAGAAATTCCGGATTGAAGAACTGTCCGATGGTCGACTGGGCGATCACCCAGATCGCGAATGTCGGAGAGAGAATCTCGTCCACCGTCAGCGCGCCCAGCGCCGCGGCGAGCAGTATTCCCACCAGCAGGCACAGAAGCAATCCCGGGAACAGGCGGTAGATGCGGTTCATCGCAAAGGTGCCGAGGTCCCCGCTATTGCGGTAAGACTGGAAGATGAGCAGCCCGCTGACGAAGAAGAAGATCGGCACGCCCGGCAGGATGCTCAGTCGTTCGACCCACCCCGCGCCCAGTTCCAGATGCAGGAGCATGTGTTTGAGCGCCACTTCGGACGCAGCGAAGAGACGGATCAGGTCGAAATTGTTAGGAGTCAGCTTGCGCGTGGCGCCGGGGACGACCCGTTCGTTTGCATTATTCGCACCACTTGCAGACGCCGCTTATGGCGTTGCAGAACTCATTCCACCCCCGTCACCCTGTTATGACGCAGGGTTTCTTCGATCAGCTTGTTCCAGTCAAGCATCTCATCCGCCGTGCGCCTGGCCCCTTCGGCCATCTGCGCAAGCCTCTCGCGATCCTCCGTCAGGCCGCGCAGCAGCTGGGCGATCTGGGGCGCGGTCTCCTCCTCGTGGTCGAGGACGATCAGGTTGTCGTGGCGGTTGAGATAGGTCGCATCGGAAGGCGGCATGAATTCGGACCGGTCGCCCACGATCACCGGCAGGCCCATCCCGATCGACTGCTGCCACAGGATCGACTGGCTGGCGGGAAACACTGCGATATCGGCGGCGTCGAGGTGTCGATAGACGCCCTCCTTGTCCTGCCAGCCGCGAAAATGGATGCGTGGATTGCCCTTCGCCAGCTGTTCCAGCCCGGCGAAATACTCCGCCTCGTTCGGTCCCGCCGCGCCCGCGACGAGCACGTGGAGATCCTCGCGGTTCAGCGTGTTGACCGCCTCGATCAGCGTTTCGGTCCGCTTCGACGGGGTCAGCTTGCCGCCCGTGAAGACGACGAAATGATCCTCCGGAATCGCGAGCTCCTGGCGGATCGCCGCACCCGCGCCCGAAGCGGCGATCTTCGCACCATATTCGAGATCGGTGCCCAGCGGCAGCAGGGTCATTTCCTCACGCGGGACGCGGTAGACCTCGTTGAGGAAGTCGATGCCTGCCGGAACGATCGGATAGATCATCGACAGGTGCGGCCGCGCCCTGTCGAGGAAGCGCTTGCGGATGACGCCGTGCAGGACCTTGAGCGACAGCCAGTTCTTGCCACTGTTCGCGTAGTCCGCATGATAATCCATGATCATCCTGGTCTGCGGGTGCCGTTTCACATAGGCGATGCATTCCGGCAGGTTCAGCATGATGTCGTGGACGAAGATCAGGTCGGGCGCGAATTCCTCGAGCAGACCATCGATCTTCGGATAGGCGCGCAGGCGATTGAGGATGTTGTAGCGGTACGGAAGCTTGACGATCCGCGCACCGTTGACCTCGTAATCACGAGCAGGGCCGTCGACCTTCTTGTCGGTGTAATAGTCGAACACGTTCTCGTAGAGCGAGCACACCACGATCACCTCGTGGCCGTGCCGACGATAGTAGTCGACGAGATGGTTCTCCTGGTATTCGAGTTCTTCGTTGAAGAAGTCGCACAGCATGAAGATCCGCATCACAACGACCCAGCCCGGCCGGGCTTGTAGAACGCGAAGATGAGCAGCCACGCGCCGAGCCCGAAGGAGACGAGCACGGTGCTGAGGTGCGCATTGCTCAGCGCGAAGGCCACCGGAACCGCGATCAGCAACACGAATATCCTGTCCCATCCGGCCACGCAGATATCGTAGATTCGCAGGAAACCGGCCATGGCCAGGCCGATGACCGCCAGGCCGACAAGTCCGCCAGCGGCCAGGCCCTCGCCCGAATAGGGGTTGGCATTGGCGTTTAGATTAACGTTCGCGCCAAAGTAGTGATCGCCCACGATCTGGCCGAGAACCGGCCAAGCGGGATCGGTGGCAAATGCAGTGGGCGCGGGGATGATCAGCGACAGACCTGTAATATTGCTCCACCAGGTATATCCGTAGGTCGAGAACAGATCGTAATACTGCACTAGCGTCAGCGCCGGGATGGCGATCCCACGAGTGATCAAGACCGACTGAAGGGCAAAACCGATGCCGGTGCCGCGAATCACCACCGTGACCAAGGTGACAAAGGCGAGAAACAGGATCGGCGCAACGAAGAGCCTCGCCACACGATCAAAATAGCGAAGTGCAAAATACATCGCGATAATCAGGACCGGCATGGCGAGCGCGGTCTTCTGCGCGTCGATCATGTAGGCGATGACCGACCCCACGCACCCCAGCCCGACGACCAGAACATTGCGGCGCAGCAGACCGATCGCGATCAGCGCGGGGCAGATAAGGTTCGAGTAGTAGGACCGCACATAGCCCATGATGCTGATCCCGCGGTCGACCGCGAAGCGCTGGACATAGATTTCGTCGAAGCTCGCGAAGCGCATGATGTCGCGATACACGTAGATAAATACCAGCGAGATCAGGGCCCAGACACCGATCAACAGCAGGGTGATCTCTGGCCCAGGGACGAAACGTTCCCCCTTCGGCGGCGCAGGGCCGCTGCGCGAAACCAGCCCGGTCAGGCCGTGAGCCAGTGTCAGCACAGCCAGCATCGGGCCATAGGTCTGTACGCTGTCGATCCGCAGGCACAGCGCGATGGTCACTCCGGGAACGAAGACCGTCACGTGCAGAAACAGCACGATCATCGCCGAAGGCCGCTCCAGCCGGGACGGCATCGCCCATGAGCCGATCCCGACCAGAAACACGATCAGTCCGGCACCGAGAATAGTGGGCGCCACGTAGGTAAAACCGATATAGTCCCATAATGGCTGCAGGATCTTGATATGCGCCTGATGCAGCGTCCATGCATAGAGCAGCGAGCAGATCACGACTGCGATCTGCGAATCCAGCGAGTCCAGCAGAACCTGGGTGGTGCGGGCGCCTGGCGAGCGTTGCGCGGCGGTTGGCTGGGCAGGATTTAGCATGGCGGTGGTCCGGTGTATGGCGTCACACGGCGACGCGGCTGCATGTCGGAATAAAGCGTGGAGCGGCTCGGGTTAGCAGAGCCGGCACGCAGGACCAATCCTCGCATCGCGCTATTGCTCGACACGCAGTGGGCCGCGCAGTTCGGTCTCGCCCAGAGCGTCGCCGAAGGCTGTGTCGGCCCCGACCAGTTCGCCGATTTCGACCGTGTTGCGCTCGGTCTTCAACGGCGCGGTCGACTGATTGCCACCCCGATCGACGATAAAGGCGGTATCGCTCACCTGCGCGAGGCCCACGGTAACGGCATTCCCGCTCGAACCGCTGATCTGGCCGACAACCCGGTGGCGAACGACCTGCCCGATGCTGACCGTGTTGTCGTCGCTCGGCCCTTCGAGCGCGTAGCGCGATACGCCGTAGGACTTGTCGTCGATGAATATCCCGCCGTTGCCATCGCTCAGCATTGCAGCCGAAACGCGATTGCCGCGCGCGGACCCGTACAGCCAGATGCTGCCCCCCAGCTGCTCCTTGGGACGACCGATCCCGGCCACGCTGGTCAGGGCGATCCGGGCGTCCGAACAGCCGAAGCCCATGAAGCCTCCGTGCGAAGCGCGCGCCAGGTCCATCTCGCCTTCGACCACGAACCCGCTGCTCAGCGTCGAGGCGAGACAGCTGTAGAGGCCCGCCGCGCCACCCTGATAACCGCCATCGATCGCAAACCGCCCGGCCATGCGCGAGCCGACCGTGCCCGCACGAAACGGCGCGCGCGCGAAGCTGCGCGGTATTTTCCGGTCGAGCCTGACGGCGGTGCCCGAAACCGCTGCGATGGTCGCGAGGAAGCTGAGCTGGGGCACGATCGTCTCGCCGGCGCGGTGCGCGGCCGCCTGCGTGCCCAGCGCGCCGCGGCCATTCTCGGTCACGGCCAGACGCCCCTGTGACACGGTGCCAAGCACGATCTCCTCGCCGATCCGCAGGTAGACCAGCGAACCGCCGATGGTTGAGGCGACATCCCCGGCAAAGGACAGCTCGTTGGCTTGCGGCCCGATCGAGGCACCGAGCGCACTTGCCAGAGAAGGCGCTTCGCGCAGTCCGAAAATCGCGATCGGCATCCCGGGGACGAGGCTTTGCGCGTCAAGCGGGTGCGAGAGTTCGATCATGTCGCTCCCCTCGCGGGCGCTGCACAGGCCGGGAGCAACGGCGGTCGCAACCATCGCGGCGGCGGGGGAGGCATCGGTCAGCACGCCCTCGATCGGGCGGACAGGCTCGATCCGCGTTCCCTCACCCTGCCAGGTGACATGCGATGGCAGGGCGATCGGCCCTTGGTTGAAATCGAACCGGAAGCTTGCCTCGCCCGTCCGCAACGCGAACGCGCGGCGCTGTGTCTGCGGGAAAGGATCGCTGGCGAGATCGACTACACCGGTCAGGTCGCGCGCATCGAGCGTGCCGTCGTCGGGCAGGGATTCCAGCGCCTTGCGCAGACTTTCCGCCACGTCGAAATCGGGATTGCCGGCGAGCACCTGGCGGCGCCGGCGCTCGTCGAGAAGGTCCAGCCAGCGCACATCGCGCCGGCGGCTCGCCACGGCGCCGCCGGCCAGCGCCAGCGGCACCGCTATCGCGGAGCCGAGGAACGCGCGGCGCTTCACAGGATGGTATCCAGCCAGTGGGCCACGAACGCGCCGATGATGCCAAGCACGATGAAGGCCACGATCGGCAGCAGTGCCTTGCGAAGCTCGCCCAGCAGATCGCCCACGCGCGCGCCAACGACATGCAGGACGACCAGCAGATAGACGAGATAGAAGATCGCGCCCGACACCGCATAGGCTTCCGATATCACCCGCGGCATCCACAGCCCGACCCCGGCGACCAGACCCAGCCTGAGCACAAGGCCGAACAGCTGGGTAATCAGCGCGAGGCGCTGATGGCTCGTGACGTGCAGCGCCATCGATACCGGCGCGACCAGCAATTGCAGCGCGAACCAGGGTGTCAGCCACAGGACCAGCGTGCCTGCGCGCGCCCAATCCGGACCGAACACGAAGGCGAAGGCCGCGGGCGAAACGATCCCCAGTGCGATGAGCGGCCCGACCCCGATCTTGAGCAGGCCGCCGATGATCTTGATCGTGAAAGCGCCGAGCATACCCTCGCGGTTCTTGTCCGGCGCTTCGGAGAGGTAGACCTGCGCCAGCGCATTGCCCAGCAGCGACATCGGGGCCTGGATCACGAACATCGCCAGCGTCAGGAACCCTGCCTCCGGACCGATGGCAAAGCCCGCGATCAGGATGATGGGCAGTTGCCAGCCGGCCGTCTGGGCCAGCGCCTCGGGCGCGGAGAAGACTGGAAAGCGACGGTATTCGGTGAACAGCTGGCGCATCCGCGCGAGTCGCGTCGCCTTCGTCAGCTCCCATTCGCGGCGCAGGAAGCGCACGCCCAGGAGGACGGACCCAGCGCCGGTGTTGAACGCATAGCCCAGGATCAGACCGACCGCGCCCACATGCGCGAAACCGAGACCGATCTGGGTCGACGCGCTGCCCGCCGACTGGATCAGCCGTGAACGCGCGATCGCGCCGAACGCCTTGCGACGCACGAACCACATTTGCATCAGGCTGTAGAGCCCCGCGAGCGCGAGCGCCGGGGGGAGCAACCAGATCAGGTCCGCCAGCAGCGGATACCCGTACTGCGCATAGACCGCATGCGGCACGAACATCAGGACCATGCCGGTCAGCGCCGAAAGCAGGACGCAGAACGAGGCCCCGATCGCGAGCAGATTGACCGCATCCTCGTCCGCCTCGGGCATCGGCAGCGCAATGTCGAAGCGCAGACAGATCGAGACGTATAGCGTTTGCAGGATGCTGGCGAAGACCGCCAGCACGCTCATCTGCTCAGGCGTATAGAGCCGCGTGACCACCGGCAGCGAGGCTGCGGTGATCAGGTTGCCCGCGACCGTCCCGCCGACGAGGATGCCGGTCGCGCGCACGATGCCCTGGCTCGAGATATGCGCAAGGCGCCCCTTGATCGCGGCCAGCATCGGTTACTCCTGCGACGGCAAACGAGCCGTCAGGCGGGCACGACCGCCGCGCGCAACGCCTCGATTACCTGCGCCTGCGTGCCTTCGTCCATGTAGGGGTGCATCGGCAGGCTGAAGACCTCGTTGGCCATCCGCTCCGACGTGGCGAGCCCTTCGGGGTCGCCGGGGAAGGAGGAATAGGCGGTCTGCTGGTGCAGCGGGCGCGGGTAGTAGACCATGGAAGGAACGCCGTGTTCCTTCAGCGTCGCCATCACCGCATCGCGGCCCGAACCATCACGGGTGCGCACGGTGTACTGCGCCCACACCGAACGGCAGCCATTGGGCACGTGCGGGGTGATCAGCAGGTCGCCCAGCGCATCGGTATAGCGGTTGGCGACCACCTGGCGGGCTTCGATCTCGTCCTCGTAGATCGCCAGCTTTTCCAGGAGGATCGCCGCCTGCAGCGTGTCGAGCCGCGAGTTGAGGCCGATGCGCTCGTTATCGTACTTGTGCGTGCCCTTGCCGTGCACGCGGTAGGAATCGAGCAGCGCGCGCAGTTCGTCGTCATCGGTGAACACCGCACCGCCGTCGCCGTAGCAGCCGAGCGGCTTGGCCGGGAAGAAGCTGGTGGTTGCGATGGTCCCGATCGAGCCGGTCCGGCGGCCATTGTAGTCCGCGCCGAAGCCTTGTGCCGAGTCGCCGACGATCCACATGCCGTTTTCCTGCGCGACCGCTTCGATCGCGTCGTAGTCGGCGGGCAGGCCGAACAGGTCGACCGGGATCACACCGGCGGGCTTCATCCCCTCCGCCTTGGCGAAGGCGATCGCCCGTTTCAGGCTTTCGACATCGAGGTTGTAGGTCCGCTCGTCGACATCGACGAACACCGGGGTCGCCCCGGTCATCGGCACGACTTCGGCGGTGGAGGCGAAGGTAAAGGTGGGGCAGAACACCGCGTCGCCAGGCCCCGCGGCCAGCGCCATCAGCGCCAGCTGCAGCGCGTCGGTGCCGTTGGCACAGCCCAGCGCATGCTTCGCGCCGCAGAATTCGGCGAGCTTGCCTTCAAGCTCGGCCACTTCGGGGCCCATGATATATTTGCCGTGATCGAGCACGGCGGCGATGCGCGCGTCGAGAGCAGGCCGGATGCGCTGCTGCTGCGCGGCGAGATCGATGAATTGCATGGCTTCAGGCCCTTTCTTGCGTCAGCCGGAGTGTGTCGCTGCTCGCGTCATATTCGTATTGCTCGCCCGTGCGCGGGCATACCAGCGTTTCGTCGAGACGCTCGCCCGAGCGGGAGACCCAGCCGATCCGCTTTGCCGGAACGCCCGCGACCAGCGCGAAATCGGGTACGTCCTTGGTTACCACGGCACCGGCTGCGATCATCGCATAATCGCCGATCCGGTGGCCACACACGACGGTCGCGTTGGCCCCGATGGTCGCGCCGCGGCCCACAGGAGTGGGGGCGAATTCGGACTTGCGCTCGATCTCCGCACGCGGGGTCAGCACGTTGGTGAACACGCAGGACGGGCCGCAGAACACCCCGTCGGCGAGCTCGACACCCTTGTAGAGCGAGACGTTGTTCTGGATCTTGCAGTTATTGCCGATGGTCACGTCGGGCCCGGCGACCACGTTCTGGCCGAGCACGCAGTTCTCACCAATCGTGGTGTTGGGCAGCACGTGGCTGAAATGCCAGATCTTGGTGCCCGCGCCGATCGTGCTGGGCTCGTCGACATAGGCGCTTTCGTGCGCGAAATAGGGATTCTTGTCGGTCACTTGGTTTCTCCCAGCGAGGCCTGCAGCGCCGCCTCCGCGCGATCGAGCACATCGAGCACCCGCAGCCCCTCGGCCGCATCGGTGCGCGGCTGCACGCCCTGCTCGATACAGTCGATGAAGTGCTGGCATTCGGAGCGCAACGGCTCGCCCTGCTCGACCGCGACATATTCGGGATCGGCCTTGACCGCGGCGGGTGCCGGGCCGGAGCGGTCGATCGAATGGCGGTAGAGCGCAAGGCGCTTGTCCCACTCGGGCTCGCTGTCCTCGAACACGATCATGCCCTCGTCACCGACCAGAACCAGGCGATGTTCCTTGTACGGGTGCGCCCAGGAACTGTGCACATGCCCGCGCACACCGCCGGGAAACTGCAGATGCGCGATGCACCAGTCGGCCAGCCCCGGGGTTACCCAGGCCGCGCCTTCGGCCGTCACCGCGCTCGGCGCTTCGCCGACGATGCCGAGCAGCATCGAAATATCGTGCGGCGCGAAAGACCAGAACACGTTTTCCTCGGTCCGGAATTTCCCGAAGCTGAGGCGGTTGGAATAGACATAGCGCAGCGCGCCGATCGCGCCGTCCGCCACCAGATCCTTCGCCTTGAGGAAGATCGGGTGATATTGCAGCAGATGGCCGACCATCAGCACCCGCCCGGTCTCCTGCGCCTTGACCGCCATCCGCTCGCCATCGGCAGGCAGCAGCGCGAGGGGCTTTTCGACATAGACGTGCTTGCCCGCCTCGAGCGCAGCAACCGCCATGTCGGCATGGGTTTCCGCAGGCGTCGCCAGCGACACGCCATCGATGCTCTCGTCAGCGAGGATATCCTCGAAGCTGCGCGCCTCGGTCCCATGCTCCTGCGCAATCCGCTCTGCGGTCGGCGCGTGATAGTCCGCCACCGCCGCCAGCGCGCCGAGCTGCGCGTAATTGCGCGCAAGGTTCTTGCCCCAGTGGCCGACGCCGATCTGGGCGATGCGCGTGCTGCTCATGCCGGGAACACCTTTTCGTGGTTGCGGTCGAACTTGCCGCGCGTGTCGAGGATGACGGCGGCGTGTTCGAGGATCATGTCGTAGTCGAACGCATTATGGTGGGTGGTCAGGACCACCGCGTCGAACCCGGCGAGCGAGTCCGCCGTCAGATCGACCGAGGAAAGGTCGAAATCGTGCTCGCGCGTTTCGGGGAAGACCGGGATGTGGGGGTCGCTGTAGTGGATATCCGCGCCCAGATCGCGCAGCTTCTCCATGATCTCGACCGAGGGGGATTCGCGCATATCGTCGACATTGGGCTTGTAGGCGATGCCGAGCACCAGGATCTTCGACCCCGCGATCGACTTGTGCTTGCCGTTGAGCGCCAGCGCCAGCTTGTTGACCACGAAATCGGGCATCGAGCTGTTCACCTCGCCCGCCAGCTCGATGAAGCGGGTGTGCAGGCCGAATTCGCGCGCCTTCCACGTGAGATAGAACGGGTCGATCGGGATGCAGTGGCCGCCGAGGCCCGGACCGGGGTAATAGGGCACGAAGCCGAACGGCTTGGTCGCCGCGGCGCGGATCACCTCATGAATGTCGATATCCATCCGGTCGGCGACGATCTTCATCTCGTTGACGAGCCCGATATTGACCGCGCGGTGGATGTTTTCGAGCAGCTTGGTCAGCTCGGCGACCTTGGTCGAGCTGACCGGGACCACCGTGTCGATCACCCCGCCATACAGCGCCTGGCCGACTGCGTGGCAGGTTTCGGTCACCCCGCCGACGATCTTGGGAATGGTCGCGGTCTCGAACTTCTCGTTGCCCGGATCCTCACGCTCGGGGGAATATACGAGGAACACTTCCTCGCCGACCTTGAGCCCGGATTTCTCGATCCGCGGCTTGAGCTCCTCGTCCGTGGTACCCGGCCAGGTGGTGCTTTCGAGCGAGACGACCTGGCCTGCGCGCATGTGCGGTACGATCGCCTCGGTCGTGTTGAGCACGTAGGTCAGATCGGGCTCGCGATATTTGTTGAGCGGGGTGGGCACGCACAGGATGATCGCATCGACCTCGTCGATCCGGGCCATGTCGGTGGTCGCCTCGAACCCGGCGTCGTTTGCCGCAGCGATATCCTTGCCCGAGATATGCTCGATATAGCTTTGCGCCTTGGCCAGCTTCTCGACCTTGCGGGCATCTACGTCGAACCCGATCGTCTTGTAGCCCTTCTCGCAATAGCGCAGCACCAGCGGCAGGCCGACATAGCCGAGGCCGACCACTCCGATGGTGGCGGTGCCGTTGGTCAGGCGATCGATCAGTTGCTGGCTATGCAATGGCTGTGTTCCTCAATCTCGGTGCACCTGCATGGGCGTCCGCCGCCCGCCTGTGCGCTTCGTGTGAAAGGTCGATGAAAGCTATTTCGAGCCGAACCCGCTGACCATGACGCGCAGGGTCTTGGCGAGGATAAGCAGGTCGAGCCAGAGGGAGAAATTCTTGATGTAGAAGAAATCGTGGTTGAGCTTCGTGCTCACGCTGTCGACATCGGCGACGTGGCCCTGGACGGTCTGTGCCCAGCCGCTGATACCGGGGCGAACCACGTGGCGATAGCGGTAATAGGGGATTTCCTCCTCGTACCAGCGCGACAGCTTCTCAGCCTCGGGACGCGGGCCGATCCAGCTCATCTGCCCCAGCAGGATGTTCACGATCTGCGGCAGTTCGTCGACTCGCGTGCGGCGGAAGATGCGGCCGATCCGCGTAACCCGGGCATCGGCATCCTTGGTCACCAGATCGTCCAGCCCGGCAGGCGTGGGAGCGGTGCAATGCTGCATGGTGCGGAACTTGTACACCGTGAAGGGCTGCGCGCGGTATCCCATCCGGCTCTGGCGGAAGATCATCGGCCCGGGACTGTCGAGCTTGATCGCGATTCCCGCCAGCAACATCAGCGGCAGCAGCGGGATCAGCACGATCAGCGCGATCAGCCGGTCGAGCAGGTGCTTGATCGCCTGATACACCGGCGACGGGGTCAACGAGCCGTGCGCGGTTTCCGAAATATGCTCCAGCGTAACCTCGCCGGTCAGCGATTCGATCAGGTGCCGCGAGTTGTAAACCGGAATCCCGGCGAGCGCGTAGTCGGCCAGCATCTCGCTCTGGCGGTCGGTCAGCGGGAGGCGGAAATCGACCGTGATCGCGTCCGCATCCAGAGCGCCGCCGCGGTCCGAATGCTCGACCCATTCGATCGAGGGAAGCTGCGGCAGCGCAATACTGTCGGGCTGGCCGAGCACGCTGATCCGCAGCACCAGCTCGTCCTTGTAGCGGAAATGCGCGAGGTACGAGAGCAGCACCACCGCGACGCAACTGCCGATCAGGATGAAGCGGCTGTAGTCGAGCCGGAACATCAGCAGGGCAATCGCGATCGCCCCGTAGGCGACCGCGAACGAAGGCACGATGGCGGAGGCCCGTTCGACGCCGGGATAGCGATCGACGTTCTCGATCAGTAGCGCGCCGATCAGCGAGCCGAGAAACGCACTGGCTCCGGCGTAGAAGACCTGCTCGAAACTTTCATCGGTGCCAAACAGGGCAATGCGCGTCAGCATGGCGATCAGGACGGCAAGCGCGCCGATGGTCACCGATCGCCCAATCTTGCCTCGTATCGCATGCCGCCTTCGGCCGATCGAACCCGCCGTTCCCGACGCGCGCGACGCCTCCACAGCGTTTTGTCTCATTTTTCCTTACTCGATCCGCATAATCAGCAGCGCCCGATGCGGCGCTCCTCTAGCCGGGGCGCGGTCGCTTTCCAACCGTGTATTTAAGCCTTTAGGGCGAGGCGTGGCATCCGCGCACCTGTCCGCTCCGCTGTCCTGCGCACCAGTGGAGCGCAAGCACGCCGCACTGCGGCTGCAATTGCCGCAAGTCTCGGGCGGGGCTTTATTCTTTTGGCATCTTGGCTTAACCAGACGCGCGCACCGGGGAGGGCCCGCTAGGGATTGGCGATGCATCGATTGATATTGCTATTGAGTGTGTGTGTACTGGCTGGATGTGGTTCACCGGAGCCTTTGGTTTCGACGGACCGTATGACGGTTGTGGCGGCGGCGGAAGGATTGCCTGTGCCCACGCGCGGTGATCTGGTGGCGCCGGATCGTCCTGCGCTGATCGGTCCGCTGGACACGATCCGGATCGAGGTTTTCAACGTCCCCGAGTTCACGCGCGATGTGCAGGTGGATGCGAGCGGGCGGATTGCGCTGCCGTTTCTGGGCACGGTCGAGGCGGGCGGCAAGACCGCGGGCGAACTGGCGCTGGATGTCGAGCGGGCGCTCGATGCGCGCTATGTGCGCGATCCGGAGGTGACGGTGAACATCGTCAACTCGGTCAGCCAGGTGGTGACCGTGTCGGGCCAGGTTCAGACCCCGGGCCTGTATCCGGTGACCAACCAGACGACGCTGTTGCGTGCGATCGCGGCGGCGCGCGGGACGGGCGAGTTCGCGCGCAAGGAAGAGGTGGTGATCCTGCGCACGGTCGATGGCCGGCGTATGGCCGGGCTCTACAGCCTTGAGGCGATCGAGCGCGGGCTGTACGACGATCCTCCGATCTATCCCAACGACATCGTGGTGGTGGGCGACTCCCCCCAGCGCCGCATGTTCCGCGACTTCCTGACCGTGGCGCCGCTGCTGGCATCGCCGCTGATCACGATTTTGCAGTAGGTTTTCCGGGCGCGCCGCATGCGCGCCTGCAACAAGGTTTTTGCCGAGCATGAACATCCAGGCCTCCCGGTTCGGCAGCGAGTCCGGCCCTTCCGACCAGCCACCCCAGGGCGGCGGCAATCCGCTGGGCGTGCAGGCGGGCCAGCCGGGCGAGGGCGAAGGCCCCTCGATCGTGCAGCATTACCTGCGGATCGCGCAGCGCTGGCGCTGGCTGATCCTGGGCTCGATCGCGGCATGCGTCGCGCTGGGCCTGGTCGCGACCCTGCTGATGACCCCGCAATACACCGCCACCGCGACGATCGAGATCTCGCGCGAGGGCAACCAGGTGACCAACTTCGAAGGGGTCGAGCGCGAGGTCAGCGTCTCCGACCAGGAGTTCTACCAGACCCAGTACGGCCTGCTGCGCGCGCGCACCCTGGCCGAACGGGTGGCCGGCCAGCTGGGCCTGATCGACAATCCCGAGTTCTTCGCATCCTACGGCGTGGAGGGCGGCGAAGACCCGGCCTTCGCGCTCGATAACGGGCGCTATACCGCGCAGGGACGCCAGGACCGCCAGCGGGTCGCGGGCGAGATCCTGCTCGCCAACATCAATGTCGAGCCCGCGCGCCTCTCGCGGCTGGTCGACATCAGCTTTACCGGCCCCGATCCCGCGTTTGCCGCGCGGGTCTCCAACAGCTGGGCGGAGAACTTCATCCAGTCCAACCTGGAGCGCAAGGTCCAGGCGACCTCCTACGGGCGCGAGCAGCTGCAGGCGCAGCTGGCCGACTACAAGGAACGCCTCGATGAGTCCCAGCGCCAGCTGGTGACCTATGCCTCGAGCGAGGAGATCATCAACCTGCCCGCCCCCCCCGGGGCCGACGGGCGCCCGCAGGAACGCTCGATCGTGGCCGACGATCTGGCCGCGCTCAACACCGCGCTGACCGAGGCGACCGCCGACCGGATCCAGGCCGAGGCGCGCGCGCGCCAGGCGGGCGGCGGCTCTTCCTCCACCGAATCGCTCGCCAACCAGGCGATCAACAAGCTGCGCGAGAAGCGCGCCGACCTTGCCGGCGAGTACCAGCTGCTGATGGTCCGGTTCGAACCGGGCTATCCCGAAGCGCGCGCGCTCCAGTCGCAGATCGACGAGATCGACCGCGCGATCGCGCGCGAGGAAGCGCGCGTCTCGGGCTCGCTGCAGGGCGATTACCGTGCCGCGCTGGAGCGCGAGCAGACGCTGCAGGCGCGGGTCAACCGCCTCAAGGCCGACTATCTCGACCTGCGTCGCCGCTCGATCCAGTACAATATCTACCAGCAGGAGGTGGATACCAACCGCGCGCTGTATGACGGGCTGCTGCAGCGCTTCAAGGAGATCGGCGTTGCCGGCGGGGTCGGGGTCAACAATGTCTCGATCATCGATCCGGCCGATGTCCCGCAGGTCCCCTCCAGCCCCAACCTGCTGATGAACGTCCTGCTCTCGCTGATCGTGGGCGCGGGTATCGGCGCGGCGCTGGCCTTCCTGCTCGAACAGATCGACGAGGCGATCACCGATCCCACGGAGGTGCGCCGCAAGCTCGGCCTGCCGCTGCTGGGCACGATCCCCACGGTTGCCGAGGGGCGTCCGGACGAGGCGCTGCTCGATCGCAAGTCGAGCCTGGTCGATGCCTATCTCGCCGCGTTCACCAACCTGGGCTTCACCACCGAACACGGCGTGCCGCGTTCCTTCGCGGTCACCTCGACCCGGCCTGCGGAAGGCAAGTCGACCAGCTCGCTGGCGCTTGCCACCACGCTGGCGCGTGCGGGCAAGAGCGTGATCCTGGTCGATGGCGACATGCGCTCACCCTCGGTCCACCAGCTGGGCGGGGTCGATCACGATCGCGGCCTGTCCAACTTCCTCGCCGGCGACGACGATATCGAGACCATGACCTTCCCGATGACCCACCTGGGGTTCACCGCGATGTCGGCCGGTCCGATCCCGCCCAACGCCGCCGAACTGCTGACCGGCAACCGGCTCGACCTGCTGATGCGCCGCCTGCTGGAAATGTACGACCACGTCGTGATCGACTCGCCCCCGGTCATGGGCCTCGCCGATGCTCCGCTGATCGCGACCCATGTCGAAGGCGTGCTCTACGTGGTCGAATCCCACAATATCCGCGCCGGCCTCGTCAAGAACGCCATCGGACGCCTGAACTCCGCCAACATCCGCATCTTCGGCGCACTGCTCACCAAGTTCGAAGCCAAGAAATCCGCATACGGCTATTCCTACGGCTACGAATACGGATACTCATACGGCAAAGAAGACGAGGGAAAGGGCGGCAAGGCCAAGGCCTGAGCCACTCCCGACCCTTTATATCTTCAGCTTGCGAGGCGTAGCGGCGTCGCCCGGCCCGGCGCAGGCGTATCCGCCGCCCAGATACCGCGCGTATCGTAAACCAGCGCGTGGGCGCGCTCTTCCGCCGGGATCGAGCGGAACAGGTCGTGGTCGACCAGCACGATCAGGATGCCGCAGGTTTCCAGCGCGGTGTCGATGTCGACCAGCTTCGCGCCGGTTTCCCCGAATTCGATCGGCAGTTCGCGCGCAAACGGCTCCACGATATTGATTCGCGAGCCGAATGTGCGCGCCAGCCGGGCGGCGATGAAGCGCGCAGGGCTCTCGCGGAAATCGTCGATATTCGCCTTGAACGCCAGCCCGAGGCACGCGACCGGCACACGCGGGTTCTCCTCGATCAAGGCACTCGCGCGCTCCAGCACATGGTGCATCTTGGCATCATTGACCTCACGTGCGGTGCGGATGACGCGCGAATCTTCGGGCGCGCCATGGACGATGAACCACGGGTCGACCGCGATGCAGTGGCCGCCCACGCCCGGGCCGGGCTGGAGGACGTTCACCCGCGGGTGGCGGTTGGCGAGGCGGATCACCTCCCACACGTCCAGCCCCTGCTTGTCCGCGATCATCGAAAGCTCGTTGGCAAAGGCGATATTGACGTCGCGAAAGGCGTTTTCGACCAGCTTGGTCATCTCTGCCGAGCGTGCGTCGGTCGCGATGCATTCCCCGCGCACGAAGCGCTTGTAGAAGGCGATCGCCTTCCTAGCGCAGCGCGGCGTAACCCCGCCGACCGAGCGATCATTATGGACCAGTTCTTCCAGAATGCGGCCCGGCAGCACCCGCTCCGGGCAATAGGCGATGGCGATATCCGGCGTGCCCGCCGCCAGCCCCGGCATCGCGAGATCGGGGCGCAGCGCGGCCAGGCGGTCGCGCACTGCATCGGTCGTGCCGACCGGACAGGTGCTCTCGCAGATCACCAGCGCGCCCGCATCCAGCACCGGCGCGATCGCGTCGGCGGCTGCCATCACATAGCCGGTATCGGGCGTATGCTCGCCATCCTTCTCGAACGGCGTGGGCACCGCGATGACATAGACATCGGCGCGCGGCATCTGGGTTGAGGCACACAGCGTCCCGCGTGAGACCACCGCCTGCACCAGCCCGTCCAGATCGACTTCCTCGATATGGATCGCGCCGCGGTTGATCGTTTCGACCACTTCGGGCGAGACATCGACGCCGGTAACCGCGCATCCGGTGCGCGCGATGATTGCAGCGGTGGGCAAGCCGATATAGCCGAGCCCGACCACGGCAACCGTGGGTGTGTCGTTGGTCATGCGTCTGCGTGCCCTTGTGGCCAAGTGTTCCACTCCCGCTTTTGCATGGCGCGGGTAAAATTTATGGTAACGGCCCCGGTGCTAGGGGCATGCGCAAGCGAGGAGACCTGCGTGAACATTCTGGTTACCGGAGCGGCAGGCTTCATCGGTGCAGCGCTGGCCGAGGCACTGGTGGCGCGCGGCGACCGCGTGATCGGGATCGACAATCTCAACCCGTATTACGCGGTCTCTCTGAAGCGCGACCGCCTCGCGCGGGTCGCGGCGACGGCAGGCGAGGCGTTCCGCTTCATCGAATGCGATTTCGGCGATCACGGGGCGCTGGCGCGCGCGCTGGACGGGTACGGCTTCGACAGGATCGTTCATCTCGGCGCGCAGCCAGGGGTCCGCTATTCTCTGGAGAACCCGCGCGCCTATGCGCATTCCAACATTTCCGGCCATCTCAACATGCTGGAGCTCGGCCGCGAGAGGGGCGTCGACCATCTGGTCTATGCCAGCTCAAGCTCGGTCTATGGCGGAAACGAGAAGGTGCCTTTCGCGGTCGAGGACCGGGTCGATCACCCCTACTCGCTCTACGCCGCGACCAAGAAGGCCGACGAGTTGATGAGCGAAAGCTACGCCCATCTCTATCGCCTGCCGCAGACGGGCCTCAGGTTTTTCACCGTCTACGGGCCGTGGGGGCGGCCCGACATGATGCCATGGATCTTCACGCAGAAGATCCTCAAGGGCGAACCGATCCCGGTCTTCAACAATGGCGAGATGAGCCGCGATTTCACCTATGTGGACGATATCGTGCGCGGCATCGTCGCCTGCCTCGACGGCCCGCCGGGCGACGACGGAGCGACCAAGCCGGGCGGCAGCGTGGCACCGCACGCGCTCTACAATATCGGCAACAACCGCTCCGAAGAGCTGATGCGGGTGATCGGGATCATCGAGGCGGCGTGTGGCCGCAAAGCCGAGATCGAGCTGCTGCCGATGCAGAAAGGCGACGTGCCGCGCACCTTCGCCGATATCGATGCGATCGCGCGTGACCACGGCTTCCAGCCTGAAACCAGCGCGGACGAAGGCTTCCCGCGCTTCGTCAGCTGGTTCAAGGCCTATCACGGGATCGACTAGGGCACGCTGAGCGCCGTTAGTACTGAGCCATGAGTTGCGCGATCCGCTGCGATGCGTGGCCATCGCCGAACGGATTGTGCGCCTGCGCCATCGCGGCATAGGCAGCCTCGTCGTCGAGCAGGCGAAACACCTCGCGCTGGATCGCTTCGGGATCGGTGCCGACCAGCCTGGCCGTGCCCGCCTCGACCCCTTCGGGCCGCTCGGTCGTGGCGCGCATCACCAGCACCGGCTTGCCCAGCGCGGGCGCTTCTTCCTGCACGCCGCCGCTGTCGGTCAGCATCAACGTGCTCGCCTGCATCAGTGCGGCGAAATTGGGATAGTCGAGCGGTTCGAGCAGCGCGACATTGCCAAGCCCGCCAAGCTCGTCGTGCATGGTCGCGCGGACATTGGGGTTGAGGTGGACGGGGAACAGTACGGCGGTATCGTCCCGCTCCGCGATCGCGCGAATCGCCCGGGCAACCGCGCGCATCCCCTCGCCGAAATTCTCCCGCCGGTGGGTGGTCACGCCGATGATCCGCTTGCCTGCAAAGCTCCGTGCCGCCGTGTGCAGATCCGCCGCGAGAGCGGGTGTACGGTCGATCGCGCCGAGCACCCAGTGGAGCGCGTCGATCACGGTATTGCCGGTGACGTGAATTGTCGCGGGGTCGATATTCTCGCGCCGCAGCGCGTCGGCGGCGGTCTGCGTCGGCGCGCAGTGGAGCGCGGCCATCGTGCCGATCACCTTGCGGTTGACCTCTTCGGGCCAGGGATGGTGAATGTCGCCGCTGCGCAGGCCCGCCTCGACGTGGCAGATGGGGATCTTGCGGTAGAACGCGGCGAGCGCGCCGCACATCGCGCTGGCGGTGTCGCCCTGCACGACCACCCAGTCGGGCGCCTCGGCATCGAGTGTTTCGCCGATTCCGGTCAGCAGCCGTGCGGTCAGCGCGTCGAGGCTCTGGTCGGCGCGCATCAACGCAAGATCGTGATCGGGCACGACCTGCGCGATATCGAGCACCTGATCGAGCATCGCGCGGTGCTGCCCGGTGGAGATCACCACCGGCGCAAAGGGCGGGGCGTCGCGCAGCAGGTGGATCAGCGGGAAGAGCTTGATCGCCTCCGGCCGGGTGCCGAAGACGATCGCAATCTTGAGCGGCGCGGTGGTGTTCGTGCGGGCCATGGTGCCCGCTTACGCAAAATCGGTTAACAAGCCGAGACGGCGCGTTAACGCCGTTCGAGCGCCTTACTCGTCGCCCGAGCCGTCAGGCTGCTTTGCGGTTGGTTGCGGCAGCGCCTCGGCGGCGACTTCGGCCTCCCGCTCACGCTCGATCCGCTCCATATATTCGCGCTCGATCTGTTCGACGCGCTCCTGCTCGGCAGCGGCATCTTCGTCGATGGTCGAAAGCCGCTCGGCTCGCGCCTCGGCGATCAACTGGCCGAAGCGCGCGGCGGACCCGCCCTCGCGCGCTTCGTAGGCGGCGTCGATCATCTTCTGGGTACAGCCGGTGAAGCCCGCCGCGCCCGAGGGCGAGCAGCTCATCGCGCCGAACTTGCCGACATATTCGAAGCTCTCGACCCGCTTGGCCCAGGCCGTATTGGCCGGATCGTTGCTGTAGCGCAGGTTTTCAGGGATGCGGAAGCGTTCGCTCTCGTCCATCCGCGCGACGACGCAGATCGTGTCTTCCGGGCAGGCCACTTCATCGTCGCCATAGGCGATGACCATGCTGACCTTGTCTCCGGCCTCGTCCTGTGCGGCGGCGGGCACGCCTGCGCCAAGGGCGATCAGGCTGGCGATGGCGGCGGTTGCGAAGATTTTCATGGCAGGCCTCTGCGGCAAGGAATGGGATGGTCTGTGGACGCGCTGCATAAGCGCGCCGAATGGCTGAACTGTGACTGAAGCGAGCGAGCGCGAGGGGCGGTTCCCGCGCATCACACCCGCTCGGACAGACGGATCGCGGCGCGGCAGCCCAGCCGGATCGCGGCGGAGAGCAGTGGATATCCGGGGGTTTCCTCTGCCCCGGCAGCGATCGCGGCATCATGATGCTCGCGCTCTTCCTCGCGGAACTGTTCGATCATGCCCTGCAGTTCGGGATCTTCGTCGGCATCCTTCAGCTCGTCGAGCTGCTTGGAATAGTGCAGGTCGATCTCGGTCTCGACAGCGGCGGTGCAGGCCATCGCGGCCTTGGGCCCGATCAGCGCGGTCGCCGCGCCCAGCGCGTAGCCTGCGACAGACCAGAACGGGTGCAGCGCGGTCGGGCGTACGCCCCGCTCTGCGACCAGCCGGTTGAACGCGTCGTGATGTTCGTCTTCCTGCCGCGCCATTGCGGCGATCTCGCCCGAATGCGGCCCGCGATCGCCCATCACCGCCAGCTGCCCGGCATAGATGCGCGTTGCGCCGAACTCGCCTGCCTGATCGACCCGGATCATCCGGTGGATATGGTCTTTCATGCGCGCTTGCCCTTCTTCGCCAGCAGCGAAATTGCGGCGATGACCGCCGCACTCGATATCAGGAAGTTGTAGCCCGCCAGCGAGATCCCGAACAGTCGCCAGGCGGCCTCATCGCAGCGCACCAGCGGCGTGTTCATGATCGCGTCGAGCGCACTGCCCCCTTCGCTGGACGAGGGGATTGCCGCGCAGCCGGTGATCCCCTGCCACCAGTGATACTCCACCCCTGCATGGAACAGCCCGATCAGGCCCGAGGCGATGATCGCCAGCACCGCGAGGGCGATCCACAGCCGCCGCGGCGGGGCGACGAAAGCGAGCAGCGCCAGCGCCAGCGCAGCAAAGTGCGGGTAGCGTTGCCACCAGCACATCTCGCACGGGTACAGGCCGAAGACGTACTGGCTGATATAAGCCCCGCCCAGCAGCAGCGCGGGGACGAGCAGGACGATCCAGCGGGCGGTGCGCGCGGCGGGGGTGTCGATCATGCTTCTATCGCCCGGGCTACTTGCGCAGCGCGACCGAGCTGGGCGTCGTCCGGCGCAGCGTCTTGAGCGCGTAGTCGAGCTGGAAATCCTCGATCCCCTGCTCTTCCAGCTCTGCGGCGGTCTGGGTGAAACGCGGATCCTGGCGGATATCGTTCTCCAGATCGTCGTCCTTCAGATCGGCTTCGTTGATCAGGTGCCCGCGCAGATCGCTTTCGCGCAGCTGGTACTTGCGGCGCCGCTCCATATCCGGATCGGACAGCTGGGGCACGCGGATGTCGGGCTTGATCCCGCCTTCCTGCACCGAATGGCCCGACGGCGTGTAGTAACGCGCGGTGGTCAGCTTGAGCGCGGCGTCCGGCCCCAGGGGGACCAGCGACTGCACGCTGCCCTTGCCGAAGCTGCGTTCGCCCATGATCAGCGCGCGGCGGTGATCCTGCAGTGCGCCCGCGACGATCTCGCTCGCCGAGGCGGAGCCCGCGTCGATCAGCACGATCAGCGGCACATCCTTCGCGATCTGCCCGCGATAGACCGTTTCCGCATCGAACGACATCGATTCGCCCCGCGCACGGCCGCGCTGCGAGACGATCCGCCCCTCGTCGAGGAACAGGTCCGACAGCGCGATCGCCTCGTCCAGCGAACCGCCCGGGTTGGAGCGCAGGTCGAGCACCAGGCCATTGACCCGGCCGCCCGCCTCGCGCTGGATATCGTTCCACGCCGCAAAAACGTCCGCGCCGACATCGCGCGAGAATTCGTTGACGGTGATGACCCCGATCTTGCCGTCCTTCACCTCGTAGGTGACCGGCTCCAGCTCGATCACACCGCGCGTCACGCTGGTTTCGATCGGCTCGTCGCTGCCGGGGCGGAAGATCGTCAGATTGATCGAGGTGCCGGCGGGGCCGCGCATCTGCTGCACCGCCTCGTCCAGATCGCCGCCGTAGATCAGCTTGCCATCGAGGTGGGTGATGAAGTCGCCCGCCTTGATCCCTGCCTTTTCCGCCGGGCTGCCACGGAACGGGCTGATCACCTTGACCGCGCCGTCTTCCATCACGACCGACAAGCCGAGGCCGGAATAATTGCCGTCGATCAGCGTTTCGAGCCGCTCCAGATCGCTGCCGTCGAGATAGGCCGAATGCGGGTCAAGGCTCGCGAGCATCCCGTCGATTGCGCCGCGAATCAGCTTCTCGTTATCGACCTCGTCGACATAGCTCGCCTGAATGCGCTGATAGGTGGCGAACAGCTTGGCAAACTCGGGCGCCACGCGGCTGTCGACCTGGGCCATCCCGGCAGTGGCGATGGGAATCATCGCAACGGCGGTGACCAGCGCGAGCGAGCGGGCGACGACGGGCAGTTTCATAGTCTCAAGCCTTCCGGACATTCGCCCCCGTTTATAGGGAGCAAGCCATTAACGCCAGATGCACTTGGGGCGTAGCCGCAAGCGGGCAAGGTCAGTTCGACAGGTGGTCGAGAGGGTTCGCCGGGCGCCCGCCCAGCCGCAGTTCGAACCCGATCGGACCGCCCGCCGACGGGGCGACCCCCAGCGATGCGCCTTCGGTCAGCTGCTCGCCGACGGTCACGTCGGTGCGGGCGAGCCCGGTGACGAGGCTGGTCCAGCCGCCCGGATGCTCGATAATCACGATCCGCCCATAGCCGCGAAACGGCCCCGCGAAGGCTACTCGCCCCGGCGCGGGGGTGACAACCTGCGCTCCGCCGCCCGCGCGCAGCAGGATGCCGTCGCTGCGCACGCCCGAGCCATCGACCGATCCGAAACCGCGCAGCGTCCGCCCGTCGACCGGCAGGCGCAGGCCTGCGGGCGAGCGGACCTGCTCACGCGTCGGTGCGGGGATCGGTATGGCGCGGGTGCGGGCGCGGCCCGGATCGGACGGGCGCATCACCGGGCCGGGCAGCGCGGCCAGCTCCTCACGCAAGGTTCCTGCAGCATCGATTCGCGCCACCAGCCCGTCAAGGTCGCGCGCCTGTTCAGCGAAGGCGAGCGCGCGCTCTTCCTGCCGGTCGGCCTCCCCGCCCCGGCGGCGCGCGGCGAGCCGCTTGCGGGTCTCGATCTCGGCCAGCTGCTTGCGGCGCAGCGCAAGGCGCCCCTCCTCCTCAGCCAGCTTGGCGAGCAGGGTTTCGGCCCGTTTACGCAGGGCCTGGCTACGGTCGATCTCGCCGCGCAGCGCCGCGGTGCGCCCGCGCACTTCGGGAATGGTCGTTTCCAGAACCGCGCGCAGATACATGCTGTCGCGGATCGAGCCGGGGCGAAATACCGACAGCACCAACGGCCTGCGCGAGACGTTCTGCAAAGCGCCGGTCAGCCGGATCAGCGGTTCGCGCCGCTCGGCGAGCCGCGCGTCGAGCGCGCGCTGCTGGCGCGCGATCAGCGACAGGCGGCCCTGCGCCACCGCGATCTGCGCCTCGGTTTCCTGAATCCGCGCGGCAAGCGCGGCGGACTGGCGGGCGACCTTCGCCGCCTCCTGCTCAGCCTCTGCCGCAGCAGCTTCGAGCGAGCGGGCGCGCTCAGCAGCGCGCTGCGACGCCTGCTGCGCCCGCTCGATCGCGGTGCGGACGGCATCCGCATCTTCGTAAGCCTCGACGCCCTGCCCACGCACCTGCGGCGCGGCGACGACCAGCGCGATCGCGGCAATCGGCGCGGCAAGCAGGGCGAGGCGGTGTAGCACGTGTACTACCCTGCCCGATGATAGGGATGTCCTGCAAGAATGCTCGTCGCGCGGTAAAGCTGTTCGGCCAGCATCGCCCGCGCCATCAGGTGCGGCCAGGTCGCACTGCCGAAGGCGAGCAGCAGGTCCGCTTGCTTGCGCTGGGTGTCGCTATGCCCGTCGGCGGCACCGATCAGGAAACGCGTCTCGCGAATCCCGCCATCGCGCCACTGGCCAAGGATTTCGGCGAGTTGTTCGGAGGAAAGATCGCGGCCTTTCTCGTCGAGCGCGACGGTGCGGTGCGGATCCTTGGTCGGCGGGATCTTGCCGCCGGTGTCGGGCAGTTCGGTCAGTTTGGTGTCCCACGCAATCCGCGTCAGATAGCGATCGACCAGCTCGGCCTCGGGCGAACGGGCGATCTTGCCGCGAGCGATGATGTGAAGCAGCATTGTTCAGCGCTCGCACCAAGAAGGAAACCTAGGCGTTGCCTGCGACGGTCCGGTTCTCGTCGTCGCCGAAGGACCACATCCGCTCGATATTATAGAAGCTGCGCACTTCGGGGCGGAACAGGTGGATCACCACGTCGCCCGCATCGATCACCACCCAGTCGGCGGCAGGCAGGCCTTCGAGCCGGACCGATCCGTAACCGTCCTGCTTGATCTTCTCGGCCAGCTTCTGCGCGATCGAGGCGACCTGCCGGGTGGACCGGCCGGATGCGACCACCATGTGATCGGCCATGCTCGACTTGCCGGCCAGGTCGATGCTGACGATGTCCTGCGCCTGATCGTCGTCGAGCTGCTGCATCACCAGCGCGTGGAGCGCGTCGGACCGGTCTTCAGTCATGGCAGAAACTCTCGGGGCTTTGGTGGCGGGCATGATGGCGGCTTGCACATTGGTCATGGGCGAGGTCGATACTCCTGTCATTCCAGTGATATGGGAATGGCCGGGAGCAGATGCGAGTCATGCGCTGCCCGGCTCCGGATCGGTACTGAAATCTATGATGGGGCGATGGGTAATCTGATCGCGGAGAGCAGCGTCACGATAATCGGCGGCCCAGTCTGGCGCGCCAGCGCGAATCGCGGTGGCGGACCGGGCATCGGGATCAAAACGCAATGTCACCAGAATAGGTGCGCTCCACTCACCCCGTTTCCTGAACTGCGCCGGATCCACCCGGAAACGCCGCAGCATGGCCGCCGCGGGGCTGGCGACGGTTGCCATCTCATACGCCGGTCTGGCGATCACCGCAATCGGCACGCTCCATACGATCCGCCGCCACGCCCGCCACTTGTGGAACGTCACCAGATTGTCAGACCCCATCAGCCACACGAATTCGTGGGCTGAGAAGCGATTCTGCAACGCTGCGATGGTGTCGACCGTATAGCGCGTGCCCAGCTCGCGCTCGATCGCGGTCACCCGGATCGGCGCGCGGCGCGCCTGCGCCACCGCCGAGGCATAGCGCGCGGCCAGCGGCGCCATGCCCTCTTTCGGCTTGAGCGGATTGCCGGGCGAGACCAGCCACCACACCTCGTCCAGCCCCAGTGTGTCGATCGCGAACAGCGAGATTCGCCGGTGGCCGCCATGCGCCGGGTTGAAGCTGCCCCCCAGCAGGCCGACGCGGCGCCTCCTGCGTCCGGTGGTGGACGCGTGGAATGGTGGAGGCGGACGGTCGGTCAAGCGCAGCGGAACCCGCGAATGATCAAGTGGTTCCCGCGTAAACATGGTTAACGCCATCGGTATCTAACAGTTCATCGTAGGTAGGGTTCCGTTCGTCCTAACGACTCGGCACGGGATTCGACCGCGTCGGACCCCACTGTTAACCCCCGAATCGGGACCGGGACAACGGTAGGGGTCGACTTGAGCAACGAACAGCAGCACCGGCTCACGTGGCGTGAGCGGATGGAAAACTGGTTTCCGGAGCGTGAGTTTTTCATGCGCTCGCAAGGCCAGGTCCGTTTCATCAAGATCAGTTCGAAACTTCAGAAACGCACCGCCGCGCTGGCACTGACCGCCTCGGTCGCCTTCGTCGGCAGCATGGGTGTGATGAGCGTGCTGCAATACCGCTCCAGCGTGGAGCGGGTCGCGCTGCTCGAACGCGAGGCGGATGTCGCCACCTCGGAAGAGCGGCTGAATGCATACCGCGCCAATATCGGCGAGGTGACGCAGGATCTGGAGAAGCGGCAGGATTTCATCGAGGGCATGATCGAGATGCTGCCCCCCGATGCGGTGAAGCACGATACCGTCACCGACAGCGCGAACGAGACCGATGAACTGGTCGAGAAAGTCTCCGCTGCGGTGCCCGAAGCGGCCTCGCTTGCGCGGATTGAATCGCGCCAGCTCGCCTTCGTCGAGGGGCTGACCCGCTACGCCGACCAGCGATCGCGCCGTGCGATGTGGGCGCTGCGCGAGCTTGGCCTCGATCCCGAGCGGATGCTCGCCTCGGCCGACACCAGCGCGCGCGGTGGCCCGCTCGAAGCTCTGTTCGGCAAGGACGATGAGATCGATCCCCGATTCGAACGCCTCGGCGCGAGCCTTTCGCGCATGGCGACGCTCGAAGCGACGCTGCAGGGCGTGCCGCAGTTCGCACCGACCAAGGCGGCGGCGGTCAATTCCTCCTACGGCTATCGTCGCGATCCCTTCACCGGGCGTGCCGCGATGCACCGCGGGCTGGACTTCCCGGCCAGGGTGGGCGCGCCTATCTTCGCCACCGCGCGTGGAACCGTGACATTTGTGGGCCGAAAGGGCGGCTATGGTAACGTGGTCGAAATCAGTCACGGGCAAGGTCTCTTAACCCGTTACGCCCACATGTCGCGTTTTGAAGCGCGGGTCGGGCAGCGGGTTGAAGCAGGTACGGTTATCGGCGCAATCGGTAGCACCGGTCGTTCGACCGGCCCGCACTTGCATTTCGAGGTTCGAGTGAACGGCACAGCAGTCAATCCGCGCACATTCTTGGAGTTAGCCCCCGATGTTCTCAAAAAAGTCCGCCGAAACTCCGGCGCCCAGCGCACCCGCACGGCCAGCGACACCCAGGGCAACGCCGGTGTCTAAGTCGTCGTCCTCCTCGGGGAGCTTCTCGGTGCTCGGCGCCGACGTCACCATCACCGGCAACATCGCGGCCTCGACCGAACTGCATATCGACGGCACGGTTGAAGGCGATATCGACTGCGCCTCGCTGGTCCAGGGCGAAGCCAGCCAGATCGCCGGCGAAGTGAAGGCGGAAAGCGCGCGCCTCGCCGGGCGGGTCGACGGATCGATCCATGCGCGCGAGCTGGTGATCCTGCGCAGCGCGACGATCAATGGCGATGTCCATTACGAAGCGCTCACCGTGGAACAGGGCGCCTCGGTCCAGGGTCGCTTCGCCCCGCGCGAAGCCGGTTCCGCCAGTGCGTCGTCAAGCCAGTCGAGCGCGCAGAGCGAGAGCAGCGGCGAAAGCACCTCTTCGGCGAGCGGTTCGACCACTGCCGATCTGGGTATTTCGCCCTTCTCCTCGGACGACAGCTCGGACGAACAGGGCACCAGCGCGAGCGCCAACTACTACTGATCGCCGATCTTACCCAAAAAGGGGGCCGTCGCGGATCGCGCGACGGCCCCCTTTTTCATGCGCTGTATCCTCGCAACGCGGATGCGTGATCAGCCGAGCACTTCGGCCCGCAGCGCCTTGCGGTCGAGCTTGCCGACCATCGTCACCGGCAGTTCCTTGCGAATCACCACCTGGTCGACCCGTTCGTGCTTGCCCACGCGGGTGTTGAGCCAGTCGCGCAGCGCCTCGGCTGTGGGGGCTTCCTGATCGGGTTGCAGCGTCGCGTAGGCGCGCGGAACCTCGCCGTGATAATCGTCGGGCACCCCGATCACCAGCACGTCGCGAATCGCGGGGTGAGTCTGGAGCACGTCCTCCACCTGGCTGGGGAAGACCTTGAACCCGCCGACCGCGATCATGTCCTTGATCCGGTCGACAATCTCGATGAAGCCGTCGGCATCGATCCGCGCGACATCGCCGGTGCGCAGCCACTTGCGCCCCTGATGCTCGATGAACACCTCGGCATCGGCTTCGGGCAAGTTCCAGTAACCCTGCATGATCTGCGGGCCGTTGATCGCCAGCTCGCCCGGCTCGCCCTCGGGAGCGAGCTTCGTCTCGTCTTCCTTGTCGAGCAGCAGCAGCCTGGTCTCCGGAATCGGCTGCCCGATCGTCCCCGTCTTGCGGGTGGCGATGTAGGGATTGGTCGAGACCACGCCCGAACTCTCGGTCAGGCCATAGCCTTCGACCAGCCGCACGCCCGAGAGCGCCTCGAACTTGTCGCGCAGCGGATCGGAGAGCGGTGCGCCGCCCGAAATGCAGATCTTGAGCGAGGAGAAGTCGGTCTGCGTCGCCTTGGGATGGTCGAGCAGCGCCTGGAACATGGTCGGCACGCCGGGGAAGCCGGTCACTTTTGCGCGGCTGAGCGTCTTGAGCACGTCGCCTGCGTCGAACCGCGGGACCATCGCGATGGTCGCCCCGCGCACGACGCTGCGGTTGAGTACGCAGGTGTTCGCAAAGACATGGAACAGCGGCAGCGCGCCCATCACGATATCGGGTTCCTTGCGGTCGAACGGGTCGATCGCGTCCACCTGCTGGGCATTGGCGGCAAGGTTGCCATGGCTCAGCATCGCGCCCTTGGGGCGGCCGGTGGTGCCCCCGGTATATTGCAGCAGCGCGATCTCTTCAGGCGTGATGTCGACCGGGGTCGGCTCGCTGCGCGGCAGCATTGCGTCCCAGCGAACGATGCTCTTCCCATAGGCGGGCCTGGCGATCGCGTTGCGCCTGAACAGCCTGAGGCCCAGCGCCTTGAGAGTCGGCAGCATGCCGGCGAGTTCGCCCACCACCAGCGTTTCCAGCGAAGAGCCCTCAAGCACCGCCTGCGCGGTGCCGTAGAGCGCATTGGCATCGACCGTGACCAGCAGCCGGGTGCCCGAATCCTCGACCTGGTGGGAGAGTTCGTCGACCGAATAGAGCGGCGAGAAATTGACCACCGTCGCCCCGGCCAGCATCGCGCCGTAATAGGCCGAGACGTAGATCGGCACGTTGGGGAGGAACAGCCCGACCCGGTCGCCGCGCCCGATGCCAGCGGCCTGCAGCCCTGCGGCAAAGCGCCGCGCCTCGGCGTGCATCGCCTGATAACTGAGCTTGCGGCCCAGGAAATCGATCAGCGTGCGGTCAGGGTGCGCCGCCACCGCCCGCGCCAGCAGCGCGGGCATGGTGGTCGATTCGATGGGCGTGTTCCACGGGCGCGGGTGGTGATAATTGCTGCTGCTTACATCCATGTAAGCATGATGCAGGCGCGCGCGCGGCTCGGCAAGTATTTGCTTGAGCGCAGGCGGATTATTCTTCCGTCTGCTCCTCGGCGTCGTCGGTTTCGGCCGGGGTCTCGGCGGGGGCCGCTTCGGCTTCCGGCTCGGAGGGCGCTTCGCTTGCGGTGCCGATCGGCATACCGCTCAGCTGCTCTTCCTCGCTCGCGCGCTTGGCCTGCAGCCAGGCGGCGGCTTCGGCTTCCTGCGCGGCTTCGGCGGCGGCCTTCTCGTTATCGTCGCGTTCGCGGCGCAGTTCCTCGATCAGGCGCGCCTTGTCGCTGGCTTCGACCGCGGGGTCGGAGACGGCGTTTTCCAGCCCGGCCTTCTTCGCCGCAGCCTTGACCACCGCGTCGAGCTCGCGCTGCGAGCACAGGCCCAAAGTCACCGGGTCTTTCGGCTGGATGTTCTGGATGTTCCAGTGGCTGCGTTCGCGGATCGCACCGATCGTATTGCGGGTGGTACCGATCAGCTTGGAAATCTGCGCGTCGGTCACTTCGGGGTGGTTGCGCAGGATCCAGGCGATGCCGTCCGGCTTGTCCTGCCGCTTGGACACGGGGGTGTAGCGCGGGCCCTTGGTCCGGGTCACTTCCGCCGGGGCCTTCTGCATCTTGAGGCTGTAGGTGCTGTCGGCCTGACCGCGCTCGATCTCTTCCTGGGTCAGTTCGCCCGCATAGACCGGGTCGCGCCCGGTATATTTGCTGCCTGCCAGATCGTCTGCCATCGCCTGCACTTCGAGGATATGCAGCCCGCAGAACTCGGCGATCTGCTCGAAGCTCAGGCCGGTATTGTCGACCAGCCAGGTGGCGGTCGCGTGCGGCATCAGCGGAGTGGGTTGGTCGGCCATGACGGTCATCCTGAACTGCTCGGCTCCGATCGGTTGGCGGAGCCCTGAAAATGAAAGGGCCGCCCCATGCAGGAGCGGCCTCGTAAGCGCTATTGTAAGGATCGCGCCGCCTTTGGGCAAGGAAGATCGGCATTTCAGGGAGTCGCTCAGGGAGTGAGGGTTTCTCCATCGAACTCTTCGAGCCCGGCGACGAACTGCAGGGTCGCCTTTTCCCAGCTGAACTGCGCGCCATACTGGGCGCAGGTCTGGCGATCGCGCAGCAGCGCATTGGCGATCGCATCGTCGAGATCGTCGCGCATCGCGCCCGCTTCCTCGCTCAGCACGTCGCGCGGGCCGGGTACGGGGAAGGCGGCAACCGGGGTGCCGCAGGCCAGCGCCTCGATCATCACCAGCCCGAACGTGTCGGTCTTGCTGGGGAACACGAACACGTCGGCATTGGCGTAGCAGCGAGCGAGCGCGTCTCCGCTGCGCTTGCCGAGGAACACCGCCTCGGGATAGCGCGCTTCCAGATCGGCGCGGGCCGGACCGTCGCCGACCACCACCTTGGTGCCCGGCCTTGTGGTGCGCAGGAACGCCTCGATATTCTTCTCCACCGCGACCCGTCCGACATAGAGCTGGATCGGGCGGACCAGCCCCTCGTAATCCTCGCAGGGGCCGACATCGGGATGAAACGCCTCCAGATCGACCCCGCGGCCCCAGTGATGCAGCCGGGTGAGGCCCTGCGCGCGCAGTTCCTCGCGGATGCTCTCGGTCGCCACCATCACCCGCTGCGCGGGGCGGTGGAACCAGCGGATATAGGGCCAGAACGCATCCGACGGCAGCGAGGTGCGCCGCGCGACATAATCGGGAAACTGCGTGTGATAGGCGGTGGTGAACGGCACCGCCTTGGCCATGCAATATCGCCGCGCGGCCAGCCCCAGCGGGCCTTCGGTGGCGATATGCACCGCATCGGGGTGCAGGTCCGACAGCCGCCGGCCCACGGTACCGGGCAGGGTCAGCGCGAGGCGGATTTCGGGATAGGTCGGGCAGGGCAGCGAGGGATACTGATCGGGCGTGATCATATCGACCTGATGCCCATGCGCGCGCAGGATGTCGCAGGTGGTGGTCAGCGTGCGGACCACGCCGTTCATCTGCGGAAACCACGCGTCGGTGACGATCGCGATCGACTTGGGCGGCAGTTCGGCCAACTCAGCCAAGCCCCCAGGTTCGACCAGCAGCATCAGGCGACCGCCCGCACATCGTCCGCCGCGCCGTCATGCGCGGCAGGGGCGGTTTCGCGCTTCGCAATCTCGTCGGGCCAGTGGAGGATTTCCATCCGCCCGTCGAAATGTTCGACCAGCGCGTTGCACCCTTCGACCCAGTCGCCGTCGTTCCAGTATTCGATCTCGCGCCCGTGATGCGCGAACATGCGGTGCTCTGCGGTGTGGATATGGCCACACACGACCCCGTCGACCCCGCGCTCTCCGGCGGCGCGGGCAACGATTTCCTCGTATTTCGAGATGAACTCGACCGCATTCTTCACCTTGTGCTTGGCCGCCTTGGACAGCGACCAGTAGGGCATCCCCAACGCTGTGCGGGCCTTGTTGACCCATTGATTCAGCGCCATCATCAGATGGTAGGCGGTATCGCCCACGAATGCGAGCCACCTGTGGGTGAGCATGACGGTATCGAATTCGTCGCCATGCAGAACCATCAGCCGGCGCCCGTCGGCGGTGGTGTGGAACGCGGCGCGGCGGATTTCGACGTCGCCGAAATTCATCCCGCAGAAGGGCCGCACGACTTCGTCGTGGTTGCCGGGAATATAGACGATCCGCGTCCCGCGCTTGGCCCGCTTGAGAATCCGCCAGACGATGTCGTTATGCGCGGCGGGCCAGTAGAACTTCTTCTTCAGCCGCCAGCCGTCGATGATGTCGCCCACCAGATACATCGTCTCGGAATCGGTGCTGTCGAGGAAGTCGATCAGCATCTCCGCATTGCAGCCCTTGGTGCCCAGGTGCACGTCGCTGATCCAGATCGTGCGGAAACGGCGGCGCTTGCCGTCCTGGGGCTCGGGCACCGAAGGCTCGATCGAGGGAAAGGCGGAGACGTTGCCTGCGCCGCCCGCGAAGGCGGCGAATTCCTTTGGCAAGCTGTCGGGCGTGGTCTGGTCGAACATGGCGGTGGGCGGCCCCTGTTGTCCCCCTAAAGGGAGGTTCATCGTCCAAAAGCCCGCAAAGAATATCTCGTATTCCGTGCGGCATATTGGGCGTGGGGTAGACCGCTATTGTTACAGACGACTCACAGAACGGTTACAGTACCGCTAATTTCCACAGTCCTGTCCGTCATATCGCCATGAAGTCGGCGACTTTGGAGGTGCCTAGAGTTCTTCGTCAACCGCGAGCACGATCTTGCCGATGTGATCGCCCGCCTCCATCCGCGTGTGCGCTGCGGCTGCCTCGGCCAGCGGGAAGATCTTGTCCATAACCGGGCGCACCGCGCCTTCTTCGACCAGCGACCACGCCTCGCGCGCGATCTCGCTGCCCAGCGCGGCCTTGAACGCGTCCGAGCGCGGGCGCAGAGTCGATCCGGTCAGCATCAGCCGCTTGGACATGACCAGCGCCATGTTGATCTCGGCCTTCATTCCGCCGAGCACCGCGATCGTCACGTGCCGCCCGCCGGGCTTGAGGCACTTGAGATTGCGCGCGACATAGTCGCCAGAGACCATGTCGAGCACCAGATCGACCCCCTCGCCGCCGGTGATATTGCCGACCGCCTCGACGAAATCGGTGGTCTTGTAATCGATCGCATGATCGGCACCCACACGCCGCGCGGCCTCGCACTTTTCCTCGCTGCCTGCGGTCACGATCACCTTCAGGCCGAACGCCTTGCCCAGCATGATCGCCATCGTGCCGATCCCGCTGGTGCCGCCGTGGACCAGCAGTGTCTCCCCGTCGCGCGCCATCCCGCGCTGGAAGACATTGTGCCACACGGTGAACAGGGTTTCGGGCAGCGCCGCCGCCTCCGCCAGGGTGATCGCTTCGGGCACGGGCAGCGTGTGGCCGGCGGGCACCGCGCAATATTGCGCATAGGCACCGCCCGGCGTCAGCGCGCAGACATGCTCGCCCAGCCGCGCGGGATCGACGCCCTCGCCCACCGCGACGATCTCGCCCGCAGCTTCCAGCCCGAGGATGGGCGAAGCGCCCGGCGGGGCGGGATAATTGCCCGCGCGCTGGATGCAGTCGGGCCGGTTGACACCGGCATAGGCGACCTTCAGCAGGATCTCGCCCGGACCGGGCTGCGGCACCGGCACGTCCTGCTCAAGCCTGAGCACCTCGGGTCCGCCGGGCTCGGCAAAGCCGATAGCTTGCATGGTGTCGGGCACGGCTGGCATCGATTTCCCCCCAAAATCGCGGGCAACAGGTCTGTCGCGAGCCCGCCACCTAGCTTCAGCGTGCATTGACAGCAAGCGATGCTGGGAGGAAGGTGGCGCGGTCATGGAAGAAGACGTCGGCCCCCGCCCTGCCAGCGATGCGGCCAGCCAGCTGGCTGCGGAGGATCTGACGCGCCTGTCGCAGTTCGAACTCGATAACCGCATCCGCATGCTGCAGCTGGAAATCGCGCGGGTCGAACAGCACCGGACGCGATACTCGCAACAACGCAGCGCGGCAGAGGCGCTGTTTGCCAAGAAAAACGAGGATTGAGCGTGCCGCGCCCTTCACATGGCACCGGCGGCATCCAATATCTCAGGCAACCTGTTCACCTTGCGCTAAACCCCTTGCGCAGACTTTCGGTGACATTCCGCAGCCCAGCTTCGCGCTGCCATACCCCGCAGGAGCACCATGCCTAGCTTCGCCCAGAATCTCGAAAAGACCCTCCACGCCGCGCTCGATGGCGCGCGGGAGCGACGCCACGAATACGCCACGCTCGAACACCTGCTGCTCGCGCTGATCGCCGACGAGGACGCAGCCGAAGTGATGGGCGCATGCGGCGTCGACCTCGCCGAGCTGGCAGACGTGGTCCGCACCTATCTCGACCAGGAATACCAGTCTCTGAAGGCCGAGGAATCGGGCGAACCGCAGCCGACCGCCGGTTTCCAGCGGGTGGTCCAGCGCGCGATCCTGCACGTCCAGTCTTCGGGCAAGGATACCGTGACCGGCGCCAACGTGCTGGTCGCACTGTTTTCCGAACGCGATTCCTACGCGGTCTATTTCCTCCAGCAGCAGGATATGAGCCGGCTCGATGCGGTCAGCTTCATCAGCCACGGCATCGGCAAGGGCGGCCAGGCGATCGAGCCGCGCTCGCCGCGCGGTGCCGACGAGGCCGAGGCTGAGGAGAAGGAAGAGGCCAAGGGCAGCAAGAAGGAGACCGCGCTCGACCAGTTCACGGTCAACCTCAACACCAAAGCGCAGGGCGGCAAGATCGACCCGCTGATCGGGCGCGGGCCGGAAGTGGACCGCACGATCCAGATCCTGTGCCGCCGATCCAAGAACAACCCGCTCTATGTCGGCGACCCCGGTGTCGGGAAGACCGCGATTGCCGAAGGCCTCGCGCGCAAGATCATCGAAGGCGACGTGCCCGAGGTGCTCAACGAGGCGGTGATCTACTCGCTCGACATGGGCGCGCTGCTCGCGGGCACGCGCTATCGCGGCGATTTCGAGGAACGGCTCAAGCAGGTCGTCTCCGAACTCGAAAAGATGCCGCACGCGATTTTGTTCATCGACGAGATCCACACGGTGATCGGCGCCGGTGCGACCTCAGGTGGGGCGATGGATGCGTCCAACCTGCTCAAGCCCGCATTGTCGAGCGGTGCGATCCGCTGCATCGGGTCGACCACCTACAAGGAATTCCGCAACCACTTCGAAAAGGATCGCGCGCTGCTGCGCCGGTTCCAGAAGATCGACGTCAACGAGCCGACGATCGAAGATACGGTCAAGATCCTCAAGGGCCTCAAATCCGCGTTCGAGCAGCATCACAAGGTGACCTACACCGCCGATGCTCTGAAAACCGCGGTCGAGCTGAGCGCGCGCTACATCAACGACCGCAAGTTGCCCGACAAGGCGATCGACGTGGTCGACGAGGTCGGCGCGATGCAGATGCTGGTCCCGCCCAGCCGCCGCAAGAAGAAGATCACCGCCCGCGAGATCGAACAGGTCATCGCGACGATGGCGCGCATCCCGCCCAAATCGGTGAGCAAGGACGACAAGGCCGCGCTCGAGAACCTCGAACGCGATCTGAAGCAGGTCGTCTTCGGGCAGGACGCGGCGGTCAAGAAGCTCTCGACCGCGATGAAGCTGAGCCGCGCAGGGCTTCGCGATCCGGACAAGCCGATCGGCTCGTTCCTGTTCTCCGGCCCGACCGGCGTCGGCAAGACCGAGGTCGCGCGTCAGCTCGCCAGCATCATGGGGATCGAGCTCAAGCGCTTCGACATGTCCGAATATATGGAGCGGCACTCCGTGTCGCGGCTGATCGGTGCGCCTCCGGGCTACGTCGGCTACGACCAGGGCGGCCTGCTGACCGATGCGGTCGACCAGAATCCGCACAGCGTGCTGCTGCTCGACGAGATCGAGAAGGCGCACCCGGACCTGTTCAACATCCTGCTGCAGGTGATGGATAATGGCCGCCTGACCGACCATCACGGCAAGACGGTCGATTTCCGCAACGTGGTGCTGATCATGACCACCAATGCCGGCGCGGCCGACATGGCGCGCAGCGGCATCGGCTTCGGCGATGTGAGCAAGGAGGATGCGAGCGAGGAGGCGGTGAAGCAGATGTTCACCCCTGAATTCCGCAACCGCCTCGATGCGATCGTGCCGTTCGGTTACCTTGGCAAGGACACCATCGCCCGGGTGGTCGACAAGTTCATCATCCAGTTGGAGCTTCAGCTGGCCGAACAGAACGTCGACATCCAGTTTGACGACGCAGCCAAGAAGTGGCTCGGCGACAAGGGCTATGATCGGCTCTATGGCGCGCGCCCGATGGGCCGCCTGATCCAGGAAAAGATCAAGCAGCCGCTGGCCGAGGAACTGCTGTTCGGCAAGCTGGCCGACGGCGGCGAGGTCAACGTGACGCTGAAGGACGGCAAGCCGCACTTCGAGCTGACGCCTGCACCGCCCAAGGCGAAGCGGAAGAAGGCTCAGGGGAAGAAGAAGGCGTCGGGTGAAGCCGATAGCGGGGTCGAGAAGGATAGCGAGAGCTAGGCCTCAACCGTCGAACACCCACCCCAACCCCTCCCTCAAGGGAGGGGCAGAGAGACTTGCGAGCTTGCTCGCTAGTCGCAGCGGGGTGGGATTGCGGCGCGTGGGGAACGCGGCGTCCTCTGCCTAGGTTATTCCGGCATGCCCGCCGCTCCTTTCTCTTGGATCCAGCCGCATCCGCACGGCATCCACGTTGTGCCCGCCGACGCGTGGGTCGATCCGTCGCGCCCTGTCGACACCGCGCTCGTCACCCACGGCCATGCCGACCATGCGCGCGGTGGGCATGGCACCACCTATGCCACGCCCGAAACGCTCGCGATCATGGAGCTGCGGTACCGCACCGGGGCCGAGGACGACGCGGGCGAGATTCCGCACCGGGCAGAGCCGGTCCACTATGGTGAGACGATCCGCCTGAAGGGCGGCGTCGATGTCACCTATATTCCCGCAGGCCACGTGCTGGGCAGCGCGCAGATATTGCTCGAGCATGCGGGCGAGCGGATCGTCGTCACCGGCGACTACAAGCGCCGTCCGGACCCGACCTGCCCGCCGTTCGAAGTGACGCCGTGCGACATCTTCATCACCGAGGCGACCTTCGGCCTGCCGGTGTTCACCCACCCCCCGATCGCGGGCGAGATGGCCAAGCTGACCGACCGGCTTGCCGCGCATCCCGATTCCTGTGTGCTGGTGGGTGCCTACGCGCTGGGCAAGGCGCAGCGGGTGATCGCGGAGCTGCGCGCGGCGGGGCATGCCGACCCGATCTATCTCCACGGCGCGATGGAGAAGATGTGCCGCCTGTATGAAGAGCACGGCGTCGATCTGGGCGAGCTGCGGCTCGTCTCCGATCACGAGAAGGACGACATGCGCGGCCACATCGTCGTGTGCCCGCCCTCCGCACTCAACGACCGGTGGAGCCGCCGCCTGCCCGATTCAATTACCGCCATGGCGTCAGGCTGGATGCGGGTGCGCCAACGCGCGCGGCAGCGCAATGTCGAGCTGCCGCTGATCATCTCCGACCATGCCGACTGGGGCGAGCTGACCGATACGATTCGCGAGGTCGACCCGCAAGAAACCTGGATCACGCATGGTCGAGAGGAGGCATTGCTGCGCTGGTGCCAGCTGCACCAGCGGCCCGCCCGCGCGCTTGCGCTGGTCGGGTACGAGGATGAGGACGATTGACGGGGATGACCCGAGGAAGCAGCGAAAGCCTCGCCTGCTATCCCACCGCGACACCGAACAGCTTGCCCACCCCTGCGGTGACCGCCATCGCGAGCGCTCCCCAGAAGACCACCCGCAGCACGGACGGCAGGATCGGCGCGCCGCCGGTCCGCGCACCCAGCGCACCCAGCACGGCAAGGCAGACGAGCGAAATCACGCCCACCGCCGGGACCAGCATCTGCGGCGCGGCAAGCGGCACCACCACCAGCGGCGCCGCCGCGCCGGCCGTGAAGGTCAGCGCGGAGGTAACCGCAGCCTGCAGCGGGCGCGCCTTCGTCGCGTGCGAAATGCCGAGTTCGTCCCGGCTATGCGCGCCCAGCGCATCGAACGCGGTCATCTGCTGGGCAACGGCAAGCGCGGTTTCGGGCTGCACCCCGCGCTCCTCGTACAGCTTCGTCAGTTCGGCGAGTTCCTGGTCGGGTTGATCGGCCAGCTCGGCGGCTTCGCGCGCAAGATCGGCCTTTTCGGTATCGGCTTGCGAACTGACCGAGACATATTCGCCCGCAGCCATCGACATCGCACCGGCAAAGAGCGCGGAAATGCCCGCAACCAGCACGCCATTCGTGCTGGCACTGGCCGATGCGACACCGATGATCAGGCTGGCGGTCGACACGATCCCGTCGTTGGCCCCCATGACCGCGGCGCGAAGCCATCCGATCCGCGATGTTGCGTGCGCTTCGATGTGTGAACCAAGTCGACTCATGGCGTGCCCCCCGTGGCGACAGGATGTGCCACCGCCCCTTGCGCCGCGCAACTGCGCCCATTCGATACGCATCCGGGCCCGGACGGGAGCTATCCGGCCGATCCTTGGTTATCGCCGCATGGGACTCTTCGCCGCTTCGACCGACGCGACCTGCTATCGCCGCGCCCACAAGGGCCGGTTGCCGACGCTCGGCCCCGCGAGGGGAGTGCGACCGGTGCCCGACAACAGGCGGACACCGGCCATAGGTCAGACGGCCCTACTTGATTTCGGCCAGCTTCGCCGAGATCGCGGTCAGCTTCTCGTCGGTGATCACGCCTTGCGAGAAGGGCTGCACGGCCTTGAGGCTCAGCGCCTTGAACTGGCCATAGGCGGGATGTTCGTCGAGGCCAGGAAGCTCGGCGAGGACGATCGCCTTGGTCGTCTCGTTCGCCATCAGCGTCTCGATCGGGGTCTCGATCGTGTAGGCGGTAGCGGCCTCTTCGTGGCCGGAATGGTCGTCCTGCGCGATTGCGGGGGCGACGGTGGTCGCAAGCAGCAGCGGCAGGGCAAAAAGGGCGGTCTTCATGGCAGTCTCTCCGGTGGAATGGCGGGGCGCGCGATGCGCCCGGCGGCAATCATCGCACGCCCAGCGCCGTGCGCAAGAACGGATTGAGAAATGGAGCAATTCGCCGCCCTGATCGACGCGCTGGTCTACACCCGCAGCCGCAACGAGAAACTGCGCCTGATCGGCGAATATCTGCGCGCCACGCCCGATCCCGACCGCGGCTGGGCACTCGCCGCGCTCAGCGACGGGCTGGACTTTCCCGCAGTCAAATCCTCCACCATTCGCACCTTGCTGAAGGAACGGGTCGATCCCGTGCTGTGGACGCTCAGCCGCGATTTCGTGGGTGACACGGCGGAAACGGCGAGCCTGCTGTGGCCCCAACCCGACGATGCGCCTTCCCCGCCGAGCGTGAGCGAGACGGTGGAGCTGCTCAAGGGGATGACGCGCAAGTCCGTGCTGACCGAACTGCCCGCGCTGCTCGACCGGCTCGATGTGTCGGGCCGCTACGCCCTCCTCAAGCTCGCCACCGGGGCGATGCGGATCGGCATTTCCGCCCGGCTCGCCAAGGTCGCCTTTGCCGATGCGTTCGATGTGCCGGTCGAGGAGGTCGAGGAATACTGGCACGGCCTCGCCCCGCCCTATCCCGAACTGTTCGCCTGGGCCGCCGAGGGTGCGGACCCGCCCGACATGGCCGGTATCCCGCTGTTCAAGCCCTTCATGCTCGCGCATCCGCTGGAAGACACGGTGGTCAGCCTCGACGACTATGTCGCCGAGTGGAAGTGGGACGGGATTCGCGTGCAGCTGGTCCATGCCGGAGAAGAGACGCGGCTTTTTTCGCGCGGCGGCGACGATATTTCGCACACCTTCCCCGAAATGCTGCCGGCGCTCGACTTTCCCGCGATCCTCGATGGCGAATTGCTGGTGCAGGGCAGCACGCAGGGCGGCGAAGCGGGAGGCGCGGCGAGCTTCAACGCGCTGCAGCAGCGGCTGGGGCGCAAGACCGTCAGCAAGAAGATGCTGGCCGAAAGCCCCGCCTTCGTGCGCGTCTACGATGTCCTCTCGCTCGATGGGGAGAACCTGCGCGACAAGCCGTGGCACGAGCGGCGCGCGGCGCTCGAAGCGCTGATGGCGCGGCTGCCGTCCGAGCGCTTCGACCTCAGCGCCATCGTCGAAGCGCGCGATTTCGAGCATCTGGCGCAGATCCGCGAAGGCGCACGCGACGACGCGATCGAAGGGCTGATGCTCAAACGCCGCGATTCGCCCTACGTCCCGGGCCGCCGCACCGGGCTATGGTACAAGTGGAAGCGCGACCCGCTGCTGGTCGACTGCGTGCTGATGTACGCGCAGCGTGGGTCAGGCAAACGCTCCAGCTTCTATTCCGATTACACCTTCGGCTGCTGGGACGGCGATCCTGATGCGGGCGCGGACCTGCTGCCGGTGGGCAAGGCCTATTCGGGCTTCACCGATGCCGAGCTGAAAAAGATCGACCGCCACGTACGCCAGAACACGGTCAACCGCTTCGGGCCCGTGCGCGAGACCGACCGGAGCCTGGTGTTCGAGGTCGCGTTCGATTCGGTCCACGCGAGCAAGCGCCACAAGAGTGGCCTCGCGATGCGCTTCCCCCGCATCCACCGCATCCGCTGGGACAAGCCCCCGCACGAGGCGGACCGGATCGAGGCGCTGCAGGCGCTGGTGCGGGACTGACCTCTTCTTCCTCGTCACCCCGGCTGACGGGATAGAGAGGTCGGCGCGAATACTGACGTCACGACAGCACCACCGCCGCATCTTCAATCCTATGCGCGCGCAGTGTACCGCCACCTGCATGCAGCGCTTCACGCCTCCGCAGCGTCTCTTCGCCTATGCCGTCGCCGGACTGGCTGGCTTCGTGGACGTTACCGGCTATCTCCAGCTGAACGGCTATTTCGTGTCCTTCATGACCGGCAACACCACGCTTCTCGCGCGCGATCTGGCCGAGGGGGCTAGCCGCGTGGCGGTGCCCGCGCTGCTGATCGCGGGTTTCGTGATCGGGGTGGTGACGGGCACGCTGGTGGGGGACCGGGTGGCGTCACGACGCAAGGTGGTGGTGACCGGGTTGGTTGCCACGCTGCTGATCTGCGCGGCGTTGGCACGGGTGGCGGAGCTGCGCGAGATCTCGCTCGGTCTGCTGGTGATCGCGATGGGTGCGCTCAACACCGTGCTCAGCGCCAATCGCGAGAGCCCGGTGGGGCTGACCTACATGACCGGCGCGCTGGTGCGCACGGGGCAATTGATCGCCGATCGCCTGTCCGGAGACCGCAAGGCCGATCCGCTGCCCTTCGCGCTGCTGTGGGTCAGCCTGCTGGTCGGCGCGCTGTGCGGCGGGGTGCTCGCGATGCACTGGGGCGCCGCCTCGCTGTGGGTCGCGGGCGGGCTGGCGCTGGCGCTGTGCCTGGCGGCAACGCGCATCGCGCCCGTTAAAGCGTAACGCCCAGCACCTTTTCGCGCGAAGTTGCGCCGCGCAACAGCGTGCAGCGCGATTTGGGGATGCCGAGCGCCTTGGCAACCAGTTCCGCGACCGCGGTATTGGCTGCGCCGTCCTGCGGCTTTGCGCGGACCTTCGCCTGAACGCCGCCGTCGACGATCGCGAGCGATTCGGTGCGTGCGCCGGGCGTTACCCGCACGCGCAATTCGCCCGAGCGGACCAGCGCGCGCAGCGCCTGCGCATCGGGGAGGTCAGCCTTGGGGCGCGCCATCGCACTCGGCGCGATTGCGCACTGTCCTACAGATGCTCTGCCATGGCATGGTCAGGCCGTTCTTTCCCATGGTCCGTATTCTTGTGCGCATCCCAATCGCTCCTGATCGAGACAGGCGATCAATTCGCGCCCGTCGATCGAGCGGGTTTCAACCCCTGGACTGTGTGTCAGGTGTGTCAGGGCTGCTCGCCTGCAGCGACCGCCGCCGCGTGGTGCTTCGCGTTTTCGGCGTAGTGCGCCACGCCCAGCTTCATGCCGGCAATCGCCGCATCGTCGAGATCGCGCATCTTGCGCGCAGGGCGGCCGCCCCACAGCTCGCGCGCGCCCATCACCTTGGTCTCGGTCAGCATCGCGCCTGCGGCCAGCATCGCATCGCTGGCGATCACCGCCTTGTTCATCGCAATCGCGCCCAGGCCTACGAAGCCGCGATCCTCGATAATGCAGCCGTGGACCATCGCCATGTGGCCGATCAGCACGTCGTCGCCGATCACCAGCGGGCAGCCATCGGGATATTGCGGCGAAGGCCCGTCGCAGTGGAGCACGCTGCCATCCTGCACATTGGTCCGTTCCCCGATCGTGATGCTGCTGACATCGGCGCGCAGCACGCAGTTGTACCAGATCGAGCTGCCCGCCCCGATCGTGACATCGCCCACGATCGTGCAGCCGGGCGCGATGAAGGCGCTCTCGTGGATTTGCGGCGCCTTGCCGTGAATCTCGATCAGGCGCACGCCGGGTCTGCTGATCGTGTCGGTCATCATCTGTCTCCCAGTATGGTGCCCCAGTCGAGATAGGGCAGGATCGAGGCGAAATCGTCGGTCCACGCGGGGCCGCGCGGGTCGCCCAGTTCGATCCAGTTGGTCTGCGGGCTGGATTGCAGCAGCTTGGCCATCGGCACCGCATCGCTGGCGATGGCGACCCAGTAGCTGGCCGAGATGCCCTGCTCCGGATCGCCCGGATCGGCGCGCATCAGCGCGATCCAGCCGTTCTCCAGCGCATGCGCAGCGATCACCGGCCGCAGGTTTACGTAGCGGTTGGAGATGTGGATCAGCATCAGCCCGTCGGGCTTCAGCGCACGGCCATAGGCATGCATCGCCTCGCGGGTCAGCAGGTGCAGCGGGATCGCGTCGGAGCTGAACGCGTCGACTGCGAGGATGTCGTATTGCTGGGCAGGCTCCGCCTCCAGCTCCAGCCGCGCATCGCCCAGGTGGATCTGCGCATCGGGCGCGCAGTCGCTGAGGTAGGTGAACACCCCGTTGCGTGAGTAGTCGACCACCATCGGGTCGATCTCGTAGAAGGTGTAGCGCTGCCCCGGCTCGCGGTAACAGGCGAGCGTGCCGGTCCCGAGGCCGATCACGCCGATCTGCGCCTCGTCTCCGTAGATCGCGTCCGCCGCCGACAGGGCAAGGCCCACGCCCGAGGTCGGCCCGTAATAGCTGGTCGGCAGGTCGCGCCGCTCGGGATCGAGGAACTGTCGCCCGTGGATCGTGGTCCCGTGCGACAGTACGCGGGTCGGCGGATTGGCGAACTGGCGCACGGTGTAGACGCCGAAATAGCTGCGTTCGCGAATCCCCGCCGCGCTTTCGCCCAGCGTGATCCAGCCTCCGCGCGCGAGCATCAGGATCAGCAGGATCGCGAGGAACGCCCATCGGTTGCCCAGCGCCAGCACACCCAGCAGCGCGATGGCGAGCAGCAGGAGGTGGACCGTCATGTCCCCCTGCGCGTCGATCGCCCGGGTCATCCACCAGCCGAGCAGCGCCGCCCCTAGAACGAGAGCCAGCCGTGCCACCCTGCGCTGGCGTGCGCTCAGCCCCAGCCGGTCCATCCACGGCACCAGCGGGGTCTGCGGGAGGAGCGCAGCGGCAGCGAGCACCAGCAGCGGATGCTCCCACACCCAGTCGAACAGCAGCGGCGCAACGATCGCGGCGAACAGCCCGCCCAGCGCACCCCCGGCGCTCATCACGAGGTAAAACAGGGTCAGCCGGGCAGGCTCCGGGCGCGTGGCATAGAGGCGGCGATGGAGCGCGGTTGCGACCACGAACAGCATCAGCACCGCCGCGATCGCGATCGAGATCCCGTCCGCTCCGCGGCTGACCATCGCCATCGCGCCGACCAGCAGGATCACAGTGGGTGCAGTGCGGGCGAGCGCGAAGCCCAGCGTGCTGCGGGCGTTGAATGCGAACACGAAGCTGAGCAGGTAGAGCCCCAGTGGCAGCACCCACAGCAGCGGCATCGCGACGATGTCGGTGGTCAGATGCGTGGTGGTCGAGAGCATCAGGCCCGATGGGACAGCGGACAGTGCGAGCCACAGCGCGATCCGCCGCCAGCCGATCGGCTCGGCATCGTCTCCCTCCGCCGGGCCCTGCGCAGCGACATCGGGCGTGCGCCACCGGGTCCAGGCGAGCAGACCCATGCACACGATCAGCACGCCGTAGCCCGCCGCCCAGACAATGCTCTGGCCCGCCAGCGGCAGATTGGGCTCGAGCAGGAGTGGATAGCTCAGCAGGCCTGCAAAACTGCCGATGTTGGAAGCGGCGTAGAGCCAGTAGGGGTCGCCTGCGGACGGCTCGGCAGCATACCAGCGCTGGATCAGCGGGGCCTGCGCGGCAATCACGAAGAAGGGCGCACCGATGGTGGCGACCAGCAGCAGCGGGACCCAGAACACCTCGTACCCGCTGGGCCGCGGCACATCGGCCAGCGCGATGGGCAGGAAGACCAGCGCGACCACCATCAGCGCGAGGTGGATCAGCGCCTGCCGCCGGATCGTCAGCCGGGAGATCGCGTGGGCATAGGCATAACCGCCCAGCAGCAGCGCCTGATAGACCAACATCGCGCTGTTCCACACCGCCGGCGCACCACCCAGCTGCGGCAGCGCAAGCCGCGCGACCAGCGGCTGGACGAGGAACAGCAGAAAGCTGCCGAGCAGGATCGTCGCGACGAACAGCGCCCGGAACGGCAGAGGACGCACAGGTGCGCTCATGCCGCGTGCCGGTCTTGGGCGTCCCACGCCTCTCGGCCGAGCGAGTAAAGGATGGTCGGGTTGTCCTCCGGCGGGAAGCGCGGGTTCTCGAAGTCGAGGTCTTCGCGCCGCTCCATCCCCAGCCGTTCCATCAGCCGCCAGCTCGGCTCGTTGGCATGCGATGTCAGCGCGACGACGTGCGGCGCATCGTGATCGACAAAGGCCCAGCGCAGCACCGCGCGGACCGCTTCGATGGCATAGCCGCGCCGCCAGCGGTCCTCGCGGATCAGCCAGCCGATCTCGAAGTCGCCGGGGTTGCGTGCACCCTCCGCATCGACGCGCTTGAGCCCGCAGTGCCCCACGAACTCGTCGGTGTCGCGCTCGATCAGGAACAGGAAGCTGAAACCCTCGTGCTCGTGAAGGTCCATCGATTTGCTGTGCTTCTGCTCGATCGCCTCCACAGAAAGCGGCCCACCCAGATGGTGCATCACCGCCGGGGTGTTGAGCAGGCGGAACTGCAGCTGGGCATCGCCCGGCTCGATCCGGCGCAACCGCAGTCGCTCGGTCTCGAGGATCGACTCAGCCACGCGCTACCTGCCATTCGCGCCGGGTGATCGAGTATACGATGATCGTCGGCTCTTCCGGATCGAAATCGGCATTGGGAAAGTCCAGATCCTCGCGCCGCTGCATGCCCAGCCGCACCATCAGACCCCAGCTCGCGGTGTTGCGCGCCACGGTCAGCGCGACGACCTCATCGGCCCCGAAACGCTCGAACGCGAGGTCGAGCGAGGCGCTGGCCGCCTCCCTGGCATAGCCCTGGCCCCACGCATCCTCGCGCAGCCGCCAGCCAACCTCCATCATGCCCAGCGGCCCACCCGCCTGGTTGCACCGCTTGAGCCCGCAAAAGCCAAGGATCGCGCCATCAGCCTTGCGCTCGACCACCCAGAAGGTGTGGCCGTGATCGCGCTGATAGCTCAGCAGGCGATCCTGCGCCCCGGCCCGCTTGTCCGCATCGCACACCCCGCCCAGCCAGCGCATGACCGCAGGCGTGTTGGTCCCTTCCCAGAAAAGCGGCCAGTCCTCCTCGCGCCAGTCGCGCAGGATCAGCCGGTCGGTTTGATGCCGGAATTCGCCCACGCGGCTCAGCCGGTAAGAAGGCGCGCCGCGAAAGGCGCGTAATAGGTCAGAATGCCGGCGCATCCTGCGCGCTTGAACGCGATCAGCTTTTCCATCACCAGCGGAGCGCGCTCGCCCACGCCGGCGGCAACACCCGCCTCGACCAGCGCGTATTCACCGCTCACCTGATAAGCGAAAATCGGCACGTCGAAGCGGTCGCGCGCCATGCGGATGATGTCGAGATAGGCAAGGCCCGGCTTGACCATCACGCTGTCGGCACCCTCGGCAATGTCGAGCGCGATCTCGCGCATCGCTTCGTCGCTGTTGCCGGGGTCAAGCTGGTAGGTGCGCTTGTCGCCCTTCAGCCTGCCGCCCGTGCCCACCGCATCGCGGAACGGACCGTAGAACGCGGAGGCGAACTTGGCGGCGTAGCTCATGATCTGGACGTTGGAGTGCCCGGCTTCTTCCAGCGCCTGCCGGATCGCGCCAACGCGCCCGTCCATCATGTCCGACGGGGCGATCACGTCGGCACCTGCCGCAGCCTGGTTGAGAGACTGTTTCACCAGTGCGTCGATCGTGGCATCGTTGGCGACATAGTTATGCTCGTCCAGCAAGCCATCCTGCCCATGGCTGGTATAGGGATCGAGCGCGACGTCGCAGATCACGCCGATCGCATCGCCATAGCGCTCACGAATGGCGCGGACCGCGCGGCAGAGCAGGTTATCGGGGTTCCAGGCCTCTTCCGCGGTTTCGCTGCGAAGCTGCGCGGGCGTGTTCGGAAACAGCGCGACGCACGGGATGCCGAGGTCGATTGCCTCGCCCACGCGCTCCACCAGCAGATCGACCGACCAGCGGCTGACACCGGGCAGGCTGGCGACGGGTTGCTCCTGCCCCTCCCCCTCGATCACGAACAGCGGCCAGATCAGGTCGGCGGGAGAAAGCGTGGTCTCACGGTGAAGCCGGCGGCTCCAGTCGTGGGTGCGGGTGCGACGAAGGCGGGTCGAGGGAAATGCTGCAGCCATGGCGGCGAGGTGTGGCGCATGGCCGCGCCCCCCGCAAGGGGCGTTAGCCGCCGCGCCGGTGGTGTGCGACCAGCGCGATCCGGTCGATCTCGCGCAGCGGCTCTTCCGCAACCGGCTTGGTCGGGTGCATCTCTTCCAGCGCAACCCCGGCATCGACCGTCTTGAGCGCCTCCAGCGTGGAGCGGAAGCGCTGCAGCTCGGCCCCGCTCAGCTGCGCTCGGGTGACGTAGCGCACGCTCAGCGGATCGATATGGCGGCCGCCGCGGTACATCTCGTAATGGAGATGCGGCCCGGTGGAGAGGCCGGTCGAGCCGACATATCCGATGATCTGGCCGCGCTTCACATATTGCCCGCCCGACACCGCGATACGGCTCATGTGGCAGAACTTGGTTCCAAGGCCGCCCTCGTGGGACAGCTTCACCGCATTGCCGCAGCCGCCCATCCGGCCCGCACTGGTCACCCGGCCATCGGTCGGAGCGACGATCGGCGTGCCGTAGCGGGCACGAAAGTCGACGCCCGCATGCATCCGCTTGTACCGCAGGATCGGGTGGCGACGCATGCCGTAGCGTGAGCCGATCGGACCTGGCACCGGCGCAAGCAGGCCGGACCGCTGCTCGCCCACCCCAGAGGCCTCGAAGAACTGGTCGTCCTTGCCCCAGCGCATCAGCTGGATCTTGTCTTTCCCGTCACGCTCGACGCCGGCGTAAAGCAGCCGCCCTGCCTGGCGTTCACCGGTCGCGGCGCGGCGGTAGGAAACGATCATGTCGAAGGTGTCGCCCGGCTGGAGTGCCTGGTCGAGATCCTCGTAATCGCCCAGCGCCTTGAGGTAAGACTGGATGGCACTCGCCGGCGCGCCGACCGCACGGGCCGAGCGGTAGAGGCTGCCGCCGACTGTGCCGCGCACCCGCAGCGGTGTCTCGTCGACCTCGATCGGCTCGCGGATCAGCGCAAGATTGCCGTCATCGCCCCGCGCCACCGCCAGCGCGAGGTCGAAGCGCGCGCGGAAGCGGATTTCGTCGAGCGGACGCGGTGCCTTGGGCGCTGTGCGCCGCCCCAGCGTGACGTCGATCTGCGTGCCCGGCTCGATCTGGTCGAGCGAAATCGCCTGCGCGACCAGTTCGGCAGCGCGCGCCGCGTCGGCCTTGCCGACACCCTGCCGCGCAAGCATGCGCGCAAGATCGTCGCCCCGGCCGAAGGTCGCAGTCGCCTCCAGCTGCGGCCGCTCCGGAGCATCGGCAAGCGGGCGGACCAGCGCGGTCGCCGCCATCCGCGTGCCGGTATCGCCGCCCAGGGCGAGCGGTTGAATGGTCTGGCTGCGGAACTCGTCGCGCGCCTGATCGTCGAGCCGGACTGCGGGTGCCGCTTCGAGCGGCGCGAAATCGGGCCAGAAAGCCAACGCAACGGCGGATAGCGAAAGGAAGGTCGCCGCGCCGCGAAACCAGCGCAGGCTGCCGATGTTCTGGGCGAGATCGGGGGCCAGGTCGGCCCGCTCGATCCGGTGTGCCTGCGACGAGATCCACGCGCGCGAAGCCTTCACCGCACGCTCCACGCGCACGCTGGCCCTGGTGGACTCGGCGGCTGCCGTGTCCCTGATCGCGGCAATGTCGTCATCCGCAGGTGCGGGCGCTTGCTCGCCTGTCACCTGCTGTTCGGCGTTGGTCAGATCCCGTCTCCGATAGTCTGGTGTGCCGCCCCGGACCTGTCGTTTCACGACCGGGTGACGCATATCGGGTGAGCGGGTCATGTGCCACGGCAAACTTAATCCGTGTTTAATCACGCCATAGTGCTTGCCCGGCTGGTCGACGACCCGGGGCTGATGCGCGGCGAACCGCCTTCGCTTGCGGGTGCCTGCCGACCTTGCCACATTGGCAGGCATGTCCGCCCCCGCGATCAAGGCCGTCCTCGGCCCCACCAATACCGGCAAGACGCACCTCGCGATCGAGCGCATGTGCGGCCATTCGAGCGGGGCGATCGGCTTCCCGCTCCGCCTGCTGGCGCGCGAGGTGTACGACCGGGTGGTCGCGATAAAGGGGGAGAAGGCGGTCGCGCTGATCACGGGCGAGGAACGGATCGAACCGCCCGATGCCCGCTACTTCCTGTGCACCGCAGAGGCGATGCCGCACGATGGCGGGGGGCATGCCTTCGTCGCGCTCGACGAGGTGCAGCTGGCCGCCGATCGGGAGCGGGGGCACGTCTTCACCGACCGTCTGCTGAACGCGCGCGGGCGGGAGGAGACGATGCTACTGGGCTCTTCCACCGCCGCGCCGGTGATCAAGTCGCTGATCCCGCATGCCGAGTTGATCGAGCGGCCGCGCTTTTCCACGCTCACGCACGCAGGGTCGAAGAAACTCTCGCGCTTGCCCAAGCGCAGCGCCGTGGTCGCGTTCTCGTCCGATCAGGTCTACGCGATCGCCGAAATGCTGCGGCGTCATCGCGGCGGAGCGGCAGTCGTGATGGGCGCGCTGAGTCCCGAGACGCGCAATCGCCAGGTCGAATTGTTCCAGAATGGCGAGGTCGACTACATCGTCGCGACCGATGCCATCGGGATGGGCCTCAATCTTGACGTCACCCATGTTGCCTTCGCCAGTCTCGCCAAGTTCGACGGGGTCAAGCGACGGCGGCTGACTCCGGCGGAAATGGCTCAGATTGCCGGGCGCGCCGGGCGCCACCATCGCGACGGCAGCTTCGGCACACTCACCGGCACCGGCGGTCATGACGCCGAGTTTACCGAAGAAGAAATCTACGCGATCGAGGAACACCGCTTCCAGGCGCTGACCAAACTCTACTGGCGCGAGGCGGAGCCGCGTTTCGATTCGCTCTCCGTGCTGATCGAGGATCTGTGCGCAAAGCCGGGCGAACGAGAGCTTGCGCCCGCCCCCGAAGCGATCGACCTGGCGGTTCTGCGCAAGCTCGCCGAGCAACCCTTCGCGCGCATGATTCGCGGGTCGGCGAATGTCCGGCGGTTCTGGGAGGTCTGCTCGTTGCCCGATTTCCGCGCCTCGGGCGTGGAGACTCATGCGCGTTTCGTCACCCGGCTCTGGCAGGATCTGCGCGAAGGCTATATCGGCGCGGACTTCGTCGCCGCCCGGATCGCCGAACTCGATACGGTCCGCGGCGATATTGCCGTGTTGCAGGGGCGGATAGCCGCGATCCGTTCCTGGGCCTACATCTGCCAGCGGCCCGACTGGGTGCTTGCGCGCGACGAGATGGCAGCGCGGGCCCGCGCGGTCGAAGCCCGCCTGTCGGACGCATTGCACATGCGCCTGACCGAGCGATTCGTGAATCGAAGGACCTCCGTTTTAATGAAGCATCTTGGAAACGACCCTGCGCTGCTCCCCATTTCGCTGGAGGACGACGGCACCTTGCTGGTCGAGGACCAGCCGATCGGCAAGCTGGAAGGGTTCCGCTTCGCGATCGACCCGCAGGCGGCGGTCGGCGACCGCAAGATGCTGCTGTCGGCAGGCGAAAAGGCGCTTCCCCGGATCCTCGCCACCCAGGCCGAGCGACTGCGCGAGAACAAGCTTGAAGGCGTGACGCTGGAAAATGGCCGGGTGATGTGGGCCGGGCAGGAGATCGCCCGGCTGGAACACCCGGTCGACCCGGCAGAGCCCCGGCTCAGGCCTGCACGAGAGCTGGACCGCCTCCCCGACGGCGCGCGCGAGGCCTTCCTCGCGGCGATCGAGGCCAAGGTGACCGAATGGCTCGTCCCGCTCGAACCTCTGCGCAAGCTCCAGCTCGCGTCGAAGAGCGAGGATGCAACCTCGTGGGCGCGGGCACTGCTGCTGAACCTGCTCGACGGGCACGGCATCGCCACGCGCGAACAGGCGGGGATCGAGAACCTGCCCAAGGAAGCGCGCCCGTTCCTCCGCAGGGTCGGCGTGACCTTCGGCGCACTCGACATATTTGCACCCGCGCTGCTCAAGCCTGCCCCCCGCCTCGCAATGAAGCAGGCAGGGATAGATGACCGCCCGATCGACGAGGCGATGCGATCGGTCATCCCCGCAACCAAGCCGCTGCCCGCAGGCTATCGTCCGGCGGGCGAACAGCTGGTCCGCGTCGATATTGCGGAAAAGCTGTTCAAGCAGGCGCACGAGGCCAGAGCCGGAAAGGGCGAGGGCAAGAAGGGCCGTGGCGCGCCCTTCGTACTCGACCTCTCGCTCGCGGTGTCGACCGGGCTGACTCCGGACAGCATCAAGCGGCTGCTGGGTGCGGCAGGGTTCCGCATGATCGATGGCAAACCGCTCGCGGAAGGCGCATTCGGCCCCGCCCTGCCCGACCGGTGGCGCTGGCTGCCCTCTCGCAAGGGCGGGGACGATCGCCATCAGCAGCACCGCCCCGGTGGCAAACCGCACCAGAACAAGGGGCGCGGAAAGCCTGGGGGAAAGCAGGCAGGCAAGGGCCGTGGCCCCCGGCAAGGCGGGCAGAACGCACCTGCCAAGCCACGCGAGCCCCGGCCCGAAAACGCCTTCGCCGCGCTGAAGGACATGCTTTCCTGATGCGCCGGGCCTGATGCGGCTCGACCTCGCGCTGTGCCGGTTGCGCTTCGTACGCGCGCGCAGCGCGGCACGGCGGTTGGTCGAAGGCGGGCATTTGAGGGTAAATGGCGTGCGCGTAGAGCGGGTTTCGCGCGAGATTACCGTCGGCGACGTGCTGACCATTCCGCGCACATCCGGGGTGCTGGTCATCCGGATCGAGGCCCTGCCCGAGCGTCGCGGACCACCTGCAGAAGCGCGTGAATGTTACAGCCTGCTTGACCGCGCGGGCACCGACCCACTAGCAGCAGCGCGAGATTCAAACGGCGCGCAAGGATAACGCCCCATGACCTATGTCGTCACCGACGCCTGCATCAAGTGCAAGTACACCGATTGCGTCGAAGTATGCCCGGTGGACTGCTTCTACGAGGGCGAGAACATGCTGGTGATCAACCCCAGCGAATGCATCGATTGCGGTGTGTGCGAGCCCGAGTGCCCGGCGGAGGCGATTCTGCCCGATACCGAGGACAACCTCGAGAAGTGGCTCGAGCTCAACACCAAGTTCTCGAACGAATGGCCCAACATCACCCAGAAGAAGGACCCGCCCGAGTACGCCGACGAGCACAAGGGCGAAGAGGGCAAGTTCGAAAAGTTCTTCAACCCGGAACCCGGCGAAGGCGACTGAGTCGATTCCCCTGAAAGAGGGGGAATCGAATGCTCGACCTGCTGAAGCGGACCTGGCGCGGCGCGTCGGAAGACAATGCCGGGCTCGTTGCGGCGGGCGTGTCCTACTACGCCTTTCTTGCGATGGTGCCTCTGCTCGCGGTGTGCGTGCTATTGTACGGTCTCGTCGCCACGCCCGAAACTGTTGCTCGCGATATCGACGCGCTCGGTCGCGGATTGCCACCCAGTGCCGCATCGCTCATCGGCGACCAGCTGCAATCGGTGACCGAAGCGAAGGATAACGCCAAAGGGCTCGGCCTCGCTGTGGCCCTCGGCGTCGCGCTGTTCGGCGCGCGGAACGCCGCCCGCTCGATCATCGGCGGGCTCAACGTGGTCTTCAATGTCGAAGAGGATCGCGGTTTCCTGAAGAGCAACGCGATCGCGATCGGCGTAACGCTCGGTGCGGTGGTTGCATTGGCTCTGGCCGGCACCGCTGTCTCGCTGGCCGCAGCCCTGCCCGGCGCCGCGGCGCCGGTCGCAAGCTTCGCGCTGATGTTCATCGCCGGGATGCTCGGCGCAGGATTTCTCTATCGCTTCGCGCCCAACCGGCCCGATCCGCCCTGGAGTGCAGTCTTGCCCGGCGCGGCGCTGTTTGCCCTGGTCTGGGTCGGCGCGACTGCCCTGTTCGGCAGCTACGTTGCCGATATCGCGAATTACAACGCCACCTACGGCTCGCTGGGCGCGGTGGTGATCCTGCTGACGTGGTTCTACCTCAGCGCCTTCGTGTTGCTGCTGGGCGGCGAATTCGTCCAGGCACGCGCAGAGCAGACATGACTTGCCGCATTTGTTTCATCGACTCGCAATATTCGCAAGAAGCTGCTATATAGGCGCTCCCGCCGCGATCCACGGTCGCGACGGCTTATGGAAGTTGAAAGGCAGGTTCCCCCAGCATCACGACGCGAATGGACCTTCGCCTCTTGCAGGCGGCCGGTCTTTTCTTGCGTCCGATGCACACCCTGTCTTCGGATGAAAGGAAATTTCATGGCAGCCAAGGCACTCGCCTTCGATGTCGGCGATTACGTCGTATACCCCAAGCACGGCGTCGGCCGTGTGGTCGAACTGCAGAGCGAAGAGATCGCCGGAATGCAGCTCGAGCTTTACGTGCTGCGCTTCGAAAAAGAGCGGATGACCCTGCGCGTTCCGGTCAACAAGGTCGAATCGATCGGCATGCGCAAGCTTTCCAGCGACAAGACGCTGAAGGAAGCGATGGAAACGCTCAAGGGCAAGCCCAAGGTCAAGCGGACCATGTGGAGCCGCCGTGCGCAGGAATACGAAGCGAAGATCAACTCGGGCGACCTCGTGTCGATCGCCGAAGTGACCCGCGACCTTTTCCGCCCCGACGACCAGCCCGAACAGAGCTATTCCGAACGGCAGATCTTCGAAGCCGCCTCGAGCCGCCTCGCCCGCGAACTGGCCGCGATGGAGAAGACCGACGAGCCTGCAGCGCTCGAAAAGATCCTCTCCGTGCTGCGCGAACACGCGCCGCAATATTACGAGAATACCGAAGAAGCCTGATCGACCGGCTGCCAACGCAGTCCGACAGAGGGCCGTCCCGAAAGGGGCGGCCCTCTTGCTTTGCGTGCCCTGCGTTCTGTATTAGATCTCTAACACAGTTATTCACAGGGAGATCGTCATGAAGTTCTGGCCAGGCCTCGCCGTTGCCGCAGCAGCCACCATGCTCTCGGCATGCAACGCCGATTTCAACATCAGCTCGAGCAGCGACGGCGTACCCCTCGCCGAGCTCGACTACGAGGGCGCAACCCCCACCGGCATTTCGCTGTCCGGTCCCGATCGGGTGATCGTCACCTCGGGTGACACGCTGACGATCGATGTCGAAGGCGATTCGAGTGTGACCGAGGGTCTTCGCTTCGATCTCGACGACGATTCGCTGGGGATTGGGCGCGAGGGGAATTGGCGTCAAAGCGGGGTCGCGACCATTCGCGTGACCATGCCCACCCCGACCCGCATGTCCATGGCCGGATCGGGCACGATGACCGTCGATAAGCTCGGCAAGGGCGGCGATGCGGAAATCTCGATCGCCGGATCGGGCGAATCGAAGGTCGGCCGGATCGATGCGGACGCGCTGGAGGTGAATGTCGCGGGTTCGGGCTCGCTCAAGGCTGCGGGTGCGGCCAAGACGCTCGATCTCTCGATTGCCGGATCGGGCGATTTGGATATGCGTGACGTCAAGGTGGACAGCGCCGAGGTTGCAATCGCCGGATCGGGTGATGCCGCTTTCGCCTCGGATGGAGATGTCGAGGCGAGCATCATGGGTTCGGGCACGGTCGAGGTGCTGGGCAATGCCAGCTGCTCGGTCAGTTCGATGGGCTCGGGCGAGCTCAAGTGCCGCAAGCGCACTGCGGCAAGCGGTGCGGCAGCCGAGGACGCCGAATAGGCGTTTGTGCCGGGGCGGCGCTGGGCATAAGCTGGCGGTATGAAACCGATCATCCCGCTCGCGCTGCTCGCCGCCCTCGCCCTGCAGGGGTGCCTCGCCAAGACGGCCTGGGATGTAGCCACACTGCCCGTGAAGGCGGGCAGCAAGGCGGTCGACCTCGCCACCACCAGCCAGAGCGAGGCGGACGAGAAGCGCGGGCGCGAGCTGCGCAAGCGCGAGGAACGGCTCGGCAAGCTGGAGCGCCGCTATCGCGATCTGCGCGAGGATTGCGGGGACGGCGACCGCCGCGCTTGCGAGGAAGCGCGCGAAACCTACGAGGAAATCCAGCGGCTCCTGCCGACGGTGCCCTACGAACCCGAGCGCTGATCGCCCTCGCGCGGCGCAGCAGCACGTCGCAGCCGGTCGTTGATTGCGCGGCCTACTGCGTCCTTTGGCACCGGAGCCACCGCGATTTGCGGCTTGTCCGAAGCGGCTCCCAGATGGAGGCACGCGTAAAGGCGTGACGCGGCTTCGCTGACGTCACCGGCTGCTGACAGCGTGACGTCACCTTCGACTGCGCCGAAACCGATCAGGAATTCCCCGGGTTCGGCCTCCAGGGCGTTCAGACGCAACGGCTTTCCCGGCGCATAATGCCGCCGCATCTGCCCCGGGGCTTCGATCCCACGGCCATCAGAAGCTCCACTACCGAGCATATCTTCGAGCACTTCGCGCGCGATCGGCCCCTCGCGCAACAGCGACCACTTTCCGTCCTCACGCAACGCGACGATCGTGGACTCCAGCCCGCGCTCGCTCGCGCCTGCGTCGAGCACCGCATCGATCCGGCCATTGAGCGTCGCGAGAACATGCTCTGCGGTGGTCGGGCTGACGGTTTCGCTCGCGTTGGCGGAGGGCGCGGCAACCGGGATGGCCAATTCGTCCAGCACTGCCCGCATCACCGGGTGCGCCGGGCACCGCACTGCGAGCGTGGGCAGGCCTGCATGGATGGATGATGCCACGGCAGCATGCTCATGGTGCGGCAGCACCAAAGTGAGCGGTCCGGGCCAGAAGCGATCTGCCAGGGCAAGAGCGCGAGGCTCCATCGCCACCAGTGCCCTTGCCTGATCGGCATCGCTCACATGGACGATCAGCGGATTGAAACTCGGTCGCCCCTTGGCTGCGAAGATTTGTGCGACAGCTTCTTCGCTATCCGCACGCGCCGCAAGGCCGTACACCGTCTCGGTCGGCACCGCGACCAGACCGCCGTCGCGCAGAATCTGCGCCGCACGTGCGATTCCGGTCGCGTCCGGCGCTAGCCGTTCCGTAACGTATTTGCGGTCCATCGCCGCGCGCTATATCCGGGGCGCAGGAATTCCAAGAGGATGTGAGCCAAGTGACCCCCTACAAGCCCGCCACGCAAGACCAGCTGCTCGCCATTCGTGCCAATGCCGGCATCGCCGAACTGGCCGAGCATGAACACTTCGCCGCCGCCGAGCCCGACCTTGTCGAGGCGATCGTCGAAGGGGTGGGCCAGTTCGCGGCGGGCGAGTGGGCCCCGCTCAACCGCAAGGGCGATCTGGAAGGTGCCAAACTGGAAAACGGTGTCGTCCGCCTGCCAGACGGGTTCGAGGAGGCCTATCAGGCCTATGTCGAGCAGGGCTGGAATGCGATCGCGGGTAGCGCCGAGTATGGCGGGCAGGGCCTGCCCTTCACCCTCGCCTGCAACGTGCTCGAGAACCTCGGCAGCGCGAATTTCGCGTTCAATCTCCTGCCCATGCTGTCGGTCGGCGCGATCGAGGCGCTGGCGGCGCACGGAACGCAGGAACAGCAGGCCCGCTACCTCCCCGATCTGATCAGCGGCAAGTGGTCGGGCACGATGAACCTGACCGAATCGCAGGCTGGCAGCGACGTGGGCGCTCTGCGGACCACCGCTCAGCCGATCGAAGACGGTGAGCACGCGGGCAAGTACCGGATCAAGGGCCAGAAGATCTACATCACTTGGGGCGAGCACGAGCTGGCCGAGAACATCATCCACCTGGTTCTCGCCCGCCTCCCCGGCGCGCCCGAGGGCAGCCGCGGCATCTCGCTGTTCCTGGTGCCCAAGTACCACCTGAAGGACGATGGCACGCCGGGCGCGCATAACGACCTGCGCTGCGTCAGTCTGGAGCACAAGCTGGGTATCAACGCCTCCCCCACCTGCGTCATGTCCTACGGCGATAATGACGAGTGCATCGGGGAACTGGTCGGGGCCGAGAATCGGGGCCTCGCTGCGATGTTCACGATGATGAACAATGCGCGGATCAATGTCGGCTCGCAGGGGGTACAGATCGCCGAGCGTGCGACGCAGCAGGCCCTCGCCTACGCGCTGGACCGGGTTCAGTCGGCCCGCGCCGGGGCGAAGAACCGCACGCCGGTCGCGATCATGGACCATCCCGATGTGCGTCGCATGCTGCTGCGCATGCGCAGCCTGACGGAGGCGATGCGCGGGCTGCTCTACTACACCGCCGGACAGGTCGACCGTGGCGATATCGGCGATGCTGCCGCGAAGGCACGCGCCGAGGTGCTGGTTCCCATGCTGAAAGCCTGGGCGACCGATACCGGGATCGAGGTCGCCTCGCTCGGCATCCAGGTCCACGGCGGGATGGGCTTCGTCGAGGAAACCGGCGCCGCGCAGCATTTCCGCGATGCGCGGATCGCGCCGATCTACGAAGGCACCAACGGCATCCAGGCGGCCGATCTGGTCACCCGGAAGCTCGGGCTGGAGAATGGCGAAGTGCTGCAGGCGCTGTTCGCGGATATCGCCCGCGATGCGGGCGAGGAACCGCAGCTACAGGCGCTGGCCGGCGAATGTGCGGCCATTTCCAAGTGGATGCGCGAAGACGCCTCGCTCGACGACAGGCTTGCAGGCAGCGTGCCCTTCACCACCATGTGCGCGGTCGCCGTGGCCGGCTGGTGCCTGACGAAGCAGCACGCAGTGCTTACGGACAGCGACGATGCCCAGCGTACCCACGCCAAGCAGGTGACGATGCGCTTCTTCCTCGATCACATCGTGCCCGAAGCGATCGGCCTCAAGGCGTCGGCAACGGCCGGAGCAGCGCTGCTCTACGAACTGGACGGCAGCGTGCTCGCCGCCTGAACCCGATGGGGATCAGTTCCCCATCGGATTGAATTCGCGGGCGAACTCATCGGTGAAGGCTTCGCGCGGATCACCCTTGAGCTCGACCTGCGGGTCGAGCGACTTGCCTTGGTTGCGCTTGATCGCGGGCGCGGGATCGGCCTTGGGGTCGATGACGTGCCAGATGATCCCGGCGGTATCGTCGCTCACCAGCAGTCCGCCATCGGGTGCCCATTCGACCCAAGTCGGGCGCCCGCGCGTCTCGCCGTCACCGTTCAGGAAGCTCCCCAGCACGGGGACCGGCTTGCCCAGCGGATTGCCGCGCTCGTCGAAGCGGACGAACACCACGTCGTAACCCGAGGGCGGCTTACGGTTCCAGGAGCCGTGGCGCGCGATGAATGCACCGCGTCCGTAACGCTCACCCAGCCGGTTGCCCTCGCTGCTGAATGCAAGGCCGAGCGCTGCAACATGCGGGCCAAGGGCAAATTCCGGATAGCGCGCATATTCGGAGAGGAAGTTGGGCATCGGCGCATCGACCCGGCGATCGAATTCGTTCTTGTAGTAGACCCAGGGCCAGCCGTAATTCGCACCGATCGGCACGTTGGTCAGGTAATCGGGCACCAGATCGCCGCCGAGCATGTCGCGCTCGTTCACCGTGGTCCACAGCTCGCCCGACATCGGGTTCCAGGCAAGCCCGTTGGGGTTGCGCAGGCCGGTTGCATAGATCCGCTTGGAATCGTCGGTCAGGTCGTATTCCCAGATCGCGGCGCGGCCTTCCTCGGCCTCCATTCCGTTCTCGCCGATATTGCTCGACGATCCGACCGCGACGTAGATTCGCTCCCCATCGGGCGAGAGGATGATGTTGCGCATCCAGTGATTACCGCCCCCCGGCAGGTCCATCAGCTTGCGCGGACTGCCGGTCACCTTGTCCGAACCCAGCTCATAATCGAATTCGAGCAGCGCGTTGTGGTTGGCGATGTAGAGCTTGCCGTCGCGGTAGGCGATGCCGGAAGGCGAATCGAGGTCGGCTTCGCGTAGAGTTTTCTGCACCTCTGCGCGCCCATCGTCGTTGCTATCGCGCAGCAGGACCAGCTTGTTGGGCGACGGCACGCCTGCGCCCGCCTGACCCATCAGATATTTCATCACCAGACCCTGGATCCCGCCGACTTCACGCGGCGGACTGTTGGTGAGGGTGACCAGAACATCGCCGTTGGGCAGACGATAGAGGACGCGGGGATGATCCAGCCCTTCGGCGAAGCGCGCCACTTCCAGCCCCTTGGCCGCAGACGGCACCTCGCCCTTCGCCCAGCCGACCGGCTCGGCGACCCTGATCGTCGGGAACCACTCGGCGTCGGGTTCGGCCAGCGTCGGGTCGGTTCCGCTAACCTCGTCCACGGTAAGTTCGGCCTTCGATCCGCGCAACAGGAGCGCGATGGCGATGGCAGCCACAACCAGAATGACGAGCAGGGCGATGCCGATATTGCGAAGAAGGGTCATGCACCCGAAATAGGGCGCGGGCACGCAGGCGGCAATCGCCAATGATCGCGGCCCTGATTCTGGAGCCTTCATGTTCGATTTTGCCCTGCCCGCCGATACCAGTGATGAAGAGCGCTATCGCGAGCTCGCCAATGCCGGGGATTCCCTCACCGATGGCGAGAGCGACACGGTGGCCAATATGGCCAATCTGGCGGCGCTGATCTGGAGCTTCGTGCCCGATCTCAACTGGGCGGGGTTCTATCGTGTGGTGGATGGCGAATTGGTGTTAGGCCCGTTCATCGGACGCCCGGCGTGCATCCGTATCCCCTTCGGTCAGGGGGTTTGCGGCACTGCAGCTACGACAGGCGAGACCCAGCTGGTGGAGGACGTGCATGCCTTCCCCGGCCATATCGCCTGCGATTCGGCGAGTGCGTCCGAGCTGGTCGTTCCGGTGATCCGCGATGGACAGGTTATCGCGGTTATCGATCTCGACAGCCCCAGCAAGGCTCGGTTCGGTGGGGCCGATGCACGCGGTATCGAGGCACTCGCCAAGCGGATCGCTACCAGGGTCTGAGGCGCTGCCGCTGCCCCAGCCCGGGACAGGTCGGATCGTTCGACAATCTTCAATGGAGCAAAAGCGCTAACCCGAAATTAAGTATACCGGGAGCGCGTGCTAGAGGCGTGCCTCCCGTCAATAAGGGGTTGGTCTGCCATGCGTCTGTTTCTCATTTCCGGTGCCGCTGCACTCGTCGGGCTCGCCGCGCCCGCGTCGGCCCAGTACTACGCGCCGCGCCCCGCCTATGCGCCTGCACCTGCGCGCACGAGCCCGCCGCTACCGCCGAGCTATGATCGGGGCGACTGGGTCCGCGAATGCCGCGCCTATCTTCGCGACCGCCGTCGCCGGGGCGAGACTGGCGGAGTCGTCGGCGGACTGATTGGTGGAGCCGGCGGCGCCCTGCTCGGCAATGAGCTGGCGGACGATGGTTCGCGCGTTGCCGGATCGTTGATCGGCGGCGGGATCGGTGGCCTGGCGGGAGTGGCTATCGGAACGGCAATCGGTCTCGCAGGTCGCGACGACGAACGCCGTGATTGTCGCGCCTGGCTGGAGCACTACGAGCGCGCAGCGGCAGAGCGCGCGGCGGACGGATATGGCTACGACGACGACTACGGCTACGATCAGGGCGGCTACGGGTATGGGTATGACGATGGTTACGCCTATGCTGCGCCCGGCTACGGCGGTGGATATGGTGGCGGTGGCGGTGGCTACGCCTACGCGAGCGGCGGGGGTTACTCGGGCGGCTACGCTGGTGGATACGCCGGCGGGGGCTATGCGACGGGCGTAGTCGTGGTTGTCGAGCACCAGCGTGGCGAACGCTATGTGCCTGTTATTCGAGAAGAACTCATCGAAGAGACGTACGAGACGACCGAGTACGAAACGGTTCGCGAACGCGTTACCGAGTACGTCCCCGTGCCCGTAGAACGGCGACGGGGTGACAAGCGGATTCGCTACACCAAGCAGCGCTGAGTTGTGCGGCGCATTTCCGCGCCCCCGCGCCTCGGCTAGATCTTCCCGCCGGTGAGGCGCTGGCACAGCAAGTCCAGCTGATCGAGCGTCTTGTACCTGATCGTGATCGCTCCTGAGCTCGGATCGGCATCGGGCTTGATCTTGAGCGACATGCCGAGGAATTCTTCCAGGTGCCGTTCGACCGCGGCGATATCCTCGCTTTCGTGGCCGTCAGATTTTCTGGGCTTTGCTGACGACGCGCGACCCGAGGCGCTGCCCTTGCTGCGGACGCGCTTTTCCACGTCCCGCACCGACAGATTACGGGTCACGGCTTCCTCAGCCAGCATCTCTGCGGCATCGTGGCCGATCAGAGCGCGGGCGTGTCCCATGCTCAGCTGGCCGCGTTCGACATAGGCGATGACCTTTGCCGGGAGCGCCAGCAGCCGCTGATGATTGGCGACGTGGCTGCGCGATTTGTCGACCAGTTCGGCGATTTCCGCCTGGCTCATGCCCTCTTCGTCGGCGAGATGCTGGTAGGCCCGCGCTTCTTCGATCGGGTTGAGATCCTCGCGCTGGATATTCTCGATCAGCGCAATCGCCATGACCTCGCGCTGGTCGAGATCGCGGATAATCGCTGGAATTTCATGCAGTTTGGCGCGTTGCGCCGCGCGCCAGCGCCGTTCGCCGGCGACCAGCTGGTAGCGGCCCTTGCGTTCCAGCGGGCGGACGATGATCGGCTGGATGACGCCGCGCTGCGCGATGGAGCGGGCAAGATCGTCAAGCGCGTCGTCGTCGAAAATCTGGCGGGGCTGGCCCGGCAACGGCTCGATCCGGGCCACAGGAATGGATGCAAGTCCACTACGCGGTGCGCCCATACCGCCTTCGCCCTGCCCTGCAGCGCTCGACAGCGCGGTCCCACCTTCGCTCGGCGCAACGCTCTCCTCACGCTGGGTTTCCCCAAGCAGCGCGCCGAGCCCGCGGCCCAGCTTGCGCTTCGCGCGATCCGGTGTGACCTCGGCGGCGGCAGTGGAGACTTCGGGCTTGCTGCTCATGCGGCTTTCCTTTCCAGGGGCATCCGGCCGAGCAGTTCACGGGCAAGCGCCATGTAAGCGCGGCTGCCCGCGCAGGAGTGGTCGTAGATCAATGCCGGTAACCCGTGGCTGGGGGCTTCCGACAGGCGGACATTGCGCGGGATCACGGTATCGAAGACCAGCCCGCCGAGACATTCGCGAACGTCCTCGGCGACAGCATCGGTCAGCCGGTTGCGCCGATCGAACATGGTCAGTGTCACGCCGATAATATTGAGCGAGGGATTGATCCCCTGCTGCACGCGCTCGACGGTCTGGAGCAGCTGGCTGAGCCCTTCGAGCGCGAAGAACTCGCACTGCAGCGGGACCATCAGCGAATCGGCCGCGCTAAGCGCGTTGAGCGTCAGCAGACCGAGCGATGGCGGGCAGTCGATGAAGCAGACATCGTAATGATGATCGGCATTCGCCAGTGCCTTCTTGAGCCGCTCGACCCGGTCACCCTCCGCAACCAGCTCGACCTCTGCGCCGCTCAGATCCTGAGTTGCGGGGATGATATCGAGATTGGGAATGCGCGTTTTCAGCGTGCACTGCGCAACGGTCGCTTCCTCCATCAGCAGGTCGTAGGTCGAATCCTCGCGGTCCCGGCTGGGAATACCGAGCCCGGTCGAGGCATTTCCCTGCGGATCGAGGTCGATCAGAAGCGTCCGCCAGCCGGTCGCTGCGATGGCGGTCGCGATATTGATCGCGGTGGTGGTCTTGCCCACGCCGCCCTTCTGGTTGGCAATTGCGATGCGGATCATTGTCTGCTCCCGCCTTTGGGCCGGCCTTTGCCAACCAGGATCGCAGCGTCGCGACTGGTGAGCGATTGTTCCACGTGAAACATTGCGCGCTGCTGAGAATCAAGCTCATCCCTTTCCTGCGCCGCCGACCTGCCTTTGGGCAAGACCCAATGCGTGCCGTCGGTGGAAAAGCGTGCGGACAAGCTGATGAGATCCTTCAGTGACGCGCAGGCACGTGCGCTGATGACACCTGCGGCGAAGGTCTCCACCTTCTCGACTCGACTGCCAGCGACACGGCAATTCCCCAGCTCGGCCAGACTGGCCATCCGCTCGAGCCACGTGACGCGTTTTGCCCTTGGTTCACAAAGTACATGCGGCAGGTCCGGTCTCATAATAGCGGTGACGATGCCCGGGAAGCCCGCCCCGGTGCCAATATCGAGCCATGGTCCCGATGTTTCACGTGGAACATGGTCGAGCAACTGCGCGCTATCCGCGACGTGGCGCTGCCAGACGCTGTCCATCGTCGAGCGTGAGATCAGGTTCTGGTGCTCGGCCTCGATTCGCAATTTGGCGACGAATTTCTCCAGCTTGGCGAACGCGGTGTCGGAGCAACGCTCGGCCACAAAGGCTTTCGCATCTTCCTCTGTCTCGATCATCATGCGGCGCGGCTCTCGTGATATTTGCGTGCGTAAACCAGCAGCGCCGCCATTGCCGCAGGCGTAATCCCCGCAACGCGGCCCGCCTGCGCAAGGCTGTCCGGCCGTACACGTGAAAGGCGCTCGACCATCTCGTTCGAGAGGCCGGGAACCTGGGAGAATGGAAAATTAGGTGCGAGCGCGACCTGCTCGTTGGCCCGCAGCTCGCGCAATTCGGCATCCTGGCGCGCGATATAGGGAGCATAGTGCAGGTCTTCGCCGATCTCTTCCAGCAAGGTCGGGTCCGTTTCACGTGGAACAAGCCCGGCATACTGGAGTGCGGAAAGATCGATGCCAGGGAAGCGAGTCCAATCCCGCAAGGGCTGCCGCCCCGCGTCATCCGTGGCTCCAAAGCCGAGCGCGCGCATCTGCGCGGGGCCACATTGCTCGGCCAACGCACTCGCTACCGCTTCCCGCGCCTCGGCCCGTGCCTCGAGCCACGCGCGCCGTTCCACGTGAACACAGCCCGCTTCGATAGCCATTGGGGTGAGCCGGGTGCCTGCATTGTTGGCGCGCAACCGGAGGCGATACTCCGCACGCGCGGTAAGCATGCGATAGGGCTCGGTCACCCCATGCAGCGTGAGGTCGTCGACCATCACCGCAATATAGCTGTTCGCACGATCGAGCGCCGGCGCATCGCGCCCCAGAACACTCGATGCGGCGTGCAAACCGGCGACGAGCCCCTGTGCAGCCGCTTCTTCATAGCCGGTGGTGCCGTTGATCTGTCCCGCGCAATAAAGCCTCGGCAAAGACCGCATCTGCAACCACCGGTCGAGCGAGCGCGGATCGACGTGGTCGTATTCGACTGCGTAGCCCGGTTCGATCACCCGGACCTGCTCCAACCCGTCGATCGCGCGGAGAAAGTCCTCCTGCACATCGACCGGCAGCGAGGTGCTGATGCCGTTGGGATAGACCAGCGGCGTATCCAGCCCCTCCGGCTCAAGAAAGATTTGGTGCCCATCGCGATCGCCGAAGCGGTCGATCTTGTCCTCGATAGAGGGGCAATAGCGCGGCCCCTGCGCACCGATCGCACCCGAATAGAGCGGGGAGCGCGAGAGGTTCGCGCGGATGATCTCATGCGAGCGCGCATTGGTCCGGGTGATCGCGCAGAATATCTGCGGGTTGGCTCGTCCACGTGAAAGCGGCGACATGGTCCACAATTCGTCGTCGGACGGCTGCTCGTCGAGCCGCGACCAGTCGATCGTTCGCCCGTCGAGCCGGGGCGGCGTCCCCGTCTTCAATCGTGCCATCGGAAGAGCCGTCTCGCGCAGTTGGGCTGCAAGCCGTGCGGCCGAACCCTCGCCCACGCGCCCGCCGACGAAGGTCTCCTCTCCCCGGAACAGAACGCCACCCAGGAACGTGCCGGTGCACAGGATAGCGGCTTCGCATTTGATTCGCGTTCCGTCCGCCAGTTCGACTCCGGCGACCCGCTCGCCGTCCAGCAGCAGCGCCGCCGCCTCGCCCGCGATCACGTCGAGCGTTTCTTCCGCCGCGACCTGCGCACGCACAGCTGCACCGAACAGTTTGCGGTCGGCCTGTACGCGCGGTCCCCAGACCGCGCTTCCCTTGGACCGGTTGAGCATGCGGTAGTGGATCGCGCCCGCATCCGCCGCCCGGCCAAGCACACCGTCGAAAGCATCGACCTCGCGCACCAGATGGCCCTTGCCCAGCCCGCCGATCGCCGGGTTGCAGCTCATTGCGCCGATCTTGCTGGCGTCCATCGTGACCAGGCCCACGCGCACGCCCATGCGCGCGGCGATGCAGGCCGCTTCCACGCCGGCGTGACCACCGCCGATGACGATAATCGGATAATGTTGCATGCGCGCTCCTATAGGCGCGCTCTGTCGCTCTCGCCAGAGGGAGCAATGTTCCACGTGGAACATCACTTGCCGATGCAGAAGCGTCCAAACAGCGCGTCGAGCATGTCTTCGGTCGCAACTGTGCCCAGCATTGCATCCATCGCGTGACGTGCCTGCCGCAGTGCCTCACCGGCGATCAGCAAATCGTCCTCGCCTGCCGCCCGGCGAATCGACTCGCGCGCGTCCGCCAGCCGCTCTTTCTGCCGCCGCGAGACCGCCACCTGACCAGGCTTGGGCAAGCGCTCACGACCCAGCGCGACCAGATGCGCGATCAGATCGGCCAGTCCATCACGAGTCGTCGAGGACACGTGAAACGCACCCTCCCCCTTTCGCGTAGCGCCCTCAAGATCGCTCATGCTGGCAACCTCCAGCACCTCCGCAGGGCCCTCACCCTCCGGCCCCAACCACAGGATGATGTCGGCCCGGCCCAACTCGCCTTCCGCACGCATGATGCCGAGTTGCTCGATTTCGTCCGCACCCTCGCCCCGCAGGCCAGCCGTATCGACCAGCAGGAAGGGCACACCGCCCAGCGCGATCGGGCGTTCGATCGCATCGCGGGTCGTCCCCGCGATCGGCGAGACGATGGCTGCCGCTTCGTCGAGAATAGCGTTGAACAGGCTCGACTTGCCCGCATTAGGGGGCCCGGCGAGCACCATCCGCAAGCCGTCACGCAAACGATCCGCCGAAGGTGTGGCGAGCCATTGATCCATCTGGGCGCCAATCTCTTCCAGCGCACCGCGCCACGGCGCGGGCGCAAGATCGCCCTGGTCGTCGTCCGAAAAATCGAGCTCCTGCTCGACCGCTGCGGACGCGGCCAGCACTTCCTCCCGCCATTCGGCCAACCGCGAAGAGGCTGCCCCACCCGCCGAACTGGCGAGCACGGCTCGCTGCAACTCGGTCTCGGCGGAGAGAATGTCGCCCAGCGCCTCCGCCTCAAGCAGGTCCATCCGGCCGTTGAGGAAGGCGCGGCGGGTGAACTCCCCCGCCTCTGCACGGCGCAAGCCACACCCTGTCTCAAGCGCTGTTTCGATCGCGCGAATCACCGCTCGTCCGCCGTGGCAGTGGATCTCGGCGCAGTCTTCACCGGTGGCGGTATTCGGGCCGGGAAACCACAGCACCAGAGCCTCGTCGAGCCAGCCCCGATCGGGGTCGGCAATCTGCCGCAGGCTCGCACGGCGAGGCGTCGGCAGCGGGCCTGCAAGCCGGGTCAGCGCCTCTGCGGCACCGGGACCGGACACGCGGATGACGGCGACACCGCAAGGCGGCGCGCCCGAAGACAGCGCAAAGATCGTGTCGCGCGTGTCAGTCGCCAGTTTTCGTCTCGCCGCCCTTGCGGCCCATGTTGGCCGCGCTGGTCTCCATGAAGGCCTGGAACATCTTCAGCCCCGCCTGCCCCATCGGAGCCATCGATCGGGCAAGCTCCTGCAACTGGTCGGGGTTGGAAACGCCGCGCATCGCCTTCTCCATGCCTTCCGAATAGGCAGCCTGCGCGCGGGAGAGATCGGGCAGGCCCATGAAGGCGCGTGCTTCCTCGGGCGTGCAGTCGATTTCCACGTGGACCTTCATCGGGGGTTCTCCGTTACCTCTCGTGCAGGCTATGTGGGCTGCGCAAAGCCAGCGCGCAAGCGCACGGATCGACCAAGGACTGGAGCATTTCGATGAGCGAGACGACACGGATCACCACCCTCGAAGGGGACAAGGACTTCATGGCCTATGTCGCGCAGCCCGAAGGCGAGCCACGCGCGGCAATCGTGGTCATTCAGGAAATCTTCGGCGTGAATGCGGGCATCCGTCGCAAGTGCGACCTGCTGGCCGAGGCCGGCTATCTGGCGGTCGCGCCCGACCTGTTCTGGCAGCTGGGCGAAGGGATCGAGCTCGACCCCGATATCGAGCCCGAGTTCCAGAAGGCGCTCGATCTGATGGGCAAGTTCGATCAGGACAAAGGCGTCCGCGACATCGAGGCGACGATCAAATGGGCGCGGCAGAAGTCGGGCAAGAAGGTCGGCGCGGTCGGCTACTGCCTCGGCGGGCGGCTTGCGTACATGACTGCTGCGCGGACCGATGCCGACGCCAGCGTGGGTTATTACGCGGTCGGCGTGGACGGGCTGCTGCGTGAGAAGCACGCCATCTCCAACCCGCTGATGCTCCACATCCCGACCGAGGACGGTTTCGTCGACAAGGAGACTCAGAAGGCCATGCACGAAGGACTGGACGACCACCCCAAGGTCACGCTCCACGATTACGAAGGGATGGACCACGGCTTCGCCACCCAGTTCGGCAAGCGTCGCAACGAAGAGAACGCGCAGCTCGCCGACAAGCGCACGATGGCCTTCTTTGCCGAGCATCTGGGATGACGCCCACCCAGCAAAGCCTCGCCGAATGGCACACGCTCGCCACCGCGCCGGACCCGGAACGTCTGGCGCGGTTGGTGGCAGAAGACGCGGTATTTCACTCGCCTGTTGTCCACACCCCGCAGGAAGGGCGTGCGCTGGTGGTTTCCTATCTGAGCGCCGCCGCAGCGACGCTGGGCCAGGGCGAGTTTCGCTATGTGCGCGAACTGGTCGACGGGCAGAACGTGATGCTGGAATTCACCTGCGTGCTCGACGGCATCCAGGTGAACGGGGTCGATATCATCCGCTTCGACGAGGCGGGCAAGATTGCCGATTTCAAGGTGATGATCCGCCCGATCAAGGCGGTGAACAAGGTCTGGGAAATGATGGCGGCGCAGTTGGAAAAAGCGTCCGCCTCATAGCCTCTCGATGACGAAATCCGCGCGGGCGGCGGGGTCGGCGAAGGGCAGCGTGATCGGGCTGTACCCGTAATCGCGCCACGCGCCGAGCACCGCCGCATCGCTTTCGACCGCTTCTTCCCAGCTCTGGATGCGCTCGTCGTCCTGTCGGTAAATCTGGCGCCAGGGCGGTGCATGGAAGACCGGGCCTTCGTATCGGTAGTCGCGGCACGCCGCGTCGATCGCGGGCGGCACTGGCAGCTCTTCGAGCGTCAGGAAACCGACGATATCGGCAAAGCCGCGATCGAACAGGATCGGGGCATCGCCCTCCCCTGCACGATCCCACGAGGCGCGCTGCGCCTCCAGCATGGCGAGCGCGAAGTCGGTTGGCCGCTCCGCACGCATAGCCATGCCACCGGGAGCCTGGAGGATCGCCCGTGCGACCTCCTCCCCTATGGCGACACCGCGCCTTGCCACCTCGGCCAGCAGGGTCGACTTGCCCGACCCCGGCGCCCCGGTAACGACGGCGCGGCGCATGATCCTACTGGTTCATGGTGTCGAAGAAGTCTTCGTTGGTCTTCGAATCCTTCATCTTGTCGAGCAGGAATTCCATCGAATCGATGGTGCCCATCTGCATGAGGATGCGGCGCAGCACCCACATCTTGGAGAGCTTGTCCTTCTCGACCAGCAGCTCTTCCTTGCGCGTGCCGGACTTGCCGACGTCGAGCGCGGGGAAGATGCGCTTGTCCGCGACCTTGCGGTCGAGCACGATTTCGCTGTTACCCGTGCCCTTGAACTCTTCGAAGATGACTTCGTCCATCCGGCTGCCGGTATCGATCAGCGCGGTGGCGATGATGGAGAGCGAGCCGCCTTCCTCGATGTTGCGCGCCGCACCGAAGAAGCGCTTAGGGCGCTGCAGCGCGTTGGCGTCGACACCGCCGGTCAGCACCTTGCCGGAGCTGGGCACCACGGTGTTGTAGGCACGGCCCAGACGGGTGATCGAGTCGAGCAGGATCACCACGTCCTTCTTGTGTTCGACCAGGCGCTTGGCCTTCTCGATCACCATTTCCGCGACCTGCACGTGGCGCTGCGCAGGCTCGTCGAAGGTCGAGGAAATCACCTCACCCTTCACCGAACGCTGCATGTCGGTCACTTCCTCGGGCCGTTCGTCGACCAGCAGGACCAGCAGGAACACCTCGGGGTGATTGTCGGTGATCGCCTTGGCGATGTTCTGCAGCAGCACGGTCTTACCCGTACGCGGCGGCGCAACGATCAGCGCGCGCTGGCCCTTGCCCTGCGGCGAGATGATGTCGATCACCCGGGCGCTCTTGTCCTTCACCGTCGGGTCGAGCGTATCGAGCGACAGCTTCTCGTCCGGATAGAGCGGCGTCAGGTTGTCGAAATTGGTGCGCATACGCACCGCTTCGGGATCGTCGTAGTTGACGCTGGTCAGCTTGGTCAGCGCGAAATAGCGCTCCCCCTCGCGCGGGGCGCGAATCTCGCCTTCCACCGTATCGCCGGTGCGCAGGCCCCATTTGCGGATCTGGTTGGGCGACACGTAGATGTCGTCCGGCCCGGCGAGATAGTTCGCCTCGGGCGAGCGGAGGAAGCCGAAGCCGTCCTGCATCACCTCGATCGTGCCGATGCCCATGATCTGCTCGTCGTAATCCTCGTCTTCGGCGAGTTCGCGCAGGATGCAGAACATCAGGTCCTGGCGGCGCATCGTGCCCGCCGCCTCGACGCCCAGTTCCTCCGCCATGCTGACGAGATCGGCCGGAGCCTTCTTCTTTAAGTCTTTGAGATGCATAGATTTTTAGTCCGAAAGAATGCGGCCGGCCATCACCGTAAGGGCTTGGAGAAAGCATGGATGGTGTTCGGCAGGATGCCGACAGGGACCCGGCCGGGTCGCTTCACGAAATAGGTCGGTCCGCAGCGCAGGTCAATCGACCTTGGCCCACGAATTTCCCGATCAGAACGGCTTTACGACCACCAGAACGACGATCAGCGCGAGCAGCAGCGCAGGCACTTCGCCCCACAGGCGCAGCCGCTTTTCCTCCATCGGTCGCTCGCCGTGCGCCATCTTCTTCGACAGCGCGACCATGAAACCGTGATAGCCTGTCAGCAGCAACACCAGAAACAGCTTGGCGTGGAACCACCCGTCGCTCCACGCGCCGATGGTGATCGACAGCGTCAGGCCCAGCACCCAGGTGACGATCAGGCTGGGGGTCAGGATGATGTTGCGAAGCTGGCCTGTGCGCGTCGCCCACAGCGTTTCCTCGGCCGAACCGGGCGCGCTCGGGTGCATGTAGACAAGCTGGCGCGGCAGAATGAACAGGCCGGCCATCCAGAACACCATGAAGATGATGTGCCCGGCCTTGAGCCAGAAATAGAGCATGCTGAGCGTTTCCTGCATGACGCTGCCTTAGCGGCTCTGCCTAGCGCTGCCAATCGCGCAGCACGCCCAGCGCATGTTCGACATGCGCGATCGGCGTGTGGCGGTCGATTCCGTGGCCCAGATTGAACACGTGCGGCCGGTCGGCCAGCGCCGACAGGATATGCCGGATGGTGCGGTCCAGCCGATCGCCACCGGCAAGCAACAGCATCGGGTCGAGATTGCCCTGCACCGGCATGCCCTTGGGAAGCGCCGCATGCGCCCATTCGGGGTCGAGCGTTTCGTCGAGGCCGACCGCGTCGACCCCGGCCCGCTCCGCATAGCGAGGCAGCTTCTCGCCCGCACCCTTGGGAAAACCGATCACCGGAATATCCGGATGGCTATCCTTGATCGCGGCCACGATCCGCGTGTTGGGCTCGATCACCCAGCGGTCGAACTCGTCCGGAGCGAGACTGCCTGCCCAGCTGTCGAACAGCTGCACTGCCTCCGCGCCCGCGTCGATCTGTCCGCGCAGATAACCGACGGTCTGCTCGATGATCGCGCCGATGATCGCCTCGACCTTGCCCGGATCGGCATAGGCCATCGCGCGTGCCGCGTGCTGATCCCGGCTGCCCTCGCCCGCGATCATGTAGGTCGCCACGGTCCACGGACTTCCCGCAAAGCCGAGCATGGTGACATCGGGTGCCAGCTGCTCCCGGCACAAGCGCACGGTCTGGTAGACCGGGTCGTAGCGGGAGGGATCGACGCTGAGCCCGGCAAGCTCGCTCTCGACCAGCGGCGGACTCAGCTTGGGCCCTTCGCCGGCGAGGAATTCGAGATTCTGCCCCATCGCATGCGGCACGATCAGGATATCGGAAAACAGGATCGCCCCGTCGAACCCGAACCGGCGGATCGGCTGCAAGGTTACCTCGCACGCCGCCTCGCTATCGTAAACCAGATCGAGGAACCCGCCCTTGTCGGCCCGCAAGGCGCGGTATTCGGGCAAATATCGCCCTGCCTGGCGCATGAACCAGACGGGCGGGCTTTCGGCGCGTTCGCCGCGCAGGCAATCGAGAAGAGGACCGGGCATGCGCCTAACTATCCTAAATAATAATATTATTAATAGATGGATGAAGGAAGTAGGTCCTGTGGACAGGCGGGATAACCCACTGCTGCACAGCCCCCTGACTCATAACCCGGGCCACCCCCAGCCAACCGAATCCGCACGACTGCGCGGTCAATCGAAACTTATCCCGGTTGTACCCAGCATGCGGATAAAGGCCATCCCTGTTGGCAAACCCCCGGTGTGAATCCGGGGGCCGGTGGGCAGGAAAACCGTGCCGGACTTGTCCTTGCGGATATGAAGTGGTTTATCCCGAGAGCTTTCCACAGGCCGGATCCTCCCTTGGCGCGCACGCATATTCACCTCTTCTCCGATTCGACCGGCGAGACCCTCCAGATGGTCGCCAACGCGGCGCTCGCTCAGTTCGAAGGGGCGGACGTGGTGCGCCATTTCTGGCCGATGGTCCGATCGCGCCAGCATCTGGAACGGATCATGCCGGAACTGGAGAAGGCACCCGGGCTGATCCTGTTTACCCTGGTGAATGAGGACACGCGCGAGCTGCTCGAAGATCGCTGTCGACACCTGGGCCTGCCCGCGGTGGATGCGCTGGGGGTGGTGACCACCGCGCTCGAAAACCATCTGGGGCAAGAGGCGCATGGCCGTCCTGGTCGCCAGCACCGGATGGACGATGCCTATTTCAAGCGGGTCGATGCGATCCATTTCACCATCGCGCATGATGATGGCGCGGGTAGCGAAGACTGGCACCGCGCCGATATCCTGCTGACCGGGGTTTCGCGCACATCGAAGACGCCGACCAGCATCTATCTCGCCAACCGGGGCTACAAGGTCGCCAATATCCCGCTGGTGATCGAAAGCCCGCCGCCGCCGGTGCTGTTCGAACTGAGCGGGCCGCTGATCGTCGGACTGACCACCGCGCCCGACCGGCTGGTGCAGATCCGTCGCAACCGCCTGCTCTCGCTCAACGAAGCATCGCAGACCGCCTATGCCGAGCATGAGCGGGTGGAGGAGGAAATCCGCTTCGCACGGCGGATGTTCGCGGACAATAACTGGCCGGTGATCGACGTTACCCGCCGCTCGATCGAAGAAACCGCCGCCGCGATCATCAAGCTGGCCGGCGAACATGGCTCGCGCACCAAGCCGCAGGAGAAACCGATCTGACCCTGATCCTCGCCTCGAACAGCGCCTCGCGCCGCGTCATGCTGGAGGCCGCGGGCGTTTCCATTGCGTCCGCCATCGGTGCCGATGTGGACGAGCGCGCGCTGGAAGCGGAGATGGCCGATGCGCCGCCCGCAGAGATTGCGCAGGCGCTTGCCGCAGCAAAAGCGAGCGCGGTGTCCGCCGGAAATCCCGGCGCGCTGGTGCTGGGGGGCGACAGTCTGGTGATGGTCGAGGGCGAGCGGTTCGACAAGCCGCGCGACCGCGATGCCGCGGCCGAGCACCTGCGCTTCTTCTCGGGCAAGCCGCTGCATCTCTACAGCGCGGCGGCACTCGCGCGTGACGGGCGGATCGTGTGGCTGGGTGAAGACGTCGCCACGCTGCATGTGCGCGAGATGACCGAGGATTTCATCGGATCCTACCTCGCCGCCGAATGGCCCGAGGTCGCCCAGTGCGTTGGCGTATTCCGGATCGAGGCGCTGGGCGTGCAATTGTTCGAGCGGATTCAGGGCGACTATTTCACCATCCTGGGCATGCCGCTGCTGCAAGTGCTTGGCGCGTTGCGCGACGAGGATGTGCTGGCCTCATGAGCATGCCCTTTGCGGAGGTGATCGGCGATCCGATCGCCCAGTCCAAGTCGCCCGCGATCCACCGCTTCTGGCTGGATAAGCTGGGGATCAAGGCGGATTACCGCGCCACCCGCGTGACCGAGGATGATCTGGCGGACTATCTTGCGGAGCGGCAGGGCGACCCGAACTGGCGCGGCTGCAACGTGACAATGCCTCTCAAGCAGGCGGTCCAGCCGTATCTGGCTTCGATGGAAGACCCGGCGGCCTCGATCGGTGCGGTCAACACGATCTACCCCGCGTTCGATCGCGTGCTCGCGGGGACCAATACCGATGCCGCCGGGTTTCTCGAACCGCTGACGCAGCAGCTGCGGGACACGCACCTGTTCCGCATGGCGCGGATCATCGGTGCGGGCGGGGCCGCGCGGGCGATCGCCCATGCGCTGGCCGCGCAAGGCTTCACCCTCGTGCTCGCCGCGCGCCGGACCGAACAGGCCGAAGAGCTGATCGCGCAGCTGCCCGGCACCACGGAGCACCATGTCGTCCCGCTCGACCACTTCGCCGCGCCGACCGATTTCGCGTTCGACGACCGGCAGGGCCTGCTCGATCTGGTGGTCAATGCCAGCCCACTGGGGATGCGCGGCAAGGACGAGCTCGCCTTCGACTGGAGCCACGCCCCGCCCGGCACGATCGCCTATGACATCGTCACCGACCCGCTCGACACCGCATTCCTGCAGGCCGCACGCGCTGCGGGGCATTCGACGATCGACGGGCTGGCGATGCTGATCGGGCAGGCGGCGGAGGCGTTCCGCCTGTTCTACGGCGCCCCTCCCCCGCGCGAGCACGATGCCGAACTGCGCGAGCTGCTGAGCGCATGACGCGCCCGCTGATCCTCGGCCTGACCGGTTCGATCGGGATGGGCAAATCGGCGGTCGCCGCAATGTTCGAGGCGCACGGCGTGCCCGTGTTCGATGCCGATGCGCAGGTTCGCGCGATGCAGGGGCCGGGCGGTCCGGTGCTCGGCGCGATCGAGGCGGCCTTTCCCGGGACGACCGGGCCCGAGGGCGTCGATCGCGGCAAGCTGGGCGCGCTGGTCTTCGGCAACCGCGAGGAGCTGGCCCGACTCGAAGCGATCATGCACCCTGCGGTGGCGCAGCGTCGCGCGGCATTCCTCGCGGAGAACAGCGATGCGCCGGTCATCGTGTTCGACATCCCGCTATTGTTCGAAAAGGGCGGCGCGGGCGGGGTCGACCGGGTGGTGGTGGTCTCCGCGCCCCATCCCGTCCAGCGCGAACGGGTGCTGGCGCGCGAGGGCATGACCGAGGAGAAATTCGAGCAGATCCTCGCGCTGCAGACCCCGGACGAGGACAAGCGCGCGCGCGCCGACCACGTGATCGATACCGGCCAGTCGCTCGCCGAAACCGAGGCGGAGGTCGCCGAACTGATCGCCCTATTGAAAAGCGAGCGCCCTTCCCCCGCCTGACCTTGCCAGTTGGCCCATGGAGGACGATACTCCGGCCATGCGCGAAATCATCTTCGATACCGAAACCACCGGGATCGACCCCAAGCAGGGGCACCGGATGGTCGAGATCGGCTGTGTCGAGCTGATCGACCGGATGCCGACCGGCGAAACCTTCCACGCCTATTACAACCCCGAACGCGATATGCCCGCCGAGGCCGAGGCGATCCACGGGCTGAGCGCGCAGTTCCTTGCGGACAAGCCGCGCTTCGCCGACGCGGTCGACGAGTTTCTCGATTTCGTCCGCGACGACATGCTGGTGGCGCATAATGCCGGGTTCGACTTCGCCTTCCTCAATGCCGAGCTGGAGCTGTGCACGCGCGAGCCGATCTGCCTGAGTCGCAAGATCGACACGCTGGAGATGGCACGGCGCAAGAACCCGGGTGGCAAGCATTCGCTCGATGCGCTGTGTTCGCGCTACGGGGTCGATCGCAGCCACCGCGTGTTCCACGGCGCGCTGCTCGACGCGGAACTGCTCGCGCAGGTCTATATCGAGCTGACCGGCGGGCGGCAGATCGCGATGGGCCTGATTGGCGAGCTTGGCGAAGGCGATACCGCTCCGGCCGAGCCCGAACTGGCCGCGATGCTTCCCTCCGGCGATCGCCCGCGGCGCCCGGCCCGGCCCCATTCCGCCAGCGAACAGGAACTCGCAGCCCACGCGGCCTTTCTTGACCGTATGACAAGACCTATCTGGCATAGATAGGCCCCGCCCTCCCCCCGAAGGCGGCCAATAAGAAGGAGTATTGCTGAGCATGGATGTCAGGATTTCGGGCCACCAGATCGACACCGGCGCTGCGTTGCAGGAAAACGCGACCGATCGTCTCGCAGCCATCGTCGACAAGTATTTCAGCCGCGCGATTTCGGCCCACGCCACCTTCGGCAAGGTGCCGGGCGGGGCGTTCTCGTGCGATATCGTCGCCCATATCAAGCAGGGCCTGACGCTGAAGTCGCGTGGTGAGGCGCATGACATCCACCAGGCGCTCGACGCGTCGGCCGCCAAGCTCGAAAAGCAGCTGCGCCGCTACAAGCGCCGGCTGAGCGAAAAGCACACCGACCGCGCGCTGTCGCCCGAGGCGGAGGAAGCGGCCTACCGCATCTTCGCGGCACGGGCCGAAGAAGACGAGAGCGAGGTCGACGAAGCGGCACCCGTGGTCGCCGAGACCAAGACCGATATCCCCGAAGTCTCGGTCGCCGATGCGGTCATGCTGCTCGACCTGCGCGACACCAATGCGCTGTTCTTCAAAAATGCTGGCAGTGGCCGCCATAATATGGTCTATCGCCGCCACGACGGCTCGATCGGATGGGTGGAGCCTCACTGACGCGCCAGCGGTTCGGCATTGATGCCAACCAGCAAGGGCGCGCCCGCCGCGCCTCTTGCGGCATCACGCCAGACCTGACGTCAGCTCACGAAAGCACAGTACCTTGCCGAGTCCGTTCCGATTGCTTCCCGAGGCGGTTCGCTGCGCCCATTGCAGCGACAAGCGTGCCATCCTTGCCGAGCTCGCGCGCGGATTTGCATCCGCCTACGGGCTCGACGAGGGCATGGTGCTGGACGCGCTGCGCGAGCGCGAAGCGCTCGGCAGCACCGGCTTCGGCCGGGCAGTTGCGATCCCGCACGCCCGGCTGGAGACGATCGATCGCCCGCTGGCGATGCTGATCCATCTCGACCGTGACGTCGATTTCGACGCTGCCGACGGAATTCCCGTGCGGCTGGTGGTGGGCCTGCTCTCGCCCAGCGATGCGGGTGCTCAGCACCTCCACGCGCTCGCGGCGATATCCCGGGTGACGCGTGACGAACGCGTGCTGCACCAGTTGTTCGAAGCGCGCAGCGAGGAAGAGCTGTTCGCGATCATCGCGAATTCGGGTCTGCGTGACGCAGCCTGAGGACTCCCCCGGGCCCGCCGCCCATTATCGCGCGCTTGAGCGGCTCTATCGCTCGGCCCCGATCAACGCGCTCTTCGCATCGGGCCTCACCATCGAGGGTGAAGGCCGCGCGCGGATAGAGTTCGATATTACCGAAAGCGTCTATCACGCGGCGGGGGCGGCGCATGGCACCGTCTATTTCAAGATGCTCGACGATGCGGCCTTCTACGCCGCCAACACCCTGGTCACCGACCGATTCCTGCTGACGACCGCGTTCAACGCCCATTTCACCAAGCCGGTGCGCGGTGGGCGGGTGACCGCGTCGGGCGTGTGGATCAGCGGGCGACGGCGCGTGCTGGTCGCCGAATCGCGGCTGGTCGACGAAGAGGGTGACGAGATCGGGCGCGGCACCGGCACATTCATGCGCTCGCGAATCCCGCTTTCAGGCCTCGAAGGATACGCGGACGAATCGCAATGAGCGATTCGCGGCTGCCGACTCACCTGCTGGTGAGTGCGCTTTTGCGGCAAGTTTCGGCAGAAGGTGGCAATGGAGTTATCCTTGCCAAAGGTGACCGTGAAAGTGGCACCTATATTGTTTTGCTGCGCGAGCGAGACGGAAGCGTGAAACTAGTCGAAAGACGCCCGTCCGCCGGGTTTGGCTTCGAATGGCAAGTAACGCAGGAGAAAACCCCTGAAAACGAAGGGGAAATCTACGAATATTGCGATCGAAGACACGCTCAGGACGAGGATTTGTGGGTCGTCGAGGCACAGGTCGAAAATGCACAACGGTTCGTCGCACAAATGCGGCCTTAACTTGACCTAGCGCGCCGCACAGGCAAAGGGCGCCCGACTTCGAATTTGCGCAGGCGGTCGAAGCGGCAATACGGTCGCATCGATAAGCACGCAGTCGGGGAACGGCCGGCAGGCCTTTCAAGAACCCTCACATTTACACAACTTCAACAAGCGCTTCGGCGCGTGATGGTTCCAGCCTGCGTCTGTGTTCGTTCACCGCCCTTTGAACGGGATCAATGGGTAGCAAGACGAAATTCGGCTTTGCGGCGTTTGTCGCAGCTGGACTGATCGCCTCCGCAGGGTTCACCTACGCGGACGCGCAAGCCCAACAGGGCGATACTGAAATTTCAATCGCGCCGCAGCCGGAGGCTTCGGCCGATCCGGTGTTCATCTCCGAAGAAGTGGTTCAGCCGCTGCCGGAAGAGAACACGAGCAAGGCGGACGAGACGGCGCAGGTCGCCGACGCAGCCACGCCGCAGGCATCATCGCTGCGCGAACTGGTCGCCGAGGTCGATGCACCCGCGACGCTGTCGCGCCAGCTCGAATGCCTGGCAGGCGCAGTCTATTTCGAAGCCCGCGGCGAGCCGATCGAAGGCCAGCTGGCGGTGGCGCAGGTCATTATCAACCGCGCCGAATCCTCCGCCTTCCCTTCGGATTATTGCGGGGTTGTCACCCAGCGTTCGCAGTTCTCTTTCGTGAAGAACGGCGTCATCCCCAGCCGCCGCAGCAATGCCGCCGCGTGGGAACGCGCGCGCAAGATCGCGCGCATCGCACACGAAGGCATGTGGAACAGCGCGGCGGACGACTCGCTCTATTTCCACGCGACCTATGTGAAGCCGAGCTGGGCGCGCAAGAAGGTCGCGCGGGCGACCATCAAGACGCACATCTTCTACCGGTAAGCGACACCGGATTTAGTTTTGGAGAGGGGCGCGGCACGGGAGGGTGCTGCGCCCCTTTTGTGCGCCGGTTCGTATTCAGGTCAGGGGATCAGGCGATCTCGACCCACACGGGTGCATGGTCGCTGGCCTTCTCGCGGCCGCGCGCGTGCTTGTCGACGCCAGCTGCCTGCAAGCGGTCGGCCAGTTCGGGCGAGAGCAGGCAGTGGTCAATGCGGAAGCCATGGTCGCGCTGCCAGGCGCCGCGCTGATAGTCCCAGAAGGTCCACACTCCGCCGCGCGGGTTGAGCGTGCCCAGTGCATCGGTCCACCCGTCCGCCAGCAGGCGGGCATAGGCATCGCGCGATTCAGGCTGCATCAGCGCGTCGTCTGCCATCGCGGGCGGCGACCACACGTCCTTGTCCTGCGGGATGACGTTGAAATCGCCCAGGACGATCGTGGGCTTCTCCTCCGCCCACAGCGCCGCCATGCGCGTGCGCAGGCGCTCCATCCACGCCAGCTTGTAATCGAACTTGGGGCCGGGGTGCGGGTTGCCGTTGGGCAGGTAGAGATTGGCGATAACCACGCCATCGACCTCGACCTCCAGATAGCGGGCCTGATCGTCGCTTTCGTCACCGGGAAGGCCGCGCTGACGCTCGGCCATGTTCAGACCCTGCTTCGCGAGCACGGCGACCCCGTTGAAGCTCTTCTGCCCGTGCCACAGCGCCTGATAGCCGATCGCCTCGAACTCGCTCGCAGGGAAGCCGTCGTCCTGCGACTTGATCTCCTGCAGGCACGCGACGTCGGGCTGCGTTTCCTCCAGCCATTCGAGCAGGCGGGGCAGACGGGCCTTGATCCCGTTTATGTTGAAGGTGGCGATGCGCATGGCGGCTTCCTGCCTGATGCGCAGCGCCTAGTCTAATTCAAATCCCGAAGCTGGAGCCGCAGCCGCAGCCGGCGGCGGCCTGGGGATTCTCGACTTGGAAGGCCGCGCCGCCCAAGGATTCGACGAAATCGACCTTGCTGCCTGCCACCAGATCGAGGCTGACCGGATCGACCACCAGAGTCACCCCGTTGGTCTCGCTGGTCAGGTCGTCGCTCTCGGGCCCATCGGCCAGTTCGAAGCGATACTGGAAGCCCGAGCATCCGCCGCCATCCACGGCAAGCCGCAAAACCGCAGGCTTGCCCTGCTTGCTGGCAATGGCGGAGACGCGCGCTGCGGCGGCTTCTGTGAGAGCGGGAGTATCGGTCATAGCTACGATATGGGCGCGCAGGGGCCTTGCCTCAAGCCGTCTGGATGTAGCTACGCAAATCCTCGGCCTCTCGCTCCACCTCGTCGAAGCGCGATTTGACCAGATCGCCGATCGAGACGAAGCCGAGCAGGCGATCGCCTTCGACCACTGGCAGGTGGCGGATCCGCCGTTTGGTCATCAGCGCCAGCGCGCGGTCGATCTTCTGGTCCCGCGTGACGGTGATCGCGGGTGAGGTCATCACCTCGCCCACCGGCCGATCGAGGCACTCGGGCCCCTGTCGCGCCATGCAATAGATCACGTCGCGCTCGGAAAAAATGCCCGCGACCTTGCCGCCGTCCATCACCGGCAGCGCGCCGATCCGCTTTTCCGCGAGCAGCGCAACCGCGTCGCGCATCGGAGTTTGCGTCTGGCAGCTCACGATGTCATGAGGATCGCGATCCGCGACAAGCCGTTCGATATCCATCCTCAGCTCTCCTTTTTTTGGATGAGGATCATGACACGAAGGGTTCGTTTTGGCGAATCTGCGCGACACCCTGCCACAGGAGGGCCCGATGCCGCCCAAATCCCCGCTCGACGATCCCGAACAGGCCGCCTTCGCCTGGGCCCGCTACAAGCGGATCATGCGCTTCATGCTGCTGGTGACGATCATCGTGGTCGCGGCGGCAATGGCAGCGATCTTCTGGAGCGAGGCGGAGGTCAGCCCGCATTTCTTCATCGCGGTCGCGCTGGGTATCGGGCTGACAATGCTGCTCGCCAGCGCGCTGATGGGGCTGGTGTTCCTGTCCAACGGCACCGGCCACGACGAATCGATCCACAACCCGCTGGCCGACGAGGATGGCTGGCACGACAGCGGCGAGGACGACTGGCGACGCTGAGAGCCCTCAGCGCTCCGGATACAGGCGATACGCCTCCACCGGTTCGCCGCCGATCAGATGCTGCTGGATGATCTCCTCCAGCACCTCAGGCGTGCAGGAATGGTACCAGACGCCATCGGGCTGGACGAGCGCGATCGGCCCCGCGTCGCAGATCTGCAGGCAGTCCGCCTTGGTCCGCCGGACCAGCAGATCCTGCCCGTCATCCTTCGACGGGCCGATCCGCAGCTCCTTCAGGCGTTTCTTGAGGTAGTTCCAGGATTCCTTGCCCTGCGCACGGTCGCAGCACTTCGCCTTTTCCGGCAGAGCGCACAGGAAGATGTGCCGCGCGGCGCGCTCTCCACCCGTCTTTGCGAGCGCCTCGCGCGCCTTGCGCAGCTCCCTGGCCTTGTTCATTCGGCGCCTTCGCCCAGCCAGCGATCGAGCCACGCGAACACGGTATCGTGCCACTGCAGCGAGTTCGCGGGCTTGAGCACCCAGTGGTTCTCATCCGGGAAGACCAGCAGCTGCGAGGGGATGCCGCGTTCCTGCAAGGCAGTGAAGGCGCCGATGCCCTGGGTATAGGGCACGCGGAAATCCTTCTCCCCGGTCACCACCAGCATCGGGGTCTGCCAGCTGTCGACGTAGTTCACCGGGTTCCAGCGCTCGTAGGTGTCGCGCGCCACGGCGTAGCTGCCGCCGAAGTCCCAGCGGGGAAACCACAGTTCTTCGGTCGCGTAATAGAAGCTGCGCATGTCGAACAGGCCGTCATGCTGTACCAGGCAGTCGAACCGGTCGGACCAGTTCCCGGCGATCCAGTTCATCATGTAGCCGCCGTAGGACGCGCCCATCGCGCAGGCCTTGTCGCCGTCGATCTGCGGATCGAGCGCGAGCGCGGCGGCGAGGCCTTTCTGCAGGTCCTCCAGCGGCTTGCCGCCCCAGTCGCGGTTGATCGCATCGGTGAAGGCCTGACCGTATCCGGTCGACCCGTGGAAATCGACCGAGATCACCGCATAGCCCTGGCTCGCCAGCACGCGCGGGTTCCAGCGGCTCGACCAGCCATCGTTGAACGAACCCTGCGGACCGCCGTGGACGTAGAGAATTGCGGGTAGCGTCCCGGCGGCGCCCGAAGGCTTGGTGATCTGGCCCCACACGGTGTCGCCATTTGCGCCTGCGAAATCGAACCGGCGGGTTTCGACCGGGGCGAGTGCATCGATCCGGTCGGTCGCGACGCTGGTCAGCCGGTCTGCCTCACCCCAGTTGCGCGACAGGTAGACTTCGGCCGGGGCGGCGATCGAATCGCGGGTGAACAGCAGGCGCTGGCCACTGAGCGGGGTCACATTGCCGATATGTGCTTCGTTGCCGGGCATCAGGTCGAGCTTGGTCACCGTGCCGGTGCGCGGGTCGATCCGGAAGGCGGGCGTGTCGAGCACGTCCTGCGCGGTGGCGACGATCCAGCGCGAATCGGGGGTCCACGCGAGCGAGCCGAAGCTACGGTCGAAATCCTGCGTCAGCGCGCGGGTTTCTCCGGTTGCGAGATCGCGCAGCATGATCTGCAGCCGATCCGCTTCGTATGTGGGCCGCTCCATCGCGAGATAGGCGAGCCACTTGCCGTCGGGTGACGGTGTGGGGGTGCCGTCGGTCGCCTCGTTCGCGTCGGTCAGATTGGCGGGGGCGGTGTCCCCCATGGTGAAGCTGTAAATATCGGTGTCGGTCGAGGCCGGCTCTGTCGCATCCGATTCGCGGGCGACGAAATAGAGCGTCTTGCCGTCGGGGCTCCACGCCATGTCTTCCAAGCCGCCGAAGGGCTGCAGCGGCGTGTCGCCCACCAGCGCGCCTTCGCCGTCTGGCCCGTCGACCGCGACGCCCGGGCCGCGCGCCTTGCCGCCCGACAGCGGGAACACGAACACGCGGCTGAACACATCTGGCGTCTCCCACGTATCCCAGTGCCGCACGAAGCCGTCTTCATTGTCGTACAGCCTGCCGGAACCGGTCGCGGTGGTGGCGGCATCCGGGCAGTCGAACTGTGCGCAGCCGCGCGGAATATTGCCGAAGATCGCGAGGCTTTCGCCATTGGGCGAGACTTCGAATCCGCCGATCTCGCGGGTCAGCTGGGTCACTTGGCGCAGATCGCCCAGCGTGCCGTCGCCGCGCAGCGCCCCGCGCCACACCTGCGCGCCGGTCGACCCTTCGCCGCCGGGCGCGAGGAAATAGACTTCGTCCTCGCCCAACAACACCGGAGAGGATGCGCCTTCGGGCATGGTCGCGACGACCTCTTCCCCCGTGGCGATCGTGCGGGCGCGGTACTGCGTGCTGCGGGCAAGCGATTCGGGATCGGTGGTGGTGACTGAATAGAGCGCCAGCGTGCCGTCATCATTGACGCTCGGGCCCCCGAGACGCGGCATGGTGACCAGGTCGAGCGCGGTCATCGGGTGCGGAACTGTCGGCTGGACGGCGCTGCTCTGAGCAGTCTCTTGCGCGATCGCGGGGGTGGTGACGAACGCCGCAGACGCGGCGAGAAGGGCGAGCGGTTTGAAAGCCTTGCGCATGGCGCGCGAAACTAAGCCTGTCGCTGTGGCTCGCAAGCGAATTCTGGTGGCAAGTCGGGGTGACCCGGGGCCAACACCTGTTGCGCGGATCAGTCCTGCTTCTTGACGATTCGCGCGATTTCCTGGCGGACCAGTTCCTCCACCATCGGCGGCAGGTTCTTGTCGAGCCAGTCGGCCAGCATCGGGCGCAGCATCTCGCGCACCATGCCTTCGAGCGAGGTCTCGCCCGAGCGGACGATCTGCGGCTGCGCGCCCGGCTCCGCCAGCAGCGCGAGGGTCGCGAGATTGTCGCGCATGGATTCGCGCGAAGTGGCGCTCATCAGAGGTTCGTCCTGTTCGTCTTCATGGCCGGTGGCGTGCCCGGCGTCCGTCATATCGTCGTCTTCGACCAGATCGGCTTCTGCCAGATCGAACACTTCGTCGGCCTCTTCCTCAAGAACCGGCTCCGCACGACTGGCGCGTTCGCGCCGCCGCCGCGCATCCAGCGCGCCCGCGCGATTGTCGCGCGCGATCACCTTCTTGATGGAATCGAGAATTTCCTCGACCGACGCTTCGCCGTCCCGCAAGTTTCCGTCCCCCGACAGTGGTCGTTCAGTTCTGCCCCGGCTCGACCATCGGGCCGTAGGTGTTGCCGATTTCCGCGTCGGCGGCGGGAATGTCAACGGTTCGTGTGCCGGCGGCTTCGGGTTCGGGATCGCTGGCCCAATCGCTCCAGCGGTCCGACACGCGATCGTAATTGGCCAGCGGATCGTACAGCGCACCGCCTTCGATACCCAGATCGCGCGCCTCTGCACGGCCCATTGCGGCCAGCAGGGAGAAGCCGGCGACGTAGGCGTTGCGGCGCGCGGTCACGAGATCGACCCGCGCGAGCAGCAGCTCCTGCTCGGCATTGAGCACGTCGAGCACGGTGCGGTTGCCGATCGAGTTTTCCGCGCGCACGCCTTCGAGGCTGAGCTCGGCTGCGGCAACCGCTTCGCGCGAACTGTCGATGATCGCCAGCGCGGCGGAATAGCTTGCGTAAGAGGCGCGCACCTGCGCGATCACATCGCGCTCGGCAGCGATCACCTGGTCGAGCGCGGCAGAAGCGCGGGCCTGCGCTTGGCGTTGCAGCGCCGCGGGGCGTCCGCCCTGGAAGATCGGGATCGAAAGGGTCAGGCCGGCAGAGGATGCATTGGTGGTCTGGCTACTAACCGCGAGCGGGCTGTTGGGGTCGGTCGGGTCGATTGGCGAGCCCGGCAGCGAGCCGAGGAAGTTCTGGTAATCATAGCCCGCGAAGGCGGACAGGCGCGGCAGGCGGCTCGCTCCGGCGACATCGATGTCGTAGCCGGCGGCCTGCGCGCGCTCGCGTGCGGCGATCAGGTCGGGATTATTGTCCAGCGCGATATCGACCGCCATGCGCGGATCGTCGGGCAGGCCCGGCAGCGGCGGTGGCGCTTCGAGCTCGCCCGGGGCGGAGCCGACCAGCTGGATGTAGGTTTCGCGCGCCTGGATCAGCCCCGCCTGGGCCGAACGCAGGTCGCCGCGCGCCAGTGCCAGCCGCGACTGCGACTGGGCGACGTCTGTGCGGGTCAGGTCGCCGATCTCGAACCGGTCGCTGGTTGCGCGCAGATTGACTTCGAGCACCTGCACCTGATTGGCGCTGAGGCCGACCAGCGCCTCACCGCGCAGCACGTCCATGTAGGCGGCAACCACCTGGCTGAAGATCGCACTCTCGGTCCCGCGAAGATCGGCGCGGCCGGCCTGCACGCGCTGCTCGGCTGCGCGAATCGAATTCTTCACCGCCCCGCCCGAATAGAGCGGCACGCCCAGATCGACGCCAGCGGTCAGCGCGCGGTCGGGCGTGTAGATGCTCGTCGAACTCTGCTGCAGGAACTCGGTCACCGCAGCGGACCCGGTCAGGCTGGGCCGTCCGTCCGCCTTCTCGATCGCGACATTCTCGTCCGTGGCGCGCAGCTGCGCGCGCGCCGCCTGCAGCGTGGGATTGCTGCGATAGGCTTCGGCCAGCGCCTCGTTCAGCGTGTCCGCATAGGCGGGCGCGGCGAGAACGAGCATGCTCGACGCCGTCAGGGCGAGGATGGCGGTGCGTTTCATGATCAGAAAGTCCAGCTTTGCGGCCGATCGAACGCGGGGAGGCGGGGAAGCTGGCTTTCGACCAGCGTCATCAGCGAAACATCCGCGCCACTAAGGCGGCCAATTGCGAGGCGGGGAACACCGCGCGAAACAACTCCGGTAACCAGCCTGCCCGACGGGGCGAGCGTGGCCGCCAGCTGCGCGGGCACATGCTCGACCGCGCCATCGACGATCACCAGGTCGAACCCGCCGTCGACATCGCCCGAAAGCACTTCGTCCGGCGTCGCTTCGCGCAGTTCGCCGACCAGCGGGCGGATCAGCGCGGCGAGATAGGCGGTCGCAGGGCCGATCAGCAGCGTGCGTTCGTCGGTACGCGGCTTCGCATGAGTCAGGATCTGCCCCTGCGCCAGCGGCGGGGCGAGGAAGGCGCCCGCACCCAGCGCAACCGTCCGGTCGACATAGGCGGACGCGCGCGCGGCTTCGGGCACGTAATCTTCACGCGGGATCGCGGCCATGCGGTCCAGCACCCATGCATCGTTGATCCCGCTGGTGCGCAGCTGGCTTTCGATCATGTGGCGGCGCGCGGCGGTGAAGTCGGGTGCTTTGTGCGCGGTTACGATCATGTTTCTCGTCTCGTTTTCTGGCGCCGGATTGGATCGGCGGATGCGGGCCTTGGCGGTGCCTTATAGGGGGCGGAAAGGCTCGCCAAGACCTGCATCACTTGTCGCATAGGCTTGTGCTGCTCTAGTGGCGCTTCGGTTTCGATCAGCAGGAGGTGCCCGTCGATGAGCGACATGACGATAATTAGCGAAGATGATCTCATCGAAAGCGTGGCCGACGCCCTGCAATTCATCTCCTACTACCACCCGATGGATTACATCCGCGCGCTGGGCGAGGCCTACGAGGCGGAGCAGGGCGCGGCAGCCAAGGATGCGATCGCGCAGATCCTGACCAACAGCCGGATGTGTGCCGAAGGGCACCGCCCGATCTGCCAAGATACCGGCATCGTCAACGTGTTCGTCAAATGGGGGCAGGACTGCCGCCTCGACAGCAAGCGCAGCCTGCAGGACGTGGTCGATGAGGGCGTGCGGCAGGCCTACAACCACCCGGACAACAAGCTGCGCGCCAGCATCCTCGCCGATCCGGCCTTCACCCGCCGCAACACGCGCGACAATACGCCGTGCGTCCTCTCGGTCGAGATGGTGCCGGGCAACACCGTCTCCATCGACGTCGCCGCGAAGGGCGGCGGCAGCGAGAACAAGAGCAAGTTCAAGATGATGAACCCGAGCGACAATATCGTCGACTGGGTGGTCGAGCAGGTGCCTAGCATGGGCGCGGGCTGGTGCCCGCCGGGGATGCTCGGCATCGGTATTGGCGGTACCGCCGAACATTGCGTGAAGCTCGCCAAGCAAAGCCTGATGGACCCGATCGACATGGGCCAGCTCAAGGCGCGCGGCGCGCAGACTGATATCGAACAGCTGCGGATCGACATTTTCGACGCGGTCAACGCGCAGGGTATCGGCGCACAGGGACTTGGCGGCCTCTCGACCGTGCTCGATGTGAAGATCCTCGACTGGCCGTGCCACGCCGCGGGCAAGCCGGTGGCGATGATTCCCAACTGCGCGGCAACCCGCCACGCACACTTCACGCTCGACGGGTCGGGGCCGAGCTATCTCGAAAAACCCGATCTCGACCAGTGGCCCAAGGTCAACTGGCAGCCGGACAGTGCGGCCAAGCGCGTGAACCTCGATACCCTCACGCAGGAAGAGGTCGAAAGCTGGCAGCACGGCGACCGCCTGCTGCTGTCGGGCAAGATGCTCACCGGCCGCGACGCCGCGCACAAGCGGATCAAGGACATGCTGGAAGCGGGCGAGGAGCTGCCGGTCGATTTCCGGGGCCGCGCGATCTATTACGTCGGTCCGGTCGATCCGGTGATGGGCGAAGTCGTCGGCCCGGCCGGCCCGACCACCGCCACCCGGATGGACAAGTTCACCGAGATGATGCTCGACCTCGGCCTGCTCGCGATGATCGGTAAGGCGGAGCGGGGCGCGGACGCGGTCGAGGTCATCAGCCGCTTCAAGACCGCCTATCTGATGGCGACCGGCGGCGCGGCCTATCTGGTCGCGCGGGCGATCAAGGAATCGAAGATCGTTGCGTTCGAGGAACTGGGCATGGAGGCGATCTACGAATTCACGGTCGAGAACATGCCGGTGACGGTCGCGGTCGATGCGCAGGGCAACAACGTCCACACGCTCGCCCCGGCGCAGTGGAAGAAGCGGATCGCGGAAGAAAAGCTGCTCGCCGATTGATCGCGCAAGCGGGCAGGCAGGCTGGGCGGTGCGCGTGGCGTACCGCCCGCCGACCGCGCGCCCGCTTCGCCATCACCCCTCACCCGGATTCGATGAACGAACCAGACCGGTCGTTCGACGCACTTTCCGTTTTCCCGCAGCCCTGTAGTGGGTGAGCGATGACCCGGGACGAGACCGCCACCGACACCCTGCCGTTTTCGAACGTCTTGTATTCGATCCTCGGGCTGTGGGCGGTCTATTTCGTTCTGGTCACGGTCCGATCCTACATCGTCGATTTCGGTTTTCAGGAAGAACTGCTGACGCGGCGTCTCGCGCTGTGCGCCTTTGCCGTGCTGGTGACCTTCGTCCTGTGGCTCGCCCTGCGGTTCTGCGAGCGCAGGACGCTGCGCACGCGAATCATCGTCGCCGCGATCCTCGCGCTGCCGGCATCCTTTGCGATCGCCAAGGCGAACCAGATGATCTTCGCCGATATCCAGCCGCTGATCGAGGAGGCGATGCGCGACCGGCGCGGCTACAGCATCAGCCGCGACGACGAGGGCAATATCGTGATCGAGACCTCGGTCGACCTGCTGCACGATCTCGACGACCCGCTGCCCTCCGAAGGGTCGGGCAAGGCGCGGCTGGTGCTGCCCGATTCGCCCGGCGAGAACCAGCAATGGGCGATCGCGCTGGAACTGGCGCTGGGCCGCTATTTCCTGCTGCTCGCCTGGGCGGCGCTCTATCTTGCGATGTCGGCAGGCGCACAGGCCCGCGGAGCACAGGCGCGCGAAGAGCGCTTCCGCACTGCGGCCAAGGCGGCGGAGCTGCGATCCTTACGCTATCAGATCAATCCGCACTTCCTGTTCAACACGCTCAATTCGCTCTCCTCGCTGGTGATCACCGGCAGGGAAACGCGGGCCGAGGCGATGATCCAGGCCGTGTCCAACTTCTATCGCCACAGCCTCGCCGAAGAACCGACCGAGGATGTCGCGCTGGAGGACGAGATTGCGCTGCAGCGCGACTACCTCGCGATCGAGGAGGTCCGCTTCCCCGAACGGCTGCTGGTCGCGATCGACCTGCCCGACGATCTGCAACGCGCGCGGGTGCCGGGGATGATCCTGCAGCCGCTGGTCGAAAACTCGGTCCGCTACGCAGTTGCCCGCTCGACCACCCCGGTCCGCGTCTCGATCGAGGCATTCGCCGACGACGGTCGTCTGCATCTGGTGGTGGCCGATAACGGCCCCGGCCTTCCCGAAGGCACCGGGGGCGGCTTCGGCATCGGCCTCTCCAACGTGCGCGACCGGCTCGCCGCCCGCTTCGGCTCGAACGCGCACGTCCGCTCCGGACGGGTCGAGGGCGGAGGCTACCGTACAGAACTCATCATGCCGCTGGATTTCAACGATGGACGATAATGGACCTCTGCGCGTCGTACTGGTCGACGACGAACCGCTCGCGATCGAGCGTCTGGAAACCCTGTGCGGCCGGATCGCCGACGTCGAAGTGGTCGGCACTGCCGACCATGGAGAAGCCGCGCTGGAGGTAATCGGCAGGACCGCGCCCGATCTGGTGCTGCTCGACCTGACCATGCCCGGGATCGACGGGATCGAAGTCGCGCGCAAGCTGTCTGGCCAGAAAACCCCGCCGGCGGTGATCTTCGTCACCGCGCACGAAAGCTTTGCGGTCGAAGCCTTCGATCTCGACGCGGTGGACTATGTGCTAAAGCCTGTCGCCGCCGAGCGGCTGGAGCGCGCGATCGGCCGCGCCATCGCCAAGCGGGGCGAGCCGCAGGGCACGGGCGAAACCAAGTGGCTGCAGGAATTGTGGGTGCCGCATCGCTCCGAACTGGTCCGCGTGTCCGTCTCCGACGTCCGCCGGATCGATGCCGAGCGCGATTATGTGCGGCTGTTCGTGGGCGAAAAGACCTACCTGCTGCTGCAGACCATCGCCGGGCTGGAGGAAAAGCTCGACCCGGAGGCGTACATTCGCATCCACCGCAGCACGATCCTGCGCAAGGACCATATTGCGGGCCTTCGTCACGATGGGCTGGGCGTCTGGTCGGTCGAGCTGGAAGACGGCGAGACGTTGCGGATCGGCCGCACCTACCTGCCCAAAGTCAAGGCGATGGCAGGCCGCTAGATCGCCTCTGCCCGCCGGGCGTTCGCGCCCGCCCCGCAAGTCATCTGCAAACGAAAGCCCCCGCCGGATACATCTCCGACGGGGGCTTTGCGCCGAGTGCTGGGAGGGGGACTCAACCGCCCAGCGTCTCGTCGCCGGTGATCGCGGCGATCTGCGCGCGGACCTGACGATCCACATCGGCCACGCACTTGCGGGCGCTGCCATCGCGAATGCGCGTGCCGACCCGGACCTCGTCGACGGCGCAGACCTTGCGCGCGGCCGCCTCGATCCGCTTGTCGAGCGCCGCGCGCCCTGCGGGAGTGGCGAGGTTGAGGTCGGCGTAGGGCACGTTGATCGACTGGCCCTGGGCCAGCGCGGGGGCCATCGGCACGGCGAGGGCGCTGGCGGCGATCAGTACGAGAGACATCTTCATGGGGGTTCCTCCTTTTATCGGGCGGCGCACCGGGGGGTCAGGGGGTGTGGTGCGCCGCCGGACACAGGAGTGCGCCATCATGCCCGGCGGGGCACGCGGGTTTCGACCGGAGGCGTGATTGCTAGACGGACGTTACGGAATCGGGGATCAACCGCCGATCTGGTCCGCTCAACGACTGGGACGCAAAAAGCCCCGCCGGCGAGATGCAGGCGGGGCCATCGCAGGTGATTCGAAAAAAGGAAGGCGGGGGCGCGGGGGCAATGCCCCAGCGATCAGCCGGGGATGACCGCCTGCGCCGAACCGCCATCGCCCTGCGGCGCGGCGAGGATGTCGCGCGTCACGCGGCCCTTGGCGACGGTCTGCGTCTTGGGATCGCCGACCGAGGAGCGGATGCCCGGAGCCGCCTCGCCTGCACGGCTGAGCGCGGCAGCTTCCACCTGGCTGCGCGCAGCCGGGCCGCCGAACAGCGCATCGAGCGCCTGCTCTGCGGCAGTGCCTTCGGTCGGGCGCGGTGCGCCGGGTTCGGGCGGGGCGAGGCTGAAATCGGGCGGAACCACCAGCGGCGCCTGCCGCTGCACTGCGAATTCGTCCGGCCGGTCGCGGCCCAGGATTCCGCCGCCGGTGCCGCAGGCGGACAGGCCCATGGCGAAGGTGGCGAGGATGATGAGGCTCTTGTGGCGCATGTTCAGCTCTCTTTCGCAGCCAGGTGCATATCGGATTGCGCGCCCTTGTCGCGCAGGAAGAAGGAACGGGCAAGGATGATGAGGACGCCGATGGTGATGCACGCATCGGCGACGTTGAAGATCATGAACGGGCGGAACGCGCCGAAATGCAGGTCCGCATAGTCGATCACGTAGCCGTAGAGCACGCGGTCGAGGATATTGCCCAGCGCACCGCCGAGGATCAGCGAGAGGCCGAAGATGTCGCCCTTGGTCCGCTCGCGCAGCATCCAGAACAGCACGATCAGCGCGATCGCCCCGGTGCCCATCACCAGCAGCCAGCGCTGTTCGACGCTCTGCGCCTCGAACAGGCCGAGCGAAATGCCGAAATTGGTGGTGAAGCGCAGATCGAAGAAGGGCAGCAGTTCCTTCACCGCGCCGATGGAATCGATGCCCAGCGGGCCGGTGACCAGCCATTTGACCAGCTGGTCGAGCCCGAAGACGAGCGCGGCCAGCGCAAGGCCGCGCAAGCGGCGATTCCACGCACCGTCCATCAGTTCACCACCTCTTCGCACCGGCTGCACAGGTCGCCGTCCTCAGCCACGCTCGGCAGGAGGCGCCAGCAACGGCCACACTTGTTACAGGAGGAACGGGTTACGGTCACCCCTTCGCCATCGTGGGTGGCGACTGACGCAGCGATGAACAGCTCGGCAAGATCGTCGAGTGTGAACCCTTCCGGCACGGTCTGCGCGGGCACGGATACCGCCGCTTCGTTGCTCGAGCGGATGGTCTTTTCGCGCCGCAGTGGCTCGATCGCCTCGGTCACATCCTCGCGAAGCTCGCGCAGCGCAGCGAAACGGGTGGCGAGTGCTTCGTCGGTCCAGTTCTCCGGCAGCAGGTCGATCTGCTGGAGGTGGATACTCTTCGCCTCGGGGAAGCGGGTGGTCCACACTTCCTCGGCAGTGAACACCAGCACCGGCGCGGCATAGCGCACCAGCGCGTGGAACAGCGTGTCGAGCACGGTGCGGTACGCGCGGCGCTCCGTCCACGCCGGATCGTCGCAATAGAGCCGGTCCTTGCGGATATCGAACAGGAACGCGGACAGGTCCTCGTTCGCGAACTCGGTCAGGAGGCGGGTATATTCGTTGAAGTCGTAATCCGTGATCGCCTGCCATAGCCTGGCGTCGAGCTCGGCCACCTTGTGCAGCGTATAGCGCTCCAGCTCGGGCATCTCGGCATAATCGACCGCTTCGGAAGCGTCGTAGCCTTCGAGCGCGCCGAGCAGGTAGCGGAAGGTGTTGCGCAGCTTGCGGTACTGGTCCGCGACGCCCTTCAGGATCTCGTCGCCGATGCGGTGGTCCATCGTCGAATCGACGCTCAGCGCCCACAGCCGCAGGATATCCGCGCCGTACTGGTCGACGATCTTGAGCGGATCGACCGTGTTGCCGAGGCTTTTCGACATCTTGCGCCCATTCTGGTCCATGGTGAAGCCATGGGTCAGCACCTGGTCGTAGGGAGCGCGGCCGCGCGTGGCGCAGCTTTCGAGCAGCGAGGACTGGAACCAGCCGCGATGCTGGTCACTGCCTTCGAGGTAGAGATTGGCGGGCCAGGTCAGCGCGGGCCAGCGATCGCTTTCGAGCACGAAGACATGCGTGCAGCCCGAATCGAACCACACATCGAGGATGTCGTGCACCATCTCGAAATCGTCGGGGTTATGCTCGCTCCCGAGGAATTCGGCCTTGCGCGCCTCGTCCCATGCATCGACGCCGCCCTCGCGGATGGCATCGACCACGCGGCTGTTGACGCTTGCGTCCTGCAGGTAGGTGCCGTCCTTGCGGACGAACAGCGTGATCGGCACGCCCCACGCGCGCTGGCGGGAGAGCACCCAGTCGGGCCGCCCTTCGACCATCGCGCGGATGCGATTGCGCCCGCGCTCGGGCACGAAGCGCACACGCTCGATCTCGCCCATCGCGCGGCTGCGCAGCGTCCCGCCGTCCGCCAAGTCCTTGTCCATCGGCACGAACCACTGCGGCGTGCAGCGGTAGATGATCTTCGCCTTGGACCGCCACGAGTGCGGGTAGGAGTGCTTGTAATCCGCGCTCGCGCTCAGCATCGCGCCCGCTCCGCGCAGGTCCGAGCAAATCGGCCCGTCGGGCGCATTGAAATTGGGGTTGATGACCGCGCGGCGACGCTCGTCGTCACCGCCCAGCCACGGCCAGTCATCGCGGTACACGCCGCCATCGTCGACCGCGAAGACCGGGTCGATCCCGTTCTCGCGACACAGGTAGAAATCGTCCTCGCCATGGTCGGGCGACATGTGGACGAGGCCGGTACCGCTGTCGGTGGTGACGAAGTCGCCTGCGAGCATGGGGCGGAGCGTTTCGTAGAACCCGCCGAGGGTGTGCATCGGGTGGCGGACTTTGGTGCCGGCGAGTTTTTCACCCGTCCACATCCGCCCCGCCTTCCATTCCAAGAGGGCATCAGCCTCAATGGGCATGCTTGGCTCGTCGACTAAGGACAGCCCCGTTCTTGAGAGGAAACTATCTGAGAGGTCGAAGGCTACAAGAAACTTTCCTCCGGTCGTATTCAGCAACTCGTACGTCACATTGGGCCCATAGGCCAAAGCCTGGTTGACCGGGATCGTCCACGGCGTGGTCGTCCAGATCACCGCATGCGCGCCGACCAGTTCCTGGATCGGCGATTCGACGATCTCGAACGCCACGTCGATCTGCGTGCTCGTGATGTCCTCGTACTCGACCTCGGCTTCGGCGAGCGCGGTTTTTTCGACCGGGCTCCACATCACCGGCTTGGAGCCGCGATAGAGGTTGCCGGCCTCGGCGAACTTCATCAGCTCGGCGACGATCGTCGCTTCGCTGTCGAAATCCATGGTGAGGTAGGGATTGTCCCAGTCGCCCAGGATGCCGAGGCGTTTGAGCTGTTCGCGCTGGGTATCGACCCATTTCTGGGCGTAGGCGCGGCATTCGGCGCGGAATTCGGCGCGCGGGACCTCGTCCTTGTTGAGCTTCTTCTTGCGGTACTGTTCCTCGACCTTCCACTCGATCGGCAGGCCGTGGCAGTCCCATCCGGGCACGTAGGGCGCATCCTTGCCGAGCAGGCTCTGCGTGCGCACGACCATGTCCTTGAGGATGTGATTGAGCGCGTGGCCGACGTGGATATCGCCGTTTGCATAAGGCGGGCCATCGTGAAGGATGAACTTCTCCGCCCCCGCACGCTCGGCGCGCAGCGTGCCATGCAGGTCGCCCTGCTGCCACCCGGCCAGAATGCCCGGCTCCTTCTGGGGGAGCCCGGCCTTCATGGGGAAATCGGTTTTCGGCAGGAAGACGGTGTCCCGCCAATCCTTTTTCATATCATCGCTCATCAGGGGAGCGCGGATAAGAGCCTTTTCGCTTCCGCACAATCCCGGTCCATCTGCGCAATCAGTGCGTCGAGCCCGTCAAACTTTGCTTCGGGCCGGATGAAGTGGTGCAGCGCGACCTCGATTTCCTGTCCGTAGAGGTCGCCCGAGAAGTCGAAGAAATACGGCTCCAGCAGCTCCTTGGCCGGTTCGAACTGCGGGCGGATGCCGATATTGGCTGCGCCCTGCAGCTCCTTGCCAGAGGACAGGATGCGGCCCGTCACCGCGTAGATGCCGTATTTAGGGCGCAGGTAATCTTCGAGCGCGAGGTTGGCGGTGGGGTAGCCGATCTCGCGCCCGCGCTTGTCGCCATGCTCCACGATCCCGCGAATCGCGAAGGGCCGGGTTAGCAGCTGCGCGGCGGCCTGAGGCTCGCCCGCCTTGAGAAGATCGCGAATCCGGCTGGAGGAGACGACCGCGTCCCCATCGCTCACCGCCGATACGGTGCGTGCTTGCAGCCCATGCTTCGCGCCATGCTCTTTCAGCAGCGCGGCATTGCCTGTCGCGCCCTTGCCGAAGGTGAAATCCTCGCCCGTCAGCACGCCGTGCGCGCCGAATCGCTCGACGAGGATCTGCTCGATGAAGTCTTCCGCGCTGGTGCCCGCCAGCTCGGCATCGAAGTGGAACACCAGCATCGCGGTCGCGCCAAAGGCGAGATAGAGCTCGTGCCGCTGTTCGAGGCTGGTCAGGCGGAAGGGTGGCGTGTCGGGCCGGAAGAACTGCACCGGGTGCGGATCGAAGGTCGCGACGATAACGGGGCGCTCTTCCTCGCGCGCCCAGCGGATTGCCTCTCCCGCGACCGCCTGATGGCCTTTGTGGAATCCGTCGAAATTGCCGAGCGCGACGATCGCACCGCGCAAGGGCGCAGGCACCGGCTCGCGATGGTCGAGCCACCTCATGCGGCTTCTGCCGGCTCCGCAGGTGCGGGTATGGGGCCGAGGCCTCCGCGCAGCACGCGCAATGCATTGCCGCCCATCACGGCGCGAATCTCGTCGGCGCTGAAGCCTTCGTCCATCAGCGCCTGAGTCACCTGCACCAGCTGCGAGGTGTCGAAGCGCACCGTGGTCGCGCCGTCATAGTCGCTGCCCAGCGCGACATAGTCGATCCCGACCAGATCGCGCACATGCTTCATCGCCTTGGCCGCATCGCGCGGCGACGTGCCGCACACCGCCGCATCCCAGTACCCGATGCCGACCACACCGCCGGTCTTGGCGACCCCGCGAATCTCATCGTCGGTCAGGTTGCGGTTGACGTCGCAGGTCGCCTGCACCCCGCCGTGGCTGGAGACCACCGGGCGCTCCGCCATCGCGAGGATGTCCGCGACGCAGGCATGGCTGCAATGCGCGATGTCGACCACCATGCCGAGCGCTTCCATCCGCCGCACGGCGGTGCGGCCCTTGTCGGTCAGTCCGCCCTTCTCGATCCCGTGCATCGACCCGGCGAGATCATTGTCGAAGAAATGCGTGAGGCTGGCCATGCGGAAGCCCTGTTTGCGCAGCACGTCGAGGTTCGACAGATCGCCTTCGAGGTTCTGCAATCCCTCGACGCTCAGCAGCGCGCCGACCGGCTTGGGCGTCTGGCCGGACCGTTCACGCAGCAGGCGGTCGAGATCCCTGGTGGAAGCGACCTTGAGCAGCTCGCCGTCCGATTTCGCCGCCGCGCGGTCGAGCTTCTCGGCGTGCCACAGCGAGCGTTCAAGCAGGCTGTTCCAGGTGCGGGTGGGCTGAAGCTGCGCGATCACCAGCGGGGTGATGTTGTCGCTGTCGGCGTCGTTGGCGTCATAGTTCTGCCCCTTAGGCGTCTTGGTCACGCTGGAGAAAACCTGCAGCGCGACATTGCCCTCTTCGAGGCGCGGCAGGTCCATGTGGCCGCGGGTCCCGCGATTGAGCAGGTTGCGGTTCCACAGCAGCGTGTCGGAATGCAGATCGACGATGGTCAGCGTTGTGTGCAGCGCCTTCGCCTCGTCGGAGACTTCGATCAGCGGCTCGCCATCGACCTTGTTCATGCTCCGCTCGAGCATACCGGGGCCGAACTGGAAGAAAGCTGCGATGCCAAACAGGAGCACCAGCCCGACGATAATCAGTACGGTTTTCTTCACGTGTGCCGCTCGTAGGTGATGAAGGAGAAGGCGGGGGTGTCGCCGCTGGCCTCGTGGTCCTCACGCGCGACCTCGGTCCAGCGTTCGGGATCGGGCGCGTCCATGAAGGTGTCGCCGTCGTAATCGGCGTGGATCTGAGTCAGCTCGATCCGTTCGGCCTGCGGTTCGAACAGCACGAACACGTCGGACCCGCCGATGATAGCGGTCTCTTCGCCCCCGGCGGCGGCGAGTGCTTCGGGGACCGACATTACATGCTCGGCACCTTCGGCCTGCCAGTCCGAATCGCGGCTCAGCACGATATGGCGGCGGCCGGGCAGCGGGGCGGGGAAACTCTCGAAGGTCTTGCGGCCCATGATCATCGGCTTGCCCATGGTCACTTCCTTGAAGTGCTTCAGGTCCGCCGGGATGTGCCATGGCAGGCCGCCATCCTTGCCGATCGTGCCGTTGGCGGCGCGCGCATAGACGAGGAAGAGCTGATCCTGAATCATGAGCTGGTTTCTCCCTCGGGCCATTCGAGCCGTGTGATGTGGCCCATCTTGCGCCCCTCGGGCGAGTCGGTCTTGCCGTAGAGGTGGAGATGCGCGGCCGGATCGGCGAGCGCTTCGTGCGCGGTCGCGGCGGCCGGGCCGATCACGTTCTCCATCACCACGCGGGGCGCGACGCGGCGGGTATCGCCCAGCGGCAGGCCGCAGATCGCGCGGACCTGGTTCTCGAACTGGCTGGTGGCGGCACCTTCGATGGTCCAGTGGCCCGAATTGTGCGTGCGCGGGGCCATCTCGTTGAAGATCGGGCCGCTTTCGCTGGCGAAGAATTCGAGGGTCAGGACGCCGACATAGTCGAGCTTGTCCGCCACCGCCTTGGCCAGCTTGCGCGCTTCGCCCACCTGTTCGCCGATGATCGCCGCACCGGGCAGGGTCGAGCGGGCGAGGATGCCGTCCTCGTGGCCGTTCTGCGAGCTTTCCCAGAAGGCCACCGTACCATCGGCGCGCCGGGCGAGGATGACCGAGAACTCGCATTCGAACTGTACGAAGCCTTCGAGGATGCAGGGCGTGTCGGGCAGGTCGAGCGCCTCGGCCTCTTCGCGCGAGCCGATCCGCCACTGGCCCTTGCCGTCGTACCCGTCGCGGCGAGTCTTGAGGATTGCCGGTGTGCCCAGCGCCTCGATCCCGGCGAGCAGGTCCGCGCGTGAATCGACCGCGTGGAACGGGGCCGGCGTGCCGCCCAGATCGGCGACGAAGCGCTTCTCGGCCAGCCGGTCCTGCGCGATGGCGAGCGCGCGGGGGTGCGGGGCGAGCTTGTCGGCGATCGCGTCCAGCGGTGCGGCGGGGACGTTTTCGAACTCGAGCGTCACCACGTCGCAGGCATCGGCAAAGGCCTTCAGCGCGTCCGCATCGTGCCAGTCGGCGGCGATATATTCGTTGCACACCTGCGCGATCACCGCATCGCCTGCCGGAGCGTAGGCGATCACGCGATAGCCCAGCTCCGCGGCGGAAATCGCCAGCATACGGCCAAGCTGCCCCCCGCCGAGGATGCCGATCGTGCCGCCCGGTTTGATCATGAGAGCCGAATCATCCGTTGCTGGGCTTTTCCGCGACCGCATCGCTGCGCGCTGCGCGCCAGGCTACCAGCCGCTCCATCACTACCGGATCATGCGCGCCGAGAATCGCGGCGGCGAGCAGCGCGGCATTGGTCGCACCCGCCTCTCCGATCGCGAGCGTGCCGACCGGGATGCCGGCGGGCATCTGCGCGATCGACAGCAGGCTATCCATGCCCGACAGCGCTTTCGACTGGACCGGTACGCCGAGCACCGGGAGCGGGGTCATCGCGGCGATCATGCCCGGCAGGTGCGCCGCACCGCCCGCGCCCGCGATCACGACCTTGAAGCCTTCGTCCGCCGCTCCTTTCGCGAAATCGTACATCCGGTCGGGCGTGCGGTGCGCGGAGACGATTCGCGCCTCGTGCGCGATCCCCAGTTCTTCCAGAACATCGGCGGCGCATTTCATCGTCGGCCAGTCGGACTGGCTGCCCATGACGATGGCGACGGTCGCGGCGCCCGACATCAGGTTTCGTCCAGGTAGCGGCGTTCACCCGCGACCTGCCCATCTTCGAACCGGTAGATGATCGGCCGCCCGGTGGGGATTTCGAGGCCGGTAATCTCGTCGTCCGAAATGCCCGAGAGGTGCTTGACCAGCGCACGCAGCGAATTGCCGTGGGCGGAGACGATCACCGTCCGCTCGCCGGTCAGCTGGGGCAGGATGTGTTCTTCCCAGTAAGGCAGCACGCGCTCGATCGTGAGCTTCAGGCTCTCGGTATAGGGCACGTCGATCCCTTCGTAGCGCGGATCGGCGCCGGGATCATATTCGCTGCCCGGCTCCATCGGCGGGGGCGGGGTGTCGAAGCTGCGGCGCCAGATATGCACCTGCTCGTCGCCATGCTTGTCGCGCGTCTGTTGCTTGTCGAGCCCGGTCAGGCCGCCATAGTGCCGCTCGTTCAGGTGCCAGTCCTTGGTCACCGGAATCCACAGCCGCCCGCATTCCTCCAGCGCGAGGTTGAGCGTGCGAATCGCCCGCGTCTGGAGCGAGGTGAAGGCAATATCGGGCAGCACGCCCTTTGATTTGAGCAGGCGCCCCGCGGCGCGCGCTTCTTCCACGCCCTTGTCGGTCAGATCGACATCCCACCATCCGGTGAAGCGGTTGGCGAGGTTCCATTCCGACTGTCCGTGGCGGACGAGGATCAGCGTCGACAAATTCTTGTGCTCCCTTGCGGATAGGCTGCGAGCCGTTAGCGGGCCTCGCCGTCTTTGGAAAGGTCGCGTTCCTGCGGTGTGGCCTGCGTGCCCGCCTTGCGCCGCCGCAGGTTCGCGCGCAGCTGTGCGGCAAGGCGTTCCTCCCTTGTGGGCGGTGCTGGAGGGGGGCTGTCGGGCTCGCTCATCGTGTGCTCCCATGCTATTGCGAAGGCTTCGAGGCAAGCTTGGCTTGACTTGTGCGGCGCACGCGACAATAGCGCGCGGCCTGTGGCGGGCGATAGCGTTCGCCCACACCCCCTTATGCTGCTGTAGCTCAGTGGTAGAGCGCACCCTTGGTAAGGGTGAGGCCGGGAGTTCAATCCTCCCCAGCAGCACCACTTCTCTACCCCCTCTCGCGAATCACCCGTCGATTCGCCTCGGCCACTCGCCCGAAAGGGCTTGCGGGCCTTTTGCCGCTTGGCCATTCATCGCAGCCATGAACGAACACGGGGCACACGCACAGGTGGCGGCGACACAGGGCGACGAACAGCCCTTGCAGCAGGGCCATCCCAACCATCCCAAGGCGATGCGGGTCGAGGCTGCGCTGGTTGCCCTGCCGCTGCTGATCGGCGCGCTGGTCGCCGAATATCTGACCCCGTTCCCCAATTTTCTGATCGCCGGGCCGGTTGCGCTGATCCTGCTGCTGGTGGTCATCATGCTGCCCCACCGCCGCTACGCGGTGCGCGGTTACGCGCTGAGCGAGGACCGGCTGCGGGTTGTCAGGGGCATGATGTTCCATTCGGACACCGTCGTCCCCTTCGGCCGGGTCCAGCATATCGACGTCGATCGCGGGCCGATCGAGCGGTATTACGGGCTCGCCACGCTGCAGCTTTATACCGCAGGCTCACACGGCGACGTGATCAGCCTGCCCGGCCTCGCGCATGAGGATGCGCTCGCCATGCGCGAGACGATCCGCGCCCACATCAAGCGCGCATCGCTGTGAGCGAGCTTTCCGCCAGCGATCCGAATCGCGAGGAGGCGCCAGACAGCGCCGCCTCCGACGACATGCGCGATGGCGAACCCCGGCGGACCGATCCGCGCACCTTTCTGGTCCAGGCGGTCGAGATCATCCCGAGGATGGTCGTGCCGCTGGTCGCGGTGGCCTTCGCAACCCGCGACGAAGGCTCCTTCGCGCTGCCGGTGATGCTGGGCTTCGGCGCGCTGTTTCTGGCGGCGAGCACGTTTTTCACCTTCCTTGGCTGGTGGCGGCAGACCTACCGCGTGGGCGACAGCGACATCCGGCTGGAAACCGGCGTCCTGTCGCGCGCGGCCCGTTCCGTGCCTTACGAGCGGATTCAGGACGTCAGCCTCGAACAGGGTTTCGTGCCGCGCCTGTTCGGGCTGACCAGCGTGAAGTTCGAAACCGGCGCGGGCGGATCGGACGAGATCAAGCTCGCCTACCTCTCCACCGACGAAGGCGAGCGGTTGCGCGAACTGGTGCGGGAGCTGCGCGACGAGGCCGATGGCGTGGCCACGCCCGCCGCTGTGCAGGAGGCGCGCGAGGAGCAAGGCGCGCAGGAGGCCGACGCCCAGCTGCTGTTCGCGATGGGTCCGCGACGTCTGTTCGTGTTCGGCCTGTTTGAATTCTCGCTCGCGCTGGTCGCCTTTCTCGGCGCGGCGGCGCAGCAGCTCGACTTCCTGCTGCCGTTCGACATCTGGGATTTCGATTTCTGGCGCGGGCTGGTTGCGGGGCAGGGTGAACAGCTCGCCGAACTGGGCCCGATTGCGCAGGCGCTGGGCGCGGTTGCTGCGATCATCACCCTCCTGGTGGTCGGCGTGGTCAGCGGAATCGCAAAGACCTTCGCACGCGACTGGGATTTCCGGCTGGAGCGTACGCCCAAGGGCTTTCGTCGGCGGCGCGGCCTGTTCACGCGGACCGATGTGGTGATGCCGGTGCACCGGGTGCAGGCGGTCCGGATCGGGACCGGCGCGGTGAGCCACCGGTTCGGCTGGAAGAGCCTCAAGCTGGTCAGCCTGGCGCAGGATGCGGGCAATGCCAGCCACGTGGTCGCGCCTTTCGCCAAGGCTGCCGAGCTGACCCCGATTCTGGAGGTCGCGGGCTTCCCGCTGCCGCCCCGGGGCCTTTCATGGCATCGCACCACCGGATCCTACCGCGTGGTTTCGGCGCTGATCAACGCGGTCAGCTTCGTGCTGCTTGCCGCAGCAGTCGCGGTGGCGACGCATCTGTTCGTGCCCGAACGGTATGACTGGTTGTGGCTGGTGGCGGCGGCGCTGGCCGTGATGGCGGGCTTTACCGCCATCCAGCAGCTGTTCCTGTGGCGGGTGGAGCGGCACGCGATCTCGCCTCGCCACCTCTACAAGCGCAGCGGCTGGCTCGCGCCCGGGTACAAGATCGCGGACCGGGTGAAGCTGCAATCGGTCGAGATCGCGCGCGGGCCGCTGGGGCGGATGTTCGGTTACGTCACGCTCAACCTCGGGTTGGCGGGCGGCCATTTCGCGCTGCCCGGCCTCCCGCGCGAGGAGGCCGAGGCGCTGCGCCGCGCTCTGCTGGCGAGCATGGTCGAAACCGATTTCTCCCGGCTGGTGAAATAGCCGCTCAGGCGCGCACGGCGTCCCAGTCGTTCTCCTCGAACTTCTTCGCGACGTAGGAGCAGTCGGGGCGAATCAGGAAGTCCTGCTTGCGCGCGTCCGCCACCAGCCGATCGACCAGTTCGGCCGCCACGCCGCGCCCGCCGATCGCTTCGGGGACGAGCGTGTGGGTCGCGATGCGCACTTCCTTGCCGTCGACCTCGTCGCCCGGCTCCCACTCCAGCGTGCCCTTCGCATCCTCGCCCTCCAGATGCGCGATATACTTGCCGCCCTGGCCGACGACGTGGTGAGTAATGGTGGGAGTGCCCATGGGTGTCCTGTCCTTTGCGATATGCTTGCATCAAACGCCGGGCTGCGTAGGGGCGTTCCAATGCGTTTCATGTCTGACAATGCCGCAAGCGTACACCCCAAGGTGTGGGAGGCGCTGCGCGCCGCCGATGGGGTCGATTCGCCCTATGACGGCGATGCGCTGTCGCAGCGGCTCGACGCACGATTTTCCGAGCTGTTCGGGCGGGATGCGACCGTCCTGTGGGTCGCCACGGGTACGGCGGCCAACTGCCTTGCGCTGGCGACGATGTGCCCGCCGCATGGCGGCGTGGTCTGCCACCGCGAGGCGCATATCGAGATGGACGAGGGTGGGGCGCCCGGCTTCTACCTCCACGGTGCCAAGCTGCTGCTCGCCGGTCGAAGCGATGGCGGCGACGGCGCGAAGCTGACCCCGCAGGCGATTCGCGACGTGATCGATCCGATCCGCGACGATGTCCATCAGGTCCAGCCGCACGCGATCTCGATCACGCAGGCGAGCGAATATGGCCGTGTCTATCGCCCCGAAGAGATCGCCGCGATTTCCCGGCTGGCGCGCGAACGCGGCCTTGCGCTGCACATGGACGGCGCACGCTTCGCCAATGCCACCGCCTTTCTGGGCGGATCGGCGGCCGAGGTCGCTGGCGATGTCGACGCGCTCAGCTTCGGCTGCGTCAAGAATGGCGGGATGAGCGCGGAAGCGATCGTCTTCTTCGACCCCGCGCTGGCGGACGTCGCACGCTACCGCCGCAAGCGCGCGGGCCACCTGCAATCCAAGGGCCGCTTCCTCGCCGCGCAACTGCTCGCGATGGTTGAGGACGACCTGTGGCTCGACAATGCGCGCGCCGCCAATGCCGCGGCGCAAGCGATCGCCGAATGCGGCGGCGAGCGGCTGATGCATCCGGTCGAGGCGAACGAGGTCTTCATCCGCCTCTCTCCCGACGAGCGCGAGATGCTGCGCGGGATCGGCTACCAGTTCTACGACTGGGGCGCGGACGCGGCGCGCTTCGTCGCCTCGTGGGACAGCGATCCGGGCGAGGCGCGCGCGCTCGGCCAGGCGATTGCCGACCTATGAGCGATAGCGGCGGCGGGATGCTGCGGCCCCGCGTGATCCTGCCCTTCCTGATCACGGGCACGATCTGGGGATCGACCTGGCTGGTCATCACCGGCCAGATTGCCGATGTGCCTGCCGCGTGGTCGGTGTTTTACCGCTTCGCGCTCGCGACCCCGGCACTGTTTCTGGTCGCCGCGCTGATGAAGCGGCGGCTGCGCCTGACGCGGCCCGAGCATCTGCTGGCGCTGGTGGTCGGCATCTTCCAGTTCAGCGGCAACTTCCTGTTCGTCTACCATGCCGAGCTGTACGTCACCTCCGGCATCGTCGCGATGATGTTTGGCCTGCTGATGGTGCCCAACGCGCTGTTCGCGCGGCTTTTCCTGGGCGAGCGGGTGAAGGGCGGGTTCATCGCGGGCAGTGGCATCGCGATTATCGGCGTGTCCTTCCTGCTGATCCACGAATGGCAGGCGAATCCCGATGCGGGGGTGATCGGTGGCAATGTGGTGTTGGGCATCGGCCTCGCGCTGCTCGGTATCCTGTCCGCCTCGGTCGCCAATGTGGTGCAGGCGAACCCGACCGGGCGCGCGGTGCCGATGGTCAGCCTTCTCGCCTGGGCGATGCTGTACGGCACGGTGTTCGATCTCGCTTTCGCCTGGGTGACGACAGGCCCGCCGCCGCTGCCGGGCGCGCCGGGATACTGGCTGGGAATCGTCTATCTCGCGCTGATCGGGTCGGTCGTGACCTTCCCGCTGCACTACAACCTGGTGCGCGAGATCGGCGCGGGGCGGACCGCGTATAATTCGATCCTGACGATTTCGGTCGCGATGCTGCTGTCGACATTGTTCGAAGACTATCGCTGGACCTGGCTGACCGGAGGCGGAATGGTGCTGGCGGTGATCGGCATGGTGATCGCGCTCACCGCGCGGCGCCAGAAAGCCGTGCAGGTGCAGCAGTCCGGCTCTCTGCGGCACTGACTCTCGTGGCGGACTAGCGGAGCAGCGCCCTCAGACCTTCGCGGTAGGTCGGGTATTGCGGCTGCCAGCCGAGCACGCGTTTCGCCTTGAGGTTCGCGACCCGCCGGTTTTCCGCATAGAAACCGCGCGCCATCGGGCTGAGATCGGCCTCTTCCAGCGTGACCATTGGTGGCGGCTCCACGCCCAGCAGCGCGCAGGCTTCCTCGACCACCGCGTTCTGGCTTGCGGGCAGATCGTCGCCCAGGTTGTACGCCCCCGGGGGCGCATCGCTTGCCAGCGCGGCGGCAACGCCGCTTGCGATGTCGTCCACATGCACTCGGCTGAAGACCTGCCCCGGCAGGTCGATCCGCTTGGCCTTGCCCTCGGCAATCCGGTCGAAAATGCTGCGCCCCGGGCCGTAGATGCCGGGCAGGCGGAAAACCCGCGCGCCGCGCTCCATCCACTGGGCATCGCAGGCCATGCGCGCATTGCGCCGCCCGTCGCCGGTAGGCGAGCTTTCATCGACCCATGCGCCCTGCCGGTCGCCATAGACCCCGGTGGAGGAGAGATAGCCGATCCAGGCGTGGCCCAGCGCATCGCCATAGCGTTCCAGCACGGGGTCGCTTTCGCTATCCCGGTCGGGCGGGACCGAGGACAGCACCGCATCTACGCGCGACAATTCGGCGCGCACGGCATCTGCATCGTCGAAGGAAAGCTTGCCCTCGCTGCCGGTCGCAACCACTTGCCACCCAAGCGATTGCGCGCGTTGTGCGATCCGCTTGGCGCTGTAGCCAAGCCCGAAGATGAATAATTTTGGCATTGGCGGCCCTGCTGCCACAAATGCCGCGAAAAGAAAAAGCGCGAAGAAACGAGGACCGATGGACCAGCCCAGCAATCCCGCCGCCGCCGACAATGCCCCCGCCGGGGCGCCCGTGCTGCCCGACGCCGCGCACGAGCCTGACGCGCCCGCCATCATCCGGCGCAAGGATTACACGCCGTTTCCGTGGCGCGTGCCCGAGGTGCGGCTGGCCTTCGATCTCGGGATCGAGAGCACCCGGGTCGAAGCGACGCTGAGTGTCGAGCCCAACCCGCAGGCAGGCGCCGCCTCTGCCATCCGCCTCGATGGGGACGGGCTGGTGCTCGAAAGCGTGGCCGTGGATGGCGAGCCGCGCGACGACTGGCAACGCGATGGCGAGGCGCTGGTGGTGCCGCTGTCCTCCGGCCCGCACACGCTCACCATCGTCACCCGGATCGCGCCTGCCGGAAACACCCAGCTGATGGGGCTCTATGCCAGCGGCGGGATGCTGTGCACGCAGTGCGAGGCGGAAGGGTTCCGGCGGATCACCTTCTTCCCCGACCGGCCCGATGTCCTGTCGGTCTACACCGTGCGGATGGAGGCCGATCGCGTGGCGTTCCCCGTGCTGCTGTCCAACGGCAATCCGGTGGAAGAGGGCCAGCTAGAAGGTGGCCGCCACTTTGCCGAGTGGCACGATCCCTGGCCCAAGCCGTCCTACCTCTTCGCGCTGGTCGCGGGCGATCTGGTCGCGCGCCGCGACAGCTTCACCACCATGGGCGGGCGCGAAGTCGAGCTGGGCGTGTGGGTCCGCGAAGCCGACCTCTCGCGCACCGAACACGCGATGGAATCGATCAAGCGGTCGATGAAATGGGACGAGGAAACCTACGGGCGCGAATACGACCTCGACCGGTTCAACATCGTCGCAGTGGGCGATTTCAACATGGGGGCGATGGAGAACAAGGGCCTCAATATCTTCAACACGAAATACGTGCTGGCCGATGAAGAGACTGCGACCGACGCAGACTTCGATGCGGTCGAAGGCGTGATCGGGCACGAATATTTCCACAACTGGTCGGGCAACCGGATCACCTGCCGCGACTGGTTCCAGCTGAGCCTGAAGGAAGGCTTCACCGTGCTGCGCGACCAGACCTTCAGCGAGGATTTGCACGGCGCTGCGGTCAAGCGGATCGGCGATGTCCGGATGCTGCGCAGCGTCCAGTTCCCCGAGGACAGCGGGCCTTTCGCGCATCCTATCCGGCCGGATAGTTACAAGGAAATCAGCAACTTCTACACCGCGACCATCTACAACAAGGGCGCCGAGGTGATCCGCATGATGCGGAGCATGGCGGGGCTGGAGGCGTTCCGGAAGGGGAGCGATCTCTATTTCGAGCGCCATGATGGCGAAGCCGCGACCTGCGAGGATTTCGTCAAGGCGATGGAGGATGGCGCAGGGCTCGACCTCACGCAGTTCCGCCGCTGGTACGAGCAGGCGGGCACGCCGCAGGTGACGGTCGAGCAGCGCCATGAGGGCGACCGCGTCACGCTGACGCTGACGCAGGTCATCCCGGCGACGCCGGGCCAGCCCGACAAGTTGCCCGTGCCGATCCCGCTCAAGATCGCGCTGTTCGACCGCGAGGCGGGCACGCATTCGGGCGAGCAGCTGATCGTGCTGACGCAGGAAACCCAGGACTTCACCTTCGATGGCCATGCGAAGCCGCCCGTTCTCTCGATCAACCGCAACTTCACCGCCCCGGTCGCGATCGAGCGGGAGATTGCACGCGAGGATCTGGTGTTCCTCGCCGCGCACGACGACGACGCCTTTGCGCGGCACGAGGCGATGCAGGAGCTGCTGCTCGGCTATCTGCTGGGCGATGGCGACGAGGCTGCGCGCGAGGCAATCGGCACCGCGGCAGGCGCGATTCTGGCCGACGATGCGCTCGACCACGAAATGCGCGCCGAACTGCTCGGCCTGCCGACCTTCGCCTATCTCGCCGAACGCTCCGAAGTCTTCGATCCGGGCGCGATGGTGGAGAAGCGCGAAGGGCTCAAGACCTGGCTGGGCGTGACGTTCGCCAGCCAGTTTGCCGACCTGCATGACGCGCTCGCCGAACCGTCGCGCGCGGCCGGCATGGCGGGCAAGCAGGCGCGGCGGATGCGCAGCGTCGCGCTCGCCTACCTTGCCGCGGCGGACCCGGCGGACGGAGCGAAACGCGGGCTCGCGCAATATCGCGATGCGCCTGGCATGACCGACCGGCAGGGTGCGCTCGCAGTGCTCGCCGGGCTCGACGGGCCCGAGCGGGAAGAGGCGCTGGCCGATTTCTACAGCCGATTCGCGGACAACGCGCTGGTGATCGACAAGTGGTTCACGCTGCAGGCCTCGGCCCTGCGCGAGGATGTGCTGGGGCAGATCGAACAGCTTGCCCGGCATCAGGCCTTCACCATGAGCAATCCCAACCGGGTCCGCGCGCTCTATGCCGCCGCGGCGGGCAATCCGCTGGCGTTCCACGCGGCGGACGGCACCGGCTATCGCATGATCGCCGACCTGATTCTGGAGCTGAACCTCAGGAACCCGCAGCTTGCCGCACGCTTCGTGCCCTCGCTGGGTCGCTTTCGGCGGATCGAGCCAAAGCGTGCCGCAATGATGCGCGCAGAGCTGGAGCGGATCGCGAGCGCGGGCAAGCTGTCGCGCGATGTCGCCGAACAGGTCGAGGCAAGCCTTGGCTGACGGCGGCCCCGCACCGATCCGCGCGGCCGCGCTGGAAGGCGTGCCGCACGGTTTTTTCGGCCGGCAGGGCGGTGTCTCGACCGGAGACGTGGCCGGGTTGCAGGTCGGCTTCGGCGCGGGAGACGATCCGGAATCCGTGGCGGAAAATCGCCGCCGGGTGATCGCCGCCGTGCTTCCCGGTGCGGGGCTGGCGATGCCTTTTCAGGTCCACTCGCCCGACGTGGCGGTCGTGTCCGCTCTGGTCGAGGGAAACGACCGACCGCGCGTCGATGCGCTGGTCAGCGCTACGCCGGGCCTGCTCGTCGGCGTTGTCACCGCCGACTGCGCGCCGGTGCTGCTCGCGGACCGGCAGGCGGGCGTGGTCGCTGCCGCCCATGCCGGCTGGCGCGGCGCGAAGGAGGGCGTGCTGGCCAACACGGTCGCGCAAATGGTGACGCTGGGTGCGGACAGGAGCCGCATCGCCGCCGCCATCGGGCCGACCATCGCGCAGCCCAGCTACGAGGTGGATGCCGGTTTTCGCGATGCCTTTCTGGCCGACGATGCGTCGTGTGAATGTTTCTTTGTTCCCGGCAAACCGGGCCATTTCCAGTTCGATCTGCCCGGTTTTGTTGCCGCGCAACTGGCCGCTGCAGGTGTCGGCAAGGTCGAGAATCTGGGCCTCGACACCTATGCCGACCCGGCCCGTTTCTACTCGTTCCGCCGCGCGACGCACCGGGACGAGGCGACCTACGGCAGGCAGGGTGCGTTCATCGGCCTCGGCTAGCTTTGCGCGGCGCGCAACTGGTCGCACGCAAAAGGCCATTGGCAGTTCGGGCCTGACACGCTAACAGCCCCCGCAGATGGGAAGGGGTCAGCTCCCCCAGCAGGCGTTTTCGCGCCACCGGGGCCGAGCGGATCGCCCGAATTTCCCTGAGAAAAAGCAACTCGCGCAAGGTGGCCGTTTGGTCCATCATGCGTGCGACAAGGCAGGAACGATGGCAGACGCAACCGGTGCCGCAGCTGCGGAACCCAAGAATATCGGCGAAACCAGCGAAACCGGTGAAGGTGGCGTTCGTCGCCGCGACTTCATCAACATCGCTGCGGTCAGTGCAGCCGGGGTCGGCGGCGCGGCGGTGCTCTATCCGCTGATCAGCCAGATGGCTCCTTCGGCCGACGTGCTTGCCGAGAGCACGACCGAAGTCGACGTCTCCGCGATCGAACCGGGCCAGGCGATCAAGGCGGTCTTCCGCAAGCAGCCGCTGTTCGTGCGTCGCCTGACGCCGAAGGAAATCGCCGAAGCCGATGCCGTGCCGCTTTCCGCGCTGCGCGATCCCGAAACGCTGGCCGACCGAACCAAGGAAGGTCACACGGACATGCTGGTGACCATGGGCGTGTGCACCCACCTGGGTTGCGTGCCGCTGGGCGCCGCCGAAGGTGAGAACAAGGGTGAGTTCGGCGGCTATTTCTGCCCCTGCCACGGTTCGAGCTACGATACCGCTGCCCGTATCCGTAAGGGCCCGGCGCCCAAGAACCTCGTGGTTCCGGATTACGTGTTCAGTTCCGACACCACGATTACCGTCGGCTAAGGCAAGAGAAAGACGAGAGCGATGAGTTTTCCCTGGGCCAAGGAATATACCCCGGCAAACGGGTTCACCAAGTGGGTTGACGAGAAGCTGCCGCTGCCGCGCTTCGTCTACAATGCGGTGGGCGCGGGCTATCCGGTGCCGCGCAACCTGAACTACATGTGGAATTTCGGCGTTCTCGCCGGGTTCTGCCTGGTGCTGCAGATCGTCACCGGCGTGGTGCTGGCGATGCACTATGCCGCCAACGCCCAGGTCGCTTTCGGCACGGTCGAGCACATCATGCGCGACGTGAACTGGGGCTGGATGCTGCGTTACATGCACGCCAACGGCGCCAGCTTCTTCTTCCTCGTGCTCTACCTCCACATTTTCCGCGGCTTCTTCTACTCCTCGTACAAGGCTCCGCGCGAGATGATCTGGCTGCTCGGCGTGGTCATCTTCCTGCTCGCCATGGCGACCGCCTTTATGGGCTACGTGCTGCCGTGGGGTCAGATGAGCTTCTGGGGTGCCAAGGTCATCACCGGCCTGTTCAGCGCCATTCCCTTCGTCGGCGAGCCGATCCAGATCTGGCTGCTGGGCGGTTTCGCGCCTGACAATGCCGCGCTCAACCGCTTCTTCAGCCTGCACTTCCTGCTGCCCTTCGTGATCGCGGGTGTCGTGATCCTGCACGTCTGGGCGCTGCACATCCCTGGTTCGTCCAACCCGACCGGCGTCGAAGTGAAGAGCGAAAGCGACACCGTGCCCTTCCACCCGTATTACACGGCGAAGGACGGCTTCGGGCTCGGCGTGTTCCTGATCATCTACTGCGTGGTCGTGTTCTTCCTGCCGAACATGCTCGGCCACCCGGACAACTATATCGAGGCGAACCCGCTCTCGACCCCCGCGCACATCGTGCCCGAATGGTACTTCTACCCGTTCTACGCGATCCTGCGTGCGTTCACCTTCGACTTCATCCTCGAAGCGAAGCTGTGGGGTGTGCTCGCGATGTTCAGCTCGATCCTGCTGTGGTTCCTGCTTCCCTGGCTCGACCGTTCGCCGGTTCGCAGCGGCCACTACCGCCCGCTGTTCCGCACCTTCTTCATCATCCTGCTGGTTGACATGGCGGTGCTGTTCTACTGCGGCGGTGCGCCGGCTGAAGAGCCCTATGTGATGATCAGCCAGATCGCGACGGCTTACTACTTCCTGCACTTCCTCGTGATCCTGCCGATCGTTTCCTCGATCGAGAAACCCAAGCCCCTGCCCTACTCGATTACCGAGGCGGTGCTGGGGTCCGACAAGAAGGCCGTGCTGGGCGAAAACACCCAGCCCGCGACCTGACGGTCGGCCACCGATTGCCTAGTGACGACGGATAAACGTTAAGGACACCCGATGATCCGCATTCTTTCCGCCCTTGCCGGACTCGTCTTTGCAGGCGTCGTCCTGCTCGCCTTCGTCATGGGTGCGACCACCTGGCTGACCGAAGAGCCCATGCATTCGGCCGAACACGAGTTTCATAAGGAAGCGCATGGCCCCCAAGGCGGCTATTCCTTCGATGGCCCCGTGGGCAAGTGGGACGTCGCGCAGCTGCAGCGTGGCCTCAAGGTCTACAGCGAAGTCTGCTCGGCCTGCCACAGCCTGAAGTTCGTCGCCTTCCGCGATCTGGAAGAGATCGGCTACAGCGAAGCGCAGGTGAAGGCCTTCGCTGCGACCAAGCAGGTGCCCGGGATCGACCCGAACACCGGCGAAAGCGTCATGCGTCCGGGTGAACCGACCGATTACTTCCCCTCGCCGTTCCCCAATGCGGTGGCTGCCGCTGCGGCGAATAACAACGCGATCCCGCCCGATCTTTCGCTGATGACCAAGGCGCGCCACCACGGCAGCAACTACGTCTACTCGCTGCTAACCGGCTATGCCGACCCGGCGACCTATGAAGATGACGGCAAGCGCCTGATGGAAGAATTCCCTGACTTCCAGACGCCGCCGGGGCTCTACTTCAACCCGTATTTCGGCAACCTCAACCTGGCGATGGCACCGCCGCTCGGCGTGGATGGCCAGGTCACCTACGACGACGGCACCGAATCGACCGTGCCGCAGATGGCCGAGGACGTCGCCGCGTTCCTGACCTGGACCGCCGAGCCCAAGCTGGTCGAGCGCAAGCAGACCGGTTTCGCAGTCCTCGTCTTCCTGCTGTTCGCAACGGTTCTGGCCTATTTCGCGAAGCGGCAGGTCTGGTCGAGCGTGAAGCCGAAAAAGGCCTGAGCCGATCCCGGCTGATGCTTCCGTGAGCAATGCTCCCGCAGCGCTCGACCTCGAGCAGCTGCGGGCCAGCATCCGCACGGTGCCCGACTTTCCCAAGCCGGGCATCCAGTTCCGCGACATTACCACCCTGTTGAGCGAGCCTGCCGCGCTGCGCACCAGCGTGTCGCTGCTGGCCGATATGGCGCGCGATCAGGGCGCAACCGTGATCGCCGGGATGGAAGCACGCGGTTTCATCTTCGGAGCAGCGGTGGCGGTCCACGCGGGGCTCGGCTTCGTGCCGATCCGCAAGCCGGGCAAGCTGCCGGTGGAGACGATCGGCGTCGATTACGCGCTCGAATATGGGACCGACCGGCTCGAGCTCGACCCGACCGCGCTGACGCCCGGAGCAACGGTTGCGCTCGTCGATGACCTCATCGCCACCGGAGGCACCGCTTTGGCCGCGGCGCAACTCGTCGAGCTGGCCGGAGCGCGGGTTGCGGGCGCGCTGTTCGTGGTCGACCTGCCGGACCTCGGCGGATCGACCCGATTGCGCGATGCGGACATCCCCGTCCACTCGCTGGTTTCGTTCGACGGCGACTAGCGTCAACCACGCGTCTCTTCAGAGACTTGTGGAACGGATTGCCTTCGGGCACCGTTGCTAGCGGATCGAAGGGGGTCTGATCTCGCCATGCAAACGGCAGCAGTTGTAATCGCAGCGGTCGGCGCGCTGGGTATCGGCGCGCAATGGATCGCGTGGCGGACCAATTGGCCTGCCATCGTCCTGATGCTTGTGGCTGGGTTCCTCGCCGGCCCGATCCTCGGCCTGTTCGATCCCGAAGAAACCTTCGGCTCTTTATTGGAGCCAATGATAGGAATCGGGGTCGCCCTGATCCTGTTCGAAGGCGGCCTCAGCCTCAGTTTTCGTGAATTGCAGCATTCGGGTAGCGCGGTCTGGCGGCTCGCGACGATCGGCGTGGCGGTCGGCTGGGCGCTCGGCGCGGTCACTGGATATTACGTCGCCGGCCTCGTGTGGCCGGTCGCGATCCTGTTCGGCGGGATTCTGGTGGTCACCGGGCCCACGGTCGTGCTGCCATTGCTGCGCCAATCCAATGTACAAACCCGGCCAGCCTCGATCCTGAAGTGGGAGGCGATCGTCAACGACCCCACCGGGGCGCTGTGCGCGGTCATCGCTTACGAATATTTCCGCAAGGTTGCCGAAACGCCGGGCGCGTCGCTGTTCGAGGTCGTGCCGCCCTTGATCGTAGCCGCAGTGATCTCAGGCCTGATCGGCTATGTTGCGGCTTGGATCATCTCGTATCTTTTTCCGCGTGGGGCGGTGCCCGAATATCTGAAGGTGCCGGTGCTGTTCTCGCTCGTCATCGCCGTGTTCGTCGTGTGCAACATGATTGAGCACGAAGCCGGGCTGGTCGCGGTCACCGTGATGGGTGTCGCGCTCGCCAACATGGACGTCTCGTCCCTGCGCAGCATCCATCCTTTCAAGGAAAACATCGCGGTTCTGCTGGTCTCGGGCATCTTCATCCTGCTGTCCGCCTCGCTCAGCTACGACGATCTGCAGTATCTCAACTGGCGCTTCGGTGCCTTCCTGCTCGCGCTGCTGTTCTTCGTTCGCCCGGCGACCGTGCTGATCAGTCTCCTCGGCAGCCCGCTTCCGTGGAACGAGCGCCTGTTCCTCGCCTGGATCGCCCCGCGCGGGATCGTGCTGGTCGCGATCTCCGGCCTGTTCGCCCTGCGTCTGAGCGAGCTTGGCTATGGCGACGGCAACGTGCTGATCGGGCTGAGCTTCGCCGTGGTGGTCGCGACCATCGTGGCGCACGGTTTTACGGTCGATCTGGTTGCCAAGCTTCTCAAGGTGAAGGGCACCGATCGCCCCGGCCTGATCATTGCCGGCAGCACACCGTGGACGATCGCGCTGGCCAAGCAGATGCACGCGCTCAAGACCCCGGTGATGATCGTCGATTCGAGCTGGCAGCGGCTCGCCGCCGCGCGGCGCGAGGGCCTGCCCTATTATCACGGCGAATTCCTCAACGAGGCGACCGAGCACAATCTCGACCTCAACCCCTATCAGGTGCTCGTCGCGGCGACCGATAACGAGGCTTACAACGCGCTCGTCTGCAACGAGTTCGCGCACGAGATTGGGCGAGACAGCGTGTACCAGCTTGGCGAAGCGGTCGAGGATGACCGGCGCGCGCTGCCGGGCAGCCTGCGCGGCCGAGCGCTGTTCGAGTCGGGTTTCGGGGTGGCCGAGGTCGATCAGCGACAGAAGGAAGGCTGGGTTTTCCGCCGGACCAAGCTGACCGAAGAATTCACGATCGACGATGCGCGCGAGAAGCTGGGCGAGAAGGCCAACATGCTCCTGCTGCTGCGCGAGAACGGTACGATGCGCTTCTTCACCCATGCGGCCCGGCCCGAGCCGCGCCCGGGCGATATCGTCATCACCTATACGCCCCAGCACCTCAAACGCGCGGAGGCCGAATCGGCCAAGCGTGAGGCGGGGCAAGCGGGCGGGAAGCCCAAACCGGCATGAGTGAGCTGATACGAACTGGTAATCGAAGGAGGGTGGCCATGCGTGGCCCGATGATTGTGCTGGCGCTGGGCGCGCTGCTGGTGGCTTGCAACAGCGAGGAGCCGAGCCCCTCGCCGACCCCCACGCCCAGCGCGACCGCGAGCGACAGCCCGCCCGAAAACAATTCGATCATCCGGCCCGACATCGAGGTGGAGCGGCCTCCGATCGCGCTTGAGCCCCTGCGGACCACGATCCCCTTCGGGGCCGGCGGCACCGAACTGGACGAGACTGCGATGGCCGAACTCAATGGCCTGCTCGATACCGATCAGTGGAAGCAGGTGGAGATGGTGATCTTGCGCGGGCACAGCGATGCCGGTGGCCCGGACCGGGTCAATATGCGCGTGTCGGAAGAGCGTGCGCAGGCGGTCGCCGACTGGCTGATGGAGCAGGGGCTGGACGAGGACCAGATCCGCGTCATCGCCTTCGGCGCACAGAATCCTGTCCAGCCGAACCTGCTTCCCAACGGCGAACCCAATGAGCGGGGGCGTGCGGCCAATCGCCGGGTCGAGATCACCATTCTGGTGCCCAAGGGCGCGACCATTCCCGATCCCGGGCCAACCGTGACGCCAACGCCGATCGGCCCGCCATCCTCGCCTGCACCGGGCAGCTCGCCCACGCCAGGCGCGTCCGGCACGGGCGGGGCGCGCTAGCCGGGCGTATCAGGCCCTGGCCTGGGCGCTCGCGATCGCGCCGAGCAAAGGCTCGGCCAGCTCGCGGCGGCAGATCAGCAGGTCGGGCGAAAGCGCCTCCGCGCGGTTGTAGCGCAGCGGCGAACCGTCGATCCGCGAACAGTGCAGGCCATGCGCCTGTGCCACCGCAACCGGCGCACAATTGTCCCACTCGTACTGCCCGCCGCTGTGGAGGTAGGCGTCCGCCTCGCCGCGCACCACGGCCATCGCCTTGGCGCCTGCGCTGCCCATGCCGACCAGCTCCAGCCCAACCTTCTGCGCAACTTCCTCTGCCAGAGCGGGAGCACGGCTGCGACTGACCACCATCTTGCCGGTTGCTTCGGCTGCCCGTGTCGCTGACGGATCGCTGGAGAGGACGATGCCCAGATCGGGCAGGGCGACCGCACCCACCTGCGCCTCGCCATCGATCGACAGGCCGACATGGACCGCCCAGTCGCTGCGTCCCTCGGCAAATTCGCGCGTGCCATCGACCGGGTCGATGATCCAGGCGCGGGTGTGCGAGAGGCGCTCGGCACTGTCCTCGCTCTCCTCAGACAGGATCGCGTCAGCGGGCCGGTGCTGGCGCAGCGCGGGCATCAGGAAGGCATTGGCCGCCTTGTCACCCGCGTCGCCCAGACCGCGCCCTTCGACCAGCCCGCTCGCGCGCACCGCCAGCGCAATGCGCCCGGCCGCTTCGGCAAGCGCTGCGGCCAGCTTCGTATCGTCGGCCAGGCTCATTTGAGCGGCATGATCTGCGCGATGATATGGTCGGCGGCTTCGTCTACGCTCATGTCGACGGTGTTCACCCTGATCTCCGGTTGCTCGGGCGGCTCGTAAGGGCTGTCGATCCCGGTGAAGTTCTTCAGCTTGCCCTCTCGCGCCTTCTTGTAGAGGCCCTTCACGTCGCGTTCCTCCGCCACTTCCAGCGGCGTGTCGACGAAAATCTCCACGAACTCGCCTTCAGGCAGCATGTCGCGGACCATCTTCCGCTCGGCACGGAAGGGGCTGATGAAGGCGGTCAGCACGATCAGGCCGGCATCCGCCATCAGCTTGGCAACCTCGCCGATCCGGCGGATATTCTCGATCCGGTCGGCCTCGGTAAAGCCGAGATCCTTGTTCAGCCCGTGGCGGACATTGTCCCCGTCGAGCAGGAAGGTGTGCCGGTTCATCAGTGCCAGCTTCTTTTCTACCGCATTGGCGATGGTCGACTTGCCCGAGCCGGAAAGCCCGGTGAACCACAGCACCCGCGGGGTCTGGTTCTTGAGCGCGGCGTGATGCTCGCGGGCGATGTCCGTCGGCTGCCAGTGCACGTTCTGTGCGCGGCGCAGTGCGAAATTGAGCATCCCGCAGGCGACCGTCGCATCGCGTTCCTTGTCGATAAGGATGAACCCGCCCAGCGCCTTGCTGTCGGCATAGGGTTCGAACGCGATCGGGCGGTCGGTGCGCAGTTCCAGCACGCCGATCCCGTTCAGCTCCAGCGTCTTGGCCGCCAGTCGGGAGCCGGAACCGGCAGGATTGTTGACGTCAATCTCGTACTTGGGCGCGGCGAGCGTCGCGGTGACGGTGCGTGTGCCGATCTTGAGCCAGTATCCGCGACCCGGCTTCATCGCGGTCTGGTCCATCCACACCACGCTCGCTTCGAACTGGTCGGCGACCTGCGGCGGATCGTCCGCAGCGCAGATCACGTCGCCGCGGCTGCAATCGACCTCTTCGGCCAGCGTCAGCGTGACCGACTGCCCGGCCACCGCCTGCTCCAGCGGGCCGTCGAAGGTGTGGATCGCCTTGATCGTGGCTTGAGCGCCCGAGGGGAGCACACGCACTGCGTCACCCGGGCGAACGGTGCCATCGCTGATCAGCCCGGCAAACCCGCGAAAATCCTGATTGGGACGATTGACCCACTGCACCGCCATCCGGAAAGGGCGCGCCTGCGAGCCCTCGCCCGCCAGCGGCACCGCCTCCAGCGCCTCGACCAGGCTCGGGCCCTGGTACCAATCGGTCACGGCCGAGCGTTCGACCACGTTGTCGCCCCTGAAGCCCGAGATCGGGATCGCGGTCAGACCCTCGAACCCGAAATCCTTCGCGAAGGCGGCGAAATCGTCGCGGATCGCCTCGAACGTGGCGCGATCGTAGTCGACCAGGTCCATCTTGTTCACCGCAAGGATGACGTGGCGGATGCCCAGCAGTTGGGCGAGAAACGCGTGCCGCCGGGTCTGCACCAGCACGCCCTTGCGCGCATCGACTAGCAGCACGGCGGCATCGGCTGTCGATGCGCCAGTCACCATGTTGCGGGTATACTGCTCGTGCCCCGGAGTGTCGGCGACGATGAACTTGCGGCTTTCAGTGGCGAAGAACCGATAGGCGACGTCGATCGTGATGCCCTGCTCGCGCTCGGCGGAAAGACCGTCGACCAGCAGCGCGAAATCGAGGTCCTGCCCCTGCGTGCCGACCCGCGCGCTGTCGCTTTCCAGCTGGCCGAGCTGATCTTCAAACACGGCGCGCGAATCGTACAGCAGCCGCCCGATCAGGGTCGACTTGCCGTCATCCACGCTGCCGCAGGTGATGAAGCGCAACAGCCCCTTGTCGCGATGCCGTTCCAGATAGGCGTCGATGTCCTGAGCGATCAGCGCATCGGGGCGATAGGTTCGGTCTTCGGCGTCAGCCATCAGAAGTACCCCTCCGCCTTCTTCTTCTCCATCCCGGCACCGCCCTCGTCCTTGTCGATCGCGCGGCCCTGCCGTTCGCTGCTGGTGGTCAGCAGCATTTCCTGCACCACGTCGCGCACGGTCGCCGCTTCGCTCTCCACGGCACCCGTCAGCGGATAGCAGCCGAGCGTGCGGAACCGGACAGAGCGCATCTCGGGCTGCTCGCCCCCGCGCAGCGGGAAGCGTTCGTCCTCGACCATCAGCAGCATCCCGTCGCGCTCCACCACCGGGCGCGGGGCCGCGAAATAGAGCGAGGCGATCTCGATCCCCTCGGCCATGATGTATTGCCAGATGTCGAGCTCGGTCCAGTTGGACAGCGGGAAGGCGCGGATGCTCTCGCCCGGGGCCTTGCGGGTATTATACAGGTTCCACAATTCGGGCCGCTGGTTCTTCGGGTCCCACGCGTGGGTCGCGGTGCGGAAGGACAGCACACGTTCCTTGGCGCGGCTCTTCTCCTCGTCGCGCCGCGCGCCGCCGAAAGCGGCGTCGAAGCCATAGTGGTCGAGCGCCTGCTTGAGCCCTTGCGTCTTCCACATGTCGGTATGCAGCGCGCCATGGTCGAACGGGTTGATCCCGCGCTCCTTGGCCTCGGCGTTCTGCCACACCAGCAGTTCCATTCCGGCATCGGCGGCGGACTTGTCGCGCACCGCGTACATCTCACCGAACTTCCACGTCGTATCGACATGCAGCAGCGGGAAGGGCGGGGCGGATGGGTGGAACGCCTTGCGCGCGAGATGCAGCATCACCGCGCTGTCCTTGCCCGCAGAATAGAGCATCACGGGCGCTCGCGTTTCCGCAACGACCTCGCGCATGATATGGATCGCCTCCGCCTCGAGGCGCTGGAGATGGGTAAGTGCAGACATCGCGGCCCCACATGGCCGGTGATGCCCGCAGCGCCAAGATAGAATGGCTTGAAGCGCCAGAAGCGATTGACGCCCCGCCATCGCCGATGGCAAAGGCATGATCCTGAAGCGGGCGGGTATAGCATAGTGGTAATGCTCCAGCCTTCCAAGCTGGCTAGAGGGGTTCGATTCCCCTTACCCGCTCCAATTCGCCGAAGGCGAATTGGTTTTCTGCTTAGCCCCTCAAGCGCCGGGCGCGGGCCATCCGGCCCGCTTGGCTTCCGGCCTAACCGGCCGACGGGCGGTCGCCCTCTGACTGCCGTGACCAAGCATCGGTGATGCGCGGCAGGTCGCCTATCCGCGCGGACCCACCGCCATATTGTCGATCAGGCGCGTGCCGTGGATATGCGCGGCGACCAGCAGGCGGGCGGGGCGACTGCCCAGCGTATCGATCCGGTCGAGCGAGGCCGCATCGGCGAGCGCGGCGTAATCGACCTTCGAAAATCCGCCCTCGGTCAGCTTGTGCTCCAGATCGCGCAGCGCGGCGCCCACTGGTGCGCCCGCTTCGATCCGGACGATCGCCTGACTCATCGCAGCCGGCAGCACCGCGGCCTGCGTGCGGGCGGTTTCGTCGAGATAGCGGTTGCGGCTCGACAGCGCGAGCCCGTCCGCCTCGCGCACCGTAGGCACGCCGAGAATCGCGTCCGCATGGGGCAGCGAGAGATCGAGGTCCCGCGCCATCCGCCGGATCACCGCAAGCTGCTGCCAGTCCTTCTCCCCGAACAGCGCCACATCCGGTCGGACCTGATTGAACAGCTTGCACACCACCGTGGCGACCCCGGCGAAGTGGCCCGGGCGGCTCGCTCCGCAGAAATCCGCGCTGACGCCCTCGACCGAAATGCTGGTCGCGAAGCCATCGGGGTACATCTCTTCCGCATTGGGCGCCCACAGCGCGTCCACGCCTTCGCCTTCCAGCAGCCGCGAATCCGCCTCCAGCGTGCGCGGATAGGCGTCCAGATCCTCATTCGGGCCGAACTGGGTCGGGTTGACGAAGATCGACACCACCACGCGGTCCGCCTTTTCGCGGGCCGCGCGCACCAGCGTCATGTGCCCTTCGTGCAGCGCGCCCATGGTCGGCACGAAGGCAATGCGCTCGCCCTTCGCGCGCCAGGCCTCGATGGCACTGCGCAGGTGATCCAGCCGGTGAAGCGATTGCATGGGTCAGACCCCTCCGATAGATGATTGGCGACGGCCTAGCCTTGGCTGGCCCTGTTCCGCAATCAGCAAAGGATCGCCGCGCACGTGACTGGCCATCGCCCCCATCGCATTGTCTTCGCCAACGAAAAGGGCGGGACCGGCAAATCGACCACCGCAGTCCATGTGGCGGTCGCGCTGGCCTATCAGGGTGCGCGGGTGGCTGCGATCGATCTCGACCACCGTCAGCGCACGATGGATCGCTATTTCGAAAACCGCGACGAAACCGCACGCCGTCGCGGCATCGTGCTGCCGACCGCGCGATGCGAGGTGTTTGCGGGCGGGAATGCCGAGGCGCTGGAGGAAAAGGCGAAGGAACTCGCCGCCGATGCCGATTTCCTGCTGTTCGACACGCCCGGTCGCGACGATCCGCTGGCGCAGCATGCAGCCAAGGAAGCCGATACGCTGGTCACTCCGCTCAACGACAGTTTCGTCGATTTCGATCTGATCGGCCAGGTCGATGCGGAAAGCTTCAAGGTCCGCCGCCTGAGCTTCTATGCCGAGGCGATCTGGGAGGCGCGGCTGGCGCGCAGCAAAACCACGATCGAGCAGAACCGCCCGCAGATGGACTGGGTGGTGGTGCGCAACCGCACCGGCCACACCGAGGCGCGCAACATGGTCCGCATCGAACGCGCGCTGACCGAACTGAGCAAGCGGGTCGGTTTCCGCGTCTCCTCCGGCCTGTCCGAACGCGTCATCTATCGCGAGCTGTTCCCCTCGGGCCTGACGCTGCTCGACAAGGGGCACCTGGGCGATCTGGGGACCAGCCATCTGGTCGCCCGGCAGGAGCTGCGCCAGCTGGTCCAGAACCTGAACCTGCCGGTTCCCGAAGGGGCCGATCGGGCGCTGGAAGCTGCATGATCCGGTTCCTGATCATCGCCGCACTGCTCAGCGTCGTTTGCCGCTGGGCGTTCGGGCGATGGCCATGGGACTTCCTCAAACCGGCCCCGACCCGGTCGCAGGCGGTGTTTCGTGCGCGCAAGCTGCTGAACGTGCCCGCCGATGCGAGCCACGCGCAGATTGTCGAAGCGCACAAGGCGCTGGTCAGCCAGGTCCACCCGGACCGGGGCGGTACGGCAGCGCAGGTGCACGAGGCGAACGCCGCGCGTGACATCCTGATCGACCAACTTCCGCCAAGCGAGAAACCGAGATGAGCCACGCCTTCGACCCGACCATTTTGCGCGAATATGATATCCGCGGCATTATCGGCGAAACGCTGGAGGCGGACGACGCTCGCGCGATCGGGCGCAGCTTCGGCTCGATGCTCAAACGCAGCGGCGGATCGCGCGTGGCGGTCGGCTATGACGGGCGGCAAAGCTCGCCGGTGCTCGAACACGCGCTGGTCGAAGGACTGACCGCGAGTGGGTGCGATGTCGTGCGGGTCGGCCTCGGCCCGACGCCGATGCTCTATTACGCGGAAGCCTCAGCCGATGATGTGGATGGCGGCATCCAGATAACCGGCAGCCATAATCCCCCCAATTACAACGGCTTCAAGATGGTGTTTCAGGGCCGCCCGTTTTTCGGGGCGGACATCCAGCAGCTCGGCGAAGTCGCCGCTGCGGGCGATTGGGAGCATGGCACGGGCTCGGTCTTCGATCGCCCGCTGATCGATGCCTATGTGGAGCGGTTGCTGGAAGGGCTGGACGGGATCGACCCGGCCTCGCTCGCGACGCTCAAGATCGGCTGGGACGCGGGCAATGGCTCGGCCGGGCCCGCGCTCGAAAAGCTCGTCGCGCGGCTGCCCGGTGAACATCATGTGCTTTACGCAGAGGTCGATGGCACCTTCCCCAATCATCATCCCGATCCGACGGTCGAGGCGAATCTGGCGGACCTGCGCGCGCTGGTCGCGGACAAGCAGCTCGACTTCGGAATTGCCTTCGACGGCGACGGCGACCGGATCGGCGCGATCGATGGCGAGGGGCGGGTGATCTGGGGCGACCAGCTGCTGATGATCTATGCGCAGGATCTGCTGCAAAGACGCGCCGGGGCGACGATTATCGCCGATGTGAAGGCCAGCCGTGCGCTGTTCGACCATGTCGAGGCGCATGGTGGCAAGCCGGTGATGTGGAAGACCGGCCATTCGCTGATTAAGTCCAAAATGAAGGAAACTGGCGCGCCGCTGGCCGGAGAGATGAGCGGGCACGTGTTCTTCGCCGATACCTATTACGGCTACGACGATGCGCTTTACGCCGGGGTCCGGCTGATCGCGGCATCGTCGCGGCTGGGGCGTTCCGTCACCGAATTGCGCGGAGCCATGCCCGCCATGGTCAACACCCCCGAAATGCGCTTCCAGGTGGATGAAAGCCGCAAGTTTGCTGCGGTCGAGGAGGTGCGCGACCGGCTGGCCGATTCCCCGGCGGAGGTCGATGCGACCGACGGCGTGCGCGTGACCAATGCCGATGGCTGGTGGCTGCTGCGCGCTTCCAACACGCAGGACGTGCTGGTCGCGCGCGCCGAAAGCGACAGTGAGGCGGGCCTCGCGCGATTGATGCAGCAGATCGACGAGCAGCTGGCGCTGTCAGGCCTCGAACGCGGGCCGCAGGCGGGGCATTGACGCCCAGAGACTAAAAAGGGGAGACCATCATGAAACATTTCCCGTTTGCCCCCGCGCTGAGCGCGCTGGCGTTGGCCGCAGCACAGCCCGCGCTCGCGCAGGATGTGCCCGGTGAGCAGCCGGACGAAGCGCGCGAGTTCGCTTCCGACGGTCAATCCGATGTGGAAATGATGGAGCCCGACTTCGAGAAGGAGATGGGCACTGCGGTGATGGGCATGATGGGCGCAATGGTGGCGCAAATGTTCCAGCCCGCGCCGCTCGAGCCTGCCGCCGAAGCGCGCCTGCCCGATGCGCAGGTGGTTGCCGGACAGCTGGTGCCCGAGGGTGTGTTGGGCGCGATGATGGGGCAGCTGATCGATTCGATCACCGGCCCGGTCTTCAGCATGATGGGCGGGATCGGCGGAATGAGCAGCGAAGAGCTGGCCGGCTACACCGGTATCGCCAAGGACGACGTCGATACGTTGAGCGAGGAGCAGCGCGAGGAGCTGACCGAGATCTTCGACCCGGTCTACGAGACTCGCACCACTGCGGAAATCGAGGCGATTACCGGCGTGCTCAACCAGGCCTTCGTCGCGCTCGAGCCTGGGATGCGCGAAGGCCTCGCGCGGGCCTATGCCGGCCATTTCAGCGATGTGGAACTGGCCGAATTGCAGGCCTTCTTCGCCACCCCGACCGGGGCCAAGTTCGCAGCCCAGAGCTTGCCCAGCTACTCCGACGCGCAGGTGATCGCGGGGATGATGCAGTCAGCACCCGCGCTGATGATGCAGATGCCGCAGCTGATAGAGCAGGTCGAGAGCGCCGACCTCGGCCTTCCCGAGCCGCGCCGGTACGACGATCTCACCCCTTCGGAACAGCGCCGCGCGGCCGAACTGCTGGGCGTCGACCAGGCTACCCTGCGCGCACGCATGGCCGAAGCCGAGCTAGCGACAGCCGAAGAGGCAGAGGCGGAGCCTGAAGAGGCTGTGGACGCGTCAGAGGCTGAGGATAGCTTCGAGGATGCGATGGAGGATGTCGGCGCCGAGTAGCCGCGCGGCTCCATCGGGGCGCTGGTGCATTATGACAACATGACCGGCACCCGCGTACCGCCTGAAATTGAAACCTGGTTCGCGGGGCGCGGCTGGCGCATCCGCGATCACCAGCGCGCGATGCTGGAGGCGAGCGATCGGGGCGACCACGCGCTGCTGGTCGCCGATACGGGCGCGGGCAAGACGCTGGCCGGCTTCCTGCCGACACTCGCGGCGTTTACCCCTTCGCGGCTGGGCGATGCGCAGCCGCCGGAGGGGTTGCACACGATCTACGTCTCGCCGCTCAAGGCACTGGCGCAGGATGTGCAGCGCAACCTGATCGCGCCGATCGAGCAGATGGGCCTGCCGATCAGCGTCGAGACGCGCAGCGGCGATACCTCGTCCGATCGCAAGCGCCGCCAGCGTGACAAGCCGCCCAATGTGCTGCTCACCACGCCGGAGAGCCTCTCCCTGCTGCTCTCCTACCCCGAGAGCTTCGATATCTTCGCAGGGTGCCAGCGGATCGTGATCGACGAGATCCACGCCTTCGCCACCGGCAAGCGTGGTGATCTGTTGGCACTGTGCCTTGCACGATTGCAGCATATTGCACCGGACATGCAGCGTGCTGCGCTTTCCGCCACGGTCGCCAACGAAGAGGGCTTTCGATCCTGGCTGGCGCCCCATGGCGAGATAGACCGGGTCGCGGTGGTGCAGGGCGAGGCGGGCGCTCCGCCCGAGGTCGAGATCCTGCTGCCCGACGAGAACCGCGTCCCGTGGGGTGGCCACGCCGCCACTTGGGCGATCCCGCAGCTCTACGAGGTGCTGCGGCAGAACCGCACCACGCTGGTCTTCACCAATACGCGCTTCCTCGCCGAATATATCTTCCAGCACCTGTGGGATGTGAACGAGGACAAGCTGCCGATCGGTATCCACCACGGCTCGCTCAGCCGGGAGGCGCGCGAGAAGGTGGAGGGGGCGATGGCGGCGGGCGAGCTGCGCGCGCTGGTCGCGACCGCCAGCCTCGATCTGGGGGTCGACTGGGGCGATATCGACTGCGTCGTGCAGATGGGCGCGCCGAAGGGCTCTTCACGGCTGCTCCAGCGTGTGGGGCGCGCAAATCACCGTCTCGACCAGCCCAGCCGCGCGCTGCTGGTGCCCGGGAACCGGTTCGAATTTCTCGAAGCGCAGGCGGCCAAGGATGCGGTCGACGAAGGCCAGCGCGACGGCGAGGATTTCCGGCCGGGCGGGCTCGATGTGCTCGCCCAGCACGTGATGGCCTGCGTCTGTGCCGCGCCGTTCGAGGAGGCCGAGATGCTCGCGCAAGTGCGCAGCTGCCTGCCCTATGCGTGGATCGACGAGGAGGTGTTCGCGCGGGTGCTGAACTTCGTCGCCACCGGTGGCTACGCGCTCAAGGCCTACGACCGGTTCCAGCGGATCGTGCGCGACCGGTCGGGCCAGTGGCGGCTGACCCACCCGCAGCATGCCGCGCGCCATCGGCTGAATGCGGGCATCATCATGGATGCGCAGATGCTGGAGGTGCGTTTCAGGAATGGCCGGTCGCTGGGCCGGGTGGAGGAGAACTTCGCCGCGCAGCTTTCACCGGGCGATACCTTCGCCTTCGCGGGCACCGCGCTGGAGGTCGAGCAGTTGCGCGACATGGAGATCATCGTGCGCGCATCGAGCAAGTCGGCGATGATCCCGAGCTATGGCGGCGCGCGCATGCCGCTGACCACGCATCTGGCCGACCGGGTCAGGGCGATGCTGGTCGACCGGGCAAGCTGGGCGCGCTTTCCCGATGATGTCCGCGAGTGGCTGGAGATGCAGGACTGGCGCAGCGAGCTGCCGGGGCCGGACAATCTGCTGGTCGAAAGCTTCCCGCGCGGTGGCCGCGAATACACGGTCTACTACACCTTCACCGGGTGGAACGCGAACCAGTCGCTGGGCATGCTGATTACCAAGCGGATGGAAGATCGCGGGCTGATGCCCGGCGGCTTCGTTGCCAACGACTATTCGCTCGCGGTGTGGGGCCTGAAGCCGGTCGAGGATCCTGCGCCTCTGCTATCGCCCGACATCCTGGCACACGAATTCGTCGACTGGGTGCAGGACTCGCATTTGCTGCGCCGCTCCTTCCGCGAAGTCGCGGTGATCGGCGGACTGGTCGAGCGGCAGCACCCCGGCAAGCGCAAGACCGGCAAGCAGGTGACCTTCTCGACCGACCTGATCTACGACGTGCTACGCAAGTATGAGCCAGAGCATGTGCTGCTCGAGGCTGCGTGGGCCGACGCACGCACGAGGCTGACCGATGTCGGGCGGCTGGGCGACCTGCTCGACCGGGCGCAGGGCGACCTCGTCCATGTCCGGCTCGACCGTGTGAGTCCACTCGCGGTGCCGGTTATGGTCATGATTGGCCGCGAAAGCCTGCCGCAGGGCTCGATCGACGACGAATTGCTGCTCGAGGCCGAAAGCCTTGCGGCGGAGGCGATGCGGCCCGCCGGTTAGGGCGGGCCGGAGAGGTTAGTCCGTCGTAAACTTGCGATACTTCTCGTTGCCCACGAAGCCGAACTTCGTCACCGGCGAGGCCTCTATGAGCGCGAGCGTGCGAGCCGACAGGTCGTAACTGGCATTTGCCTCGGGCTCGAACTGCAGTTCAGGCTCGGGCGCCACGCGGCTGGCCAGCGTGAGGTTGGTCGCCAGGTCGCGCTGCGAGACGGCTTCGCCGTTCCACAGCACCGCGCCGCCCTCGGTCACGACTACCTTGTTGATGACCGGGTCCATCGGGCTGCCCTCGCCTACCCCAACGTCGATCTCGACCGCGTTGGTCGCGATCGGGATGGTGATGATGAACATGATCAAGAGCACCAGCAGGACGTCGATCAGCGGGGTCATGTTGATTTCGCCCACCGGGGCGGGGGCGTTCACGCTTCTGTCGATTGCAGCACTGGCCATCATCTCGTCTCCCATGAAGCGGCCACTTCTGCGGCTCGCCAGAGAGATAGTATAACAATTAACTGCATATGACGAGCGCGCACGAAAAAGGGGGCGGATTACTCCGCCCCCTGATCGCCTGGCTGCATCGTAATGCTGCCTGATATGTAACCGGACCTACTTGCCGAAGGTGCGGTACTGTTCGTTGCCGACGAAGCCGAACTTCGTCACGCCCGAGGCCTTGATGATGTTCAGCGTCTTGGCCGAGAGGTCGTAGCTGGCGAGGGGCTCGGGCTCGAACTGCAGTTCGGGCTCGGGCTCGATATCGCGGGTCAGCTGGAGATTGCGGACCAGCTGGCCCTGGTTGATGGCCTCGCCATTCCACAGGATCTCGCCGTTCTGGGTCAACACGATCTTGTTCTTGACCGGGTCGATATCCTGCTGCGCATCGTTGGGGTTGGGCTGCGGAAGATCGATGTTGACCGCGTGGGTCGCCACCGGGATCGTGATGATGAACATGATGAGGAGAACGAGCAGGACGTCGATCAACGGCGTCATGTTCATTTCCATCATCGGGGCGCCATCATCGGAACCGCCTGACATAGCCATGGGTGTGGTCTCCTAAATCTTTGTCTTCGGCGGATCAGGCGTCCGGATCGACCGGGTTCGAAATGAACCCGACGGTCGGATAGCCTGCTGCCTGGACGTTGTAGATCGTGCCGGCGACACACCGCCAAGGTGCGTTCACGTCGCCGCGAATGTGCACCTGCGGGATCAGGTCGGGCTCTTCCTTGATGGCGTCGGGGCCACCTGCACGCTGCACGATACTGTCGAGCCGCTCGAAAGCCTGGTCGTACAGCTCTTCGGAGGTCACCGGCGTGGTATTGCCGAAGTAGACCCGGCATTCGCCGTCACGCACCGCACCGCTGTAACCGGGCTCGCCGGCTGAGTTGCCGTTGGCGTCGGTGGTGCTGACCGTGAGCTGCAGGTTTTCGACCTTGTCCTTCGATTCTTCCGATTCGAAGACCGGAATCTGGAGCTTCTCGATCGTCTGGATCGCGACAGGAACCGCAATCAGGAAGATGATGAGAAGCACCAGCATCACGTCCACCAGCGGAGTGGTGTTGATGTCTGCCATCGGCGTATTGCCGTCGCCTCCCGTGGAAATCGCCATGGTTTGCGTCCTATTCCGTTATGTGACCAGAGAAGTGAACGAAGGGGGCCGCACCACCAGCGTGGCGTGATGGGCGGCCCCGATCCGGATTACTTCTTGACGGTCTTGGCGGCCTGCTGCGTCGAGGCGGCGGTCATCGGGCGAACCGAGCCGTTCGAGTTGACGTAGGCCAGCAGGTCGGTCGAGAAACCGGTCAGCAGCTCAGCGATGCGCTTGTTGCGCGACATCAGCCAGTTGTAGGCGAACACCGCAGGCACGGCGACGAGCAGACCGATCGCGGTCATGATCAGCGCTTCACCGACGGGGCCGGCAACCTTGTCGATCGAGGCCGAACCGGCGAGACCGATGTTGATCAGCGCGCGGTAGATCCCGATCACGGTGCCGAGCAGACCGACGAACGGCGCGGTCGCACCGACCGTGGCGAGGAAGGCGAGGCCGCCGTTGAGACGCGACATGATCGCATCCTGCGAACGGGCCAGCGAACCGTGCATCCAGTCGTGCGCTTCCATGCTGTCGGTCATCTTGCCGTGCGAAGCCTGGGCCGCGACGGTGTCGTCGACCATCTGGCGCCATGCGCTGTTCTTGTCGAGCTTGCCGGCGCCTTCTTCGAGGCTGTTGGCACGCCAGAACTGGCTGCGGACCTTCTTGTATTGGCCCAGCACCTTGTTCTGCTCGAGCAGCTTGGTGATCAGGATGTAGAACGAGCCGACCGACATGACGACGAGAACGAAAAGAATGGTCCAGGCGATCGGGCCGCCCTGTTCCATCGCTTCCATGAAGCCGAACTGAGTCTGCGGACCTGCGTCACCGCCAGCCGCCATAAGATTGATGAACATCGCGAAGTCTCCAAAAAATAAGGTCTTAAACCATCAATTCCGACGCGCCCCCAGCTCCCCTGGAGAAGGGGCGCGCCGCTCAAATCAGTCGGGAATCTGCCAGCGGACCGTACCGGACCACGAGCCTGCCGAGCCCTTGAAGCGCGCGCGGCGCTCCACCAGACGGCAGGTGGCATCCTTCAGCTCGCCCGGCGCGCTCCCGCCGGTAACCGAGCAGCCCGACACACGGCCGTTGCTGCCGACCGTAACGGTAAACGAAACCGTGCCCGAATACTCGCGGCTGACCCAGCTCGACCGATAGTCGGAATCGCTGATCCAGGAGCCCGGATTGTTGGACGGGCGGAGCGGATCCGCGGGCGGGGGAGGCGGGGGAGGCGGCGGCGGCGGCGCGGGAGGCGCAACCGGTGCTGCCGGAGGAATCCGCAGCGCCGGCGGTGCGGGCGGCGGAATCGTCTGCTGCGTGCGCACCTGCGGCGGGTTCGTCGCAACCGAAATCGGCGGCGGCGGAGCCACGGGCGGCGGCGGAGCCGTTTCAGGCTGCGGCTCAGGCGGCGGCGGCTCTTCCTCGGGTTCGGGGGGCGGCGGTTCTTCGATATCGACTGTCGTCACCCGTTCCACGACCTTCTTGACGGCTGAATAGGCCAGGCCGGTAATGAGGACGTAGCCGATGGCGACATGAATAAGACCGACTATGATGATCGCGACAATCTTGTTGCCGCTCATCTGTTGATCTGAATAAGCCATGCAGTCGCATCACTCCATCAAGCACCGGGCGCGGCCCGGCGATCATGTCCGGCGGCTGCACCGGACGGCGATAGTTTACGACCCGTTAGCCAATTCGATTGCGTCTCCCGGCAGGCGGAAGGCGCAATCTCACGAGCCAGTGGGGCCGTGTCCGGGTAATTTCCGTACCGTCCACCCAGACGCGTCGGGTCTTAGACAGGATGCAAACCCACTGCAAACCCTTTGTCGGTTCAGTTGGAATTCACTAGTCAATGTGTCTGCAGTCACAAATCCCCAAGCCGAAAGTGCGGCATGCCCGCCCTTTTCCAATCCCGGAGAGAGCAGTGAAGTTCCTGAGGCCGATTATCGCCACCGCCCTCGCAGCCGCCGTTGCTGCCCCTGCAGGCATGGCCGGTGCGGCCCATGCGCAGGATCGCAGCGCGCAGGCAGTACCCGCGCCGCAGCAGGCGACGGATGCCGACCTGATCGACCTCGCCGACTATGCCGATCTCGTGCTGCGGGCAAAGGTGCGCCGCCAAAGCGAACTCAAGCCCGAGCGTGCGCCGGGAGTGCAGCCGGGCCATACCCGGTTTTATATCGAGGCAGAAACGCAGAGCCTGCTGGCAGGCACCACTCCGGTGGGTGAACGGGTTCGCTATCTGGTCGATCTTCCGCTCGACGCGCGGGGTCGCAAGCCCAGTCTGCGCAATGCAGAAGTGATCCTGTTCGCGCGCCCCGTTTCGGGCCGCCCGGGCGAGCTGCAACTGGTCGCGCCCGACGCGCAGCTGCGCTGGAACGCGGAGCTGGAGCGCCGCACGCGTCTCATTCTGGAACAGCTGGTCGCGCCCGATGCGCCGTCGCGAATCACCGGCGTGCGCGATGCGCTGTCGGTCGCAGGGACGCTGGCGGGCGAATCGGAGACGCAAATCTTCCTCGCGACCGTCAACGACGCACCCGCCGCGATCAGCGTGGTCCGCCGTCCGGGAATGGAGCCGGTGTGGGGCGTGTCCTTCTCCGAGATCGTCGATCAGGCTGTGCGCATCCCGCCCCGCGGGTCGCTGGCCGCCTACCGCCTCGCCTGTGCGCTGCCCCAGACGCTGCCGAGCGAGGCGAACCTTGCGCGCGAACCCGCCGACCGCGCCCGCGCGAGCGACGACTATCGCTATGTGATCAGCCAGCTGGGCCCGTGCCCGCGGCTGCGCGAGGCGCCGACAATCCGCTACTGAATCGGTCAGGCAGGTGCCGCGGGTGGTTGCCATTGTGCGCCGCGGCATTAAGCCCTCGCGCCCATGAGCGATGCATTCAAACTGGGCCTTGCGGGCCTCGGCACGGTCGGCACGGGCGTGCTGCGCCTGCTGGACGATAACGCCAGTCTCATCTCCGCGCGCGCCGGTCGCCCGATCGAGGTGGTCGCGGTCAGCGCGCGGACGCGTGGCCGGGACCGTGGGATCGACCTTTCCGGATACCAGTGGTGCGACGATCCGGCCGATCTGGCGCAGGTCGAGGGGCTGGACGCGGTGATCGAGGTGATGGGCGGCACCGATGGTCCCGCGCTCGATCTCGCCCGCGCCAGCCTGTCTGCCGGGCGCAGCGTGGTGACTGCGAACAAGGCGATGATCGCGACCCACGGGTTCGAGCTGGCGCAGGCCGCTGAAGCCTCGGGCGCGGCGCTGCTGTTCGAAGCTGCGGTGTGCGCGGGCACCCCGATCCTCCAGACCATGCGCGACGGGCTCTCTGCCAACCGGATCGACCGGATCGAGGGCATTCTCAACGGCACCAGCAACTACATCCTCTCGGCCATGGAGCGCTCGGGCGAGGACTTTGGCGAGACGCTCGCCGAGGCGCAGCGGCTGGGCTACGCCGAAGCGGACCCTGCGCTCGACGTCGATGGTGGCGATGCGGCGCACAAGCTCGCCATTCTTGCCGCGCTGGGCTTCGGCCTGCGGCCCGACTTCGCGGGCGTCGAAGTGAACGGCATCCGCGACGTGCGCGCCGCCGACATCGCGCAGGCCGAACGGCTCGGCTACAAGATCCGCCTCGTCGCGATGGCCGACATGGTCGATCGCCCGGGCGAGGCACCCGCGCTGCTGCAGCGGGTTCGCCCCTGCCTGCTCCCCGCCGACCATCTGCTTGCCGGGATCGACGGGCCGACCAACGCGGTGCTGGCGCTGGGCGACCAGTCGGGCCCGATCCTGATCCAGGGCGCGGGCGCGGGCAGTGCGGCGACCGCCAGCGGGATCGTCGCCGACGTAGTTGCGCTCGCCAGAGGCCAGGCCCGCGCGCCGCTCGCCGTCCCGGCGGGGCAGCTGGCGGTGGCCGAGCGGGCCGATTCGGGGGCGCGAGAGGCACGCTATTACCTGCGCTTCGTCGTTGCCGACCGCCCCGGCGTGCTCGCCGAGCTGGCCGCCGCGATGCGCGATGCGCGGGTCAGCATCCAGAGCCTGATCCAGGAAGGCGAGGGGGTCGACCCAGAAGCCGGCGGGATCATGGTCGCACTGACCACCCACCGCGCGCCCGCCCGCAACATCCGCGATGCGCTGGCCCGGTTGCAGGGATCGCAGAGCATCGTCGAGCCGCCGCTCTCGATGCCGATCCTGCAGGACTGATCCGCCTCAGCCTTCGGGCGAGGGCGGCGGTGCCTCCTGCGCCTGTGCCTGCTCATCGGAAGGCTGGCCGTCGGCAGGGGTGCCGCCATCATAGGCCGAGCCACGCGGAGCAAGACCGCGCGCAATCCGGTCCGCGTCGGACCCTGGCGGTGCCTCGGGCAGCTCGGAGAAGTCGATGATGTAGGCCGGCGGCGGGGGGCAGGTGATGCCCTTGATGCAGCCGCTGACGGTCGCCGGGCCCTTGAAGATGCCCGGGCCCGAGACGTCGGGTGCCTGCCCGGTCCACTCCAGATGACTCTCGTCGCCACGCTCAAGCCGCGATTGCACCCGGTACTGGTCCGGGTTCTGTTCCACCGGGGCGCAGACCACGATTTCGTTATCGGCCGATTCGGGGCAGTCGGCGGGCAGCTCGCGCTCCGGCTCGGGCGCGGTATAGGCACGCCGCGCCTCTTCCAGCACCGGACCGACCACATCCTCGCGATCCTGCGCTGCAGCGGGTGTCCCCGCCAGCGCGGCACCGCCGCAAATCGTGATGACAAAAGCGCTTCGTATCGACACAGGCCCGCTCCCCGACTAGGCGCTTCAACCAGGGCAAACGATACCAGAAGGGCTGAATTACCAATGAACACCTCAGGCACGTCCAGCGAACTCGACCGGGTGCTGGTGCTCGAACTGGTACGCGTGACCGAGAAAGCCGCGATCGCCGCATCCAAGCTGGTCGGTCGCGGGGACGAGAAAGCCGCCGATGCCGCCGCTGTCGAAGCGATGCGCAAGGCCTTCGACAAGCTCGAGATCGACGGCACCGTGGTGATCGGCGAGGGCGAGCGGGACGAGGCGCCGATGCTCTATATCGGCGAGAAGGTCGGCGGCGCGCCGGGCACCGGACCCAAGATCGACATCGCGCTCGACCCGCTGGAAGGCACCACCATCACCGCCAAGGCCGGGCCCAACGCGCTGGCGGTGCTGGCGGCGGCGGAGAAGGGCAACCTGCTCAACGCGCCCGACACCTACATGGACAAGATCGCGGTCGGCCCCGGCTATCCCGAAGGCGTGATCGACCTTGCCAAGTCGCCGACCGAGAACGTGCGTGCTGTCGCTGAAGCCAAGGGCGTGAAGCCCGAGGAGATCATCGTCTGCGTGCTCGACCGGCCGCGCCATGCGGAGCTGATCGCGGAGCTGCGCTCGCTCGGCTGCGGTGTGGTGCTGATCGGCGATGGCGACGTCGCCGGAGTGATCGCGGTGACCGACGAGGACACCACGATCGACATGTACATGGGCCAGGGCGGCGCGCCCGAGGGCGTGCTGGCCGCAGCCGCGCTGCGCTGCGTCGGCGGCCAGTTCAACGGCCGCCTCGTGTTCCGCAACGAGGACGAGAAGGCCCGCGCCGCCAAGTGGGGCATCGAGGATCTCGACCGGATCTACAAGCTGGAAGACCTCGCCAAGGGCGACTGCATCTTCGCGGCGACCGGTGTGACCTCGGGATCGCTGCTCGAAGGCGTGAAGCGCCGCAAGGGCGGACGCATGACCACCGAGAGCGTGGTGATGCGCGCGTCGAGCGGCACGGTGCGCTGGATCCGCGGCGAGCACCGCATCCGGTAGTCTGCGGGGAGACGCGGGCGTTTCCGTAAGCGCAACGGCCTTCGCACCTTGCATCCTCTGATCCTCCCCGTTTTCGGCGAAGCCGCAAATGGGGAGGTGGCAGACGCCGTCAGGCGTCTGACGGAGGGGCTCTGGCACGACTTCCCCTCCACCCCGACACCTGCGGTGTCGCAGTCCCCCTCCCCATTTGGCTGCGCAAAACGGGGAGGATCGGGTTGGCGTGACACACTCACCGGGCCCGGATGGCAAACTTGCTCCGCCTTTGCCCGGGTCCGCAGACAGGCGATCGCGATCTGGTGAGCCGACCCTGCGCGTCAGCCTCAGAAGCGCCGGAAGGTCCGGTTTGCGCGCGATGTCGACCATCGCCCCGCGATAGACCACCGGCTTGACCAGCCCGCGCTTCACCCGCGCGAACAGCTGCGCATCCGTCACCTTCCGGAAATCCTCGCGCACGCCTTCGAAGCGCCCCGACCCGGGCGGGGTCAGCACGCGGTCCCAGGCATCGGCGAAGGATCGCGCCTCTGGGCGTGCCCGCAGGCGATAGGCGCTCGCACGGCTCATCCCGACATGTCGCGCCGCCGCCGCAGCCGATCCGGTGAGGTAGAGCTGCACGAGAAAGGCGCACTGGCGCGCCACGCTCCACCCGTCGCGCCGCGTGCGCAGCGTAACGGGGCGGAACCAGCCGGGACGGCGGCGCAAATGGTGGGCACGGGGCTTCGCCATCGCCCATTTTAAGCCACGAACGGGCAGCAGTAGGAAAGCGTTTTGAGCGCGCGATCCGGGGCGCACACGCGAACCACACATTGCATTCGTGTGACCGGCGGTTTAGCCGCGCAACCGACCCCGCCCCGCCTCCAACAAGGACCGCCTCCCTTATGAAACTGATGGCCGGCAATTCGAACCTGCCCCTCGCCCGTGCGATCGCAGGCTACCTCGAAATTCCGCTGACCGACGCCAGCGTGCGCCGATTCGCCGACGAGGAAGTCTTCGTCGAAATTCACGAGAACGTGCGCGGCGAAGACGTGTTCGTGCTCCAGTCGACCAGCTTCCCGGCGAACGACAACCTGATGGAGCTGCTGATCTGCATCGATGCGCTGAAGCGCGCATCGGCTCGCCGGATCACCGCCGTCGTTCCCTATTTCGGCTATGCCCGGCAGGATCGCAAACCCGGCCCGCGTACGCCCATCAGCGCCAAGCTGGTCGCCAACCTGATCACGCAGGCCGGGGCCGACCGCGTGCTGGCGGTGGACCTGCACGCAGGCCAGATCCAGGGCTTCTTCGACATCCCGACAGACAACCTGTTTGCAGCGCCTGTGATGGCTGCCGACATTCAGGCGCGTTACGGCGACCGCGACCTGATGGTCGTCAGCCCCGACGTGGGCGGCGTGGTTCGCGCGCGCGCTCTGGCCAAGCGGCTCGACAATGCGCCGCTGGCGATCGTCGACAAGCGGCGCGACCGGCCCGGCGAATCGGAGGTGATGAACATCATCGGCGACGTGCAGGGCCGCCACTGCGTGCTGATCGATGATATCGTCGATTCGGGTGGCACCCTGTGCAACGCGGCCGACGCGCTGCTCGAACAGGGGGCATCCTCGGTCGCCGCCTACATCACCCACGGCGTGCTGTCGGGCGCGGCGGTGGCGCGGGTCGATGCCTCGCAGCTGACCGAACTGGTGGTGACCGACACGATTCCCGCCGCCGAAGCCGCCAAGGACGCCAAGCGCATCCGCTACCTCACCATCGCCCCGCTGATCGGCGAAGCGGTGCGGCGCATTGCGGACGAAAGCTCGGTTTCCAGCCTGTTCGACTAGGCGGGCACCATAAAGGAGAGCCGCGCGATGAAACTCGACGACGAACTGGCGGTCGCCCACCGGCTGGCCGATGCTGCGCGCGAGGCGATTCGCCCGCATTTCCGCGAAGTCTCGCCCGAGTTCAAAGGCGATGCCTCGCCCGTGACCATCGCCGACCGCGAGGCGGAGGATGCGATGCGCGCGATTCTGATGTCCGAATATGCGCAGGACGGGATCGTGGGCGAGGAATATCCCGAGCATGAGGGCCGCTCTGGCCGTCAATGGGTGCTCGACCCGATCGACGGGACGATCAGCTTCATCGCCGGGCGGCCCATTTTCGGCACGCTCATCGCGCTGATGCAGGATGGCTGGCCGGTGCTCGGCCTGATCGACCAGCCGATCACGGGCGAACGCTGGGTCGGGCGGATCGGCATGCCGACCACGCTCAACGGGCGCGAGGTGCGCACGCGTTCGTGCAAGAGCCTCGACGCGGCGATCCTCGCCACCAGCAGCCCGCACTATTTCGATGCCGAGAGTGCCGATGGCTACATGCGGCTGGCGCACGCGGTCGGCGGCAACAAGCGGCAGGGCATGATCGTCTATGGCGGCGACTGCTATAATTACGGCATGCTCGCGGCTGGGCAGATCGACATCGTGTGCGAATCGGGCCTCAAGCTGTTCGACTATGCTGCGCTGGTCCCGGTGGTCGAGGGCGCGGGCGGCACCATGTCCGACTGGCAGGGCAATCCGCTGGACGCGCAAAGCGACGGATCGGTGATCGCGCTGGGCGACCCCGCGCGGCTGGAGGATGTGCTGGAGGCGCTGGCTGGGCACTCTCACGGCGAACACTGATGCGGCTGTTCGCGTACGGCGTTCTGAACCGCGAACTGGCGAAGGGCCGCGCCGCCGAACTGATCGCCCCGCTCGACGAAGGGCGGCGCGCGACGGTGCGCGGCACGCTCTACGGGCTGCGCGGACCTGATGGCGGCTGGTATCCGATCCTGCTGCCCGATGCCGAGGGCGGCACGGTCCACGGGATGCTCCACGATGCCAGCGGCGTCGACTGGCCCGCGATGGACGATTTCGAGGATGCGCATGACGGGCCGGATGCCGAATATGCCCGGCGCGAACTGGCCGTGACGCTTGGCGACGGGACCGCGACCAGCGGCTTCGCCTATTGCTACGTGCGCGCACTGCCCGGCGATGCGGAGCCGATTCCCGGCGGCCGTTTCGGCGCATGGCTGCGCGAGACCGGGCGCAGCGCCATTCTGGGTCGCGACTAAGTCTCCGATTCCACGGCACTTTGTGGCCACCTTGCGCGTTGGCGGGCCATGACCCAGAAAACGATCTTCATCACCGGTATCGGCAACGGCATCGGCCGTGCGCTCGCCATCCACTACGCCAACAAGGGCTGGCGCGTCGCCGGGCTGGACCCGGACGAGGAAGCGCTCGCTGAGCTGCGCGAGGGGCTCGATGGCGATCTGCTGCTGATCGACGGCGATGCGGGCAAGGAAGCGCATGTGATCGACACGGCGGATCGCCTCGCCGAATGGCTCGATGGCGCGCCGCTCACCTGTCTGGTCAACAATGCAGGGATAGCCAATCCCTATGCCGGGCCGCTGGAGGATCTGTCGCTGAGCGACTTCCAGAGCTGGATCGACGCCAGCCTGACCGCCGCCTTCCTGTGCAGCCGCTCGCTCCTGCCCTTCCTGCGGCGCGGCGATGGCGGGACGATCGTTAACATATCCTCCACCCGCGCGGTGATGAGCGAGCCCGAGTGCTTCGGCTATGCCGCAGCCAAGGGCGGGCTCGACGCGCTGACGCACGCGATGGCGGTCTCGCTCGGCCCGAAGATTCGCGTCAACGCGATCCGCCCCGGCTGGATCGAGACGCGCAACTGGCAGAAGCAGGCCAATCGCGAACAGGTCGAACATCGCGAACAGGACAAGGCGCAGCACCCCGTGGGCCGCGTCGGCAAGCCGGAGGATATCGCGCAGACGGTCGACTGGCTGATCGGCGCGGGCTTCGTTACCGGACAGGCGATCAACGTCGATGGTGGCATGACGGTGAAGATGATCTACGAGCATTGACCATGACGACGGGGGGACATCTCGATCTGACCGGGCGCACGGCGCTGGTCACCGGTGCGGCGCGAGGGCTGGGCAAGGCGATCGCCCTGCGGCTGGCGGAAAACGGCGCGCGGGTGCTGGTCTCGGGCCGCGACGAGGCGGCGCTTGCCGATGTCGGCGGCGGGACGCAGCCGCTGGCGTTCGACCTCGACGATTTGCGCGCCTGCGAGGCTGCGCTGCGCGAGGCGGGGGCGATCGACATCCTCGTCAACAATGCCGGGATGCGCGACCGCCGCGCGCTGGCGGACCTGCCGCGCGATGCCTTCTCCGCAATGCTGGAGACCAACCTCGCCGCGCCTTACGACCTCGCGCGCCGGGTGGCGCCCGGGATGATCGAGCGCGGCTGGGGCCGGATCGTCAATGTCAGCTCGATCGCTGGGCAGATCGCGCGCGGCGACGTGGCCTATACGGCGAGCAAGGGCGGCCTCGACGCGCTTACCCGAGCGCTCGCGGCGGAACTCGGCCCGCACGGCATCACGGTCAACGCGGTCGCACCGGGGTATTTCGCAACCGAGACAAATGCGCAGATGGTCGCGGATGAAGAGATCGCCGCGCACCTCAAGCGGCGAACATCGCTGGGCCGGTGGGGCCAGCCGGAAGAGATCGCCGGTGCGGTCGCCTTCCTCGCCTCTCCCGATGCGGGTTACATCACCGGGCAGGTGCTGGCGGTCGACGGCGGCTATCTCGCCCACTTCTGACTTGCGTTTAGGCTTGCGTTTTCGGGGAGAATCGCTAGATCGCCCGCCTTCACCGACACGTAATTCACCGCCGGTCTGGCTGTAAGGGCTGCCAGGGCTGGTTCGGACGTGTCTCTGTCAAGGAGATGAAAATGCCCAAGATGAAGACCAAGAGCGGTGTGAAGAAGCGCTTCAAGTTCACCGCGACCGGCAAGGTCAAGCACGGTGTCGCCGGCAAGCGCCACCGCCTGATGAGCCACAACGCGAAGTATATCCGTCAGAATCGCGGGACCGACGTGCTCTCCAGCGCAGATGTCGACCACGTGAAGAAGTGGGCCCCCTACGGCCTGAAGTGAGTGCTTGAGGGGCAATCCCCTCGCATCACAACAAATTCTGAAAGGATAATACCATGCCTCGCATCAAACGCGGCGTTACCACGCGCCAGAAGCACAAGCGGCTCCTAGACCAGGCCAAGGGCTATCGCGGTCGCCGCAAGAATACGATTCGCGTCGCCCGTCAGGCGGTCGAAAAGGCCGGCCAGTACGCCTATCGCGACCGCAAGGTTAAGAAGCGCAGCTTCCGCGCCCTGTGGATCCAGCGCATCAACGCGGCTGTCCGCGCCGAAGGCCTGACCTATTCGCAGTTCATGCACGGCACCAAGCTGGCCGGCATCGAACTCGACCGCAAGGTGATGGCCGACCTCGCCATGAACGAGGAAGCGGCCTTCAAGGCGATCATCAAGCAGGCCAAGGACGCGCTTCCGGCCTGATTGACTGAAGCTGTTTGAAAAGAGGAAGCGCCACCCACCCGGGTAGGCGCTTTTTCTTTGTCCCCCATTCGTCTAGCGAGCGCCCCATCATGAGCACCGAACACGAAGCACAAGTTACGCAGACGCTCGAGCGGCTGCATGCCGCGGGCGATCTCGATACGGTCGAGGCGATCCGGGTGGAGGCGCTGGGCAAGCAGGGCTGGCTCAACGCGCTGATGAAGACGCTGGGCAAGATGAGCCCCGAGGAGCGCCAGACCGAAGGGCCGCGCCTGCAGGGGATGCGCGCGCGCGTCGCCGACGCGATCGAGGATCGCAAGGCCGTGCTGGAGGCCGCGGCGCTCGAAGCGAAGCTCGCCACCGAAGTGCTCGACCTGACATTGCCCGCGCCCGCCGCGCCGCAGGGCAGCGTGCATCCGGTCAGCCAGGTGATGGACGAGCTCGCGGAAATCTTCGCCGATCTCGGCTTCGCGGTCGCAACCGGGCCGGAGATCGAGGACGAGTGGCACAATTTCACCGCGCTCAACATGGCCGAAACGCACCCCGCGCGAGCGGAAATGGACACGTTCTATTTCCCCGACCGCGATGCTGACGGCAACCGCATGCTGCTGCGCACGCACACCTCGCCGGTGCAGATCCGCACGATGGTGGGTGAGGGCGCGCCGGTGCGCATCATCGCGCCGGGCCGGACCTATCGCAGCGACAGCGACGCGACCCACACGCCGATGTTCCACCAGATCGAAGGGCTTGCGATCGACCGCGACATCCATCTGGGCCATCTCAAGTGGACGCTGGAGACCTTCCTCAAGGCCTTCTTCGAGCGTGACGATATCGTGCTGCGGCTGCGGCCGTCCTACTTCCCCTTCACCGAACCTTCGGTCGAGGTCGATGTCGGCTACTCGAATGAAGGCGGTCGCCGCGTGGTCGGTGGCCACGGCGATGCCGAGGGCCATGCGTGGATGGAACTGCTCGGCAGCGGCATGGTCAACCCGCGGGTGATTGCAGCCGCCGGGCTCGATCCCGACGAATATCAGGGCTTCGCCTTCGGCTGCGGGATCGACCGCCTCGCCATGCTCAAATATGGAATGAACGACTTGCGTGCCTTCTTCGATGGCGACGCCCGCTGGCTGTCGCACTACGGCTTCTCGCCCTTCGACCAACCGACGCTTTCGGGCGGTGTGGGAGCGCGCGCATGAAGTTCTCGATCGAATGGCTGAAGTATTTCCTCGAAACCGACGCGTCGGTGCAGGAGATCGCCGACAAGCTGAACGCGATCGGCCACGAGGTGGAGGGGATCGAGGACCCGGCGGAAAAGCTCGCCGGGTTCACCGTCGCCGAAGTGCTCACCGCCGGGCCGCATCCCGATGCGGACAAGCTGCAGGTGCTCTCCGTCTCCACCGGTGAGGGCGAGCCTTTGCAGGTCGTGTGCGGTGCGCCCAATGCGCGCGCCGGTATGAAGGGCGTGCTCGGCGTGGCCGGTGCGGTCGTGCCCGCGAACGGCATGGAGCTGAAGAAGTCCAAGATTCGCGGCGTCGAATCGAACGGCATGATGTGCTCGGTCCGCGAACTGGAGCTGGGCGAGGAGCACGACGGCATCATCGAGCTTCCCGCCGATGCGCCGGTCGGCGCAAGCTTTGCCGAATATCACGCCGCCTCGCCGATCATCGACGTGGCGATCACCCCCGACCGGCCCGATTGCATGGGCGTGATGGGCATTGCGCGCGATCTGGCGGCGGCGGGGCTTGGGACGTTCAAGCCGGTCGAAGCGGACGAGATCGCGGGCGAAGGCGCCTGCCCGGTCGAAATCCGCACCGACGATGCCGAAGGCTGCCCGGCATTCTATGGCCGCGTGATTCGCGGCGTGAGCAACGGCGCTAGCCCTGAGTGGATGCAGCGGCGGCTGAAGGCCGCAGGCCAGCGGCCGATTTCGGCGCTGGTCGATTGCACCAATTACCTGATGCTCGCCTTCGGGCGGCCTGCGCATGTCTATGATCTCGCCAAGCTTTCCGGCCCGGTGGTCGCCCGCCGCGCGAAGGACGGCGAGCAGATCGAGGCGCTGAACGAGAAGACCTACACGCTCGACGACACGATGACCGTGATCGCCGACGATGCGGGCGTGCACGATGTCGCCGGGATCATGGGCGGCGAGCATTCGGGGGCGACCGAAGCCACCACCGACGTGCTGCTCGAAATCGCCTATTTCGACCCGGCGCGGATCGGCGTGACCGGCCGCAAGCTGGGCCTGACGAGCGATGCGCGCACCCGGTTCGAGCGCGGGGTGGACCCCGAATTCCTCGACGAGGGCCTCGCGATCCTGACCGACCTGATCGTGAAGACCTGCGGCGGCACTCCCACCGAAGTGGTGCGCGCAGGCCAGCCGCCGGTCGAGCCCAAGGTCGTCCAGTTCGACCCGGCGCGAACAGCGAAGCTGGGCGGGGTCGAAGTGGCGGAGGACCGCCAGCGTGACATCCTGACGGCGCTCGATTTCAAGGTGGCCGACGATTGGACCGTCACCTGCCCGCCGCGTCGCCACGACATCGAAGGGCCTGCCGATCTGGTCGAGGAAGTCGTCCGGATCGAAGGGCTCGACAAGGTCGCCAGCGTCCCGCTGACCCGCGCGCCCGGCGTCGCGAAACCGACCGCCACGCCCGAGCAGCTGGTCCAGCGCAAGCTGCGCCGCGCGGCGGCGGCACGCGGTCTGCACGAAGCGGTGACGTGGAGCTTCCTCCCGGTGCCCGAGGCGGAGCATTTCGCCGATGGCGCCGATCTGTGGGTGCTCGACAACCCGATCAGCGAAGACCTGAAGGCCATGCGCCCCTCGCTGCTGCCCGGGCTGCTCACCGCAGCCAAACGCGCGGCGGATCGCGGCGCGGCGGGTGCGCGGCTGTTCGAGATCGGGCGGCGCTATTTCCGTGGGGAAGGCGGCCATAGCGACGAGCGCGCGACGCTCGGCCTCGTGCTCGCGGGCGAGAAGACGCCGCGCGGCTGGGCGAATGGTAAGGCGCAGGGCTTCGATGCCTACGACGCCAAGGCCGAAGCGCTCGCGCTGCTCGAAGCTGCTGGAGCGCCGGTCGACAACCTGAAGGTGATGGGCGAGGCAGGGCCGCAGTTCCACCCCGGCCAGTCGGCGACGCTGCGGCTCGGCCCCAAGAAGGTGCTCGCCCGCTTCGGCGCGCTGCATCCGAAGACGCTCAAGGCGTTCGACATCGACGGACCTGTCGTGGCGGCGGAGATTTTCCTCGACGCGATCCCGGCGAAGAAGAACGCCGAATTCGCCCGCTCGACCTACAGCCCGCCCGCGCTCCAGCCGGTGACACGCGACTTCGCCTTCCTGGTGGACAGCGCCATGCCAGCCGGCGATCTGGTGAAAGCAGTGCGCGGCGCGGACAAGGGGCGGATCGTCGATGCGCGCATCTTCGACCGGTTCGACGGGCAGGGAGTGCCCGAGGGCAAGACCTCGCTCGCGCTCGAAGTCACGCTCCAGCCGGGCGAGAAGAGCTTCACCGACGAGGAACTGAAGGCGATTTCGGACGCGGTGGTGAAGGCGGCGGCGAAGACCGGAGCGGAGTTGAGAGCATGAAGACAGCCCTGATTACCGGAGCGACCGCGGGGATCGGCCGTGCCACCACGAGACTGCTGGTCGAGAACGGGTGGCGGGTGATCGGCACGGGGAGGCGGCGGGAGCGGCTCGATGCGCTTGGCGAAGAGCTGGGCGCGGATAGCTTCCTCGGCCTCGCCTTCGACATCACCGATGATGCGGCGCGCGATGCGGCGATCGACGGGCTGCCGGAGGACTGGCGCGGGATCGACCTGCTGGTGAACAATGCAGGCCTCGCCAAGGGGCTCAACCCCGCGCAGGACGCCGATCTCGACGACTGGCAGACCATGATCGACACCAATGTGACCGCGATGGTCCGGCTGACGCGCAAGATGCTGCCCGGCCTGATCGAGCGCAAGGGCGCGATGGTGAACATCGGCTCGGTCGCGGGGAGCTACGTCTATCCCGGCGGCAATGTCTACGCGGGCTCCAAGGCCTTCGTGAACCATTTCACGCTGGCGATTCGCGCGGACTTGCACGGCACCGGCGTGCGCGTGACCAGCATCGAGCCGGGCATGGTCGAAACCGAATTCACCACCGTGCGCACCGGCAGTCAGGACAAGTCCGACGAGTTCTATTCGGGCGCACACCCGATGACGGGCGAGGATATTGCCGAGACGATCCGCTGGGTCGCCGAACTGCCCGCGCACCTCAACGTCAACCGGCTGGAAATCATGCCGGTGACGCAGGACTTCGCGGGCTTCCGCGTGGCGCGGGACGAGAACTGACGATCTTGCCGTCACCCCGGACTTGATCCGGGGTTCCGCTTTCCTTTGACCCTCCGCGAAACGGCCTTAGATTCCCGCCTTCGCGGGAATGACGAGAGTTTTCGATGACCTCCGAACGCCGTACCTTCGCGATCATTTCCCACCCCGACGCGGGTAAGACCACGCTGACCGAGAAGCTGCTGCTTCGCGGCGGGGCGATCCATCTTGCGGGCGAGGTCAAGGCGCGCGGCGCGGCGCGGCGGGCACGCTCGGACTGGATGAGCATCGAGCAGCAGCGCGGCATCTCGGTTACGTCTAGCGTGATGACCTTCGAGCGCAACGGGATCACCTTCAACCTGCTCGACACGCCGGGGCACGAGGATTTCTCCGAAGACACCTACCGCACGCTGACCGCGGTCGATTCGGCGATCATGGTGCTCGATGCCGCTGCCGGTATCGAGGCGCAGACGCTCAAGCTGTTCGAGGTCTGCCGCCTGCGCTCGGTCCCGATCATCACCTTCATCAACAAGATCGACCGCGAGGGTCGCGAGCCGTTCGAACTGCTCGACGAGATTGCCGAGAAGCTCGCGCTCGACACCGCGCCGATGAGCTGGCCGGTCGGCATGGGCGGGCTGTTTGAAGGCGTCTACGACTTCGAGGAGAACGAGCTGTATCTGCCCGAGGGCGACAGCAAGGAGTTCCAGGGCAAGACCGTGAAGGTCGACGGCCCGGAGGACGAGAAGCTCGGCGAATATCTCAGCGCCGATGGCGTCGCGCGGGTGGCCGAGGAAGGCCTGCTGGCGCGCGAGGGCTATGCCCCGTTCGATTTCGAGGCCTATCGCAATGGCGACCTGACGCCCGTGTACTTCGGCTCCGCGCTCAAGGAATTCGGCGTTACCGCGATCATCGACGCGATCGCCAAATACGCGCCCGCACCGCGCCCGCAGCCGACCGACGATGGCGAGATTGCGCCCGATCGCGATGAAGTGACCGGCTTCATTTTCAAGGTGCAGGCCAACATGGACCCCAACCACCGCGACCGGATCGCCTTCATGCGGCAGGTTTCGGGCACCTTCAAACGCGGCATGAAGCTGACGCCTAGCGGTCTGGGCAAACCGATCGCGGTGCATTCGCCGATCCTGTTCTTCGCGCAGGACCGCGAGATCGCCGACAATGCCTATCCGGGCGACATCATCGGCATCCCCAACCACGGGACTTTGCGGGTGGGCGACACGCTGAGCGAGAAGAACGAGGTGCGCTTCACCGGCCTGCCCAACTTCGCGCCCGAAATCCTGCGCCGCGTCCAGCTGAAGGACCCGACCAAGACCAAGCAGTTGAGGAAGGCGCTCGACGATCTGTCCGAAGAGGGCGTGATCCAGGTGTTCTATCCGGAGCTGGGCGCGAACCACATCGTCGGCGTGGTCGGCCAGCTGCAGCTCGAAGTGCTGATCTCGCGGTTGCAGGCGGAGTACAAGGTGGACGCCGGGTTGGAGCCTGCTCCCTTCGCCACTGCGCGCTGGGTGAAGGGTGACGACAAGGCGCTCGATGAGTTCGAGAAGTTCAACCGCGCCAACCTCGCCAAGGATCGCGACGGCGACATGGTGTTCCTCGCCAAGAGCCCGTGGGACGTGAACTACCAGCAGGAAAAGAACCCCGACCTGAAGTTCTCGGCCACCAAGGAGCGTTAACGCCCCTTCGTCATTCCCGCGAAGGCGGGAATCCCGCTTCCTGCAAACGAGCGGGACCCCCGCCTGCGCGGGGGTGACGAGTGAGGTGAGCTGGGGTATTTTGCCCCATGGCCGACTTCTTCGACACGCTCTCCGACAAGCACATCGCGATGATCGCGAAGCAGCCGGTGTTCTTCGTCGCCACTGCGGCAGAAGACGCGCGGATCAACCTCAGCCCCAAGGGCTACGACGCGTTTCGCGTGCTGTCGCCTAACAGGGTCGCGTATCTCGACCTTGGCGGCTCGGGCAACGAGACCCATGCGCATCTCGCCGCTGATGGCCGCATCACGGTGATGTTCTGCAATTTCGAGCAGCCCGCGCTGATCCTGCGGATCTATGGCCGGGGCCGCCCCGTGCTGCCGCAGGACGCCGAGTGGGCCGAGCTGGCCGAGCACTTCACGCTGCTGCCCGGCACGCGGCAGATCTTCGTGATCGACGTCGAGAGCGTGCAGACCTCTTGCGGCTGGGGCGTGCCCTTCATGGCCTACGAGGCGGAGCGGCCGACGCTCAAGAAAGTCCACGCGCAGGCCGATCCCGAGCAATGGGCGGCCAAGATGAAGGATCGCACGTCGAGCATCGATGGCCTGCCCACCCGCGCCACCGATCGCTATATTGCAGGCACGCCGCTCGACTGATCCGCATCACCCGGCGGGCCGGATCTGCTGCGGGACGAACCAGCGCTTCTGCCGCAAAGCGCACCATGGTATGGTTAACGCCGACAGCAATGATCGGGAGTGAGCCTCACATGCGTTCGTTGATACTCGCAATTTCGCTTTTCGCAGGATCTCTCGCTCCGCTCGGGTCCGCTCCCGCTGCGGCCCAGGTGGCCAATGCCGCCGCAGCCGATCCATTGCCCGCCGATTTCCACGGCAAGGTCCAGTATTTCGGCAATCACAGCGGCGAAGTGGTCGCGACCGTGCCCGGGACGCCCCGACGCACCGATACCAAATGCCCCAAGCGCGAGGGCGGCTGCCCCGAACTGATCGGCGGCAGCTTCCAGGCCGAGCTCGAATTCGACGGCGACATCGTGAAGGGCGAGTATCGCGGTACCGGGGGCATGCGCCCCTCAAGCCTGATCGGCCGCCGCAATGGCGCCAATTGCCGCCTGTTCGACACTGCCGACGGATCGGTGTGGAATGGCCGCTGCGATCGCGAGGCCTTTGTCGGCACGGTGCGCAGCGTGGCCAATGCGCCCGAGCAGATCGACCTTGCGTTCGAAGCCGTGGGGGTCAACGCGGTCGACTTCTTCGAGCAGGAGCGCACGCGCGAGATGATCGCCGCGTATGAGCGGTTTGGCGGTATCGCCTTTGGCGAGGGCGCGGGCGAATCGCGGCTCGACGCGCTGCTGCGGCTCAACAGCTATTTCGTGGCCGAGGGGCAAGGCTATCGTCCCGGCACGCTGCGTAATGTCGAGCGTGAGAGCGAGAAGAAGAACAGCCCGGATTACGCGGTTTACGGCGAGTACAACACGATCGACGGCGCCCGTGCCTGGGCGCGCGCTCGCTTCGATTACAACCGCTTCGTGTGTCTGGAGACCTCGATCGAGCCGGGCACCTGCCGCCCGATCGATCCGACCCCGCCGACGCTGGAGACTGGCGGCGACTTCTTTGCCGAGCTTGGCCTGCCCCGGCTCACGCCGCAGGGTACGGGCGAGGCACAGGGGCTCTGACGCGGCGCCGGTTCCGGCGCCCCCGGAGGGGAGGCGGCGCTAGCCGGCCTTCTCCGCCTGGATCACGAAGTCCGCACACCGCTCCCCGATCATGATCGAGGGGGCGTTGGTGTTGCCCGAGACCAGCTTGGGCATGATCGAGGCATCGGCGACCCACAGCCCTTCGATCCCGCGCGCCTTGAGCGTCGGGTCGACCACCGCTTCCTCGTCCGAACCCATCCGGCAGGTGCCGACCGGGTGATAGACCGTGTCAGCGCGGCTGCGAATCATCGCGTCGAGCGCGGCATCGTCGGCGAGGTTCACCGGGTGACGATCGGTCAGCCCGTAGTCGGCCAGCGGCGCGGTTTCGGCAATCCGGTGCGACAGGCGCACGCCTTCGCGCAGCACCGCCATATCGCGATCATCGTCGAGGAAGTTGGGATCGATCGCGGGCGCGTCTGCCGCATCCGGGCTGGCGAGGCGCACCGTGCCGCGGCTTTCGGGGCGCAGCACGCAGGCGTGCAAGGAGACGCCGTGGCCGTTCACCTTCTCGCGCCCGTGATCTTCCAGCATGGCGGGGACGAAGTGCCACTGCACGTCGGGCGCGGGGGCGTCGGGCATCACGGTCCAGAATCCGCCCGCCTCGGCATAGGGGGTGGTCATCACCCCGGTGCGGGTGCGCCGGTGCTCCAGGATCGCGCCCAGCATGCGCAGCGTGCCTTCGCGGCTGTTGCCGATCGGCACGCGGCTCTCGCTCTCCCAGCTCGACACGTAGTCGATGTGGTCCTGCAGGTTGCTGCCCACCGCCGGTCGGTCGAGCGCGACCTCGATCCCCATCGCATTGAGGTGCCGGCCCGGGCCGATCCCCGACAGCATCAGGATCTGCGGCGAGTTGAACGCGCCCGCCGACAGGATCACCCCGCGCCGCGCGTTGAGATATTCGCGGTGCTTGCCCTTGCGGACCATGACGCCGGTCACCCGGCCATTCTCGATCACCAGCTTCTCGACCAGCGTCTTGGTGCGGATATCGAGATTGGGCTGGTTGCGGATCGGTTCGACATAGGCGCGGCTGGCGGACCACCGCTCGCCCTTGCGCTGGGTCACCTGATAGATGCCGAAGCCGGCCTGCTTCTCGCCATTGAAGTCGTCGCGTTCGGGATACTGGAGCGAGGCGGCGCTTGCCACGAAGGCGCGGCTGGTCTCGTTGGTCCAGCGCTGGTCCGATACGAACAGCGGGCCGCCTGCGCCGTGATATTCATCCTCTCCGCGCTCGTTCGCCTCGGCCTTTTTGAACCACGGGAGCACGTCGTCGTAGGCCCAGCCATCGCAGCCCATCGCGGCCCAGTTGTCGTAATCCCACGCATTGCCGCGGATATAGATCATCGCGTTGATCGCGCTGGAGCCGCCCAGGCCCTTGCCGCGCGGCTGAAACCCGGTGCGTCCGCCCAGCCCCTTCTGCGGGACGGTTTCGTAACGGTAGTTCTGGCTCCCGCTCAGGAAGGGCAGCATGCCGGGCGTCTTGACGCGGAAGTCGTTGTTCCGTCCGCCTGCCTCGATCAGGCATACGCTGCGATGGCCGTCCACCGCCAGCCGCCCGGTGACCGCGCTCCCCGCACTGCCGCCGCCGATGACGATATAGTCGTATTGGTTCATGCGCCCGTCCTCTCTCGTGTACGGAATATTCTCTCCGTTTACGCAAAAGGTTAGGCTGCGCGACGTGGCCCCGCAATCGGCTTTTGCGGCTCGTCCTGCGTCGTCTCGACCGGCGCGGCGTCTGCACGCTGTTGCTGCTCCTGCCAGCGCGCACGAATCATGTCCGATGTTTCGCGGCTGCCATCGTGGCTCCAGCCCGGCTCGCGCAGCAGGTAGGAAAGCTTGTGCTTCCAGGGGCTGCGCCAGATATCGCCGATCATCCCGATCCATTCGTGGAACACCGCCCACAGCAGGTTGAAGCTGCCCAGCTGCTTCACGATGCCGTAGCGGATCGGTTCTTCGGAATGCGGACGCTCCGCCTCGAAGGTGCCGAACATCCGGTCCCACACGATGAACACGCCCGCGTAATTGCGGTCGAGATAGCGCGGGTTGGTCGCGTGGTGGACGCGGTGGTGGCTGGGCGTGTTCATCACCGCCTCGAACCAGCGCGGCATACGGTCGATCGCCTCGGTGTGGATCCAGAACTGGTAGATCAGGTTGAACCCGCCGCAGATCGCGATCATCGCCGGGTGGAAGCCTATCAGCACCAGCGGGAGCGCGAAGACGAAGCCCAGCGTGAACGCACCGGTCCACGTCTGCCGCAGCGCGGTGGAAAGGTTGTAGTGCTGGCTCGAATGGTGGTTCACATGGCTTGCCCAGAACCACCGGCTGCGGTGGCCGAAGCGGTGCACCCAGTAATATTTGAGATCGTCGAGCACGAAGCACAAAGGCCACGCCCACCATTCCCAGCCGATGGTGAAAAAGCGCACCTCGTAGGCGGCGAGGAACACCGCCAGCGCCAGCCCCCCCAGCAGCAATCCCGCGACCGTGCTGCCGAGCCCGAAGGCGAGGCTGACCAGCGTATCCTTCGGCTCGTAGGAATGCGGTGCCTTGAACCGCGCCCACAGCATTTCCGCCAGAACGAGCAGGACGAAGCCGGGAATGGCGTAATCGACGGGCGAGAAGTCAGGCATTGTCTTCCCTTCCTAGCGCTTCGATGCGCGAGGCCCAAGCCTGCGCCTCGGGGCCGAGATCCAGGATCACCGGGCCATAGCGGCGGTCGCGCGGCATAATCGTGAGGATATCGCCTTCGCTGTGTACCGTGGTGCCCGGCTCCAGCACGCGCGCGGCGAAGTGGGTGCCATGGCGGCGCAGCACCATGATCCGCCCGGCCGAATCGGCGAGGATCGCGGCGGAGCCGTCACGCCCCACCGCAGCTTCGCCGGGATCGAACGCGCTATCCGCCTCGCGGGCGAGGGCAAGAGCGCGCTCGGCAGTGTCGATGGTGCGCGGCTGGCCGAGCTTGAGCGCCCAGGCGATCCCCGCCAGCACCAGAATCGCGAGTAGCGATCCGCCCAGTTGGAGAAGCTGAGTGTCCATCGGCGCTCAATCGCTCCCGCCGGGCTTGGGGGCGAATCGCCCCTTTGCGATGTGCGCTGCGCGTCCTGCCAAGTCTATCGAGCGCATCGGCCCCTCCATCCCGGACGAGACATGCAGGCTCTCCCAAAGCCGCGCAAGCCTTCGAAATTGTCATAATCTTGCGGAATCAAGTATCCTATTGCGAATTGGTTCGCGCCCGCGCGCATTCTGCGATAAGGGTGGGGCCAGTTGGTGGGGGACTGGCGGCAGGAACGTCGATCGTTTGCCACTCCAGCAATGCCGGGAGGCGGCCGTCTGCGCCTTTACGGGATTTCGTTTTGCGGGCGGGTGGAAGTAGCAAGGTTTTTGGCGAGTTATGGGTTACGATAAAGGGCGTCGTCGCGGGCGCGACAAGCGGGACAACATCGGAGAAGACGGTTTCGAGCCGTTTCCCGGCGGTGATTTCGGCGGCGGGTTCCAGGATCGCGGCGGATTCGACGATCGCGGTGGCGGTGGCTACCAGGATCGCGGCGGTTTTCAGGACCGTGGCGGGTTCCAGGATCGCGGCGGACCGGGCGGCGGTGGCCGTGGTGGCTTCGGCGGCGGCGGTGGTCCGCGTGGCGGTGGCGGCGGCGCTGGCGGTGGCGGCGGTTTCAACCGCATGCCCGCACAGGTCGTCGGCACAGGCAAGGGCCAGGTGAAATTCTTCAACGGCCAGAAGGGCTTCGGCTTCATCCAGCAGGAAGGCGGCGGAGACGACGTGTTCGTGCACATTAGTGCAGTCGAACGCGCCGGTCTTGAAGGCCTTGCCGAAGGGCAGGAGCTCGAATTCAACCTGGTCGATCGTGGCGGCAAGATTTCCGCGCAGGATCTGCAGGTCGTGGGCGATGTGATCCCCGTGACCGGTGGTGCTGTAGCCGCTCCCCGCGAAGGTGGCGCCCCCGGCGCGGCTGGCGGAGCGCCGCGGCGCGAGCTGACCGGCGAAAAGGCGACCGGCACGGTCAAGTTCTTCAATTCGATGAAGGGCTTCGGCTTCCTGGTGCGCGACGACGGGCAGCCCGATGCCTTCGTGCACATCAGCGCGGTCGAGCGCTCGGGTCTGTCGCAGATCAACGAGGGCGAACGCTACGAGTTCGATCTCGAAGTCGACCGACGAGGCAAGTATTCGGCGGTCAACCTCGTTCCCGTACAGGAATAAGGCGCGCGCCGGCCCGGGTCATGCTCACCAGTTTGACCCGGCCCGTCTGACGCAATAGATCGCCGGTCATTCGCGAATGGCGGTTCCCTCGCGGGGCCGCCATTTGTCGTTCACCGTTTTGAATTTTCCGGAGTTGCCATGTCGATCCCCGCCCTGATGCCCGTCTATCCCCGTTGCGACGTCCGCCCCGTGAAGGGCGAGCACTGCCACCTGATCGACGAGGATGGCACGCGCTATCTCGACTTCGCCAGCGGCATCGCGGTCAACCTGCTCGGCCACAGCCACGAAGGGCTGATCGGCGCGATCCAGAAGCAGGCCGAGACGTTGATGCACGTCTCCAACCTCTACGGCAGCCCGCATCAGGAAAAGCTGGCGCAGATGCTGGTCGATGCGAGTTTCGCCGACACGGTGTTCTTCACCAATTCTGGCGCCGAGGCGGTCGAATGCGCGATCAAGACCGCGCGCGCGTTCCACCAGCACGAGGGTGGCGACCCCGCGCGGACCGAGCTGATCACCTTCACCAGCGCGTTCCACGGGCGCACGATGGCGACGATCAGCGCGAGCAACCAGGCCAAGATGCACCACGGCTTCCTGCCGCTGCTGCAGGGCTTCAAATATTGCGAGTTCGACGATCTGGCCGCTGCGAAGGCCGCGATCGGCCCGCAGACCGCCGGCTTCCTGGTCGAACCGATCCAGGGTGAGGGCGGCATCCGCCCCGCCAGCCAGGAGTTCATGCAGGGCCTGCGCGATCTGGCCGACGAACACGGCCTGATGCTGGTGCTGGACGAGGTCCAGTGCGGCGTCGCCCGCACGGGCAAGTTCTACGCGCACGAGTTCTACGGCGTGAAGCCGGACATCGTGGCGAGTGCGAAGGGCATCGGCGGCGGCTTCCCGCTGGGCGCGTGCCTTGCGACCGAACATGCCGCACGCGGGATGACTTTCGGCACCCACGGCTCCACCTACGGCGGCAACCCGCTGGCGATGGCGGCGGGCGTCGCGGTGATGGAAGCGGTCGCCAACGACGAATTCCTGCAGGGCGTGCGCGACAAAGGCGCGCGGCTGAAGGCGCGGCTGGAACAGTTCATCGGCAATTATCCCGACCTGTTCGAGCTGGTCCGCGGCGAAGGCCTGATGCTCGGCATCAAGATGAAGGTCGAAAGCCGGCCGTTCTTCCAGCACCTGCGCGACAAGCACCAGCTGCTGACCGTGGCGGCAGGCGACAACACGCTGCGCGTGCTTCCGCCGCTGGTGGTTGGCGATGCGGAGATCGACGAGTTCTTTGACAAGCTGTCTGCCGGTGCGGCCGACTACGAAGTGCCGGACGCAAGCTGATGGGCGCGCGCCACTTCCTCGACCTGTCGGATGCAGGCGGCGATGCCCTCGCCGCGATGCTGAACGACGCGATCGACCGCAAGGCTGCGCGCAAGTCCTGGCCCAAGGGCAAGGCGGATGCCGATGCTCCTCTCGCCGGGTATGTGCTGGCGATGATCTTCGAGAAAAGCTCGACCCGCACGCGGGTCAGCTTCGACATCGCGATGCGCCAGCTCGGCGGTAGTGCGATTGTGATGGAGAGCGGCTCGATGCAGCTCGGCCGCGGCGAAAGCATCGCCGACACCGCGCGGGTGCTCAGCCGGATGGTCGATGCGATAATGATCCGGACCGACGATCACGCCAAGGTCGAGGAAATGGCCCGCCATGCCAGCGTGCCGGTGATCAACGGGCTGACCGACGCGTCGCACCCGTGCCAGATCGTCGCCGATCTGCTGACGATCATCGAACACGGCAAGGCGCTGCCGGGGCTGGAACTGGCCTGGCTGGGCGATGGCAACAACGTGCTGCACTCGATCCTCGAGGCCGCCGGCATTTTCAAGTTCAACGTGCGCGTTGCGACCCCGGCGGGCTTCGAGCCCGAGGCGGCGTTCGTCGAAGCGGCCCGCGCGGGCGGCGCGACGATCACGCTGACGCAGGATGCGCAGGCGGCCGCGAAGGGCGCGGACGTGATCGTCACCGATACCTGGGTGTCGATGGGGCAGGAAAACGCCGCGAGCAAGATCGCGGCGATGCAACCTTTTCAGGTCAATGACGCGCTGATGGCGCTCGCCAAGCCGGAGGTGGATTTCCTCCACTGCCTGCCCGCGCATGTCGGCGACGAGGTGACGCAAAGCGTGATCGAGGGGCCGCAAAGCCGCGTGTTCGACGAGGCGGAGAACCGCATCCACGCGCAGAAATCCGTGCTTCTCTGGGCTTTCGGCAAGCTCTGAAGCGCGGGGGGCTTGGGGAGACGGCGGGCGTTCTTATATAGCCCGCCGTGACCGATACTCTCCAGACAAGCGAAACCTTCTCCGACCACCTGCTTGGCGCGTCGATCCCCTCGCGGGATACGCGGCTGCGGCTCGTGCGGCTCGACCGCACGCTCGACGAAATTCTCGCCGCGCACGACTATCCCCCTGCGATCCGCAACCTGCTCGCCGAAGCGCTGGTGGTTGCCGCGCTCGTCGGTGCGCTGATCGACGAGGATGACGAAGAGAGCGCGGAGGGCGAAGGCGGCGGCCAGATGACCATGCAGGCCCAGACCGAGGCCGGCATCGTCAAACTGCTGGTCTGCGACTTCCGCCAGGGCGCGGTGCGCGGCTATGCCGATTTCGATGCCGAGGCGCTGGCCAAGCTGGGCGCAAATCCCTCGCTCCCGGCGCTGTTCGGCAAGGGCTATCTTGCGATCACCTTCGACGTGCCCAAGCGTGGCGGGCGCTATCAGGGGATCGTGCCGCTGGAGGGCGAAAGCCTCGCTGCTGCATGCGAGAGCTATTTCCTGCAGTCCGAACAGGTGCCCACGCTGGTGCGCGTTGCGGTGAAGACCGAAGGCGAGCACACGCTGGCCGCAGGCCTGCTTGCACAGCACCTGCCCGATGGCGAGGTCGGGCGCGAGCGGCTGCACGTGCGCCTTTCCCACCCGCACTGGGAGCACGTCGAGACGATGGCAGGCTCGATCCGGCACGAGGAGCTGCTCGACGAGGCGCTCCCGCTCGAAGCGCTGGTCTGGCGACTGTTCCACGAAGAAGACGAGGTGCGTGTCTTTCAGGGAAAGCCGCTGACACGCGGTTGCCGATGCAGTGTCGAGCACTACGAATCGCTCATTCGACGATTCTCTCAGGAAGACAGGGCCGAAATGCGCAATGAAGCGGGTGACATTCTGGTCGATTGCGCGTTCTGTTCGCGAATTTTCACAATCGACGCCTAGCGGCGTTCATCTCCGGTGCGGGTGAAATCGTGTATAGATGCGTTTCTACTTTAACAGAATCGCCGAAATTGAAGGGGGTAGGGCAATGACGAGACGCGGGATCACCATTTTCCTTGCGCTCGCCCTCGCGGGGGGCGTGGGCCTTGCCGCGCCGCTTGCTGCGCAGGGCGGCTCCACCACCTTGTTCGGCAAGCTTCATCTCGGCACGTGGGAAATCCGTGAGCGGGGCGAAGGCGCGACGACGCGGCGGATCTGTCTCCGGCGTGAAAGCGACCTGGTCCAGCTGCGCCATCGCGGGATGCGCTGCAGCCGCAGCGTGATCGACGACAATGGTGTCAGCGCGACCGTCCATTACAGCTGCAACGGCAATGGTTATGGCCAGACCGATATTCGCTGGGAATCGCCCGAGCTGATCCAGCTGCGGACCACGGGAATCGAACGCGGTTCGCCCTTCTCGTTCGAGGCCGAGGGCCGGCGGGTGGGCGACTGCAAGTGATCCGCGTGTGTTGTTCGGGCTTGCGGATCGATCGCGCAAGCCGCTAGCGCGGAGCCCATGACGGGCAAAAATCCTGACACCATCGCCGCCGCCCTGCTTTCGGGTGGGCTTGATTCAATGGTTGCCGCCGCTCTGGCGCGCGAGCGGGGGCACGAAGTCCACGCGCTGACGATTGACTATGGCCAGCGCCACGTGCGCGAGATCGAGGCTGCGCGCAAAATCGCCAAGGCGCTGGGGCTTGCTAGCCACCGTGAAATCACGCTCGACCTGCGCAAGTTCGGCGGATCGGCGCTGACCGCGGATATCGACGTGCCCAAGGATGGCGTCGATGGGACGATCCCGGTCACCTATGTGCCCGCCCGCAACCTCGTCTTCCTCGCGCTGACCACCGCCTTTGCCGAGAGCATCGGCGCAGGCCGGATCGTCATCGGGGTCAATGCGCTGGACTATTCGGGCTATCCGGACTGTCGCCCCGAATTCATCGCCAGCTTCGCCGAAACGGCCCGGCTGGGCACAAAGGCGGGGATCGAAGGGGGCGGTTTCGCGATCGATGCTCCGCTCCAGTTCCTCGGCAAGGCCGAGATTGCGAGTGAGGCGAACCGGCTTGGGCTCGATACCGCACTCAGCTGGTCGTGTTACGACCCGAGAGGGGATGGCCTGCCGTGCGGATTGTGCGATAGCTGTCGTCTGCGCCGCAAGGGTTTTGCCGATGCGGGGCTGACCGACGGCCTGACCTATCCGGCGGATACATAAGAAGAACGACGAGGGGGATGAATGGACGCGACGGACAAGCCCGCATCGGCACCAGATGCCAAGGTGCCCGCCTATAGCTGGTACGCGCTCAGCGTGCTGGTGCTGGTTTACGTGCTCAACTTCGTCGATCGCCAGATCCTCTCGATCCTTGCGAACGATATCAAAGCGGACCTGGGCGTCGACGACGCGTTTCTGGGCTTCCTCTACGGCACCGCCTTCGCGATCTTCTATGCGCTTTTCGGCATTCCGCTGGGCAAGCTGGCGGACAGCTGGCACCGCGTCAGGCTGATGACGATCGGTCTGGGCCTGTGGTCGCTGATGACCGCGGCGTCTGGCTTTGCGAAAAATGCGGCCATGCTCTCGGGCGCACGTGTTGGGGTCGGGATCGGCGAGGCGACGGCGAGCCCGTCCGCCTACTCGCTCATTTCGGACTGGTTTCCGGCGCGGCTGCGCGCCACCGCGCTCGCGGTTTATTCCTCGGGCCTCTATGTCGGCGGCGGTATCTCGCTGGTAATCGGCGCGCTGGTGGTCGAGAACTGGAACGCGGCCTACCCGAACGGCGGCCCGCTGGGCCTCGCCGGGTGGCAGGCAGCCTTCATCGCGGTCGGCCTGCCGGGCATCCTGCTTGCGATCTGGGTCTTCACGCTGAAAGAGCCGGTGCGCGGCCTGATCGACGGCATGCCGGCAGAGCCGGTCGAAAAGCCGTTCCGCGGGTTCGTCGAGGAATTGCAGCAGATCATCCCGCCGCTCACCATTCTCGGCGCCGCACGGCGCGGGCCGATCGCGCTGGCGGTCAATCTGCTCGGGCTTGTCGGATTTTTCTTCGCGGCCTGGTTGATCACGTCGCTGGCCGAGACTGGGCAGGGGATCATCATGGGCGCGATCGGCTCCGGTGTCCCGGCGATAGGCGCCGAGATCTCGGATCAGTGGTTCCTGCTGGCGGTGGGCTATTACGCGATCTTCAGCTGGGCGAGCGCGCTACGTTCGCGCGATGCGCAGACCTTCGCGCTGACCTGGGGATCGCCCGCCTTCCTGTGCACCATTCTGGGCTACGGCGCGGTCGCCTTCATCTCCTACTCCACGTCCTACTGGGGTGCCCCCTATGGCGAGCGGGTGTTCGAGATTTCCAAGAGCGAGCTGGGTCTGCTGCTGGGCGCGCCTGCAGCGGTGACCGGATTCCTCGGTGTGATCATCGGCGGCCGCGTGGCAGACTGGCTGTTCACCAAGCTTCCCGGCGGGCGGCTCTATGTGGTGCTGTTCGGCCTGTTGGCTCCGGTGCCGGTCGTGTGGGTGATGTTCACCACGGAAAGCAAAGCGATGTTCCTAGTGCTTGCCGCAGTCGCGCAGTTGTTCGCGTCGAGCGCGCTGGGCGCGGCGGCGGCGACCAGCCAGTCGCTCGTCCTGCCCCGCATGCGCGGCGTCGCGACTGCGACGTTCTTCCTTGCCACCACGCTGGTCGGCCTTGCACTGGGGCCGTATCTGGCTGGGCTGGTCTCCGCAAAATCGGGCGGTGACCTGGGTCTTGGCATGCAGAGCACGCTGTGGGCGGCGCCGATCGGGCTCGTCCTGCTGCTGGCCGCGCTCAAGCTGGTGCCTGCCGCGCAGGAGCGCGTGCTCGCTGCGGCCCAGTCCGAAGCCTGAAAATCCTGTAAGTCAAACTTGGGGGCGGGGCCGCTGTGGCCTCGCCCCTTTGCTTGTCAGGCCTGTTGGAGAACGCCGCAGCGCACGCGCGAACCGGCATTGCCCGACGGGTCCGTACGGCCGTCGTCGGCGTCCGCGTGGATGACCACGGCGGTGCCGTCTGCATCGAAGATCTGGTCGATCACGTAAGTGCGCGTTCCTTCGAGCGGCACCTGCACGCTGGCGGTGCCGTTGGCTGCGACTACGAGGTTGGGCAGATCGCCCAGATGGCTGCCGTCATTATCGAGCAGGCCATGGCCCTTGTTCGCGGGATTGAGGTGCCCGCCTGCCGACTTGAAGTCGGGCAGGGCGCAGCGCCCCGTGGTGTGCAGGTGGAAGCCGTGCTCGCCCGGCGTCAGCCCCTTGACCGTGACGGCCAGCTCCGCGCGGTCCCCCACGCCCAGCAGGCGCGCTTCGCCCGTGGGATTGCCGTCCGTGTCCATCAGGGTGGCGGTGGCGAGCAGTTCTTCGCCGGGTACCGGGGTGGTCGCGCATGCAGCGAGAGCGGCGGCGCAGGTGAGGCCGAGCGCGGCCGGGGCAATGCGTGCGAATTTGGAAAGGCGTGTCATGACAGGTGATCTCCTCCGTTTTCACCTGCCCAACGAAGAAGGGGCCGGATTGCTCCGGCCCCTTCCAGTGTTTCGTAGCGGAAGTCCGCTCGATTACATGCCCGAACCCGGACCGTAGGTGATTTCCACGCGACGGTTCTGCAGTTCGCGGACGCCGTCGGCGGTCGGAACGCGGGGGTTCGCTTCACCGAAGGCTTCGCTGCTGATGCGAGCGTCGGGGATGCCACGACCGGTCATGTATTCACGGACCGAAGCATTACGACGCGACGCGAGGCCGAGGTTGTACTGAACGGTACCCGAACGGTCGGTGTAACCTGCCAGCATGACCGAGGCGTTGCCGCAGTTCTGGTAAGCCGAGATCGCGTTGTTAAGAACCGAGGCCGCTTCCGGAGTGATGTCCGAACGATCCCAGTTGAAGAACACGATGTACGGGCCCGTGTTGCACGTCACCTGCGGCGGCGGCGGCGGCGGCGGCGGCGGCGGGGGAGGCGGCGGCGGCGGCGGCGGCGGCGGCGGCGGCGGAGCCGCAGGTTCGCCGAAGTTGTAGGTCAGCGTGCCCATCAGCGAGTGCGAACGCACGCGGGTTTCGAGCACGTCGCCAAGGCGATCCACCATTTCGACGTTCTGGGCGTTGAAGAAGCGATACTTCAGGCCAACGTCGATGCGGTCGGTCACGGGAGCGCGAACGCCCGCGAGGATCTGCCACGCGAAGCCGGTGTCCGAATCGTCGAGACCCGGTGCGCCGTTGGTGTTGATGGTCGTCTGGATCTTGGTCCGGGCGACACCGACACCACCGCCGACGAAGCCCTGCAGGCCATCGTCGGGGCCGAAGTCGGCCAGGCCGTTGACCATGAAGCTCAGCGAATTCATGTAGCCGTTCGACGCATAGTCGCCAGCGGGCGCAAGACGCGTGCCGGCACCGGCCGGGAAGCCGGTCGAGCCGACGATCAGGTTGTCGGTGTCAGCTTCACGATAGCTTGCTTCGGCTTCGATCCGGACCGGGCCGAAATCGTAACCGACGAGACCGCCGAAGTCGTAACCGGCGTCGTAGTTCTGGGTGAGCTGGTCTTCGACGCCATTGACGTCGAAGTCGAGGTCTTCGACCAGCATCGGACCGCCTTCGACCTGCACGTACCATTGGCTGTCACGTGCAAGTGCGGGCGATGCGAGCATCGTCGAAGCCATCGCCATTCCGATGACGATATTGCGCATTACTGTAATTCCCCTTTGTAATGATTGGGAGCCACCAGGAGGCCCCCACTTAACTTTTCCCCAGTTCCGAGGCAAGCAGACAGGCCTTCGTTTCCGTAAAGCGAAGACACTGTTGCAAGATTGCCTCATCAACGAGAACATCTTTTGATGGAAGCCGGGATCAATCCCTGTTCCTCCCGGGGCGCCAACGCTCCGCCGAAGGGGCGGTTCCCGGCGATGTTCTCAAACCCCCAGGCCAAAGACGCGAAGTTGTGCGCTCAGCACCTCGATCGCCTCGCGCGCCTCTGTGTCGATCGTCGCACCGCCAGTGGGGATTGCGGGCAACGCCATCGTCCGCCAGCCATCGCGCCAGTGGCGCAAGGCCCCCAGCGCGCGGTCGAACACCACGGTGCCTTCGGCAGGAAGCGCGTACATCCAGCTGCCCGCGACACGGAAGGCGAGCGCATCCTCGCGGCCCGTCCATTCGCCCTGGGCCTGCGCGCCCACGATCCAGCCGGCCCCTTCAGCGGGCTCCGCCGGAGGATTTTCCGCCTCGCCCTCCACCACGGGGCGCAGCAGCGCGTCGATCCGCGCAAGTGCCTCGTTCACGGTCGCTTCCTTCTGCGCCTGGGCGACGAACAGGAAGGGCAGATCATTGCGCGGCGATCGCGCTGCGAATTCCAGCGGAATGGACATCAGTTGGTCTCCTGGGATGGGGCGGTGGGAAGGCGGACGGGGTGTGACAGACCACGGGTGCCGATCTGGCGAACCCACAGCAGTGCTGCCGGACGCAGCGTCCGCCAGTCCGCCCATTGGGTCTGGGGCAGGGAGAAGCCTGGCCCGGTCACCTCCCACAGCGCATGTGGCGCTTCGAGCGGACCGAGGCCGACCTGATAGGCTTCGCGCTCCTCGACCAGCGGCATGTCCACGCCGTCCTGCCAGCGCCAGCCTCCGCGCGCCCTGCGCACCCAGCTCCACACCGGATCGCCCGCCTCCGTGAGCCCGGCACGCGGGTGGACAGGGGGCAGCGGGCGCTGCGTGACGCCGGCCGAGACAAGCGCGGCGTAGACCGGCCCGGTAGAGCCGACACCGGGAAGCGCTGCGATCTCCACATGATCCTGCGCCGGGAGCGCGACCAGCCGGTGGTCGATCAGGATCGCGGCAGTGCCGGGCGCATGGCCCGCAGCTGCGTGATGCTCGGTCCCTGCGCGCCCACGCAGCAGGCCGGTCAAGCGCCAGTGCGCATCGCCGAGCGGTTCGGCATGGCGGAACTGCAGCACCTCCTCGCCCAGCAGCAGCCGGTTCGCGCCGCCCAGCAGCGCGGGCATATCGACCGATTGGAGCTGCATGCCGCTCGATGCCAGCGCGATCTCCAGCGTGGCATCGGGCTCGAACAGCAGGCTGGTGGAGGGCGCGAGCGACGCAAGGCTGGCACCCTGCACCGTGTCGCCACTGGCCACCTGCCCGAGCGGAAGCAGCGCATCGCCCTCGACCGCCGACAGCGCGATCGGGCTGCGGATGCCCGCCATGCTGAGCGCGGCGTAGCGTTGCGGCGTCGCCGGATCGCCCGATCCATCCCACGGCAACTCTACATAGCGAAGCACGAGCTCGCCCGGCACCTCATCGAGCGGGGGCGGGCCGGAGCCTGGATCGGCAACCGAGTGCCCCGCAGGGAGCCGCGCGATCCGCTCCAGACCCAGGTCTATCCCGTCGGCGTGCCATTCCCAGCTGGTCACGCGCCAGACATCGCCGTGGCTCATGCGCGTCACCACGGCCCCCGGCACGATTCCCGCCGCAGGCTCTGCGATCCGCCATTCGAGATTGTCGCGTGCGGTGAGAGAGCGGCGGTGCAGCGCGGCGATCCGTCCCTGTGCGTCCGGTGCGGCAAAAGCTCCGGGGAACTCGATCTGCTCGCTCGCGCCGCCGACGCCCGGTGCGCGCTGGAGCGAGGGCTGGTAGTCGCGCGCGGGATCGTAATAGCGCAAGGCCGCTGGCACCTCGCGCGTTGACGCGTCACGGCGCACGCGCGGCTCGGCCCGATCCTCTCCGTCGAGGCGACCGACCACCGGCGGCGGCAGCGCGATCGGCTCGCCGACCTCGACCGGCGATAGCGAGAGGCCCTTGGCGGTCGCGCCAAGCGTCAGCGGAAAAACATGTGCCACATGCGCCAGCAGGTCCGCGCGAGCCCCGCCCTGATCGGCGAAACCCCGCAGCCCGACCAGCGGAACACTCGCGCCCGGCGCCAGCGGGATGTCTTCAAGCAGGTCGATGGCATCGAGCGCGCCGTCGGGTGCGATCACCTCGAAGCTGAGCGCGGGGATGCGATTGCCGAAGCTGGCCAGCTCCAGATCCTCAAGCACGATGTAGGCGAGGTCGCGGAAGGCACAGCCTTGCGCGCCCTTGTCGGCAGCGATCAGCGCATCGACTTCGTCGTCTCCGGTCCCCTTGTGCAGTCGCATGAGGCCGCGGACCTTCAGGTCGCCCGCGCTCCCGCGCAGCAGTGCGCCATCTGCCCAGATCCGCCCGATCGCGGCGACCGGGCGGCTCGACAGCGCGACTGCGAAGGAGATCGCGTAGCTATAGGTGGTGGTCCTGGGCTGCCCCTTGCCGCCGCTCGTCTGACTGCTTTCGACCAGTTCGGTCGCCCAGATGATCGCGCCGGGCACGCGCATCGTGCCGAACACGCGCGGCACTGGCTGGCCGTAGCTGGAGGTGGAGACTGCCAGCTCGGTCAGGCGCGGACCTTGGCGGGTCGGCGTGCCGATCACCGCGCTGTCGACCACGCGGCCCAGTACCGCCCCGATCGCCCCGCCGATCGGCCCACCGAGCGCGGTGCCGACAGTGGACAGGATCAGCGTTGCCATGATGTATCTCCTTGCGGACCGGATGCGGCTCGCCAGCAGGCGAGCACGCGCCAGTGATCGGGCAGCGGGCTTTCGACGACCCGGCGAAGCCCGGCGTGGGCATGGACGATCCGGTGCCGGTCTACGGCGACCGCCGCGTGGACCTGCGCCGGGGCGGTCTCCAGAAGCAGGACGTCGCCCGCGCGGTGTGGTCCGCGCATTGCGATCAGGCCCGCCGCTGCCAGCGCTTCATGGGGAAGGGCGAAGCGTCTGCGGTGCGGGCGATAATCCGCCGGCAGCGCGAGTGGGATCTCCGCTGCGGCGAGGCTGGCCAGCACCAGCCCGATACAGTCGAGCCCGGTCGATGGATCACGCCCCTGCAGGCGGAACGGTGTGCCGACCAGATCGCCCGCCGCGCGTGCGATCCGGACTGCCCTGTCCATCAGCTGCGCGACGGGTAGCGGGCGACGAGGTCGTTGCCCGGCATGAAGGGCTCGCCGCGAAAGTTCACCGCATTGGCGAAGCGGGTGGAGCAGGTGGCGATGGTGCGGTCGCAGCCCTCGCGCAGCTGTGCTCGGGTTCCCTCGCGCACTCCGGCTGGAATGCTGCTGTCGAGCACCAGCATTCCAGCCTCATCGGCGATAATGGTCTGGCGCAGGCCGACCGCGGGCCCGTCCAGCCAGCGCAGTTCCCCGAACACGAAATCCGCGCTTGCGAGCCCTGCAAAGCCGACTGCGTTGGTGCCTGTGTCGATCGCCGCGACCTGCCGTTGCACCGTGAAGCGTGCGGCCGAGAGGTTGCAGCCTAGCCCGCAAAAACGCGCGCGGCATCCCGGGCTGGTCCGCGGGATCGGGTCTTCCTCCAGTGCGGCCTTGGCCGAGTGCAGCTGGGCGGAGAACCCGTCGGCGACGGCTTCCGTCTGGTCGATCGTACCCCAGTAATGCGCCTTGGCCTCACCGCTCTGCCAGTCGATGCTGCCGATCGTCACCGCTGCGCCGTCGAAGCGGCCCGCTTCCAGATCGGCTGCCGAGATCGCGTCATGCGTGATCGCGCCGTCCATCTGCGCGTCGTCGCCTGTAATCTCGCTCGTCAGGCGCAGCGCGGCGGGGCGGATGCCGGGCGCGGCGCGCAGGCGTACGCCGTCGAGCATCAGGTCGCGGTCGTGGCTGGTGAAGCCCAGCGTTACCCCGTCGCGCCGCTCGATCCGCCAGAAGAAGGCGCGGGTGGCGAGGCGGTCTTGCTCATATACCTCGCTCATGCCGCCTCCCTGATCTCGATCAGCGGCACGCTGGGTGCCTGCCCGGCGGCAAAACCGGCGGCGCTGATCTCCAGCCGGTCTTCGGCAAAGCGCACGGGCACATCGAACAGGAAGCCCGCGCGCACTTCCTCTTCGGCTGCGGGGGCATCGTCGAGCACCACGAAGCCCAGCGGATCGAGCGTGAAGCCTGCGGTTTCCTGACCGCCGACCGACACGCGCACGGTCCCGCTACGGGGCCGGGTGATCCGCCGCACCTGCGGCTCGGGTTCCTCGCCGTAGCGTTTGACCAGCGCGAAGCGGGTGGTCTCGCCATCGCCGAGCCCGAGCAGCTGGTCGGCAGGGGTCGGCGCGCCCGTGGTCCCGTTGGACGAGAGATCGAACGGATCGGTCAGGCGAAAGCCGCGTGCGGGGCCATGGCGGGCGCGGAAGAAGCCGAGCAGGGTTGCCAGCTCGCTCTCCGAACGAATCCCCGGCCCGACATCGAAGCGCAGCCGCGCGTCGGCCCACTGCGCGGTGCGGCGTTCATGGCCAGAGGCGGTGACCAGTACAGAGGTCGAGAATTCGGGGCTCGCGCTGGCATCCGTGCCGAGCGTGAGCGGATAGGAGACGTCGTCGAAGTTCTGCATGTGGTCCTCGCGCTGGTCGGCCGGGGGCGGGGCAAGCCGGGTGTATCCGTCGCGTGCGATCTGCGGCAGCGCCCACACGAAGCGCTGGGTCACACCGCGCGAGCGTGCCTCATCGAGCGCGGCATCGATCCTCGCCCAGTAGACGGGTGCATCTTCGGCGCTCAGCACGAAGCCCGCGAAATAGTCCTGCAGGTTGATCGGATAGCCGAGCCGTGCATCGACATGCGCGTAGGCCGCGCGGCGCCGGGCCTCCGCGCCGGCGGTCAGCCAGTCGTAATCCTCTAGCTGCAAACGGTCGAAGGCGGGCCAGGCCCATCCGACCGGCAGGTTGGCGCGTTCTATCTCGGGCATCTGGCCGTCGAGGATCGTCGGCGTGAATGCGAGCAGCAGCACCTCCGCCTCACCCCCGGCAGCATCGCGCACCGCCTGCGCCAGCGCGGCGGTGGAGGCGGCGAGCCGCGCGCCCGCCTGATCGAGCAGCCCTTTCTGCGCCTCATCGAGCGGTGCGCGCATATCCGCGATGACCGGCGGATCGCCGCCGAACGCGGCCTTTGCGGCATCGTCGTAGAGGCACGGCGCGAAGCTGCCCGGGGTCACCCACCACCACGGCTCGCCGATCTGGAAGCGGACCGGCAAGCCCGCGGCCTGCGCGATCTGCACGAACGCCGCCGCGACCTGTCGTAGGTAGCTCATCGCTCCCGGATGGGCAGGCGAGAGCAAGGCCGAGGGCGGCTCCCACCCGGTCTGCGCGGGCGCGCCATCGTAGGCGCGCTGTTTCCAGTCGTTCCAGCAATGCACGTCGAACAACTCGTAGGACAGCGACCAGATGATCTCGAACCCGGCGGCCTGCGCCTCCTCGGCAAAAGCCCGGTGCCACGCAGCGCAGGCATCGTTGAGCGCCCCGCCCGCGAGGCTGACGTAATGCCCTCCGCCAAGCGGCTCGAGCCGGAAATAGTGGCTCATCCCGGCATAGTGGACCACCCGCCCGCGATAGCCGAGCTGGCGGATCTGGCGGATCAGCCGCGCAGGCGTCTGGTTGAAGCAGTCGTCATAGGCGGTCGCGATCTGTTCGCCATGCTCGGGCAGCATGCTCTCGCCGATCTCCAGCATCGCATGCGCGCCGTCGCAGGTGATAGCGCTCAGCTCGACCCAGCCATCGGCGCGCCGGGCGAGCGGATCGGCGCTGGCCGGCACGTAGCCGGGGGGCACCAGCGAGATGAACATGCGGTCGATGTTGTGCGGATGGACGGGCTCTCCGGGCAAGGCGAAGCCGCTTTGCAGTGCCGAAAACGGCAGCGTCACTCGCGCGTCCTCGGGCGAACCCTCGGCGTAGTTCCACAGCCGGACGTACCAGCTGCGCGCCACCCCGCTTGCATCGCGCCCCTCGATCGTCAGCGTCGGCCCATGGACCGCGTCGAGCGGGGTGATCCCGCCGCTGCGCCAGCGGAAGGACAGGATCGTGTGCGAATAATCGCGGTCGGTCGCGTAGGCGTGGAGCGGATGGTCGAGCCTATCCTCGCTCTCCCAGATCAGCCCCGCGAGTTCGCCCGCATGATGGAATTCACAGGTCAGCCGCAGCGCATCAGGCGCGGTGGTGACCACGCTCGCCACCATCGGACGGGGGAAATTGACCGTCCAGAAGCGCGGGTCGAAGCGCTGGATATGGTCGTGCTCCTGCCCGTTGCGGGCAGCGCAAAGCCAGTAGGCCATCAGCTGTTCTCCATCGCCCGACGCACCGCTGCCGCGATCTGCCGGCTGGAGCGTTCGAGCGCGATCGGCGCGGCGGTGCCCGCGGGCGCGGCGAGCTGGATCGCAACCTCGACCCTCCGCGCGCCGCCGCCATGCGCTGTCAGCGGGACGACCCGCCCATCCGACGGGGGCACGAAGAGTTCGGGCCCGCGCTCACCGACCAGATAGCCGCGCTGCGCGCTCACCGGGCCGCCGGTCGCGCGGCCGGCCAGGCCGAGCACGCCGCCCAGCAGAGTCCCGACGATCCCGCCCAGCGGATTGTTCGCCCCGAAGATCTCGCCGATCCCGAGCTTGAGTGCCTGGCTCGCGATCCGGTCGATCGCCTTGCTGGCGGCGGCCTGCAGATCCTCGAAGCCGAGGCTGCCGCGCCGGATCGCTCTCAGCAGGCTGCGTTCGAGAACATCGCCCGCGCGCGAAAAGCCGGCGACCAGCTCGCCGTCGAGGTCCTGCCGCATGCGTGCGACATCCTCGGCAAAGCCGCGCGTATTGGCGCGCACGTCGATCAGCATTGCATCGACCGGGTCGGCTGCAAGGTCAGACATCTGGATATTGCTCCATCAGACTGTCGATCTCGGCCCGGTCCACCACGGGCGCGGCGGCTGGGGTCGTCGGACCGAGCGCGGTGGCGAGTTCGGCGGGCGTGGCATGCCAGAAGGCGTCCGGCGTCCAGCCCAGCGCCTGTGCGGCGAGCGCCACAAGCGGCGGCACGCCGGTTGAGAAGGCCCGGGTCATCGGCCCTGCAGAATCGCGCCGAGCAGCGCGCGCAGAGGCTTGGTGGCGGCGGCAAGTCCGCCTGCCAGGATCGCTTCGCCAACCGCCTCGCGGGTCAGCCCCTCGCGCGATTGCAGGCAGTGCCAGAACAGCGCGGCGATCTCGGCCAGGCGCAGCTCGCCATTGGCCGCGCGCTCGACCAGCGCGAACAGCGGGCCGAGTTCTTCTTCCGCCGCGACCAGCGCGGTGAAGCTGGGGCGCAGTTTGCACACCTCGCCCGCGATACGGATTGCCGCCTCCCCGCGCAGGGGGTTGGGGGGCGGATTGGGTTCGTCACCCCGGACCTGTTCCGGGGTCATGCCGGGACGACCGGGCCCGAGCTTTCGAGCTGGATCGTGTAATTGCGCTCGCCATTGAAATCGCCCGAATAGTCGAGCCGCTGGACGAGGAAGCGCCCGCGCAGCCGCGCGCCATCCTCGAACGACAATTCGTAGTCGGCGATCGTCCCGGCGAGCGCGTGGGCCTGCACCCGTGCCTCTGCCTGCGATCCGAGAAAGATGCCCCCCGCGCTGACCGAGACCGAGCGCGTGCCCGCGCCCGAGAGCAATTCGCGCCAGCCGCCCGATTCCTTGTGCGTCACCACCACGCTGTCGCCGTTGATCGCCAGCTGCGTGGTCCGCAGCCCGGCGACGGTTTCGTAGGCGGGCAGGCCCCCGTTTTCTTGGGTGCCGTCGCCGATCTTGAGGAGGAAGGCGGAGCCTCTTTGTGCGGTCATGGGATGTCCTTTCGGGATCAGTCGGAAGCGAGCAGGCGGAAGCGGTATTCGCGCAGGATCGCGCGGGCGTTGAGCGGGCGGCGTTCGGCGCGGCCGCGCAGGAAGGCGGCGCTGACCACGCGAAAGCCGGACTGCTGCGCAGGCAGCGCGAGCGTGCGGGCATCGACCCATGCGGCGATGTCCCCGCCGCTCGCCGGATCGTCGCCGTGCAGCCGCAGTTCGAGCGCCACGCGCACCTCGCGCCCGGCCTCGGTCTTGGTGCCCCAGTCGGTCGAGGCGGAGGCGACCAGTGCGAGCCAGGGGGATGAGGCGCGCTCCACCTCCGCCTCGTCGACCAGATTGATCGCGTCCATCAGCGCCGGATCGGCGCGCAGGTGATCGAGCAGCGCGGCGCGCAGCCGGGTTTCCATCAGTCGTCTCCGAAATGAGGCCAGAGCCGGTCGGGCGAGCGCCACGGATCGCCGCCCAGCTTCCGGGCGCGGTTCTGAAGGCGCTTGAGCGCCCGCCGCTCCAGCGCATGGGCCAGCCGGTCGAGCGCGGGCATCCGCACGCGGATCAGCCCGGCCATCATGCCAGCCTCAGCACGCGCCAGGGCCGCCACAGCGCCGCGATCGCGGCGGGTGGCTCGCCGTTCGCAGTCTCTCCCTCGCGGTGGAGGAAGGCGGCAAAGCGCAGGATGCCGTGGCGCAGGCCATCGGGCAGACCGGGCCAGTCGGGCGCGAGGCCCGCCTCCAGCGTGACCACGACGCGGCTCAGGTAAGGGCCGCTGCGCAGTCGCAATTGCGCCGAGCCGTCACCCGCCAGATGGAGGTCGTAATTCTCCTCGCTCAGCGCGGTGCGGGTGCCGTCATCGGCGAGCCGCTCGATCTTCGTGAGGCGCGCGATCGGGCGGCTGGCAAGCCGCGTCCATTCATGGCTCGCCTCCATCACCTCCTCGATGGTCGAGGCGACAGGGGTGAGGCCGGTGAACCGCTTGCACGCCTCCATCGCGGCCCCGATCAGGTCGGTCAGCTGCGCGTCGTCTGCCGGGCGTGTGATGCCGAGCCAGTGCTTGAGCTCGGTCAGCGCGGGCGCGAGATCGCCGGTCGCCAGCACCGTGCGTATCATGGCGGTCTCCTGAAATGATCGTCGTGAAAAGGGCGCCCGCGTCGGCCGGGGGAATGGGGGAGCCGACGCGGGCGCGGCGGCGCGGTTGCGGGAGGAGCCCGCCCGCGCCGCCCGGCGTCAGGGCTCGATCCGCAGCAGCTTGATCGCTGCGCTGTCGAGCACCTGCCCGCCGATCCGCTTGGTCGCGTAGAAGTGGACGAAGGGCTTGTTGGTGAAGGGATCGCGCAGCACCTGCGTCGCGCTGCGTTCCGCGATCAGATAGCCGTGGCGGAAATTGCCGAAGGCAATCGGGTACGCGCCGCCCTCAATGTCCGGCATGTCCTCCGCCTCGACCACCGGATAGCCCAGCAGCCGGTCCGGCTGGCCCTCGATCAGGCCGGGCTGCCACAGGAATGCGCCGTCGCTGGTCTTGAGCTTGCGCACCTCGGCCAGCGTGGTCGAGTTCATCACGAAGCTTGCGCCCTGACGGTGCCCCGCCTTCATCGTGTGGACGAGGTCGATCAGCTTTTCTTCCGGATCGGTGCCGAAGCCGGTCGCATCTCCGGTGCCGACATATTGCACGCTGCCGAAGGCGCGCGCCGCATCGCCCAGCGTGCTGGTGGGGGCCTTGAGGAAGCCCTTGGGCTGGTTGGTGCCGGAGCCGTTGACGAACGCGGCCCCTTCAGCGCGGGCGAACTCCATCGCGATCTCGCTCGACAGCCAGGATTCCAGATCGAAGCCTGCATCGTCGAGCATCGCCTGGCTCGCCGCCGGGTTGGCGTAGAGATCGCCGCTCGGCGGGGCGATTTCGGCGAAGCTGGGCGTGTCGGTCTCGGGCCGCTCGGTCGTCTCGCCCGCCCAGCCGCTGGCGGTGCCGCCGGTGGCGACCAGCTTGCGATAGCCCGCGCTGCCGGTCTGGACGACCTGCGCCAGCGCGCGGATCGGGCTGATCTCGGTCAGCTGGCGGGCGATCATCGCATCGATCTGGCGCGGCACGGCGTAGCCGCCATCGCTCGGGCTGGTGCCGGAGATCGACTTGATCTCATGCGTATTGCCGCGCCGCAGATAGCCATCGACGAAGCCCTTCACCTCGGTCTGGGCGGCACTGGTGGAGGCAAGCGCGGGGCGCTGCGCCGCGCGCTGTGCGCCCTGGGCGATGCGGTCGACCCGCAGCTTCACCTCCTCGACTTCGCTGCGCAGGCCCTCGACCTGCTGCTCGACCCGGTCCTGCCGGGCGACAATGTCGAAGCTAGCGTCGATCGCGGTGGTGTCCGCGTCGGCCGGGGGAACGGGCGCGGTGTTGGGAAGGGGCATGTCCATGATGGTAGTCTCTCTTTCGTTGGGCACGGGAAAGGCCCCCTCTCCTTGCAGGGGAGGGGGTTGGGGGCAGGCGAGGTTGACGGGGTCGGAGGAAGTCAGGCGACCAGATGCACCCGCGCCCCATGCTGGAGCGGGTGGGTGACGAGGCTGATTTCCATGAGGTCGAGCGCGATCAGTTCGCGCCCCTGCGGTCCGCTATGCGCCGACCGCGCGCGGAACCCGAAGCTGAGGCCCGACACCGTGCGTGCCGCCAGCAGAGCGGCGGCGCGGCTGGCGGGCCGGTCGATCGCGGCGACCACGCGCAGGCCGCGCGCATCCTCGCCGACCCGCTCGACCCAGCCGATCCGCTGGCGCGGGTCGTGCTGCCACAGCAGCGGCAGGGGATCGCGGCGCTGTGCCAGAGTGGCAGCAAAGGCACCGGGACGGATGGTGTCGCGCGCGGCATCGGGAACGTCGAACAGCGCGGCATAGCCGGCGATCCTCATCGCACCAGCTCCGCGACACCGAGCCGCACTGCGATACCGACCAGAAGAGCGGCGAACACGCCGCGCACCAGCCACTCGATCGCGGCCTTCCACGCGCTCGCCTTGGCATCGCGCCAGGCCTGCAGCAGCTCGCGCAGCTCGTCGATATCGCCCGAGGCAGCCTCGTCCGACAGGCCGATCCGGGCGAGCGCGCGCGCCGCGCCCAGCTCGCCCGCTTCCTCGGCAATCGCGCGCAGCGTGACCAGCTCCGCGCCCTCGGCCCGCGCCTGCGAGAGCAGCGCGGTGAGCATGTCTTCGTTGGTCATGCCTGGTTCTCCTGCGGGACGAGGCCGAGCATTGCGCGGCGTTCCTCGGGTGTTAGGAAGTCCGCCTCGCTGACCTGCTTCCACAGCCGCTCGCGGTCTTCGGAGAGAGCGGGCACCCGATCGAGATCGACCGCGATCTGCGCATCGGAGAACCACGGCGCCATCCCGGCGGCGATCCCGCCGAAGATCTTGTCCGCCAGCGGCAGCAGGGTCAGCCGCCACAGCGCGCGGTTGGCCTCGCGATAGTTGGAATAGGTGTTGTCGCCCGGCAGGCCGAGCAGCATCGGCGGCACCCCGAAGGCGAGCGCAATGTCGCGCGCCGCTGCTGATTTCAGCGTCGCGAAGTCCATGTCGGCGGGCGAGAGCGCCATGCTCTGCCAGCTCAGCCCGCCTTCGAGCAGCATCGGGCGGCCCGCATTGCCCTGGCCCTGGAAGGCGCTGGCAAGCTCGGCCTTCAACCGCTCGAACTGGTCCGCCGTCAGCCCCTGTCCGTCACCCGGCTGGTAGACCAGCGCGCCCGAGGGCCGCGCGGCGTTTTCCAGCAGCGCATGGTTCCAGCGGCTCGCCGCGTTGTGGATCGCGATCGCCTGCGCGGCGGCGGACAGAGCGCCCGCGCCATAGTGATCGTCGCCGGGGTTGAGGCACTTGAGGTGGATCAGCTCGGGCCAGCCATCCTCGTCCTCCAGCGGGATCACATGCGTCTGCGCGCCGAGATGATAGGCAAAGGCTTCGGGCCAGCCGATCGGTCCGGGGCGGATCGTGACCCGCTCGGGCCGCAGTGCGAACAGCTCGACCAGCGATTGCCCCGCGCTGGGCGCGGTGACGAGCGCGAGTAGGTCTTCGGCATCGGTCGAGACAGGCGCGGCCCCTACCCCCTCCGCCACGATCCGCACCGCCCGCTGCGCAACGGGGTTGGAGGCATAGCCAGCCTGCAGGCTGGTCGCGTAGTCGAACGGCGGAACGGATGCCCCGCGCGCCTCGAACGCGGAGGCCCAGGGCGAAACAAATCCGCGCGCAATAGGCACACGGGCGCTCCCCCCGCCCTTGAAGGCGGAGGTGATGGAGGTGAGGAAGGACATGGGAGTGCCTTTCGAGGCTTCAGGATTGAGGCAGCGGGTCGAATTGGGTAGCTCTGCAGGATGGATCGCCCGCTCACATGTGTTGCGCTTGCCTTGGCCGGACTGACGTCATGCGGTTCTGTCGGCGAACCTTCTGCAACTGCGCCGGTCGTTTACAGGGAAAGCTCTCCCCAGAGTGCGGGCCGGATCATGAGTTGCTTCGGGCGGACCGGTATTGAGAGCTATTTTCCGGGTGTAAGATTCTATGCCGTCGCCGCTGGGCGAGCAGGGGGCCCCGACGCTGGCGGCTATCGTGCGGACGATGGAACGAACATTGCGGTCACCCAAGGATATCTGAAACCGACAACCGTTGCCGTTCGTGCGCATGCGCCGTTGACCGAACTCCAGCGAGGTTTGCTCGCAAAATGCGTGCAGTAGCTTCTATAGAGCTCTGACGCCGGGCCTCCGGCCACGCCCCAGCATCAGCTCGGCCAGCGCCCAGACCAGCGCGTCGGCGCGGTCGGGGGAGCGGCCCGGGCCTTCGTAGCCGCCGCCTACGATCAGCCCGCACAGCTGGTCCTCCAGCTTTGCGAACAGGCCGGCGTGGCGTACGCGGCCTGCTTCGTAGAGCGCGGCGACCGGTTCGGCGCGGGCGACCTTGCCGCGGCTGGCGTGGACCAGCTTGACCGGCAGACCGACATCCGCCGCGCGCAGCACGCTTTCGACCATTGCGCCGCCCTGGTTGGCTTCGGCGATCACACGGTCGGCCTCCCATTTGTCGGCGGCCCGCGCGACGGCGCGTGCCCATTTTTCGGGCGAGGCGTGTTCGACGCTTTCGTCGGCGAGGACGGTGGCGAGCGCTTCCTCATCCACGCCGCAGACTACGATGCCGCAAGCGTCGCCGTGGGCGCTGGCGGGGGGATCTGCGCCTATTACTATGCGGGTGAAGTGGGAGACCCCACCCCCCGACCCGCTCCCCTGAAGGGGAGCGGGAGTTTGGCGGCACATCTCGAGCAGCGCGCGGGTCCACAGCGCGCCTTCGATGTCGGTCAGCAGTTCGCCGTCCAGTTCCTGCCGCCCCAGCGTGGTGCTGGCGAACTGGCGGCGCATCCGGTCGACGAAGCGGGCGGGGAGGTTGTCCTCGTTGTCCCAGGTCGTCCCGCGCGTCACCGCGACGTCGCCGGTTTCGGCCTCGTCCAGCAGTCGCCGGACCAGCGGCACGGCGCGCGGCGTGGTGGTCGCAGCCACGCGGGGGTGCTCACCCAGGCGCAGGCCCATCTGCAGGTTGTCCCACGCCGCCGTGGCCCGCTCGCCCGCATTGTCCCACTTGGCGATCTCGTCGCACCACGCGTGGCTGTGCTGCGGACCGCGCAAGGATTCGGGCTCGGCGGCGGAGTAGCAATAGCCGCGCGCGCCGCTCGCCCACGAAAGCCGCCGCAGGCTCGGCTCCCATTGCGGCGCATTGTTCGGCGCGCACACCGCGAGGATGCCGCTTTCGCCCTCGATCATCACGCTGCGCACCTCGGACAGCGAAGCGCCGACCAGCGCGATCCGGGCGTGCCGATCGGTGCACGCGATCATGCGCACCCATTCGGCCCCGGCGCGCGTCTTGCCGAAGCCCCGCCCGGCGCAGATCAGCCAGGTGTCCCAATCGTCCGGCGGCGGCAATTGCTCGGGCCTCGCCCATAGACGCCAGTAAAGGCCGAGCGCGTCGGCGTCGTCCTCTCTCAGCGAGGCGTACCAGTCGTCCCGCGCGGCGTCCGACAGGTTGGCGAGCGCATTGAGCCGCTCATGGTTCATCGGCGTGACCCAGCGCCGGTTTGGGAAGGCGGCGCGTGCGGATCGCGTCCAGCTTGCGGTCGAGCGCGGCGAACACCGCCGCCTCGTCCCGCCCGCTGCGGCGGGCCCGTTCCTCGGCCACCGTGGTGCGGTGCGTGGCGAGCAGGCGGATCGCGTTGGCGATGTCGAGCTTGCGGTCGGGATCGTGGCCGCGCAGGTAGGCGAGCGCCTCCATCTCCAGATGTTCGTACCCTTCGTACAATGCGGCACGCCATGCGGCGGCGAAGTCCGCATGTTCGCGCCGGGTCTTGTAGGCGCGGCTGGGGGAGATGCCCGCCGCGTTCGCCGAAGCGGTGACGCTGGAGGTCGCGGCCAGTGCCTGGAGGAAATAGGTCCGCCAGTGCTTGCTGATCGGGCCTTCCTCCCCTTCGCGTTTCTGCGTGTCGGTGATGCGCACGTTCTTGCGACGCACCCGCTGGGCGGATGCGCTGCTGCTATCGGTCGGCATGAAATGATGATCCCGGTGGCTGGCGTCTGACGTAGCGATTGGCCCCCGCCGTGCCCGCACTATCGCGATGTTCTTTCTCTCTAACCAAAGAGCGTCACGATGTCAATGCTAAAATAACCGATATGGTAAATTGACCGGGCCACGCACGCGCTTGCGCGGGGTGGGCGGCTGGCCTAAGCGCTGGCGAAATCTGGGAGGGAGCGGCGATGCTGCGCGGTCTGTACAATTGGACGATGGAGAAGGCGGCGCATCCCTATGCGCAGTGGTGGCTCGCGTTCTTCTGCTTCGTCGAAGCCAGCTTCTTCCCCATCCCGCCGCACCCGCTGCTGGGCCTGATGTGTCTCGCCGAGCCGAAGAAGGCGATTCGCTTCGGCGTGATCGCCACGCTTGCCTCGGTCGTGGGCGGGCTGTTCGGCTATTTCATCGGCTGGGGCCTGTACGATCTGGTCGGCGAATGGCTGATCGGCGCGATCGGGATGACCGACAGCTTCCCGCGCGCCGCCTGCTATCTGCGCGAATACGACTGGGAGGCGATCGTGGTCGCCGGATCGACCCCGGTGCCGTTCAAGCTGCTGACGATCTCCGCCGGGTTCGTGAACATGAACATCGTCACCTTCATCCTCGCCAGCCTGGTGGGCCGCGGGATGATCTTCTTCACCGTGGGCCTGCTGTTCCGCATCTTCGGCGCGCCGATCAAGGTCTTCATCGACAAATACCTGCCGTGGGTCACCGCCGCGTTCGTCGCGCTGGTGATCGGCGGAGTGCTGGTGCTGACCCAGGTCGGCCATGGTGACGAGACCGACGCCAACGATCCGTGCGCGGCGGTCCACAGCATCGAGGATCTGTGAGCCTCGTCGCCGAGGCGGCTCCGCCCGCAGAGCACGCCCTGTCCCGCCGCCTCGCCGCAGAGGCTATCGGCAGCTTCTTCCTGTTCGCCGGCGTGCTCGGTTCGGGCGTGATGGCGCAAAACCTGATGGACGGGAACGTGGCGGTCGCGCTGCTCGCCAACACGATCGCCACCGGGGCAATCCTCTACGTGCTGATTGCGATGCTGGGGCCGATCTCGGGCGCGCATTTCAACCCTGCGGTCAGCATCGCCTTCGCGCTGCGCGGCGAGACGCGGGTGCGCATCGCGCTGCTCTATATCCTCGTCCAGCTGCTGGCGGGTGCGCTGGGCGCGCTGGCGGTCCACCTGATGTTCGATCTGCCGATCCTGCAGCTGTCGACCAAGGCGCGTACCGGCGTGGGCCAATGGGCGGGGGAGGCGATCGCGACCTTCGGTCTCATCCTCACCATCCTCGTCACGTTGAAGCGGCTGCCCGGGTCCGTCCCGGCGAGCGTCGCGCTCTACATCACCGCCGCCTACTGGTTCACCAGCTCGACCAGTTTCGCCAATCCCGCGATCACCGTCGTCCGCTCGCTCAGCGACACCTTCGCCGGGATCGCGCCGGTCGACGTGCCCGGCTTCATCGCCGCGCAGCTGGTGGGCATGATGCTGGCGGTGGGTGTGGGCGGATGGCTCAGCGCCGATCCGCCCACGGGGGAAGCCGGTTAGCCTTTAAAGTTGGTTTCCAGCGTGATCTCGGTGTCGAGCAGCTTGGACAGCGGGCAGTTTTCCTTGGCGGTCTTGGCGCATTCCTCGAACGTCGCCTTGTCGAGCCCGTCGCCGCCGCCGGTTACCGAGAGGGCGGACTTGCTGACCTTGAAGCCCTCGCCATCCTTTTCCAGCGTGACCTTGCAGGTCGTCTCGATCGTGCCGTCGGAGTGGCCCTTGCCCGCCAGCTGGAACGACAGCGCCATGGTGAAGCAGCTGGCATGCGCGGCTGCGATCAGTTCTTCGGGGTTGGTGCCCGGCTCATCCTCGAACCGGGTCTTGAAGCCATAGGGCTGGTCCTTGAGCGCGCCCGACCCGGTCGAGACGTGGCCCTTGCCGTCTTTGCCGAAGCCTTCGTATTTTGCGCTGCCGGTGCTGATATTCGCCATTAGAGAATCTCCTTCTGCCCTGTCAGACGAAAGGCGTGGCGAGCGGTTCCGCGCTATCTCAGCCGAATGACTTGACGATCACCCACACGCCCACCGCCGCGACCAGAACCGCAAATCCGATCTCCAGCGCGCGCTTGTGCGTGGCGAGCTTCGCCCCGGCGCCGCGACCCAGCACGCTGCCGCCGATCCCGCCCGCGACCAGCCAGGCGACGATCGTCCAGTCGACCATGCCCGAGAGCGCGTAGGACCCGGCGGTGGTGATCCCGAAGGCGCTGACCGCGACCAGCGAGCTACCGATCGCCAGCGACAGCGGCATCGCGGTCGCGAAGACCAGACCGGGCACGATCAGGAAGCCGCCGCCGATCCCGAAGAATCCGGCGAGCAGCCCGGTGCCGAAGCCGATCGGCAGGATGCGCGAGAGCATGGATTTCGCATTCTCGCGCGTCATCCGCACCAGCGGGTTCTCCGCCGCCTTGCGACCGCGCAGCATCAGCAGCGCGACCACCACCATCAACCCGCCGAACAGGCCGAGCAGGCTCTCACCATCGACCGCCTTGCCCGCCTCCGCGCCCAGTGCCGCACCCGCCGACCCGGCGAGCGCGAAGCTGAGCGCGCATTGCCAGCGGACATTTCCGCTGCGCGCATGGCCGACGAGACCGACCAGCGCGTTGAGCGCCACCGCCACAGCGGCAGTGCCGATCGCCATGTGCGGCGATTTCATCCCCACCGCATAGACCAGCAGCGGCACGGCGAGGATCGAGCCCCCGCCGCCGACCAGCCCCAGCACGAAGCCGATGACGCCGCCCGAAAGCAGCGTGATGAGGATATGAGCCAGGTCCATCGGTCGCGTCAGGCCGCTGCGGCCTGCCGGTTCCACGGCATGATCGCGAGCAGGTACGCCATGCCGCACCAGCCGGTGGTGCCTGCGAAGACCAGCCCCGCGCCGACGAAGCCCGACAGCGCAAACCATCCCGGCGCGACCGTAAGGCCCAAGATCACGCCCAGCAGGACCAGCGATCCGGCGGCGATCTGGACCTGCCGCATGATCTCGATCGGCTGGCTGCGGTCTTCCTCCACCGGAAGGTCGGCCTTGCGCCAGCCTTCCAGCCCGCCTTCAAGCAGGAAGGCCTCGCCATCATGGCACGCGGCGAGCCGCTGCGCATTGCTGCCGGTCCGCATGCCGGAGCGGCACATGAACACGATCGGCCCGTCGCAATCGATCCGCTCGATCTGGTCGAGCGGGCGATTCTCGGCACCCTGAGCGCGGGCGCGGGCGAACTCGTCGGTCCCGCGGATATCCACCAGTTTTGCGCCTTCGGCCATCATGCGCCGGGCTTCGGTGGGGGAGACGGTCTTGGGGGTAGAAGTCATGGGGGTCACTCCTGACAATAGAGATCGTGAAGGGTCGCCAGCAGGGTGCGGCAGCGCGGGTCGGCGATGCGGTACCAGGCGGTCTGCGCCTCGCGCCGGGAGTCGACCAGTCCCTCGGCCCGCATCTTCGCAAGATGCTGCGAGAGCGCGGACTGGGACAGGCCGACCTCCTCGGCCAGCGCGTTCACCCGCATCTCGCCATGTTCGGCCAGCTTGCACATCACCATCAGGCGACGCGTGTTGCCGAGCGCCTTGAGCAGCTCGGCGACGGAAGATGCATTGGCCTCGAACGTGGCGAGGTCTGCGGGGGCGAGAAGTGTGTCGTTGTCCATTAGCACTTGCTAAATAAGCAATCGCTAATATATGTCAAGCGTCAACAGCAAGCCCGACGGAGACCCATCATGACGAACCCCCACATTCGCGCCTTCTTCGACGAACCGACCAACACGGTCAGCTATCTGGTCTGGGACCCGGACACGGCGAAGGGCGCAGTGATCGACCCTGTGCTCGACTTTGATCTTGCCTCGGGTGAGGCGGATGTGCGCTCTGCCGAAGCGATCCTTGCCGCCGCTGAGGAGGAAGGCGTGACGATCGAGCGCGTGCTCGAAACCCACGCCCATGCCGACCATCTGAGCGCGGCACCCTTCATCAAGGCGAAGACCGGCGCGCGAATTGGCATCGGCGCGCATATCCGCGATGTGCAGAAGATCTTCCGCCCGGTCTTCGGGATGGACGACCTCAAGACCGACGGGTCCGATTTCGACGACCTGTTCGCCGATGGAGAGAGCTTCGCGATCGGCTCGCTCCGCGTCGAGGTGCTGCACGTGCCCGGGCACACCCCGGCGGATATTGCCTACAAGATCGGCGATGCGGTGTTCGTGGGCGACACGCTGTTCATGCCCGATTTCGGCACCGCGCGCGCGGACTTCCCCGGCGGCGATGCGCACCAGCTCTATCACTCGATCCGCCGCCTGCTGGCGCTGCCCGAGGAAACCCGGCTGTTCATGTGCCACGACTACAAGGCGCCGGGGCGCGAGGACTATGCGTGGGAGACCACCGTCGGCGAGCAGAAGCGCAGCAGCGTGCACGTGCACGACGGCGTGAGCGAGGAGGAGTTCGTCGCCATGCGCGAGGCGCGCGACAGCGACCTTGCCGTGCCGCGGCTGCTGCTACCCTCGGTCCAGGTCAATATCCGCGCCGGACGCTTCCCCGAAGCGACCGACAACGGCGTTTCCTATCTGCGCATTCCCATAAAGCCGGTGCGCCATGCGCTGGATGCCGGCTGATCAGATAATCCCGGTCGCCTTGCCTGCGCGCTCGAACATGCCGAGGATGGTGGAGACCTCTTCCTCGCTATGCTCCGCGCATAGCGAACAGCGCAGCAGCGTCATGTTGGCGGGCGTTGCGGGCGGGCGGGCGAGATTGACGTAGAGCCCTTCCTTCAGCAGCGCCTCCCACATCTGCGCGCCCTTGGTCAGGTCGGGCATGATCACCGCGACGATCGCGCTCTGCGGTTCGTCGGTGCCGAGCTGGAAGCCCAGTTCCTTGAGCCCGCCGTGGAGCCGCTTGGAGTTCTCCCACAGGTGCGCGCGCTTGTTGCTCCCATGCATCAGCTTGCGGATCGAGGTCGCGGCGGTGGCGACTACGCTCGGCGGCAGGCTGGCGGTGAACACGTAGGGGCGGCACACCAGCCGCATGATCTCGAAATCGGGGTGGTTGGAGACGCAGAAGCCGCCCACCGTGCCGACGCTCTTCGAAAACGTGCCGATCACGAAGTCGACATCGTCGAGCACGCCCTGATCCTCGGCAACGCCGCGGCCATGTTCGCCGATGAAGCCCATCGAATGCGCCTCGTCGACCAGCACCATCGCGCCTGCTTCCTTGGAGACGCGGATCATCTCCTTCAGCGGCGCAACATCGCCGAGCATCGAATAGACGCCTTCGAGGACGACCAGCTTGCCCGCATCGGCGGGAATGCGCTTCAGCCGCTTTTCGAGCGCTTCGATATCATTATGGCGAAAGGCGACGATCTCGGCCCGGCCCATCGCGCAGCCATCGTAGATCGAGGCGTGGCTGTCGATATCGAGCACCACGTAATCGCCCTTGCCGGCGATGGTGGAGATGATCCCGAGGTTGGCCTGGTAGCCGGTGGAAAAGACCATCGCGTGGTCCATTCCGTAAAATTCCTTGAGCGCGTCCTCGCACTCCTTGTGGCCCTGATACGTCCCGTTCAGAACGCGGCTGCCGGTCGTCCCGCTGCCGAACTCTTCCAGCGCCTGCTTGCCCGCCTCGATCACGTCCGGATCGAAGGTCATGCCCATGTAGTTGTAGGTGCCGAGCAGGATCGTCTCGCGCCCGTTGCAGATCGCGCGGGTGGGCGAGAGGACCTTTTCCATCACGAGGTTGAAAGGATCTTCCACCCCGCTGGCGAGCAGGCCTTCGCGCATCGCGATCAGATCGTCGAACTTGGCGAACAGATCGCCTTTGGCGCGGCCTTCACGCACGACGGGCGCGTCCGGCTGGCTGATGCCTTCACTCATCGTGCGATCACCCTGCGTCGACCAGTTTCTTCACGGCATCGACCAGCTGGCCATAGGTCTCGATCTCGGCCTGCTGGTTCATCGAGATGATGATGTCGAACTCATCCTCGATCGCGGCGACGAAATCCATCACGGTCAGGCTGTCGAATTCGAGGTCGACCTGAAAGGTGGTCGCATCGGTAATGGTGACCCCGTTCTTGTTGAACGGTTCGATCAGGTCGCGGATTCGCCGGTCGATCTCGGCACGGTCCATCGCGGGCATCCTCTTTCAAATCTCTAATGGGAACCGGCGGGGCAAAGCGCTCTTGCCCCCGATTTGTCAAGCTTTCGCGGGTGTCCGCTACTCTCCGATGAGCGCAAGAACCTTGGCCGAAAACGGCCCGATGGAGACCGGTTTGGCAAGGTAATCCTCTGCCCCTGCGGCGCGAATGCGATCCTCGTCGCCCTTGCCGGCATAGGCCGTCACCGCGAGCACGGGTACCCCGGCAAGCTTGCTGTCCGCCTTCATCTGCGCGATCAGGTCGAGACCCGAGACATGCGGCAGCTGGATGTCCATGATCGCGAGATCGGGGCCGAATTGATGCGCCGATGCGATCACCGAATTGCCGTCTGCGCAGCCGAGCACCTCGTAGCCCTTGGCGCGCAGCACATCGCAGAACAATTTGCGGTTGAGATCGTTGTCCTCGACAACAAGGATGCGTTTTGCCACGTCTCGCCCGACTCCTGATTTGCCCCCGGATAGGCCACCTGCCCCCCTTATGACAACGCCCCCGCCAGACTCCTCATCGTCCGCCCCGCATTCCGGCTCTCATGGCGGCCACTCCGATGCCGAGGCGCTGGCACTGGGCGCGCTGGGCTGGATCCTGACCGACGAGCGGCGGGCCGACCGCCTGCTCTCGCTGACCGGGCTGACGCCCGAACGGCTGCGCCACGGGATCGAGGACAAGAGCGTGCAGGCCGCGGTGCTCGAATTCCTCGCCGCGCACGAGCCCGATCTGGTGCTCGCCGCCGATGCGCTCAACGTCGATCCGGCGGTGATCATCGCCGCGCACCGGGAACTGTCCGCATGAGCCGCCCGCTTGTCATAACCGATTGCGACGAAGTGCTGCTGCACATGGTCGCCCATTTCCGCGACTGGCTGGGCGAGGCGCATGCCATCGACTTCGCCTTCGACGCGCCCGATTTCACCACCGCGCTGACCCGGCGCGAGACCGGCGAGACGGTCGAGCAGAAGGAAATCTGGCGGCTGCTCAACGGATTTTTCGATACCGAGATGGAACGGCAGGAGCCGATCGCGGGCGCGGTGGAGGCCTATGGCACGCTGGCCGAGCAGGCCGATGTGGTGGTGTTGACCAACCTGCTGGACCACCGGCAGGAGGATCGCGCGCGCCAGCTCGCCCGCCACGGAATCGATGTGAAGGTCTATACCAACCAGGGCCCCAAGGGCGGCGCGATTGCGCGGATACTGGACGAATACTCCCCGAGCCGCGCGGTGTTCATCGACGATCTGTCGCAGCACCACAGCTCCGCGCGCGAGCATGCGCCAGACATTGCCCGGCTGCACCTGTGCGGCGAGCCCGGCCTCGCCCCGCATATTGCCTGCGGGGCCAAGGCAGGCGATGCGCACGCCCGAATCGATACGTGGCACGAAGCGCTGCCATGGATACTGGACCGACTGGAGAAACCCGCATGACCATCCAAGCCCGCCTCGACGAACTGGGGATCACCCTGCCCAAGGCTGCCGCGCCCGTCGCCAGCTATGTGCCGGTCGCGGTGCATGGCGGCCTGGCCTATCTTTCCGGGCAGCTGCCCTTCATCGACGGCGAACTGGTCACCGGGCGGCTGGGCGATGACGTGAGCCTGGAAGACGGGGTTGCGGCCGCGCGGGCGTGCGGGCTGATGATTCTTGCGCAGCTCGAAGGGGCGCGCATCTCGCTCGACCGGGTGGAGCGCGTCGTCAGGCTCGGCGCGTTCGTCAATTCGACTGCCGATTTCACAGACCAGGCCAAGGTCGCCAATGGCGCTTCCGAACTGATGTTCGACGTGTTCGGCGAAGCGGGCCGCCATGCCCGCGCGGCGGTCGGCGTGCCAGTCCTGCCGCTGGGCGCCGCAGTCGAGGTCGACGCGATTATCGCGCTGCGCCCGCAGCACTAGCGGCTCGCGAAGCGGCCCATGCGTTCCCATATCGGCGCTGATGGCGGATAGAGAGCTCACGGCACGCATCCATGGCGGGGTCGCCGGAATCGACGCGGCGGCGTGGAACCGGGTGGCGGGCGAGGACAATCCCTTCGTCGGCCACGCGTTTCTTTCCGCGATGGAGGATTCGGGCAGCGTCGGGCCGGGCACCGGCTGGCAGGCCGCACCGATCACGATTGCGGACGATGGCGGCACGATTCACGCAGCCTTGCCGGCCTACCTCAAGTCGCACAGCCGCGGCGAATACGTGTTCGACCAGGGCTGGGCCGACGCATATGAGCGGGCGGGCGGGCGCTATTATCCCAAGCTCCAGATCGCCGCGCCGTTCACCCCGGCGACGGGTCCGCGCCTGCTGTTCGAGGACGAGGCCTTTGCCGCGCCGCTGCTGAACGCGGCCGAGCAGGTGTGCCACGAACACGGCCTGTCGGGCGCGCACGCGACTTTCATTGCGCCCGATCAGGTGTCGCTGTTCGAGCGTGCCGGGTGGCTGATTCGCAGCGACCTGCAATTCCATTGGGAAAATGATGGCTTCGCGGATTTCGACGCGTTTCTGGACACACTCGCGAGTCGCAAGCGCAAGAACCTGCGCAAGGAGCGGGCGAAGGCGCAAGAACAGGTGGAGATTCGCCACCTGACCGGCGACGATCTGACCGAGGATGTGTGGGATGCGTTCTGGGAATTCTATCAGGACACCGGAATGCGCAAATGGGGCACGCCCTATCTGACTCGCGAGGCCTTCACCCTGCTGGGCGAGCGGATGGGTGAGCAGATCCTGCTGATCTTTGCATATCTGGACGGGCAGCCGGTCGCGGGCGCGATGAACGTGATCGGCGGGACCACGCTGTTCGGCCGCTACTGGGGGTGCCTGGTCGACATCCCCTTCCTGCATTTCGAGCTGTGCTATTATCAGGCGATCGACGCGGCGATCGCGCGCGGTCTGTCGCGTGTGGAGGCAGGGGCGCAAGGCGGGCACAAGCTCGCGCGCGGATATGCTCCGGTGCAGACGCGCTCGGCGCATTACATCGCCGATCCGGGCCTGCGCGCCGCGGTGGCGGAGTTCCTCGAGCGCGAGCGTCAGGGCATCGCGGCGGAACAGAACTTCCTCGAAGAGCGCACGCCCTTCAGGAAAGGGTAGTCGTCAGGCGCGAATCACGCGCTCTTGCGCTGTTCGATCATCCACTGGCGCGCGCGGCGCTGGGCCTCGGCGATTTCACGCGCGGTCATCTCGTCGGAAATGTCGGCGCGGCACCAGGCCGCTTCCCGATGGCCCCTCGCGGCGGCGAGGTTGAACCACTGGTGCGCTTCGATCAGGTCGCAGTCGAGCCCGTGGCCCCCGGTCGACCAGATCACGCCCAGTTCGTAGCACGCCTGCGCATCGCCATCCGCGGCAGCGGCGATCAGCCGTGCGATCGTCAGATCGGCAATCTGGTCGGTGGCCGGTGTGGCCGTCTCGATTTCTACACTGGTAAGTCGCATGATATTTCCCCTGTCCTCATTATCCCCTTTTAGACGGGTTGCAGCCCGCCCGTTCACTTCTTGCCGGTCATGGTAAACAGGCCGTTAATGGCCGCGCCGGTTTCTGCCGGTTGAACAAGGTACAGCCGCGAGGGATGCGCAAGTTCGGTTCGGCGTGCATTCATTCGCCCAGCGACACTTAGTTTCACTTTCGGGGATAAGCGCTTGTTCGGCATCGCATGCCTGCTAAGAGCCGCCGCCATAGGCTCCGCTGCTTGCCCTGACGGCAGGTAGAGGAGCCGGTCACGGGTGGGACCGGAAGAGATAGAGGACGTGATGGCCGCAGAAGCGCTTAGCGACAGCGAAATTCTGGCCAAGGCGAACAAGGCCTTGCCGGACGACTATACGCCCTCCGACGACGAAGAATACATGAACGAGCGGCAGCAGCAGTTCTTTCGCAAGCTGCTGATCGAATGGAAGCATTCGTTGCACACCGAAGCGGGCGGCACCTTGCAGAACCTTGCCGATGCGCCGCTGCGCGAACCCGACCTTGCCGATCGCGCGTCGAGCGAGACCGACTGGGGAATCGAGCTGCGCACGCGTGACCGCCAGCGCAAGCTGATCGCCAAGATCGATGCCGCGCTGCGCCGGATCGACGAGGGCGAGTACGGCTATTGCGAGGTCAGCGGCGATCCGATCGGCCTCCAGCGCCTGATTGCGCGCCCTGTCGCAACCATGACGGTCGAGGCGCAGGAGGCGCACGAGCGGCGCGAGAAAATCTCCCGCAACGACTGAACCCGCCCACGGGCCGGGGGGAATTGCGGTAAAGCGATGTTTAAACTTTCTTAGCCTGTCTCGCGCTAGATGCAGCAAAGGGCCGTAACAGGCCCCTCACTGCGACCCGGACAGACCGAGACGACCGAATGAACGCCATCGACACCAGATCTGTGAAGCGCGACAGCCTGTTCCTGACGGCGGAACTGACCCTGGCCGACGGGGGCCAATCGATTCGCGTGAAAGTGCGCAACCTTTCCGACGGCGGGATGATGGCAGAGGCCGATCTGTACGTCGAACGGGGCATGCGTCTGGCAGTGGACCTCCGCAATGTGGGCCGCGTCACCGGCTCGGTCGCGTGGACGCAGGACAACCGCTTCGGCATCGTGTTCGACAACGAAATCGATTCGAAGAAGGTTCGCGAGGCCCCGGCGCCCGCGGGCGACAGCACGCCGCGCTATACCCGGCCCTCCTCGATCGCGCCGCCATCGGCCACGCAGGCCTCGCCGCGTTCGATCCGCAAGATCTAGCACGAAACCGCGCTGACCCCGGCGCGCCGGCCTGCTAAGGGCCGATTGCCGTGCCGATCCGATTCACTCCTGTCCGTTTCGCCCCCGCCGGGCGTCCCCGGTCCGCCGCGCGCTGGCTTGCCGCCGCGCTGCTGGCGAGCGCGCTGGGATCGTGCGGTGATGCACGCGAGGGCGACGGCCTGCCGGTGGTGGTCATCGGCGCCCCCGATTCGATTTTCGAAGATGGCCTGCGCCTCTCGTCCGGGGCGCAGCTGGTCCGCGATGCGACCGCCTCGGGCATCGTCGCGCTCAATGCGGAGGGTGAGGTGGTGCCCGCGCTAGGCGAAAGCTGGATCGTGACCGAGGACGGGCGCAGCTACATCTTCCGCCTGCGCCAGCTGACCTGGCCCGATGGCGAACCGCTGACCGCAGAGGATGCGCGGACCAGCCTGCTGGCGACGATCCGCCAGCTGCGCGGCACCTCGCTGGGCCTCGACCTGCGCAAGATCGACGACGTGCGCGCGATGACCGCGCGGGTGATCGAGATTCGCCTGACCGGGCCGATGCCCGAATTCCTGCAACTGCTCGCCCAGCCCGAACTGGCGATCCTGCATGATGGCGAATCGATCGCGCCGATGCGGCTGGAACGCGAAGGCGACCTGGCGATCCTGCGCCCGACCGCGCCCGAATCGATCGGCCTGCCCGAGCGCGAGCCTGACGAGCTGGGCAAGACCGTCCGCCTGCGGGCGCTGTCGGGCGTGCAGGCGAACGAGGCATTCAGCCAGGGCAAGGCGGCGGCGCTGCTCGACGGGACGGTGTTCACCCTTCCGCTGGCCGATACCGGCCCGCTGTCGCGCGGGACCATCCGGCTGGACCCCGCGCTGGGCCTGTTCGGCATGCTGGTGAGCAACGAACAGGGCTTCTTCGCCGAGGTCGAAAATCGCGAGGCGCTGTCCATGGCGATCGACCGCGCGGCGTTGGCCGAGGGGTTCAGTCTGGGTGGCTGGCAGCCCTCGACCCGAGTCGTGCCCGTCGGCCTGCCGGGCAATCCTGTTTCGCCCGGCGAACGCTGGGCGTCGCTCTCGATCGATCAGCGGCGCGATCGCGCGCGCCAGCAGGTGGTCGACTGGCAGCGCCGCACCGGGCAGGCACCGCGGGTCCGCCTGTGGGTGCCCGAGGGGCCGGGCAGCGATGTGGTGGTACGCGCGCTCTCGCTCGACCTGGCGACGATCGGGGTGGAGCTGCGCCGGGTCCAGTTTCCGCAAGGGGCGGATCTGGTGATGATCGACCGGGTGGCGCGCTATCCCAGCGCGCGCTGGTTCCTCAACCAGTTCAATTGCGAACTGCTTCGCGGCCCCTGCTCGCCCGAAGCGGACGAACTGGTGACGCAGTCGCTGCGGCCCGAGCCGGGCGAGGGCTCCGCGACGCTGCTGGCCGAGGCCGAGGGTGCGCTGATCGCGCGCGAGGTGTATATTCCGCTGGGCGCGCCGGTCCGCTGGTCGCTGGTCCGCAGCGGGCTGGAAGGTTTTTCCGAGAACTCGTGGTCCAGACACCCCATTTATGCGTTGGCAGGGGTAGAGGCCTGGTAGAACGGGGACATTTCCAATGGGTGAGACGCAGACGATCAACCTGATGGGCATCGAGATGCCTGCCGGAAAAGACCCTGCATCGGTCTATCGGCGGATCCAGATGATGGAACAGCTGACCGAACGCAGCATGACCATTCCCGGAATCAACTACGACATCGGGATGGACGCGATCGTCGGCCTGATCCCGGTGGTGGGCGACATTTTCGGCGTCGCCATGGGCGCCTATATCGTGTGGGAGGCCCGCAATCTCGGCATGTCCAAATGGCACGTGTCGCGGATGATCGGCAATGTCGCGATCGATGGAGTGATCGGCTTCGTCCCGCTGGTGGGCGACGTGGCCGACTTCGCTTTCCGTTCCAATTCGCGCAATCTCAAGATCGTGAAGAACTACCTGTCCAAGCATCACCCGCACGTAACGGTGGTCGATTGTTGAGCGGGTTTTGCGCCGCGCGTGCAAGCCGCTAGGGCGGGTGAATGCCAGACACGACCGACAATGACGGCGTAACCTACGCCTCCTATCTCGATCTCGACCGGATTCTCGCCGCGCAGCATCCGCGCTCCGACGCGCAAGACGAATTGCTGTTCATCATCGTCCACCAAGCGAGCGAGCTGTGGCTCAAGCTGTGCCTGCACGAGCTGGAGGCCGCGCGCGAGGCGATCCGCGAGGACCGGTTGCGCCCCGCGTTCAAGATGCTCGCCCGCGTGGCACGCGCGCAGGAGCAGCTGATCCAGAGCTGGAACGTGCTGAGCACGATGACCCCGCACGACTATTCGCTGGTCCGCCCGCATCTGGGCACCTCCAGCGGCTTCCAGTCCGCGCAGTACCGGCTGATGGAATTCATCCTCGGCGGGCGCAAACCCAACATGGTGACGATGCACGAGGCGGTGCCCGAGGTGGCGGAGAAGCTGCGCGCGGAACTGGCAAAGCCCAGCCTCTACGAGGAGACTGTGCGCCTGCTCGCCAAGCGCGGCTTCGCCATCCCCGAGGACGTGCTCAATCGCGACCGCGAAGAGCGGTGGGAGAAATCCGACGCGGTCGAGGCTGCGTGGGTGACGATCTACCAGAACCCGCACGACCACTGGGACCTGTACGAGCTGGCCGAGAAGCTGGTCGACCTCGAATATCACTTCCAGCGCTGGCGCTTCGGGCATCTGAAGACGGTCGAGCGGATCATCGGGTTCAAGAAGGGCACCGGCGGCACGTCGGGCGTCGGCTACCTCGAAGGAGTGCTGAAGGAAGTGTTTTTCCCCGAGCTGCTGTCTGTCAGGACAGCGCTGTGAAGATCTGGGATATTTCGCAGACGCTCCGTCCCGGACTGCCGGTGTGGCCCGGCGATACCGACTTCGCGTTCGAACGTACGTGGAAGATGGAGGACGGATCGCCGGTCAATGTCGGCCGGATGACCATGAGCACGCATTCGGGCACCCATGCCGATGCGCCGCTGCACTATGCCGCCGATGGCGCGGACGCTGCCCACATGAGCCTCGACCCGTATCTGGGCACCTGCATCGTGGTCGATGCGCGCGGCGTCGAAGGGGAGATCGACATCGGCGACCTGCCCGATCTCGATTATGCCAACCGCGTCCTGTTCCGTACCTGGGATGCCTTCCCGCACGATGAATGGCGATCCGACTGGCTGCCGATCGGGGCCGAGGCGATCGAATGGCTCGCCGCGCAGGGCGTGGTGCTGATCGGCACCGACGCTCCATCGGTCGACCCGCAGGAGAGCAAGACGATGGACGCGCATCTCGCGGTGCTGAAGCACGACATGCGCATTCTCGAAGGGCTGGTGCTCGATGATGTGCCTGCGGGCCTGTACGAACTGATCGCCCTGCCGCTGAAGGTCGGCGCCGGCGACGCGGGTCTGTGCCGAGCGATTTTGCGGGAGCTGCCCGATGAGTGACATGATGCAACGCGCGCGCGAACTCGATGCCGCCGACGCCATTGCGCATTTCCGCGACTGTTTCGACCTGCCCGAAGGGGTGATCTACCTCGACGGCAATTCGCTCGGGGCCCTGCCCAAGGCGAGTCGCGAACGCTTGCACCGGGTGATCGATGCCGAGTGGGGCGAAGGCCTGATCCGCTCCTGGAACGAACTGCCCGGCGGCGGGGGCGACTGGATTGCGATGCCCCAGCGCGTGGGTGCGAAGATCGCTCCGCTGATCGGTGCGCAGGCGCACGAGGTGATCGCGTGCGATTCGGTTTCGGTAAACCTCGCCAAGCTGATCGGCGCGGCGCTCTCGCTGAACCCGGGTCGCAATGTGGTGTTAAGCGAGCCGGGGAACTTCCCGACCGACCTCTACATGATCCAGGGCCAGCCTCAGGTCGAACAGCGGTTGGCCGAGCGCGATACAATGATCGAGGCGCTGGACGACAGCGTCGCGCTGCTGCTCCTGACCCATGTCCATTACAAGACCGGCGAAATGTTCGACATGGAACGGCTGACCAAGGCCGCGCACGATGTCGGCGCGATCGTGCTGTGGGACCTGTCGCACTCGGGCGGTGCGGTGCCGGTCGATCTTAACGGTGCGGATGCGGACCTCGCGGTGGGCTGCGGCTACAAGTACCTCAACGGTGGCCCCGGCGCGCCCGCCTACGCCTTCGCCGCCGAACGGCACCACGGCGATTTCACTCAGCCGCTGACCGGCTGGTTCGGCCACGCGCAGCCCTTCGCCTTCTCGGACGAGTACGAGCCGGCCGAGGGCGTCAAACGCCTGCTCGCGGGCACGCCCCCGGTGCTGGCGATGGCCGCGCTGGAAAGCGGCGTCGAGCTGATCGCCGAGATCGGGATGGACGCGCTGGTCGCCAAATCGCGCGCTCTGAGCGAGTTCTTCCGCGAGTGTGTGGCCGACCTCGATCTCGATCTGGTCAGCCCGCGCAACCCCGCGCAACGCGGCAGCCAGCTGAGCTTCCGCCACGAAAACGCCTACGCGCTGAGCCAAGCGCTGATCGCGCGCGGCGTGATCGGCGATTTCCGCGATCCCGATATCCTGCGCCTCGGCTTCGCGCCCGCCTATCTGCGGTTCGTCGATATTGCCGAAGCTGCACGCCATCTCGCGCAAGTGCTGGAGACCGGCGAGTGGCAGCGCGACGAATTTTCTACCAGAGCCGCCGTTACCTGAGGAGAAGACCGATGAAGTACCGCACGCTGGGCCAGGGCCTCGAAGTATCCGCCATCGGGATCGGCTGCATGCCGATGGTTGCGGGCGGCAACATCGTTTACGGCGAGGCCAATGCCGACGACGCGATCGAGACGATCCACCGCGCGATCGACCTCGGCGTCACCTTCTTCGACACCGCCGAAATTTACGGCCCCTTCCAGAACGAGGAACTGGTCGGCCGCGCGATTCGCGGCAAGCGTGACAACCTCGTCATCGCGACCAAGTTCGGCTTTCGCTTCGAAGGCGACCAGATCACCGGTGCGGACAGCAGCCCGGCCAATATCCGCCGCGCGTGCGAGGCATCGCTGGGGCGGCTGGGGATCGAGACGATCGACCTGTTCTACCAGCACCGCGTCGACCCGAGCGTGCCGATCGAGGATGTCGTGGGCACGATGGCGGACCTGAAGGCGGAAGGGAAAATCCGCCACCTCGCCCTCTCCGAAGCGGGCGAGCAAACGCTGCGCCGCGCGCACGCGACCCATCCGATCACCGCGCTGCAGAGCGAATATTCGCTGTGGGAGCGCGGCGTGGAGGACGGTATCCTGCCCGCCTGCGAGGAGCTGGGCATCGGCTTCGTGCCCTACAGCCCGCTCGGCCGCGGGTTCCTGACCGGCAATTTCCGCAGCCGCGACGATCTGGGCGAGAACGATTGGCGGCGGCAGGACCCGCGCTGGTCGGAAGAGAATTTCGACGCCAATCTCGCCATCGTCGATACGATCCGCACCGTCGCCGACCGCAACGGAGCCAGCGTGGCGCAGGTCGCGCTCGCCTGGCTGATCGCGCAGGGCGACCACATCGTGCCGATCCCCGGCGTGAAGCGCATCGCTACCATGAGCGACTCGGTGGCTGCCGCCGATCTCGAACTGTCGGACGCGGATCTGGCAGAACTGTCGGCAGCGGTGCCTCCGGGTGCTGCGCAAGGTGACCGCTACGGCGAACGCGGGATGCGGATGGTGAGGTTGTAGGGCGAGGCCACTCTATCCCCGCCCGGCCGCACCAGCCGGGCGGGGCAGATTTTCGTCAGGCCGCGCTCTCGTGCTCCGGATGGATGACCAGCGTATCGATGGTCAGGGTCTTCAGCAGATCGCTGACCGTGCTGCCGATCAGCGCCTGACGCAAACCGCCATATCCATGCGAGGTCAGCGCGCACAAATGCGCGTCGTATTTGCGAATCGTCCTGTTGATGGCGGTGAGCGGCGATCCTTCGACCTGTTCCATGGTCAGTTTCTCGCGGCATGCCTGGGAAATATCCAGCTGCTGGGTGAAGCCGTCGCACTGTTCCTGCGCCGCGGCTGCCAGTTCATTGCGCACATATTCGGCGTTCTGCCATGCCTCGTAGGGGACGTGGAATGCGTGGACGAGGTGCAGCTGCGCCTGCGGGAACATGCGGACGACCGCCTCCACGCCGCGCTTCGAGGCATCGGACAGGTCGGTCCCGATGACGATATGCTCGTAAGCTGCGCGCGGCCGTTCCTTGGCGACCAGCACGGGATAGGGCGACCGGCGCAGCAGCATGTCGACCGCCGTGCCAAGCAAGAAGTCGCCCACCGAATTGTAGCGCGCGACGCCGATGACGAGGCAGAACGGATCCTCGTCCTCCACCGCCTGCGCGATTGCGCGGGGGGCGGAGCCTTCGGGAAACAGGCAGCGATAATCGACCGCATTCTCCGGCATGACCGAGGCCACGCGCTCTTCCAGCGAAGGCCCGACCCGGATGATGTCCGGGTCCTCGACCGCGTGGACGACCACCAGTTCCCGACCGGTCTCCCGCGCAAGCTGGACGGCGCGATCCACGGCGCGGTCCGAACGGGGTTTGAAATCGGTGGCCACAAGGATGGGGTGCTGTGTCACGATTACCTCCTGTCGGGCCGAAGGGTAATGGGATCGGTTGCCACCCGCAAGAATCGGCGGATTGGAAGCGGACGCAAGCGCCCTCTCACTCCTCCAGCTCGATGTCCCAGTAGAGCCAGTCGCGCCAGGTTTCGTGGAGGTAGTTGGGCGGGAAGCTCTTGCCGTGTTGCTGCAGCTGCCAGTTGGTCGGCCTGATCGGTTCGACCATCAGCTTCATGCCCGCCTGCTTGGGCGTGCGTCCGCCCTTCTTCATGTTGCATGGGGCACAAGCGGTAGAGATGTTCTCCCACGTCGTCTTCCCGCCGAGGCGGCGCGGGACGACGTGGTCGAAGGTCAGGTGGCTGGGGCTGCCGCAATACTGGCAGATGAAGCGGTCGCGCAGGAACAGGTTGAAGCGGGTGAAGGCGGGAAATTCGGACGGCTTCACATATTGCCTGAGCGCGATGACGCTGGGCAGCTTCATGTCGAGCGAGGGCGAATGCACCTGCCGGTCATAGCTGGCGACCACATCGACCCGCTCAAGGAAGATCGCCTTGATCGCGGTCTGCCACGGCCAGATCGACAGCGGGTAATAGGACAGCGGGGTGTAGTCCGCGTTGAGAACAAGTGTCGGGCATGCCGACAAATTCCTCGTCGGGTCTTCATCTACGCTGCGGAACGTGGCCGCGCGGTCGATCAGATCGGCCTTGAACACTTCTTGCGTGTCCTCCCTGATGCGATGAAAGGACCATTTGCTCGCAAAAGCGTCAAGCCTGTTACAAAGATGGTTTCCACAGTCCTTTTTGACGACTTGGCCGCGATGCGCGCTAAAGACGTCAAGCCATGACGGTCACCCGCTTCGCCCCCAGCCCCAACGGCCCCCTGCACTGGGGCCATGCCTACTCGGCCATTGTCGCGCACGATCTGGCGCGCGCGGCGGACGGGCGCTTCCTGCTGAGGATCGAGGATATCGACGGACCGCGCAGCCGCCCCGAGCTGGCAGAGGAGTTCCGCAAGGATCTCGCCTGGCTGGGTCTGGAGTGGGACGAAGTGCCCGCACAGGGCACGCGACTGGCGCGCTACGAGGAGGCGCTGGACAAGCTGAATGCGCTCGGCGTGCTCTATCCGTGCACCTGCACCCGCACCGAAATCGCGGCTGCGGCGAGCGAGACGGGGCCCGAGGGGCCGGTCTATCCCGGCACCTGCAGGCACCGGGACGTGCCGCCCGATGCACCCGCCGCCCTGCGCATGGACCTGAGCAAGGCACTGGCGATCACCGGCCCGCTCTGCTGGCATGACGAAATCGCGGGCGAACAGAGGGTCGATCCGGCCGGGCTGGGCGATCCGGTGCTGCGCCGCAAGGATCTGCCCGCGAGCTACCACCTCGCGGTGACGGTGGACGACGCTGCGGATGGCGTCACGCTGGTCACCCGCGGGCTCGACCTGTTCCACGCGAGCCCGGTCCACCGCGTGCTGCAGGCGCTGCTCGGCCTGCCGGTGCCTCGCTGGCATCATCACCCGCTGCTGCTCGATGCAGAGGCGCGCAAACTCGCCAAGCGCCGCGGTTCACCCGCCCTCGCGGACCATCGCGAAGCGGGCGAGGACGGGCGCGCATGGGCAGCGCGGTTGAGGCGTGGGGAATGGCCGATTGGCATTTCGCTGGGAAAGCCCCATATCTAACCCATGCAAACACTCCTCATCATTGCCATCATCTTCCTTGCGATCATGGTCGTCGTGTCGCTGATCCGCGGGATTGTCGCATTTCTGAAGACCACCAAGGTCGATCTGGAAAACAATACCGGCGAGACGGTGAGCGAGATGCAGCTGATGCAGAACAAGGCCATGTTCGACCGGATCAAGTATCAGGGTCTGGCAATCCTGGTGGTCGCCATCCTGCTTGCAGTCTCGCAGTAAGGCGGCCATCCGGCCTCGATGGTCAAGCTCAACAAGATCTACACCCGCACCGGCGACGACGGCACGACGGGCCTCGTCGATGGCTCGCGCAGCCCCAAGCACGCCGCGCGGATCGAGGCGATCGGCGCGGTCGACGAGGCGAACAGCGCGCTCGGCTTCGCGATCTGCGCGCTGGACGCGGGCCATGATGAGGTCGCGGATCTTCGCCGGGTGCAGAACGACCTGTTCGATCTGGGTGCGGATCTCGCCACGCCCAAGGGCGCGCTCGACGGCGAAGGATTCGAACCGGGCGAAATGGTCCTGCGGATCGTGGACGGGCAGGTCGAATGGATCGAGCGTGCGATCGATACGGCCAACGAAAACCTCGAACCGCTGACCAGCTTCATCCTTCCCGGTGGCAGCGAGGCGGCGGCGCGGCTGCATGTCGCGCGGGCCAGCGTGCGCAAGGCCGAACGCGCGATGACCGCGCTGGCGGAGCTGGAGCCGGTCAACCCGGCGGCGCTGCACTATATCAACCGCCTGTCGGACCTGCTGTTTGTGCTCGCCCGCGCGGCCAATGACGGGGGCAAGGCGGACATCACCTGGACGCCCGGCGCCAATCGCTGAAAACTGACAGCTAGCCAGCGGGCTGCTTGATCGCTAGCCAGCCGTCCTTGCTGCAGTTGCGAAGGACGGATAATTTCATGCAGACCATCGGTGTCATCGGTGCGGGCCAAATGGGTTCGGGCATCGCGCAGACCATCGCCCAGCACGGGCTCAAAGTATTCCTCAGCGACCGCGATCTCGCCATCGCGGAGGAATCGCTGAAGGGCATTGAGCGTTCGCTCGGCAAGCTGGTCGGCAAGGGCAAGATGGAAGTGGCGGATGCCGAAGCCACGCTCGCCCGCATCACCCCCACCGGCGAACTTGCGCCGATGGCCGAGGCAGACCTGATCATCGAGGCCGCGACCGAGAAGGAAACGATCAAACAGGGCATTTTCGAGAACGCGGGCAAGGTGCTGGGCGAAGGTGCGATCCTCGCCAGCAACACCAGCTCGATCCCGATCACCCGGATGGCCAACTGGTCGCCCGATGCGGGCCGGTTCATCGGCCTGCACTTCTTCAATCCGGTGCCCGTGATGGGCCTGATCGAAGTGATCCCCGGCCTCGCCACCAATCAGGACGTGACCGACCGGACGATCGAATTCGCGCACCTGCTGGGCAAGGAAGTGGTGCTGAGCCAGGACGAGCCGGGCTTCGTCGTCAACCGCATCCTGTTGCCGATGATCAACGAGGCGATCTTCGTGCTCGGCCAGTCGACCGCCAGCATCGAGGATATCGATCTGGGTTGCCGCCTAGGCCTCAACCACCCGATGGGCCCGCTTCAGCTGGCGGACTTCGTGGGGCTGGACACCTGCCTCGACATCATCCGCGTGCTGCACGACACGACCGGCGACACCAAGTATCGCCCGGCACCGCTGCTGGTGAAATATGTCGAAGCCGGCTGGCTCGGCCGCAAGACGGGCCGTGGCTTCTACGATTACACGGGCGATGCGCCCGTGCCGACGCGCTGATTTTTACGGTACCAGCCCTCACCCCCCGCCCGGCCAACCCACAGGATGCCATCGATGGATCGGCCGGGTGGGGGCGAGGGCTGGTACCGCGACAATGAATCCGCAAGGAACCGCTCAAACCCTCCGCCCGTTCATGAGGAAAGGAGATTCCTCATGGCCGACAACAACAAGAAAACCCTGCCTTCCGACTTCGACGGCGAGCGGCGCCAGACCGACGATCTCGCGCCCGAGAACGAGAATTCGGAGCAGGTCGGTGCCTATGATCAGGCGCAGACCGTCGCCGATCAGGCGCAGGGTGTTTCGACCTCGATCCTCAATTCCGACAGCGAGCATGCGCCCAGCGGCCTGACCGCGCCGGACGCGCAGGATGTGGTCGACCACATGAACCAGATGGAGCGCGGCAACACGGTCGACATGTCGGCTTTTCGCGGCGAACCGAACCACGACGACAATGTCGACAAGTACGGCAAGCCTGCGAAGCTCGACGGTCTGCGCGGCGACGGCACCTGATCGCCTCGGGAAGGCTGACTCAGCTTTCCACCAGCACCCACAGACCGATCGTTACCACCACCGCGCCGATCGCGACCCCATAGGCCATCACACGGAAATTGGGTGTCGGGATCGGCGCGAATTCGTGCGTGCTGAGCCGGTCGAGCGTCTTGCATGCGCGCTGCTGGGCGGTGATCGCGAGCCATCCGCCGCCCAGGATGAAGAGGCTGGCGATGACCTTGGGCATCCATGACGGGTCCCAGCTGCCGAACAGCGCGCGAAACCCCAGCCCGATGCCGATCGCGGCGAAGGCGGTGCGCATCCAGCCCGCGAAAGTCCGCTCCATCGCCATGATGTTGCGGTCCTCAGCCAGATCAGTGCGGAATTCCGCCCACTGGGTGCTCTTGTCCGGATCTTCGGGAGGATCGTCCTGCGCCATGCGTTCAGAACCTAGCGGCCCCGCGCGCGATGGCAAATCTGCGCAAGATCAGCTTTCGCCCGCCTCGCGCTTCAACTGGTAGAGCATGTCGAGCGCCTCGCGCGGGGACAGCGCATCGACATCGAGCGCGGCGAGCGTGTCGCGCAGGCTGTCGCACTCTTCCTGTTCGGCCTGGATCGCGGCGGAGAACAGCGGCAGGTCGCCCAGCCCTGCGGCGAGGCCGCCGGTTTCCTCGCGCCCTTTCTCGAGCTTGGCGAGCACCGCGCTTGCGCGGTCGACCACCTCTGGCGGCACGCCGGCCAGCTTTGCCACCGCGAGGCCATAGCTGCGGTCGGCAGGCCCCTCCGCCACTTCGTGCAGCAGCACCAGATCGCCCTGCCATTCGCGCGCGCGCACGTGATGGAGCGAGAGCGCGTCGCAGCTTTCCGCCAGCCGGGCGAGCTCGTGGTAATGGGTCGCGAACAGGCAGCGGCAGCGATTGTTCTCGTGGATCGCCTCGGCCACCGCCCAGGCCAGCGCCAACCCGTCATAGGTCGAGGTGCCGCGCCCGATCTCGTCGAGGATCACGAAGCTACGCTCGGTCGCGCGGGCGAGGATCGCGGCGGTCTCGACCATTTCAACCATGAAGGTGGAGCGTCCGCGGGCGAGATTGTCGCTCGCACCGACGCGGCTGAACAGGCGGTCGACCAGCCCGATCCGCGCGGAGGTCGCGGGCACGTAGCTGCCGGCCTGTGCCAGCAGCACGATCAGCGCATTGGCACGCAGGAAGGTCGATTTACCGCCCATGTTCGGCCCGCCGATCAGCCACAGGCGGTCCGTCTTTGCGAGCCCGCAATCATTGGGCACGAACCGCTCGCCCGCCTTGGCCAGCGCTGCCTCGACCACCGGATGCCGTCCGGCGACGATCTCGAGGCAGGGCGCATCGTCGATCTGCGGCGCGCACCAGTCGCCTTCTGCCGCGCGTTCGGCCAGGCCTGCGGCGACATCGATCCGCGCCAGCGCATCGGCGGTCTGCGCGATTCGCTCGCGTGCCGTGACCACGGTTTCGACCAGCGCTTCGAAATGGGCTTCTTCCGCAGCCAGCGCATGCCCGCCCGCCTCGGCGATCCGGCTCGCTTCCTCGTGCAGGTGGACCGAGTTGAAGCGGACCGCGTTGGCCATCGTCTGGCGGTGGGTGAAGCCGCTGTCCGGCCCCATCAGCGCATCGCCGTGGCGCGCGGGCACTTCGATGAAATAGCCCAGCACGCCATTATGCTTGATCTTGAGCGCGGAGATCCCCGTCTCATTTCGATAGCGCGCCTCCATCGCGGCGATCGCGCGGCGCGCATTGCCGCTGGTCTCGCGCAGCGCGTCGAGCGCGGCGTCGTAGCCGGCGGCGATATATCCGCCGCTGCCGCGCTCGGTCGGTGGGGAGGGGACCAGCGCGCGCGACAGCTCGTCCACCAGCGCGCCGTGGCCGGTCAGCTGCGGGAGCAGTTCGTCGAGCAGCGGCGGGCGATCGGGCAGCCGGGTCAGCGCATCGTTGAGCCTGCGGGCCTGCGCCAGCCCGTCACGCACCTGCCCCAGATCGCGCGGGCTGCCCCGGTCGGCGACCAGCCGCGCCAGCGCGCGGGCGATGTCGGGGATCGCGCGCAGCGCTTCGCGCGTGTCGCCGCGCAGGATCGGGTCCTCGTGAAACAGCCGGACCAGCGCCAGCCGCGCCTCGATCGCGGTCCGGCGGGCGAGCGGGGCGGAAAGGTCTTCGGCAAGCAGGCGCGCGCCCGCGCTGGTCACGCAGCGGTCCACCGTGCCCAGCAGGCTGCCCGCACGCTCGCCATTCTGGGTCGCGGTAATCTCCAGACTGGTCCGGCTCGCCTCGTCGATCGCCATCACCTTGCCGGTTTCATTCACCGTCGGCGGCAACAGGAAGGGCATGGACCCGCGCCCGGCATGGTCGAGATAGGCGAGCAGGCCGCCCGCCGCGGCGAGCATCGCGCGTGAGAAGGTGCCGAACGCGTCGAGCGTGGCGACCCCGTGCAGCTCTTCCAGCCGCTTGCGCCCGCGCTCGCTCGCGAAGTCGCCGGGTGGGCGCGCAATGGCCTCGTAAGGCGCGTCGGCCCAGTCCTCCGGCGCAACGATCTCGCGCGCGCCGAGGCGGGAGAGCGCGGCGGCCACGCCGTCGGCTTCGCATTCCTCCAGTTCCATCCGCCCGGTCGAGATGTCGCACGCCGCGATTCCCACGCGTCCGCGCAGATCGCACAATGCCGCCAGCCGATTCGCGCGGCGCGGCTCGAGCAGCGTATCCTCCGTCAGCGTGCCCGCAGTCACGAAGCGGATGATCTTACGCGCGACCAGCACCTTGGACGAAGGCTTGCCTTCGGCCTTGGCACGCGCGCGGGCCTCGTCGGGCGTCTCGACCTGCTCGGCAATCGCAACCCGGTGCCCGGCGCGGATCAGGCGGGCGAGATAGCCGTCGGCGGAATGGACCGGCACGCCGCACATCGGCACCGCCTCCCCGCCGCTTTCGCCCCGGCTGGTCAGCGCGATGTCGAGCACGCCTGCGGCGATCTTCGCATCGTCGAAGAACAGCTCGAAGAAATCGCCCATGCGGTAGAACAGCAGGCACTCGCCTGCCTCGCGCTTGAGCGCGTGGTACTGTTCCATCATCGGAGTGGGTTTGCCGGTCGCCATCGGATGGTGGCCTACCGTGTCCGCGCCGCGCGGTCATCGCCCCGATGCTTGGGCTTGGGGAAAAATCGGGCTGGCGTGTTTCGTTCGTCCGATCGGGCGCAATTGGAACGCAAACACCGGCTTTGGCCCTATGCCTTTACGGCTTGCGAGGTTAGGGCGGGGCCGAACACGCATTGCACGAGGGCGGACATGGCTGACGAAAAGAGCACCGGCGACAACGGGGCACCCAACACCGAACCCGGGGCTGCGCCCGCCGCCGGGCCCAACGCCGATTTCGAAACGCGCGAGGCGCTGCTCTACCACGAGAGCGGGCGGCCCGGGAAAATCGAGATCATCGCGTCCAAGCCGATGGCGACCCAGCGCGACCTGAGCCTCGCCTACTCGCCCGGCGTCGCCGTGCCCGTACAGGCGATCGCCGATGATCCGGCGAATGCTGCAAAGTACACCGCGCGCTCCAACCTCGTCGCGGTGATTACCAACGGCACCGCGATCCTGGGCATGGGCAATCTCGGCGCGCTTGCGGCCAAGCCGGTGATGGAAGGCAAGTCGGTCCTGTTCAAGCGCTTCGCCGATGTCGATTCGATCGACCTGGAACTCGACACCGAAGACCCGGACAAGTTCATCGAAGCGGTCGCGCTGATGGAGCCAACCTTCGGCGGGATCAATCTGGAAGACATCGCCGCGCCCGAATGCTTCATCATCGAGCAGGCCCTGCGCGAGCGTATGAACATTCCGATCATGCATGACGACCAGCACGGCACCGCGATCATCGCGACGGCTGGGCTGATCAATGCCTGCCACCTGACCGGGCGCAAGTTCAAGGACTGCAAGATGGTGGTCAACGGCGCAGGGGCCTCCGCGCTCGCCTGCACCGCGCTGATCAAGGCGATGGGCATCCCGCACGAGAACGTGATCGTGTGCGACCGTTCGGGCCCGATCACGCCGGGCCGAGCGGATGTCGACCAGTGGAAGAGCGCGCATGCCGTGCCGACCGAGGCGACCAGTCTGGAAGAGGCGCTGGAGGGGGCGGACATCTTCCTCGGCCTGTCGGCCGCCGGTGCGCTCAAGCCCGAGTGGGTAAAGAAGATGGCCGACCAGCCGATCATCTTCGCCATGGCCAACCCGGTGCCCGAGATCATGCCTGAAGACGCCAAAGCCGTGCGCCCCGACGCGATCATCGCCACGGGCCGTTCGGACTACCCGAACCAGGTCAACAACGTGCTCGGCTTCCCGTTCATCTTCCGCGGTGCGCTCGACGTGCGGGCGACCGCGATCAATGAAGAGATGAAGATCGCCGCCGCCGAAGCGATCGCCGCGCTGGCGCGCGAACGTGTGCCGGAGGAAGTCGCGGCCGCCTATGGCAAGAGCCACAAGTTCGGCACCGACTACATCATCCCCGCTCCGTTCGACCCGCGCCTGATGGAAGTCGTGTCGTCCGCAGTCGCCGAAGCGGCGATGAAGTCGGGCGTGGCGCAGGCCCATATCGAGGATCTGGAGGCGTATCGCCTGGCGCTCAAGTCGCGCCTCAACCCCACGACTTCGGTGCTGACGCAGGTGTACGAGGAGGCGAAGGCCAATCCCAAGCGGGTGGTGTTTGCCGAAGCGGAAGAGGACGTCGCGCTGCGCGCTGCGATCCAGTTCCGCGATTTCGGCTACGGCACCCCGGTGCTGGTCGGGCGGACCAAGGCGGTCGCGGACAAGATGCACATGCTCGGCGTCTCCGACCCCGGCAGCTTCGAAATCCAGAACTCGGCGGACAGCGAACACGTGCCCGAAATGGTCGAGTTCCTGTACAAGCGGCTCCAGCGGCGCGGCTATACCGAGCGTGACGTGCGCCGCATGGTCAACCAGGACCGCAACGTCTTCGCCTCGCTGCTGGTCGCGCTGGGGCATGGCGATGCGCTGATCTCGGGCCTGACGCGCACCTATGCGCAGACCGCGCGCGAAATCGGCCGGGTGCTCGACCCCAAGCCGGGCGGGCTGTCCTTCGGCATCCACATGATGATCGGGAAGAACCACACCACCTTCCTCGCCGATACCACGATCAACGAGCGGCCCAGTTCGGAAGATCTGGCGCATATCGCGTGCGAGACCGCAGCGGTCGCCCGGCGCATGGGTCACGAGCCGCGCGTCGCGTTCCTCTCCTATTCCACCTTCGGCAATCCGTCGGGCAAGTGGCTGGAGAACATCCGCAACGCGGTGCACATCCTCGACGAGATGCAGCCCGGCTTCGAATACGAGGGCGAAATGGCTCCCGACGCCGCGCTGAACGAGAAGGTGATGAAGCTCTATCCCTTCAGCCGCCTGTCGGGCCCGGCCAACGTGCTGATCATGCCCGGCCTGCAATCGGCCAACCTTTCGGCCAAGCTGCTGCGCGAGCTGGGCGGCGATGCGACGGTCGGCCCGATCCTGGTGGGCATGGAAAAGCCGGTCCAGATCGTCCCCGTCACCGCCAACGTGCCCGACGTGCTCACACTGGCAGTGCTGGCCGCGGCGGGGATCGTGGAGTGAGGCGCTCGTAGGGATGAGCGCCTCGCCCATCGCATCGCAACGTCACCGCTTCGCCATTCCCGATGGCGTGCACTATCTGAACTGCGCCTACATGTCCCCGCTGTCGCATGCGGTGGCAGAGGCGATGGTGACGGGGGCGATGCGCAAACAGACCCCTTGGGAATATGCGCCCGCCGACTTCTTCGAATCCGCAGAACGCCTGCGTGATCGCGCGGGGAAGCTGGCGGGGGTCGCCCCTTCGACCATCGCGATCGTCCCTTCGGCCAGCTACGGTCTGGCGATTGCGGCGCGCAACGTCCCGCTGGCGAAGGGCCAGTCGATCGTCGTGCTGGCCGATCAGTTTCCGTCCAACATCTATGTCTGGCGCGAGCGCGCAGAAGAGGTCGGAGCGACGCTGACGAGCGCGCACCGCGATGCGGGGAGCGACTGGACCGATGCTGTGCTGGACGCGATCACGCAGGACACCGGGGTCGTCGCCCTGCCGCGTTGCCACTGGGCCGATGGCAGGATCGTCGATCTGGTGCGCGTGGCCACCCGATGCCGCGAGTTGGGGGCTGCGCTGGTGCTCGATCTGACCCAGTCGCTCGGCGCGATGCCGATCGATCTCGGTGCGATCCGACCCGATTTCGCGGTGGCGGCAAACTACAAATGGCTGATGGGGCCCTATGGTACGGGGCTGCTCTATTGCGATCCGCGCTATCACGGCGGTCGCCCGCTTGAGCACAACTGGATCAACCGCGCGGGCTCGGAAGATTTTGCGGGGCTGGTCGATTATCGCGACGATTTCCAGCCCGGTGCGCGGCGTTTCGATTTCGGGGAGAAATCCAACCCGCCGCTGCTGTCCGGAGCGATCGCCGGGCTGGATTTCCTGCTCGAATTCGGGGTCGAGGCAATTGCCGAAACCCTGCTGGATAAGACGCGCGCGCTGGCGAGCGAGGCGGAGCGTCTTGGCTTTGCCTCCGCGCCTCCCGAAATCCGCGCACCCCACATCCTGTCGCTCGATTTTCCGGGCGGCGTGCCTCGGGAATTGCTCGAAACCCTGGCGCAGCGACAGGTCTTCGTGTCGGCGCGCGGCAGTTCGATGCGGATCACACCCCACCTCTATAATGACGCGCGCGACAGCGAAGCGCTGATCGATGCGCTGGCATCGCGATAGTTGAGGCTCCGGTCAGAAGGCTATCGTTTCGCCCTTGTAGTCGACGAAGCGGTAGCCGCCGCCACCCGCTTTCTCGACCACGTCGGCAAGGCCGGTGCAGCTTTCCTCGACCGTGATCGAGGCATTGGGCCCGCCCATATCGGTCTGCACCCAGCCGGGGTGGAGCGAGAGGACTTCGATGTCGCGCTCCTTCGCCTGTTGCTCCGAAATGCCCTTGGCGAGCATGTTGAGCCCCACCTTGCTGACGCGGTAGAATTCGTACCCGCCCGAGCTGTCTGAAATCGAGCCCATCAGCGAGGACATGAAGGCCAGCGTGCCGCCGTCTTTCAGCAGCGGGAGCAGCGCCTTGCCGACCCGCGCGGGGCCATAGGCATTGGTCTGCATCACATGCGCGATCTCTTCGTCGGTCGCCTGTTCGGCGGACTGGTGCTTTGCGCCGGTGATCCCGGCATTGACGATGATCGCGTCGAGCGATCCCTCGCCCAGCTTGCTCGCCAGCCCCTGATAGGTGTCGGGCTTGGTCACATCGACGGTGACGATTTCGACGGCGTTTTCGTGGCTCTGCGCCGCCTCGCGCAGGCCGTTGCTCGGCGTGCGCTCGCTCGCCACGACATGCCAGCCGCGGCCTGCGAATTCGCGGGTCAGGCCCAGCCCGATGCCGCGCGATGCGCCGATGATGAGAATTTTCTTGCTGTCGCTCATGCCGATCCTTTCGGTTCTGGATGCAATGCGGGTGCCCGGATTGGGGACGCCCGCGAGAATACCGATCTGCCCCGATCCGTTGGCGACCTGATGGGCCGCTATCGTCCGGAGTAGCAGAAGAGCGCACGAACGAAGGGGCTTGTTCCGGGCACGGTCGATCGGTGTCGCTGGTATTGGTTAACCACTGGGCAACCATCTTCGTTCACAACTGCGCGCAATCGAGATTTCCATGCGAAAGGGACGCAGATGAACAGCACCACTGCAAAGATTGGTACAGCGATGGCCGGCATCGCCGCCGCGCTGGCCGCGACACCGGCACTGGCGCAGGACGGCAAGTCGGCGCCCAGCGGCCTCTACGTCCAGGCCATTGCCGGGTACGAAGGGGTCGAGGTCGAATCGAGTGGCAATACCGTGACCGCAGACGCGGATTCGGTCGTCTATGGTATTGCTGCCGGCTACGATCTCTCGCTCGGCGGCGTGTTCGTCGGGGTCGAGGGTGAATATTCGGCCAGCGGCAGCTCGACCGAATTTCCCGACAGCTTTGCCGGCGCGCGGGACGGGCTGGAATCCGATGGCCAGTACTATCTTGGCGCGCGTGCGGGCGTCCCGATTACCGGGGCGATCACCGCCTATGGCAAGGTCGGCTACACCGCGCTCGACACGCGTTCGTTCACTTCGGCGGGTTCCTTCGCCGATGTCGAGGAAAACGCTACCGGCTTCCGCTTCGGCGGCGGTGTGCAGGTCGATCTGCCCGGGCCGCTGGAGGCGCGGATGGAATATCGCCGGTCGCGCTATGGCGATGTCGGCGGCGATGTCGGCGATGTCACCACCAATCAGGTGGTCGCGGGTGTCGGCCTGCGCTTCTGACGCATCGACATTGCAGCAGTTACGAAAAGGCCGTCCGGGCGACCGGGCGGCCTTTCGCTATTTGCGGCGGTAGCGGAAGTACCACACCTCGTGGCCCATCTGCTCGCGCGCCTTCTTCTCGTAGCGCGTCTGGCACCAGCCCGACGGGCGCTGCTGGAAGCTGGCGGGGCCATCGACGACCCATTCGAACGGCCCGGTCTCGGGATCGGTGAAGCGGCGCATCACCATCAGCGCGTGGCGCAGATAGACCGGGTGGTCGGTGCCGAAGCGGAATTCGCCGCCGGGCTTCAGCTTGTCCGCGATCATCCGCACCGGCCCGTCGTTCATCATCCGCCGCTTGGCATGGCGCGCCTTGGGCCAGGGATCGGGGTGGAGCAGGTACACCATCGTCAGCGCGCCGTCGGGCACGCGGGAGAGCACCTCCAGCGCGTCGCCCGCGTGCAGGCGGATATTGGGGAGCCGCTGTTCCTCCACATGGGTCAGCGCCTGCGCGACCCCGTTGAGGAAGGGCTCGGCCCCGATGAAGCCGTGATTGGGCAGCAGGTCCGCACGGTAGGCGAGATGCTCACCCCCGCCGAAGCCGATTTCGAAATGCAGCGGGCAATCCTCGCCGAACAGGCGCTCTGCCGTCACCGGCCCTTCTTCGGGCACGGAGATCTTCGGCAGCAGATCGTCGACGAGCGCCTGCTGGCGCGCGCGCAGCGGCTTGCCGACGCTGCGGCCGTAGAGTCGGCTGAGGGTGGTAGGATCGCCGTCCTTGTATGCGGTCATGCGGGTGCGGCTAGCGCCTCAGCCGAAGTAAATCCAGATCGCGAAGGACACTGCCAGCCCGACCACGATATTCATCGGCAGGCCGATCTTCACGAAGTCGGAGAATCGGTAATTGGCCGCGCCATAGACCAGCGTGTTGGTCTGGTAGCCGATCGGGGTCGCGAAGCTGGCGCTGGCGCCGAACATCACCGCCACGATCAGCGGCCGCGCGTCGAGCCCGGCGGCATCGGCGAGGCCGATGGCGAGCGGGGTCATGATCACTGCGATCGCATTGTTGGTGATCACCTCGGTCAGCGTGCTCGTGACGCCATAGACCAGCAGGATCAGCACCAGCAGCGAACTCGCGCCGAGCAGCGGCTGGAGCGTGTCGACGATCAGCTTGACGGTGCCTGCATTGTCGAGCCCGGTGCCAAACGCGAGCATCCCGAAGATCAGCACCAGCGTGCTGCCGTCGAGGCTCGCCCAGGCATCGCTCGGCTCGATGCAGCGGGTCGCCAGCACCAGCGCGACGCCGCCGACTGCCAGCGCCTCGATCGGCAGGCCGAACACCGCCGCGCCCACCACCACCGCGGCCAGCGTGGCAATCGCGATCGGGGCCTTGGTCCGCCGGAAGGACTGCGCGGTGGTGAGGCCGACATTGGTCAGCTGGACATTGCCCTGCAGCGCCTGCGCCGCGTCCGGACCCGCCGCGATCAGCAGCCGGTCGCCTGCACGCACCCGCGTTTCGCCCAGCGATGGCCCGGGCAGGTGGTGCGGACGCGCGATGCCGAGCACGCGCACCCTGAGGCGTGAGAGCAGCGGGATTTCCTTCAGCCGCTGGCCGACCACGGGGTGGGTGGCGGAGACCACCGCCTCGATCACCTTCAGGTCCGCCGGGCGCTTGTCGCGCGCGGTCTCGACCCCGCCGCCGAGGCCAACGAGCCCGGTGCGGAAATCGGGCGCTTCGGCGAGCGAGGTGATCTCCTCCGGGCTGGCGCTGACGATTAGCTGGTCGTCGGCGGCCAGTTCGAACGTGCCCAGATCCTTGCGATAGAGGTCGGTCCCGCGCTGGATAGCGACCACGCGCACGCCGGGACGCCTGCCGATATTGCTCTCCGCCAGCGTGCGGCCGACATATTTGCTGCTCGCCATCAACGTCAGGTGGGTGAGGTAGATGTCGCTCTCGCGCGTCTCGTCGCCCATGCGGGGGCCGCGGTTGGGCAGCAGCAGCGGGCCCAGCACCAGCAGCACCGCCACCCCCGCGACCATCCCGACGACACCGACCGCGGTAATCTCGAAAATCCCGAAAGGCGCCTGCCCTGCCTGCTGTGCCACGCCATCGACCAGCAGGTTGGTCGAGGTGCCGATCAGCGTCATCGTACCGCCGAGGATGCACAGGTAGGATAGCGGGATCAGCAGCCGGGTCGCCCCCGTCTTCAGCACCTGCGCCAGCTTCTTGACCACCGGGATCATCACGATGACGACCGGCGTGTTGTTCATGAAGGCGGAGGCGGCGATCGTGCCCAGCCCGATCTCGGCGGTGGCCAGCCGCGGACTCTGCGTGGTCCGGCGGATGACCCAGCCGGAGACTTCCTCCAGCGCGCCGGTCCGCAGCAGAGCGCCGGTCAGGATGAACATCGCGGCGATGGTGATCGGTGCCGAGTTGGCGAAGGTCGTCAGCATTTCCTTGGGCGGAAGATAGCCGAGCGCGAGCATCACCGCGCCCGAAACGACGGCGATCACCACCGGTGGGCGCCGCTCCATCAGGAAGGCGATGAAGGTGAGGACCAGCACCACCAGCCCGATCTGGGCCGAATAGTCAGACAGAAACGACATAGGGCCCTGCAAAAGGTTGTTTAGCGCCAAGCAAATGCGCAGACGCGACAAGGGTTTCCAAGCGAAATCGGCTGGCTGCGCGCAAAGCATTTCTTGTGCCTGCCCGATGGACAGGGGTGACGCAGCGGGGCGGTTCGCGTTAGGCGGCGTGCACGATGCGCGAAATGTTCACCTATCTCGAAGGGCAACCCCCGCTGGTCGAGGCACTGGGCGGGGTGGCGCTGCTGCTGGGAATCGCCTTCCTCGTCAATCTGGTGCTCAAGAAGGTGGTGCTGCGGCTGGCCGCACCCTTCCTCGACAAGCGGACCAAGACGCCGGACAAGGCGGTCGGCTGGCTCGTCACAACGATGCCGCTGCTGATCATCTCGCGCGGGATCGTGTTCGTCCGGCATTTGCCTCAAGAACTGGAGGCGGTGATCTCCAATGTCGCCAATGCGACCATCGTGCTGGTCGTCGCGCTCGCGATCACGACCGGGCTGACCTACGTAAACGAGCTGTACAAGCGCCGCCCCGAAGCGCGCAATCGCCCGATCAAGGGCTTCCTCCAGGTGGTGAAGATCCTGGTCTTCGCCGCCGCCGCGATTCTGGGCGTGGCCGCGCTGATCGAGCAGTCTCCGCTGCTGCTATTGTCGGGCCTCGGCGCGATGGCGGCGGTGCTGCTGCTGGTGTTCAAGGATACGATCCTCAGCCTGGTCGCATCGGTCCAGCTCTCCGCGCAGGACATGTTGCGGGTCGGCGACTGGATCGAGATGCCGCAGCAGAACGCGGATGGCGATGTGATCGATATCGCACTGCACACGGTGAAGGTGCAGAACTTCGACAAGACCATCACCACCATCCCGACCTACAAGCTGATCAACGAGAGCTTTCGCAACTGGCGCGGGATGGCCGAATCGGGCGGGCGGCGGATCAAGCGCGCGATCCATCTCGACCAGAACACGCTGCGTTTCCTGACCGAACAGGAACTGGCCGATCTGCGCCGCTTCCGCCTGCTGCGCGACTATCTGGACCGCAAGGAACAGGAACTGCGCGAATGGAACGCGCGCGAAATGGCGGGGGAGGATAATCCGGTAAACGCGCGGCGGATCACCAATATCGGCACCTTCCGCGCCTATGTGCTCGCCTTTCTGCGCACCCACGCGCGGATCAATCACGAGATGACGACGCTGGTACGCCAGCTGGAGCCGACGCCCACGGGCCTGCCGCTGGAGATTTATACCTTCGCCGCGACTACCGACTGGTCGGAATACGAGGCCATCCAGTCGGACATTTTCGACCACCTGCTGGCGATCCTGCCTGAGTTCGGCTTGCGCGTGTTCCAGGAGCCGAGCGGGGTCGACTTCGCCCGCCTCTCCAGCCCGCGCACGCTAAAAGAATGGGAGCGCCGTGAAACCACGACGCCCCCATCAATGTCCTGACAATCTAGCGATGCCGCAGCTTAGGCGGCTTCGGCCTCTTCGTTGGGATCGCGCAGCACGTAGCCGCGGCCCCATACGGTTTCGATGTAGTTCTCGCCGTCGCACGCATGGCTGAGCTTCTTGCGCAGCTTGCAGATGAACACGTCGATGATCTTGAGTTCGGGCTCGTCCATCCCGCCATACAGGTGGTTGAGGAACATTTCCTTGGTCAGCGTGGTGCCCTTGCGCAGGCTGAGCAGCTCCAGCATAGCGTATTCCTTGCCGGTCAGGTGGACCCGCGCGCTGTCGACTTCCACGGTCTTCGCGTCGAGGTTCACCGCCAGCTTGCCGGTGCGGATGACCGACTGGCTGTGGCCCTTGGAACGGCGGACCACGGCGTGGATCCGGGCGACCAGTTCTTCGCGATGGAACGGCTTGGTCACGTAATCGTCGGCCCCGAAGCCGAAGGAGCGGACCTTGCTATCCATCTCGGAAATGCCCGAGAGGATCAGAACCGGCGTCTGCACCTTGGCGACGCGCAGCTTCTTGAGCACGTCGTAACCGTGCATGTCCGGCAGGTTCAGGTCGAGCAGGATGATGTCGTAATCATACAGCTTGCCCAGATCGAGGCCTTCCTCGCCCAGATCGGTGCTGTAGACATTGAACCCCTCGGTCGTGAGCATCAGCTCGATCGCCTTCGCCGTGCTCGGCTCGTCCTCGATCAGCAATACGCGCATTGGGTCGCCCCCTTTGGCCCGATGAATGTGCTGCAACGCCCCCCGCAGAAGGTGTTGCGCTTATTAACCACATAAGGTCTGAACGGAAAAGGTTAACATCGTGTAAAGCGTGAAAAACCGGCGAGTCGCACGACGAAACGGCAGAAATGCGAGTCGGGTGGATCGGGTACAGGGTGAGTCACCCGAATGCCACAGCATCGGGCCTGTGCGATATACGAGGTTGCAGTGCGGCAAAGCTTGCGTTATTTCATTACGCACAAGGCGTGGGAGGCAGCGCTTTGATTTCAATCCTTGCCTCGGGAGCAATTTGGTCATGACCAAGCATCGGGATCTCGCAATCCCCGCTTCGGCCCCGACACAGCTTTCCGTGCCGTTTGGCGCGCGTTTTTCCTATTTCGGCTATTATTTCGGTTCGTTTAGCGGCCGGTACGCCTGAGCGGCGTATCGGGATCCGCGCGAGGCCCTGCGCGAAAAGCGGCCACCATCGAGACAAACGAACGATAACCACCCGCGCCGACCCATTGCGTCGCGCGTCGGTGACGAACCGAAAGCGAATTCACCATGCCGAATACCCCCGCAAACACGCGAAGCATCGATACCCTGCGTGAAGAGATCGACGCGCTCGACGAGGAACTGCTGGCGCTGATCGAGAAGCGGCTCGACCTTGCCGCCTCCATCGCCAGCGCGAAATCCGCCGACCAGGACGAGGACGAGCTGCTGCTGCGCCCCGCGCGCGAGGCGAGCGTGATCGCCCGGCTCGATGCGATGACCCGCCGCATTCCCCAGGTCAGCCTCGCCGCGATCTGGCGCGAGCTGATGGCGATCAACCTGCAAGCCCAGCGCCCGATCGAGATCGCGCTGCACGCCACCGGCCATCCCGAACGCATGCAGCTGATGGCGCGTGCGCGCTTCGGCACGATCATCCCGGTGCGCAAGAGCGCCTCTCCGCAAGCGGCGCTGGAGCGCGCGCGGACCGGCAAGGCGATCGCGATGATCGAGATCGGCGAGGGCGACTGGTGGACCGCGCTGGCCGACGACCCCGAGCTGGTCATCATCGACGGGCTGCTGGGCGAGGGCGGGCGTGGCTCCGCGCTCGCGGTCGGCCGCCTGTCGCGCGACCGGCTGTGCGAGGATCGCAGCTACGCCGTGCTCGAACAGAGCGAACTCGCCGCCCGGCTGGGCCGGGGCGAGGCAGTGTGCCCCATCGCCGTTTCGGGCGAGATGCACCTGTGCGCGATCGAGCGGGTCGCCCCGCTTGCCCGCCGCGCCGCCTGATCCGGACACCGACATGCGTATTGCTTATGGCGGGCACCCCGGTGCCTTCGGCGAACTTGCGTGCCTGGGGCGTTTCCCCGATGCCGAGCCGGTCGGTTACAGCGATTTCCGCGCCGCGTGCGCCGCGCTGGTCGAGGGCACCTGCGATCGGGCGGTAATCCCGTTCGAGAACTCGATTGCGGGCGCGGTGCCGGGGGTGGAGCAATTGCTCGCCTCGCTCCCGGTCACCCGCCTCGACGTGCATCCCCAGCCGGTCGTGTTCCACTGCCTCGCAGTGCCTGGCACCCGGCTGGAGGAGGTCGAGGTCGTCTCCAGCCATCCGATGGCGCTCGCCGAATGCACCCGCTTTCTGGCGCAGATCGACGCGCGGACGCAGGAAGCGGGCGACACCGCCGGGGCCGCGTGTGCGGTGGCGGAAGCGCGGCAGTTCACCCGCGCCGCGCTCGCCTCGACCCGCGCGGCGGAGCTGTACAATCTCGATGTGCTGGCAGCGGACGTGCAGGACAGCGCCGACAACGTGACCTATTTCGCAGTGTTGCGGCGGGACTGAGGCCGGGCTCAGCCGATCGCGGCGATCTTCTTCGCCCGGCGCCGCTCCACGCTGGAGCCGATCCCCATCGCCTCGCGATATTTGGCGACCGTGCGCCGCGCGATGTCGAACCCTTCGGCCTTGAGCAGGGTCACCAGCTTGTCGTCGGACAGGATCGCCTTGGCATCCTCGGCGTCGGTCAGCGCCTTGATCCGCGCCTTGACCGCTGCCGCGCTCGCGCCTTCGCCGTCCTCGCCCCCGCCCACGCCGCTGGTGAAGAAGTATTTGAGGTCGAAGGTGCCGCGCGGGCAGTGGAGGAACTTGTTGCTGGTCACCCGGCTGACCGTGCTTTCGTGCATCTCGATCTTTTCGGCGATCTGCCTGAGCGTCAGCGGGCGCAGGTGGCTGACGCCGTGGCGGAAGAAGCCTTCCTGCTGGATGACGATCTCGCTCGCCACGGCGAGGATGGTCTTCTGCCGCTGGTCGAGCGCGCGGATCAGCCAGCGGGCATCCTCCAGCCGGTCCTTCAGCCATGCGCGGCTGGAGCGGTCGCGGCAGCCATCGCGCAGCTCCACCAGATAGGGGCGGTTGACCACCAGCCGCGGCAGGGTCGCCTCGTTCAGCGCGATCCGCCAGCCGCCGTCATGGGCGGGCGCGATCAGGATGTCGGGCACCACCGGGCTACCGCCCTGTTCGCCAAAGGTAAGCCCGGGGCGCGGATCGTAGCCGCGCAGTTCGGCGAGCATCTCGGCAAATTCCTCGGCATCGACTTCGCACAGCTTCTGCAGCCGGGCGACATCGCCGCGCGCGACCAGCTCCAGATTGTCGATCAGCCGCGCCATGCACGGATCGTAGCGGTCCGCCTCGCGCGCCTGGATCGCGAGGCATTCAGCCAGGTTGCGTGCGCCCACCCCAGCGGGATCGAGCGATTGCAGCAGGGCCAGGCCGCGCTCTGCCTCCGCCAGTGTCACGCCCAGCGCATCGGCCACTTCGCGCAGCGTTTCGGTGAGGTAGCCTGCTTCGTCGAGCCGCTCGATCAGTGCGCGGGCGACGAAAATCTCCTGATCGTCACGACTCGCCGCGCCGACCTGCGCGTGCAGATATTCCGATAGCGAGAGCGCGGTGCCGCCGTGGCTGTCGATCGCGAAACCATCATCCTCGCCGCCGAAGCCTTCCGCTGCGCCCCAGCTGCCATCGCCCGTGTCCCGGTCGATTTCCATCTCGGCGGCGGAAAGGTCGGTCGGCGCGTCGCTCTCGGCGGCGCCCTCCGCGATCAGCGCATCCGCCTCGCGTTCCTCGCGCGGGGTTTCGGGCGTGTCGCCGCTGCCATCCTCGTCACGCTCGCCGGCATCGGCGCGCGCGGGGACTTCGCCCATTTCGAGCAGCGGATTGGCTTCCAGCGCATCGCCGATGAACGCCTCGATTTCGAGATTGGACAGCGTCAGCAGCTTGATCGCCTGCTGCAGCTGCGGCGTCATCACCAGCGATTGCGACTGGCGCAGGTCGAGGCGCGGAGCGAGGGACATCCTTATGCGTTATCCGCCGACAGCAAAGCTGTCGGCTCGCGCGGTACCGGCCCACACCCCCGCCCGGCCACCCACAAGAGTACCCTGAATGGGTGGCCGGGCGGGGGTGCGGGCTGGTGCCGCTCCGGCGGACGCAACTCTGCCGCTAGCGATCACCTGGCCGATCGCCGGAAAACTAAAGAGTGAAATTCTCGCCAAGGTAGAGCCTGCGCACGTTCTCGTCTGCGACCAGGTCTTGCGGGGTGCCCGCGAACAGCACCTGGCCTCCGTAGATGATACAGGCGCGGTCTACGATATCGAGCGTTTCCCGAACGTTATGATCGGTTATCAGGACGCCGATTCCGCGCTTCTTGAGGTCGATCACCAGATCGCGGATGTCGCTGATCGAGAGCGGATCGATCCCCGCGAAAGGTTCGTCGAGCAGCATGATCGAAGGGTTCGCCGCCAGCGCGCGGGCGATCTCGCACCGCCGCCGTTCACCCCCCGAAAGCGCCATCGCGGGCGCATTGCGCAGCTTGGTCAGGCCGAATTCGTCGAGCAGCCGCTCCAGCCCGTCGCGCTGCGCCTGCCGGTCGGGCTCCGCCAGTTCGAGCACGGTGGCGATGTTCTGTTCGACGGTCAGCCCGCGGAAAATGCTGGTTTCCTGCGGCAGATAGCCGAGGCCGAGGATCGCGCGGCGGTACATCGGCAGGCCGGTCACGTCCTCGCCATCCATCAGGATGCGGCCGCTATCGGGCTTCACCAGTCCCATGATCGAATAGAAGCAGGTCGTCTTGCCCGCGCCGTTGGGGCCGAGCAGGCCGAGCACTTCGCCCTTGCCGACCGACAGCGAAATATCGGTCAGCACCGGTCGCTTGTCGTAGCTCTTGGCGATGGACACGACTTCGAGCCCGCCCTGCGGAATCGGCGGGGCGGCGTTGGCCTCCACTTCGGAAGGCTTCTGGACAATGTCGGCGGGATCGATCTCGGCCATAATTCTCTGCCTAGCAGATGGGGCGCGCGGCGAAAGTCGCAATAGGTGAGCGCCTGCCTTTGGCCTCCATGCTTGAGCGTGCGGGCCACTCGCCCTATCGTGCCCGGCTCGGGGGCGATCGAGAGGATGCCGCACATGAACACCTGGACCAAGAATGCAGCCGATACGCGGCCCGAGGCCGACTGGCCCGCTGCGATCAGCGACAATATCGCCTGGGCGCTGCTGGTCACCACCGCGCTGCTGATCTTCATCACCATGCCCAAGATGAAGCACGCGTTCGACGGGATCACCGTCTACCTGCTGCTGGTCTTGATGGTCGGCGGGTTCATCCCCGTGCTGCGCTTTTTCGAAAAGCGGTGGACCGATATCGACGGCGCGAAGGCGCACGATCCGGCCCTGAAGGGCGCGTTCCGGCGCGATCAGGTGGCGCTGTGGTTGCTGACCGTGGGCGTGCCCCTGCTGCTCGCGCTGGGATTCGGCACGGCCTTCCCCGATTGATGCACGCACGCGGCCTTGGCCGGGTTGTGCGGGGCTGACCATGCTGCTGCGTCTCCTCGCTGCGCTCTGGCTGGCATGTCTCGCCGCGCCAGTGGCCGCGCCCTTGGCCGCCGCGCTGCCGGGGCTGGTGACCGAACAGGCTGAGCCGGAGCCCACGCCCACCGCCACCGGCGCGCTGTCGGACGAGCGCGATCCGCAGGCCGACAGCCGCATCGCCACCCGCCTGCGCGACATTTATGCCGAGGTCGAGGCGTTCTCCGGCGTCGAGGTCGCGGTGAATCAGGGCGTCGTGCGCCTGACCGGCTCCGCCCCCAGCCAGGAAGCGATCGACGATGCCGGCGCGATCGCCGCGCGCTTCGATGTGGTGACGGTCGAGAACGAGATCGCGCGCGACACCTCGCTCGAAGGGACGGCGGATATCGTCACCGCGCTGATCGACCGGCTGCGCGCCGCGGCGGGGATGCTGCCGCTGATCGGGGTCGCGGTGCTGATCGGCCTTGCGATCCTGCTGGTCGGATACCTGCTCGCCTCGCTCAGGTTCCTCTGGCGGCTCGTCACGCCCAATGATTTCCTCGCCGATCTGGTGGCGAGCGCGATCCGCTTCATCGCGATCATCTTCGCCGCGGTCATCGCGCTCGACATCATCGGGGCGACCGCGCTGCTCGGCGCGGTGCTGGGCGGGGCGGGGGTGATCGGGATCGCGCTGGGCTTTGCCATGCGCGACACGGTGGAGAACTACGTCGCCTCGCTGATGCTGAGCCTGCGCCAGCCGTTCCGGGCCAACGACCTGGTCAAGATCGACGCGTTCGAGGGGCGCGTCGTGCGCCTGACCAGCCGCGCGACCGTGCTGATGACGCTGGAGGGCAACCACCTGCGCATCCCCAACAGCGCGGTGTTCAAGGCGGTGATCGTCAACTTCACCCGCAATCCGCAGCGCCGGTTCGACTTCACGCTGGGCGTCGACGCGGATGACGACGCGACCGCTGCGGCAGAGCTGGGCCGTACCACGCTGGAGGCCCTGCCCTTCATGCTGGCAGAGCCGGCGCCGGAGGCGCGGATCGTGGAGGTCGGCGATTCAACCGTGGTGATCCGCTTCCTCGGCTGGATCGACCAGCGCGAGACCGACTGGTTCAAGGCGCAGAGCGTGGCGATCCCGGCGGTGAAGACTGCACTGGAAGATGCCGGCTTCGGCCTGCCCGAACCGATCTACCGCCTGCGCTTCGACCCACGCTCGGCCAGCCTGCCGTTCGAGAATATCGCAGGACGCGATGCCGGAGCCACGCCCACAGCCAGACCGCGCGCCGCCGCCACGCCTCAGCCGACCGACGTCGCCCCGCGTAACGAGATCGACGACATGGTCGAGGAAGAGCGCGACAGCAGCGAGCAGAAGCAGGACCTGCTCGACCACCGCAGGCCGGTGGAGTGAGGACGCTGCGTTGAGATAGCTCGCGCCAGGCTTGGGGAATGGGTGGATGACCTTGCGTTCGATAGTTCTCGTCGCGATGCTGATCGCCGCCGGGGGATGTGCGCTCGGCGCGATATGGTTTTTCTGGTCGTCTGACGACGAGGCCCGAAGACAGGCGAACTTCCGCAAAATGATCGAGGTGTCTCGTTCCGACCGGCCTCAGGGCCGCCTTGCCAAGCACTGGCTCGAGTGTCTCGAACGCGAATCACATTCGGCGGGTAGGAGCGATCAGCGAGTCCGATGCGCCTCGTGGTCCGCCCAAGGGATCACTTCCACACTGATTGCGGTCGGGGCCCATGACGCGATCGTACCTGTGGTCGAAACGCAAATTCCCGGTACAGCTCAGGATGGTCGGTACATCATCGACGTCGTCGGCGGCCCGGGTGATGACCCGTTCCATGTCGAGCCGGACGTGGACGACGCGTTATTCGACCGCCTCGAGAGTTCGGGCAGGCCTGCAAGGATTTGGCGCGACATGCGCAGATCGCCTTACCGCGACCTGATGGACCACGGCTACACGATCGTGTCGGTCGGCTATTGGGGCACCCTCGTCCGAACCTTGCAGGAGCCTGATGAGATCGAGCTGGCCTTCGACGATGTCAGGACGGCAGTGAATTACTATCGCGATCAAAGCGGCGCGGAACCCCCTCTGGTCACAAGCAGCCTCGGCAATCACATCGCGCTCGGCGCGCTTGGACGCGACCGGCTCGAGCGGATGGAGGTCCTCGCCCTCGTGCCGGTGATGGACGGGCTACAGCATCATATCGCGAGATCCCGCAGGGAGCTGGAAAAGGAGCGCGCGAAAGCGGACACGGATGCAGACCTCGTCGGGAGCTGGCGTATCCGCAACATCTATCGCCGGTCGGGCGATGGGGTAATCTTCGATCGCTCGGAAATGCTGCCCTTGCGCGCCTATGTCGAGCGCTACGTCGGCGCGCATGATCTTGCGTGGAAGGGCATTGAGCCAAAGGGCAAATGTTCGCGCATTCTTCTCGGAGCGCTCGATCCGCGAACGCGCGACTATCTCAGGGCCAACAAGAACCTCCCGCCTCACGTGATCGTCCTGGGGGCCGACCACGATCTGGCCGACAGGGCACCCGAGGATGTGCGCGGCCTGTTCTTCGATTTCGCCGATTGCCTCACCAAGCAGGAAGCCTAGCTGGGCGAGGGAATCACCCCTTCGCCCGCTCGATTGCTTCCAGCACGATCTGCTTGGCTTCCGCCGCATCGCCCCACTTGCCGACACGGACCCACTTGTCCTTCTCCAGATCCTTGTAGTGGGTGAAGAAGTGTTCGATCTGCTGGAAGATGATGCTCGGCAGGTCCTTCGTCTCGGCGACGTCCGAGTAATAGGGGAAGGTCGTGTCGATCGGCACGCAGATCAGCTTTTCATCGCCGCCATGCTCGTCTTCAAGGTTGAGCACGCCGATCGGGCGCGCACGCACCACGCAGCCCGCGATGAAGGGCGAGCGGGCGATCACCAGCGCGTCCAGCGGGTCGCCATCGGGGCTCAGCGTGTGCGGCACGAAGCCGTAGTTCGCGGGGTAGCGCATCGGCGTGTGCAGGATGCGATCGACGAACAGCGCGCCCGAATCCTTGTCGAACTCGTACTTCACGGGCTCGCCGCCGGTCGGCACTTCGATGATGACGTTGAGGCTTTCGGGCGGATTGTCGCCGGTCGGGATCTTGTCGATGCGCATTGTTACTCTCTGTTCGCTCTCGCCATCGGCAGGGTGCGCACGCACCCGCGCGATCGGGCTGGAAGGATGTGCCCGCGACCTAGTAGAGCCGCCCGCAAGCCGCAACGCGTTTTGTGCACTGCGGAAGGGTTGGCGTTGATTGTCCGGGTCAGCCGCCCGCGCGCGGCTCCAGGAAGCGGTCGAGCGGTTGCTCGCCCTTGGTCACGGGCTCGAGCCACGGATAGCGCAGCCCGCCGTGGTAATCGATTGCCACCGTGCGGTACGTTTCGCCGCGCTTGACCAGCAGCTCGATTGGTTTGTCGCTATCCTTCGCGGCGGCGATCGCCTGTTCGATCGTGTCGCCCGAATAGGCGATGCCGTTCACCGCGACGATGGTGTTGCCGTTGACGATCCCCGCATCGAAGGCCGGCCCGTCCCACAGCGTGCCCGTGACCGTGCCGTCGCTGCCGAGGTTCACGCCGAGCGAATAGAACAGGTTGAGATACTTGCCGTTGCCCATCCGGCCCTTGTCGTAGCTGTTGGGCTCGTCCTTCCACACCAGCTGGTAGCCGCCCATTTCGAGCCCGCGCAGCGGGGCGGGCTGGTTCGGTTCGAGCAGGCGGGTGGTCAGGAAATCGGCCCAGTCGTAGGGATAGACGCCGTTGAGCGTCGCAACGATCTCGTCGAAATCATAGGTCAGCTGGCCCCAGTCGCCGTCGTTCACGCCGAAGAAGGCCTTGGCAAAATCGTCGAGCCCCTTCTTGCCCCTGGTGCCCTGGCGGATGATCTGGTCCGCCTCGATCCAGGTCAGCGCGCCCTCCACGTAATAGTCTTCGCTGCGCGACAGCGAGGAGTACGGGATCGGACGGCGCGAGTTGATGATCGGGTCGTTGGTCGTGTCGGCGACCGATCGGAACGCGCGGCCCGGCTGGCCTTCGGAATAGTTCGCCGCATAGGTGGCGAAGGCATCGAGGAAGGTCTGCTTGGTCTGCAACCCGCTGCGCGCGGCGAGCACCCAGCCCCACAGCTGGGTCTGCCCTTCGTAGAGCCACAGCAGCGAATCCTGCATCGGGGTGCGGTAATCGGGGGTCCACAGGTCCGCCGGGCGGCGGTACTTGCCGTTCCAGCTGTGCACCAGCTCGTGGCTGACGACGTTGTGATCCCAGTCCATCTCGTCCCAGTCGATCAGCGCGGTCGGCTCGTACTGGTTTTCCGCCGAACGCTGATGCTCCAGCCCGATCCCGCCCATCCGGTCGGTCAGCGCGAGGAGGATGTCGTAATGGTCGAAGTGGCGCGCGCCGAACAGCGCGTCCGCCTCGTCGATCAGCCGTTCGAAGCGGGCGAGGTTTTCCGGCGCGAGGTCGAGATACTTGGGCTTGTCCGCCACCGCATCCAGCCACACGTTCTCGCCCACTTCCCAGCGTTCGGCATGCTTGCCCGCGAAGATCGGCGAATCGACCAGCGTCTCGTAATCGACCGTCTGCCAAGTCACGGTGTCGTTCTCGCGCGTCTTGCCATCCAGTGCGGTGAACACCTGCCAGCCTGCGGGCACCTTGACCGTCGGCTTGACCGCGATCCGGCGCACGTAGTGCCCGGCGGGATAGAAGCTCATCTTCTCCCACTGCAGGTTGAGCATTTCCTGCGTCATCGTGATCCGCCCCTCGCTGCCGGTGATCGGCGAGGTGTGGACGAACTCGGCCTTCACCGCCTTCGTGCCCTGCGGCAGGTCGACGATCAGCTCGTACACGTCGAGCGGGTTGCGCTTCCATTCGAGCACCTTGCCGCCAGCGGTGAAGCGGATGCCGCTGATCAGGTTGATCGGGCCGCGCGCCGCGTGATTGCCCGGCAGCCATTCGGGGACCAGCAGGCGCAACTCGCGCATGTCGGCGGTGACGGGGATGGTCTGCGTCACGCGGTAGACGCCGCGCGTCGTGTCGGTCGCATCGATATCCAGCGCGATCGTCCCGCCCGGCCACGGCGTATCGGCGGGCAGCGGGGTCGCGTCGTCCAGCTGCGCCTGCTCCGGCGCGGTGTTGCCCGCGGGGCGGATGTCGCCCTGCGCAAGGGCCGGGGTGGCCAGCAGGAGGGGGAGGATGGCGGCGCTGAGGGCGGGATGCTTCATGGCCGGGGTTCATGCGGGCAATCGCGCGCGCATGCAATAATGTATCCCGCTTTCGTTTGGCGGGCGTGCACGCTAAGCGCTCGCCCATCATGGCAAAGACAAAGACACCGCAGGCAATCCGCGGCACGCAGGACATTTTCGGGGCCGAGGCGGAAAGCTTCGCCTTCGTGGTCGAAACCTTCGAACGGGTGCGCAAGCTCTACCGCTTCCGCCGCGCGGAAATGCCCGTGTTCGAAAAGACCGAGGTGTTCGCCCGCTCGATCGGCGAGACGACCGATATCGTCTCCAAGGAAATGTACAGCTTCGAGGATCGCGGCGGGGAATCGCTCACCCTGCGGCCCGAGTTTACGGCGGGGATAGCGCGCGCTTACCTGACGAACGGCTGGCAGCAGCACGCGCCGGTCAAGCTCGCGACCCACGGCCCGCTGTTCCGCTACGAGCGCCCGCAGAAGGGCCGCTACCGCCAGTTCCACCAGATCGACGCCGAGATTATCGGTGCGGCCGAACCCCAAGCAGACGTCGAGCTGCTCGCGATGGCCGACCAGGTGATCCGCGAACTGGGGATCGAGGGCGTGACGCTGCACCTCAACACGCTGGGCGACGGCGACTCTCGCGAGGCATGGCGCGGCGCGCTGGTCGAGCACTTCCGCAACGTGAAGGACGAGCTGAGCGAGGAATCGCAGGAGCGGCTGGAGAAGAACCCGCTGCGGATCCTGGATTCGAAGGACCGCCGCGACCAGCGTTTCGTCGCCGACGCGCCGAAGATCGACGACTTCCTGACCGATGAGGCGCGTGCATTCTTCGATGCAGTGACCAGCGGGCTCGACGCGGCGGGCGTGAAGTGGGTGCGCGCCGAGAGCCTCGTGCGCGGGCTCGACTACTACCGGCACACGGCGTTCGAGTTCATTCCGGACGAGGGCTCTGCCGCAGCAGACGCGCTGGGTTCGCAGAGTACGATCCTTGGCGGCGGGCGCTATGATGGGCTGATCGAGAGCCTTGGCGGGCCTGCGACGCCTGCGGTCGGCTGGGCTGCGGGGATCGAGCGGCTGGCGATGCTGGTGGGGGATCGGCCGGAGGCTGGGCCAGATGTTGCGGTGGTCCTGGAGTATGAGCGTGCTTTGGAGGTTGCTCAGAGCCTAACAGCTGCATTGCGCGCGGAAAGTTTGGTCACCGATTTGTTCGCGTCCGGTTCACCCAAGAAAAGGTTTGATCGGAGCGTCAAAGAGAGACCGCAGCATATCTTGATTGTCGGTTCTCCGGATGAGAGCGACGAGCATTCGGTTAAGCTGAAATCGCTTTCTCGGAATGAGGGGGATGAGCGGATTCAGGCGGTGATCGATCGCGTCGTTCACTCGAAATACAGTCCGGATTGGCCGAATGACGAAAGAAATCCGAACTGGATTCAGATGATCCTGACAAAGGCTTTGCCCTAACTCCTCGTCGCCCCGGACTTGATCCGGGGCAGGGCTTCCTTCCGTGCGCGCCAAGCCAAAAGAAGCCTGATCCCGGGTCAAGCCCGGGATGACGAACGTGGCGGGGGCTGCGCCAACTCGTCAGCATGACGGTAGAGGCAGGCGGTGCCCGCACTCCTCCCTCGTCACCCCCGCGAAGGCGGGGGTCCCGCTTCTTCCGCCCATGCGTCAAAGAAAGCGGGATTCCCGCCTTCGGGGGAATGACGGTGTGGGGATGGCTTTCCTACTCCACCTTTCCCGCGCTAATGCGCCTTGCATGACTGCCACCGCACCCGACATTCACCTGCCGAAATAGCGCGCCTCGCGCAGGGCCCACTTTCTAACCCCTGGACTGTGTGTCAGGTGTGCCAGAAATCCTACCGGAACGACCATTGACCATCCCTCCCGAACGCCTCGACCAGATCGCCAACCGCTTCGCAGAGATCGAGGCGCGCATGGCTTCGGGCCAGCTGGAGGGCGAGGAATTCGTGCAGGCAAGCCGCGACTATGCCGAGCTGGAGCCGGTCGCGAAGCTCGCGCTGGAGCTGAAGGCGGCGCGCGGGGAAGTCGCCGGGCTGCAAGAGATGCTTGCCGATCCCGAGATGCGAGGCATGGCGGAAGAGGAGCTGGAGGCGCTGAACCAGCGCATTCCCGAGATCGAACAGCAGCTCGCCGTCGCGATGCTCCCGCGCGATTCCGCCGATGCCAAGCCCGCGATGCTCGAAATCCGTGCGGGCACCGGCGGCGACGAGGCGGCGCTGTTCGCGGGCGACCTTTATCGCATGTACGAACGCTTTGCGGGCGAGCAGGGCTGGAAGGTCGAGCCGGTCAGCATGAGCGCGTCCGAAGTCGGCGGCTTCAAGGAAATCGTCGCCCACGTCACCGGCACCGGCGTGTTCGCCAAGCTCAAGTTCGAAAGCGGCGTGCACCGCGTGCAGCGCGTGCCCGAGACGGAGAGCGGCGGGCGCATTCACACCTCGGCGGCGACTGTGGCGGTGCTGCCTGAGCCGGACGAGGTCGATGTGCAGATCGACGCGGGCGACCTCAAGATCGACACCTATCGCGCGTCGGGCGCGGGCGGGCAGCACGTCAACACGACCGACTCGGCGATCCGCATCACCCACCTGCCGACCGGGCTGGTGGTCACCTGCCAGGACGGGCGCAGCCAGCACAAGAACCGCGAACAGGCGATGCAGGTGCTGCGCGCCCGGCTCTACGAACAGCAGCGCGACGCCGCACAGGGGGCCGAGGCCGAGGCGCGCAAGGCCATGGTCGGCTCGGGCGACCGATCCGAACGCATCCGTACCTACAACTACCCGCAAGGCCGCGTCACCGATCACCGGATCGGCCTGACGCTGCAGAAGCTGCCGCAGATCATCGCCGGCCCCGGGCTGGGCGAACTGATCGACGCGCTCATCGCCGAGGACGAGGCCAAGCGGCTCGCGGCGATGAATGAGTGATGCTGTCGACCTTAAGGGCAGTGTCGGCGAGGTCATCCGCAAGGCGGCGAGCCTTCTTGACGTCGCATGGGCGCGGATCGATACCGAGCTGCTGATGGCGCACGCGCTGGGATGCTCACGCTCGGCCATGCTGCTGCATCACATGCGCGATCCTGTGCCCGATGGCTTCGCCCGGCTTTTCGAGAGGCGGCTGGCGCACGAGCCGGTCGCCTACATCACCGGCAATGCCGAGTTCTACGGGCTGGAGCTGAAGGTCACGCCCGCCGTGCTGATCCCGCGCGGCGACAGCGAGACGCTGATCGACGCGGCGCAGGAGCACTTCGGGACGGGCGAGGCCCCGCAGCGCATCCTCGACCTCGGCACCGGGTCGGGCGCGCTGCTGCTGGCCGCGCTGTCGCTCTGGCCCGATGCGGAAGGGATCGGTGTCGACGCTTCGCTCGAAGCCCTGATGGTGGCGATTGCCAATGCCCAGCGACATGCGAACACTCCGACCGGCGTTGTCGGGGACGGGCAGAGCGAACTGCCACCGTTCCGCGCAGACCGGGGGATGGCGCGTTTCATCCAGCGCGATTGGACCAAGCGGGGCTGGCGGCAGCATCTCGGCACGTTCGACCTGGTCCTGTGCAATCCGCCTTATGTCGAGGATGACGCATCGCTCGACCCGTGCGTGCGCGAGCACGAGCCGGGATCGGCGCTGTTTGCGGGCCCCGAAGGCCTCGACGATTACCGAATCCTGCTCCCGCAAATCGCGCCCTTGTTGACGCCTGATGGCATCGCCATCTTCGAAATCGGCAGTACGCAGCACGATGCCGTGGCCGCACTCGCGCAAAATCAAGGGCTTGAAAGCACGCTGCGCCGGGACCTGAACGGACACCCGCGCGCAATGATTATGTCGCAAGGGGTTGGCAAAGGGAAAGCCAACCGGTAAGTCCGGTCTCGACCTGGCAAGAAATGGACGGTTTCTCGCCCGGGTCGCGATCCGACATTTGCGGTGGGACCAGGCTCCTTCAAGGGCTTGCGATCGGCAAGAGTTCGAAGATCATGCTTAGGGACAGGTGGGCCGCGGACCCAGCACAGCTGCGACGCCGCATCTATTGGCCCGACCACGAGGGAAGACTAATTCCTTGAACAACAACAGTAATCGCAACAACAACAACAACCGGCGGCGCGGCCGCGGCAATCGCAATCACGGCGGGGGCGGTAACAGCTCCAACCGGATCGACAGCCGCGCACGGGGCAATGCACCCCAGCTGCTGGACAAGTACAAGAAGCTCGCGCAGGACGCCCAGCACAATGGCGACCGCGTGCAGACGGAGTACTACCTGCAGTTCGCGGACCACTATTTCCGCGTCATCGCCGACAACAAGGCCCGCCAGGACGAACAGCGCGCCAAGCGCGACACCGGGCGCGACCGTGCGAACGATGATACCGACGAAGACGACGATGACGATCGTGGCAACGACAACCGCAGCAGCGGCAATCGGGGCGACGACAATCGCAACGACGAACGGCGCAAGCCCAAGAAGGGCAACCGCAGCGAACGCCAGCGCGGTCGCGATCGCTCCGACGATGACGACGCGTCGTCCGATGCCGATTCCGACGCCAATGATGGCGACGACGAGTTCGAAAGCGACGACAACCCCTTCGTGCGCAAGCGCAGCAGCGAACCGCGCCGCGCCGCGCCGAAGGCCCGCAAGACCACGCGCAAGGCGGACCGGGACGACGACGATAACGGCAATGACGGTCAGGGCGAAATCGACGCTGCCGTCCTGCCGCCGGCGATCGCTGCCGCCACTGCGGGCGATGGTGAAGAGGATGCCAAGCCGGTCAAGGCCAAGCCGCGTCGGCGGACCCGCAAGGCATCCGATGATGGCGACGACGAGGCGCTGAGCGCGGTCGGCTGACATCGCAATGCTGGTGGCCCGACCTTTCCGGTCGCGCGGCGGGGTGGGCAGTAAGCCTGTGACCCGCCCGGCACTGCGCGGGCGCAGCCCGTGCTGAACCGCGCGCTGCCCCTCGCCCTTGCGCGCCCACGCCTGACCCTGCTGGTTCTGGGCGGGCTGTCCGCGCTGGGCTTCCCGCCCTTCCACCTGTGGCCGCTCGCGCTGCTGGCTCTGGGCGCGGCTGCAGTGCTGATCCGCTTCAGCCCGACGGTGCGGGGCGCATTCCTGCGCGGATGGCTGTTCGCGCTCGCCCATTTCACCGTCACCAACACGTGGATCGCGACCGCCTTCACCCATCAGGACCGGATGCCCGCCATTCTCGGCTGGCTCGCGGTGCCGCTGCTGTCGACCTTCCTCGCGCTCTACCCTGCGATCGCCTTTGCCGCCGCCTACCGGCTGGCGCGTGGCCGCAGTACGCTGGCCTACGCGCTTGCGCTGGGCGGGGCCTGGGTGCTGACCGAGTGGCTGCGCGCGACCCTGTTCACCGGCTATGCCTGGGGGCCGTTCAGCCTCGCCATGCTCGGCCCGTTCGATCGGCCGGGGCTGGCCGGACTGCTTCCGCTGACCGGCACCTACGCGCTCTCGGGTATCGCGGTGGTGCTGGCCGCGATGCTGATCGACCAGGTGCTGCGCCGCGAATGGCTGCGCTTCGGGATCGCCTCGGTCCTGCTCGCGGTTGCGATGTACTGGCCGGTGGGGGCTGGGCGCGAGGGTGAGCTCGACTACACGCTGGTCCAGCCCGATCTCGATCAGGACGAACTGAACGATCCGCGCCAGTACGAGCCGAGCTTCCTCACCCTCGCCGCGCTCTCCGCCCGCCCGCCCGCGAGCGGGCCCGAGCGGCGGCTGGTGCTGTGGCCGGAGGGCGTGCTGCCGGACTATCTGCGCGAAGGCTATCCCGAGCGTTTCTACGCCGCGACCACCGCCGGGCGCGACCCCGCTTTCGCGCGAGCCCGGCTCGCCCGTGTCATCGGCGAGGGTGGGCTGCTGCTGACCGGGACGACCGATCTCGAGGTGGACGGCGACACCGTGACGGGGGCCTACAACGTCGTCACCGTGCTGAACGACCAGGGCGAGATCGCCGGCAGCTACCGCAAGGCGCATCTGGTGCCTTATGGCGAATATCTGCCGTTTCGCGATGTGCTGGAACCGCTCGGCCTGTCGCGGCTGGTGGCGGGCTCGATCGATTTCCATCCCGGCCCGGGTCCGCAGACGCTCGATCTGGGGGACTATGGCCGCGCGGGCCTGCAGATCTGCTACGAAATCATCTTCTCCGGTCAGGTGGTCGATCGCGCCAACCGCCCGGATTACATCGTGAACCCTTCGATCGACGGCTGGTTCGGGCCGACCGGGCCGCCGCAGCATCTGGCACAGGCGCGCATGCGCGCGATCGAGGAAGGCCTGCCGGTGCTCCGCTCGACCACCACCGGGATCAGCGGCGTGATCGACGCGCGGGGCGTCGTCCGCCAGCATATGGCAATGGGCGAGCAGGCGCGGGTCGAAGGCAAGGTGCCGCCCGCCGGGGCGCCGACGCTGTTCGCGCGGCTGGGCAACTGGCTGGCGCTGATCTGGGCGCTCGCACTCCTCGGCGGCTCCCTAGTTGTCAACCGGCGCAGGCGGGTTTAGGGCCCTCGGCGAGACTTAAAGAACTCTTTATATCGAGGTAAAACCCCTCCCTATGCGCAGCAGCTATATCTTCACCTCCGAAAGCGTTTCCGAAGGCCATCCGGACAAGGTTTCCGACCAGATCTCGGACGCGATCGTCGATCTGATGCTCAGCAAGGACCCCGAATCGCGGGTCGCTTGCGAAACGCTCACCACCACGCAGCGCGTCGTGCTCGCGGGCGAGATTCGCTGCACGCCGATGTACGATAATGGCGAGTGGAAGCCGGGTGCCGCCGAAGAGATCGAGCAGGTCGTGCGCGATACGGTGAAGGAAATCGGCTACGAACAGAGCGGTTTCCACTGGCAGACCTTTACCTTCGAAAACCATCTGCACGGCCAGTCGAGCGAGATCGCGCAGGGCGTGGACGCCGGCACCGACGGGTCCAACAAGGATGAGGGCGCGGGCGACCAGGGCATCATGTTCGGCTATGCCTGCAACGAGACGCCCGACCTGATGCCCGCGACGCTCGATTACAGCCACAAGATCCTCCAGCGGCTGGCCGACGACCGCAAGTCGGGCGCGGCGCCGTTCCTCGAACCCGACGCCAAGAGCCAGGTCACGCTGCGTTACGAAAACGGCAAGCCGGTGAAGGCGGTCGCGATCGTCGTCTCGACCCAGCACGCCAAGGGTTACGACCAGGGCGACAAGGAAGCCGAGCTGAAGGCCTATGTGAAGAAGGCCGTGGGCGAAGTGCTGCCCGATGGCCTGATCGATGGCGATACGGTGTGGCATATCAACCCGACGGGCGCGTTCGAGATCGGCGGGCCGGACGGCGACGCCGGGCTTACGGGCCGCAAGATCATCGTCGATACCTATGGCGGTGCGGCCCCGCACGGTGGCGGCGCGTTCAGCGGCAAGGACCCGACCAAGGTCGACCGCTCCGCTGCCTACATCACCCGCTATCTGGCGAAGAACGTGGTGGCAGCGGGCCTCGCCACGCATTGCACGATCCAGCTGTCCTACGCGATCGGCGTCTCCGAGCCGCTGTCGGTCTATGTCGACCTGCACGGGACGGGCACGGTCTCCGAAGAGGCGCTGGAAGATGCGATCCGCGGCATGAACAAGCTGGGCGGCCTGACCCCGCGTGGCATCCGCACGCATCTTGGCCTCAACAAGCCGATCTACAAGCAGAGCGCGGCCTATGGCCATTTCGGTCGTACGGCAGCGGGCGACGCTTTCCCGTGGGAGCGGACCGACCTGGTCGACGACCTGAAGGCCGCAGTCGGCAAGTAAGCCGATGGACCGGCGCGGCACCACTCTGACCGCGCCCGGTCCCTCGGGAGAGCGGGTCGTCGCGCTCGATGCGCTGCGCGGCGTTGCCGTGGCGGGCATCGCGCTGATGAACGTCTACATCTACGCATTGCCGCCCGCGGCCTATTTCAACCCGGCAGCGGCGGGCAGCGAGAGCGCGATCGACTGGATCGTCTGGGCGGTCAGCTTCGTGCTGGTGGAAGACAAGTTCCGCAGCCTGTTCGCGATGCTGTTCGGCGCAGGGGTCGCGATCCTGTTTGAGCGGGCGCAGCAGGCCGAAAAGGGTCACCCGCTGCGCGACCATGCGCTGCGCATGCTGGTGCTGTTCGCGATCGGCGGTGCCCACGCGATCCTGCTCGCGAACAACGATGTGCTGAGGCTCTATGCGATGGCGGGCCTGTTCCTGCCTCTTTTCCTGCGGCTCGACACGCGCAGGCTGCTCGTCATGGGCGGCGTGCTGATGGTTCTGCACGTGGGCGGCGGCACGCTGATCGCCTATCAGTGGCTGACCGCAGAGCCGGGCACCCAGCAGGCGCTGTTGCCCGCCTCGGCCTTCGGCGCAAATCCCGAGGCACTGAGCTACGGACACATGATCGGCACCGAGAGCTTTGCCGAGCGGCTGGCGCGGCGCATCGCGGGGTTCGGCCCGGCGCTGGAGACCCAGGTACCTGCCATCCCGTCTACGCTGAGCACGATGCTGGTGGGGGCAGGCCTGTGGCGCAGCGGTCTCCTGCAGGGTTGCTGGCCGCGCGCTCGCTGCATCGCTCTGGCACGAAAACTGGCGCTGATCGCCGTGCCGCCGCTGGTGCTGCTGATGCTGGTCGATGTGTGGAGCGGCTTCACCGGCGCAGTGGTCGGCCCGGTCTCGCTGTTCTGGTCGCTGCCCTTCGATCTGTTGCTGGCCATCGCCTATGCCGCGCTGGTGATGGCGCTGTTCGCCGGTCGTGACAGCGCGCTGCGCCGCGTTCTGGCCGCGACCGGGCGGCTGTCCCTTACAAACTACCTGCTCACCAGCGCGGTGTTTGCGCTGCTGTTCTATTCGTGGGGGCTGGGCCTCTACGGGACTGTGTCGCGCGGCGGAGCGTTCGCGACTACTGCCGTTCCGATCGCGCTGATGATGCTGTGGTCGCCGCTCTGGCTGGCGCGTTTCCGGCAGGGCCCGTTCGAGTGGCTGTGGCGCGGCATCGCGCGCGGGCGCTTCGGCCCGATCGGGCGCTAGTCGTCCTGCCCGAGCCTGGGCGAAGGCTCGCCCAGCGCCAGCTCGGCGGCGGAGAACTTGAACGGGCTGCGCAGGCCGGTCAGCCCTTCGGCCATCGGGAAGGTCATCCCGCGCGCCTGCACCTGCGGCTCCTCGAACACTTCGGACACCTCGTAGATCGGCCCGGCGGGCACGCTGGCCTCGCGGCACGCTGCAAGCAGCGCTTCGCGATCCCACGCAGCGGTCTCGGCGGCGATGATCCCGTCGATCTCGGCGCGGTTGGCGATCCGCGCCTCGTTGGTGGCGAAGCGTTCGTCACCCAGCAGGTCGTGCCTTTCGAACACTTCGAGCAGCCTGCGGAACAGCCGGTCGTTCGCGGGCGCGAGCACGATTGGGCCGTCCTTCGTCGGGAACACGCCATAGGCGCTGACCTGTGCGTGCATGTTGCCCATCCGTGGCGGGTTCTCGCCGGTGGCGAAGAAGCTCTGCGCCTGATGGGCGAGCAGCGCGACCGAGCAATCGTAGAGCGCCATGTCGATATGCTGACCCTTGCCAGTCCGCGCGCGCATCGCCAGCGCGGCCTGGATCGCGATGGTCGAATAGAGCCCGCAGAACAGGTCAGAAATCGACATGCCGTGTTTCATCGGCTCACCCTCGGGCTCGCCGGTCAGCGCCATGAACCCGCTCATCGCCTGGATCACGAAGTCGTAGCCCGGCTCGTTGCGGCGCGGCCCGTCCTGCCCGAAGCCGGAGATCGAGCAGTAGACGATGCTGGGATTGGAGGCGGACAGGCTGGCGTAGTCGAGGCCGAACTTGGTCAGCTTGCCGGGCAGAAAATTCTCCAGCACCACGTCGGCTTCGGCTGCGAGAGCGGTCACCCGGGCGAGATCGTCCGCATTTCGAAAATCGGCGGTGATGCCGCGCTTGCCGCGATTGCAGCCATGATAATAGGCAGCCTCGCGCGCGCCGTCCTCGCGCTCCACGAATGGCGGGCCCCACAGCCGCGTCCCGTCGCCCTCGGGCGCTTCAACCTTGATCACATCCGCGCCGAGGTCGGCGAGTGTCTGTCCGGCGAAAGGCCCTGCGAGGATGCGCGCCAGTTCGAGCACCTTGAGGCCAGCCAGCGGTGCGTGCGGGTTGCGGGGTTTATCGAGCCACATTGTCAATTCTGCAAAAGATTTCGGCTGGCGGCCCATCCCAAAATGAGGCTGCGAATTTCCTCAACACGCTGAGATGGATTGCTCTTGCCGTCGCGAATACTGAGGGTGGCCCCATGGTGGAGGAGTCGATCTGCGAAGCCCAAGCGATCAAAATAGCGTGTCCCAGACTGAAATCCGGGATTGAGCCACTGAGTATGGACGTCGAACCCATTTTTAAAGGCGTAATCGAAGGTGTCCCAGCCAGCCTCAATGTACTGGACGGAGCAAAGGATGATGCGGGCCGACTGATCCTCTAAGATGTCGCCGGAGTATTCTTCTCGTTCTTCAAAGGAGCCGCTGACCAAGAATACTTGGACGCTCTTCCCCGGTAGGACTTCGAGAGCCCTTTCGTACTTCCCACGGCGAACCTCGCGCCCGAAAAGACGATTCCACGTTGTGGATTTGCCGCCATTCCGCTCCGCGAGAGCCGCGACAAACAATCTATCTGCCATAAGTTGATCCACCATTTCATCACGCGGTTTCTAGCGCGACCTCATACTTCGCCGTCGTGCTCTTCGTGATATCCTCTTCGGTCACGCCGGGCGCGAGTTCGATCAGGCGGAAGGCGCTGTCGTGATCGGGGCGCTGGAACACGCCGAGGTTGGTGATGACCATGTCGACCACATTGGTGCCGGTCAGCGGCAGCGTGCATTCGGGGATGAACTTCGGATCGCCGTGCTTGCTGGTGTGGTCCATCACCACGATGATCTTCTTGACGCCCGCGACCAGATCCATCGCGCCGCCCATGCCCTTGATCATCTTGCCCGGGATCATCCAGTTGGCGATGTCGCCATTCTCAGCCACTTCCATCGCGCCCAGCACGGTCAGGTCGATATGCCCGCCGCGGATCATCGCAAAGCTGGTCGCGCTGTCGAAATAGGCGGAGTGATCCAGCTCGCTGATTGTCTGCTTGCCCGCGTTGATCAGGTCCGCGTCTTCCTCGCCTTCCAGCGGGAAGGGACCGATGCCGAGCATGCCGTTCTCGCTCTGCAGCGTCACGTGCATGCCTTCCGGAATGTGGTTGGCGACCAGCGTGGGGATGCCGATGCCCAGGTTGACGTAATAGCCATCCTGAAGCTCGCGCGCGGCGCGCGCAGCCATCTCGTCGCGGGTCCAGCCGGGGGTCTGCTCGGTCATGTCTCTAGCCTTGTGAAGGAGGTGTCTGGGCGGTGATGGGAGCGCCGGTCGCGGCGGTGATCGGAGCCGGGCCGAGGAACCACGCCTCGCCGATCAGCGGATCGAGCGCGAAGGCATCGTCCGGGTTCTTCAGGTATCCGAACAGCGAATCGAAATCGCGCTTCTGGTCGCCCAGGATCGCGACGATGCAGTAATCGCCGCTGGCATCCTGGCGGCGCGAATCCTTGCTCTCGTTCTCGTAGCGCACGAGGTAGAGCTCGTCCTCGCCCCGCGGGTCGAGCCCGGTGCGAAGCAGCGCCTTGCGGACCGCGCCCGCGCGATCGGCGGTGTGGCGCGACAGCCACAGGACCGCGACTTCCTGCGCACGCAGCGCGGCAAGTACGCGGACCAGCCCGTTGGGGGCGGCGATATCCTCGGTCAGCGGGGCCTCGCCGTCGCCGGGGTCCAGATCGATCAGCACGGCGGTCTGCGCAAAGGCGCATGGCGCACGTTCCGGCTTCAGTTGGCCCGGCTCGGCGAGCAGCGCGGAGAGGCGCGGCTCGGTCGAGTAAGGATCGCGCTGGGCGATGGCCGTGGCGGTGGCGAACAGCCCTTCGAAGCCGCCCGTCGCCTGTCCGCCGGGCGTGCCGCTGGGTGCAGGCAGGGCGGTGAGGCTGGTCAGGGTCGCGGTGCTTGCTTCTGCTGCGTCGGTCGTGCCCACGGCCCCGGCCTGCTGGCCGTTGCCGCCACGCGGCGCGCCGGAAGGCGGGGGCAGAGCGGCCATTGTCACACCATCGCCGACACCTTCGGCAGGCACGGTCGCGCCCTGCGCTGCCGAACGATCCGCTTTGTCGGCCTTGTCCTTGTTCAGCTCCTTGCTGAGGAGGATCCCCGCCGCGATCGGCGCGGCGGCGGCAACGCAGCCCGAGATGCCGGGCGCAGCGGCAAGCAGCAGGAGCGGGGCGAGCAGGCGTTTCATCGCTGGTCGGCGGTCAGGCCGCCTCGCGCACGGTGCGGAATTCGATCTTCTTGTCGTAGGGCGCGCCCACGATCATCCGCTGCACGAACACGCCGGGCAGGTGGATGCAATCGGGATCGAGCGATCCGGTCGGCACGATTTCCTCAACCTCGACCACGCACACCTTGCCGCAGGTGGCGGCGGGCACGTTGAAATTGCGCGCGGTCTTGCGGAACACGACATTGCCCGTCTCGTCCGCTTTCCACGCCTTCACGATGGCGAGGTCGGCGAAGATTCCGTGTTCGAGAATGTAATCCTCCGGCCCTTCGCCACGGTCGAACTGCTTCACTTCCTTGCCTTCGGCCACCTGGGTGCCGACGCCGGTCTTGGTGTAGAAGCCGGGAATGCCTGCGCCGCCTGCGCGCATCCGCTCCGCCAGCGTTCCCTGCGGGCAGAACTCGACTTCGAGCTCGGCGGAGAGAAACTGGCGTTCGAACTCCTTGTTTTCGCCCACATAGCTGCTGATCATCTTCTTCACCTGCTTCGTGCGCAGCAGCTTGCCGATGCCTTCGTTATCGATCCCCGCGTTGTTGCTGGCGAAGGTGAGGTTCTTCACCCCGCTGTCGCGAATCGCGTCGAGCAGTCTTTCGGGGATGCCGCAAAGGCCAAAACCTCCGCTGGCGATCAGCATGTCGTCCTTGAGCACACCGTCGAGTGCGGCGGCGGCATCGGGGTAGAGTTTCTGCATGGGACTCCGGCAGGTCTGGGGTGAGGCTTGGGGAGGGTTTAAGGCTTCGCGCGTGCCTTGTCATCCCGTGCGCAAAACGCAAAATGGTGCGGCGCAGCAGGACTAAAATGGGTTCACACAGATAAAAATCATCTAAAATCAGAAGTATAAAAGAATTGCAACTTTTGCAACGCCCGATGTCTTTTTCGCACTTGCGAAATATACTGCGTTGCGGCAGAACAATGGGGCCTTTCAGGCATCCTCTCCCAAACTTCATACCCGGCTGGTTCGCCAGCCGGGTTTTTTCTTGCCTGCAATCCGCCGCGCCCTGCCGAATCGCAGCGTCGCGCGGACCCAAGCGCGTGCTCGCCCATTCCATAAGCCGCAGCGCAACTTATGTAGGGTCGCCATACCCCCCGATATGGGCGACAACCGGGAGAAACCGCACACATGGCCGACAGCGAAACCGCCACCGAAGAAAGAATCGTCCGCCTTCAGGTGGCTGCGGCCCGTCAGGAAGAGAGCGGCCGCGGCGTTGCACGCCTGCCGCGCAGCGCGATGCAGACGCTCGGCGTGACCGAGGGCGACGTGGTCCAGCTGTCGGGCAAGCGCTCGACCGCCGCGATCGTGATCGCCGCGCATGACGAGGATCAGGCGCTTGCGGTGGTCCGCCTCGACGGTCTGCAGCGCGCCAATGCCGAGGTCGGATCGGGCGAGCACGTGAAGATCGAGGCCGCGCAATCGCGCCCAGCGACCCGCGTGGTCTTCGCGCCCGCCAGCCGCGAGATGCGGCTGCAGGGGCCGACCCAGGCGCTCAAGCGCAACTTCTTCCGCAAGCCGATCGTCAGCGGCGATCTGGTCGCCACCACCGGGCAGCAGCCGGTCCAGAACATGCCGCCCGAAGTGCAGCGCATGTTCAACGCGCCCGCCTATGCGCTCACCCAGATTCGCCTGCGCGTGATCAGCACCGCGCCCAAGGGCATCGTCCATATCGACGAGAATACCGAGATCGAGCTGCGGCCCGATTTCGAAGAGCCCAAGGCGGGCCGCTCCGTGGTGAACTACGACGATGTCGGCGGCATTTCCGAAACCATCCAGCAGCTGCGCGAAATGGTCGAGCTGCCGCTGCGCTATCCCGAACTGTTCACCCGGCTGGGTGTCGACCCGCCCAAGGGCGTGCTGCTGCATGGCCCGCCCGGAACCGGCAAGACGCGGCTGGCGCAGGCCGTCGCCAATGAAAGCGACGCGGAATTCTTCGCCATCAATGGGCCCGAGATCATGGGTTCGGGCTACGGCGAATCGGAGAAGCGGCTGCGCGAGGTGTTCGAAAGCGCCAACCAGGCCGCGCCTGCGATCATCTTCATCGACGAGATCGACTCGATTGCTCCCAAGCGCGACAGCGTGCCGGGCGAGGCGGAGAAACGCCTTGTCGCGCAGCTGCTCACGCTGATGGACGGGCTCGAATCGCGGGCCAATATCGTGGTCATCGCGGCGACCAACCGCCCCGATGCGATCGACGAGGCGCTGCGCCGTCCGGGCCGGTTCGACCGTGAAATCGTGATCGGCGTGCCCGACGAGAGCGGACGGCGCGAAATCCTCGCGATCCACACCCGCGGCATGCCGCTGGGCGAGGGCGTCGATCTCAAGGAACTGGCCAAGGTCACGCACGGATTCGTCGGCGCGGATATCGCCGCTCTTGCGCGCGAGGCCGCGATCGACGCGGTTCGCCGGATCATGCCGCAGATCGATCTCGACGCGCAAACCATCCCGCCCGAGGTGCTCGAGAACCTGCATGTCGGTCGCGACGATTTCCTCTCCGCGCTCAAACGCGTCCAGCCCTCCGCGATGCGCGAGGTGATGGTCCAGGTGCCCGATGTCAGCTGGAGCGATCTGGGCGGTATCGACGACGCGATCGAGAAGCTGAAGGAAGGGATCGAGCTTCCGATCAAGAACCGGGAGGCGTTTCACCGCCTCGGCATCCGCGCGGCCAAGGGCTTCCTGCTCTATGGCCCGCCGGGCACCGGCAAGACGCAGCTGGCCAAGGCGGTCGCGAAGGAGGCCGATGCGAACTTCATCTCGATGAAGAGCTCTGACCTGCTGTCCAAATGGTATGGCGAGAGCGAGCAGCAGATCGCCAAGATGTTCCGCCGCGCGCGTGCGGTCTCCCCATGCGTGATCTTCATCGACGAGATCGACTCGCTGGTCCCCGCGCGCGGGTCCGGAAGCATGGAGCCGCAGGTGACGGGCCGCGTGGTCAACACCATCCTTGCCGAGATGGACGGGCTGGAAGAGCTTCAGTCGGTCGTGGTGATCGGGGCAACCAACCGCCCCACGCTGGTCGATCCTGCATTGCTGCGGCCCGGCCGGTTCGACGAGCTGGTCTATGTCGGCACGCCCGACGTGAACGGGCGCGAGCAGATCCTCGGCATCCATACCGGCGCCATGCCTTTGGCCGACGATGTCAGCCTGTCGAAGATCGCCGAGGAGACCGAGCGTTTCACCGGGGCCGATCTGGAAGACGTGGTCCGCCGCGCCGGGCTGGTCGCGCTGCATCGCGCGGGCGCGGACGTGCAGGAGGTCACCATGGCCGACTTCACCGAGGCGCTGAAGGACAGCCGCGCATCCGTCACCGCCAAGATGGAGGACGAATACAGGAAGATGCGTGGCGAGCTGAAGAAGCGCGCGGCGGAGCCCATGCCGATCGGCTTCATCACCGAAGGCATGGTCGAATCGACCCGCGCATCGAAGCACGGCGACTGATCGCCGGGATAATACGCCCGGCGGCTAGAGAAAGTCGGCGAGGGTCAGGTCGATCCGGCGGGTGCCGCCCGCCTTCGACCTGACCTCCAGCGGCAGGACCGTTCCGGCGGGCCCCTGCATGACTGCGATCAGCCCTTGGAAATCGGCGCCGACCAGCCGGTCTCCCGGCACGATCCCCGCGACCGCTGCGGGGCTGCCAGGGCCGACCACCGCCACCTTTACGTCCTTGCCTGCGCGATCGATCCACATGCCCGCACGGTTATACTCCGGTGCGGGTGCGGGCAGGGCGTTGTGGCGCAGGAACAGCTCCTTCGTCGCCGGCCGGGTGGCGATGTCGAACCGGCGCAGGATCGGCAGGCCGACCAGTCCGTTTTCGAAATACGTCCACGGGCTTTTGGGTGTGAGCGTTGCGATCAGCCCGGTCAGGACCGTGCCGCCAAATCCGATCTCGGGTAACCGCACGATGCGGGCTTTCCCGTCGGGCGACCCCGGAGTCCAGCGGGGCGAATCCCACAAGCCGCTTTTCTCCAGAGCCTCGCCGCTCAACCGCAATTCGGTCGGTGCGCCGGTGTCGAGGCCGACGGGGAAGGCTTGGCCCGCGATGGTGACCGGCGCGAACATCCAGCTGGAGCCATAGCGGTTGCCTTCCAGCACGAAGGCATCTTCGACCCGGCTCCAGCCGCTGCGGTCGGGTGCTCCGGAGGGATAGAGCCGCAATTGCGACGCACCGAAATCCAGCTCGCTGTCGATGGTTGTGACGACCCCGGCGGCGAGCGATCCGACTGCATCCTCGATGAAATTGACGTGGTCGGTCGCGGCGAACAGAGCGCCGGTCTGGCGTACCACGCCGCCCAGCGAAAGCTCATCCACCAGCACCATATCGTACACCCGGTGCGCGCCAATCAGGCCGAGCGGGCTCTTGCCCACTGTCTTGAGTCCCAGCCGATCCACCATCGCCTGCTCGATCAGGCCGACCGACCCTCCGGTATCGACGACCAGCGGCCACGGCCCCTGCCCGTTGAGCAGGCAGTCGATCAGCACGCGCTTGTCGGTCAGCCGGATCGGGATCGTGATGGTGTTCGATTGGGCCAGCAGCCGGGCTGGGGAGAGCGCAGCCGCCCCCATCGCAGCGGTGGTGGCAAGGAAGCTGCGACGTGCGATCATGGGCGATCCCAACTGCCTCGTTTGTATAGGATTTTGCCAATTTAGGCCGAAGATGTGACGGCACAGTGAACGCGCGCCTAGCCGCCCCGTTCGTTCGCGGCCTCGACCTCCAGCCGGTGGCGGATCAGCGCGACCGGCTGGTTCTCGCGCAGCCATTGCAGCATGTATTCGCGCACCGCGCAGCGCAGATCCCACACATCGCCGATCGTCGCCCCGGTCATCGACAGGCGCAGCGCGATGCTTTCAGGATGAGCGTCGGTCACCAATGCGGCGGCATCGCGCTCGTCCCACTGCGGATGATCCTTCAGGAAATCGAGAAACGCCTGCCGGATCGGCGCGACGTCCGCGATCGGATCGAGGTGGAGCATCACCACCCCGGTCAGCCGGTCGGCGGAGCGGGACCAGTTCTCGAAGCTCTCCTCGAAGAACTTGCCCGTCGGCACCACCAGCACGCGTTCGTCCCACGCGCGGATCATGACGAAGGTCATGCGGATTTCCTCGACCCGGCCGGTCACTCCGTCGACCACCACCATGTCGCCGATCCGGATCGGCTCGGTCAGCGCCATCTGGATGCCCGCGATCAGCGATTTGAGCGCGGGCTGCGCCGCGGCGCCGATCGCCAGTGCGGCAAGGCCCGCCGAGGCCATCAGCGTGACGCCGACCTGCCGCACGCCGGGGATGTTCACCAGCACCAGCGCGATGGTGATGACTATGATCAGGCTCGACGCGGTACGGCGGAAAATCTCGATCCGCGTCTTGCGGCTGCGCATGTGGATCGGGTCGAGCCGGCGCTCCATCCGCCGCTCGTGCGCGGTGGCCCAGCCGGTCACGAAGGCCAAGACCAGCCAGCCAAGGATGATCGGGGCAACGAAATCCGACAGCGCATCCCAAGCCGACCGGATCACTTCGGCCCGCTCCGCCGCCGCCGAAATCGCGATGGTCACCGCCAGCCATAGCGCCGGTGCGCGGATCGCCTCGACAACCGGCTGGCCGTGACGCGCCGGGCCATGCGCGGTCGCCTTGCGGATGATGCCGAAGGCAAGCCGATGGGCCGCCACCGCGACGATCACGCACACGCCGAGGATGGCGGCGGCGATGGCGATGTCTTCAACCGGCACAACCCAGGTGCGCAGGTCGGGCAGGGGGATGGAGGCAAGGATCGACATCTATCAGGCCGCCGCTGTGCCGGGCTGCGCGGGGAAGGCAATGCTGACCGTGACGCCGCGCGGGCCGAAGGTCCGCTCTATCTCGCCGCCCAGCTGACGCGCGGCCCCGATCATCAGCGTGCTGCCGAAGCCGCCCTGGCTCTGCGCGGGCTGCTCGCCTTCCTTCTGGTCTGCCGTATCCCAGTCCTCCTGCCAGTCGAGATGGAGCAGGTTGCCCTTGCGCGTCCAGCGCACGGTCAGCTCGCCGGCATCACGCCAGCAGCCATATTTTACCGCATTGGTCGCCAGCTCGTGCAGCACCAGCCCCAGCGGGGTGACCTGCACCCGGTCGATCGCGACATCATCGCCTTCCAGCACCAGCCGCTTCTCCTGCGACACGTGCGGCTCGACCGTCGCCTCCACCAGCGCGCGCAGCGACGCGCCGCCCTGCCGGTTCAGCCGGTCGGCTGCGGTGCCGTGGCCCTGCGTGACCTCGTGCGCGGTCAGCAGCGCGTGGATACGCGCGCTGATGCGATCTTTGTAGGCAGTCACATCGGTCGCTTCGCGCGCGCTCATCTGGATGATCGCGAGGACCATCGCGAACAGGTTCTTGACCCGGTGGTTGAGCTCCTGCGCCAGCAGGTTCGCCCGGTCGCGCGCAACCTCCAGCTCGCGCGCCTGCGCCGCCTCGGTCTCCGCCTGCGCGGTCCGCGCGACCAGCACCGCGCCGAGCACGATCGCGCTCACCAGCAGCAGCAGCAGCAGGCCCAGCAGCGGCAGGATGCGCGCTTCGGCGGCCTGCGCGCGGGCGCTCTGTTCGTCGAGCAGGCGGTTCTCGATCTGCGCCAGCCGGTCGATCGCGGCGGTGAGGCGCTGCATCGCGTCGTAGCCCTCACCCTCGAGGATCTGGCGCCGCGCGTCGCGCAGCTGGCCGCGTTCGACCTGCCCGATGGTCTGGTCAAGCTCGGCGAACTTGTCGTTCAGGGCATCCTCGATCGCGACGAACTCGGTGCGCTGCTCATCGCTCATCCGGTCATCGATCGACCGCGCGAGCCTCTCCATGGCCGTCTCGGCATCGCGCCGCGAGGTCCGGTAAGGCTTGAGATAGCGCGTATCGAGCGTGATGTAGTACCCGCGCTGCGCGCTTTCGGCGGACAGGGCGGCGCGTTCGATCCGGTCGAGCATCAGCAGCACGTCGCCCAGCCGCTCGACCTGATTGCGCTCGGCACGCTCGGCCGCGCCGGTCGACAGCAGCAGCAGCACCGCGCCGAGGATCGCCCCCGCCATCGCGCCGAGCACCAGCCAGTTGAACCACCGGCGGATAAAAACGCGAAACAGGGCGACCCGGGATGATGAGGGGGACGACCCGGTCAATGCGCGTCGTCCCAGTTGCGCCCGGTGCCGATCTCGACGCCCAGCGGCACGCTGAGCGCGACCGCCGGGCCGGCGGCATCGGCCATGACCGACCGGATGACCGGTTTGGCCTGCTCGAGCAGGCCTTCGGGCATTTCGAACACCAGTTCGTCATGCACCTGCAGCAGCATCCGCACCCCGTCGGGCGCATCGGGCTTCAGGCCCGCTTCGGCGAGCGCGGGGCCCATCCGGGCCATGGCGCGCTTGATGATGTCGGCACTGGTGCCCTGGATCGGCGCGTTGACCGCGGCACGCTCGCTCCCCTGCCGTTCCGCCTGGTTCTTGGAATTGATCCGTGGGAACCAGGTTTTGCGCCCGAACAGGGTTTGCGAATAGCCGCACTCGCGCACCGTCTCCATTGTGTTGACGATATAGCGCTGGATGCCGGGGAAGCGGGCGAAATAGATGTCGATCAGGTCCTGCGCCTCGTCCGCCTCGATCCCCAGCCGCCCGGCGAGGCCCCAGCGCGAAATGCCGTAGAGGATCGCGAAGTTGATCGTCTTGGCGCGCGCGCGGGTGTCGCGGTCGACGCTGCCGAACATCTCCTGCGCGGTGCGCGCGTGGATATCCTCGCCCGCGGCAAAGGCTTCGCGCAAGGGGGCGACATCGGCCATGTGCGCGGCCAGCCGCAGCTCGATCTGCGAATAGTCGGCGGCGAGCAGCACGTTGCCCTCGTCCGCAACGAAGGCCTGCCGGATCTCGCGGCCGATCTCGGTCCGGATCGGGATATTCTGCAGGTTGGGGTCGGTGCTCGACAGGCGCCCGGTCTGCGCGCCGACCAGGCTGTAGCTGGTGTGCACGCGGTTGGTTTTCGGGTTGATCGCCTGCTGCAACGCGTCGGTATAGGTCGATTTGAGCTTCGCGAGCTGGCGCCATTCGAGAACTTTGGTGGCGATCGGCGCACCGGTCGCGTCGAGTTTTTCCAGCACCGACTGGTCGGTCGAATATTGCCCGCTCTTGCCCTTCTTGCCGCCCTTGTAGCCCATCTTGTCGAACAGGATGTCGCCCAGCTGCTTGGGGCTGCCGACGGTGAATTCCTGCCCGGCGATTTCATGGATCTCGCCTTCGAGACGGGCGGTTTCACGCGCAAACCGCTCCGACAGAGCGGCAAGCTGCTGGCGGTCGACCTTGATCCCGTGCCGCTCCATCCCCGCGACCACCGGGATAAGCGGGCGATCGACCCGCTCGTAGACTCGCGTACCGCCCTCCACCGCCAGCCGCGGTTTGAGGTGGGTATAGAGCCGCCAGGTAACGTCGGCATCTTCCGCCGCGTATTCTGTCGCCCGGTCGATCGGCACCTCGCCGAAGGGGATCGCCTTCTTGCCGGTGCCGCAGATTTCCTTGAAGGTCAGGCAGGTATGGCCGAGGTGGCGCTGCGCCAGCTCGTCCATCCCGTGGCCGCCGCCGATCCCGTCCTGCGAGCGGCCTGCATCCAGCGCGAAGCTGACGATCATCGTGTCCTCGATCGGGGCCACCGCGATGCCGTGGCGCGCGAGCACGTTGAGATCGTACTTGATGTTCTGCCCGATCTTGAGGACCGCATCGCTTTCCAGCAGCGGCTTGAGCATCGCCAGCGCGGTCTCACGCGCGATCTGCTGCGGCTTCTCGGCGAACATATCGTCCCCGCCGCCGCCTTCGTTGAAGTGGCCCAGCGGGATATAGCAGGCCTGGTTGGGCCCGATGGCCAAACTGACGCCGACCAGATCCGCCTGCATCGCGTCGAGCGCACTGGTCTCGGTATCGACCGCCACCAGCCGTGCGGCGAAGGCCTTCTCGATCCATTCGTCGAGCTGCTCGACGCTCTGGACGCACTCGTAGGTGCTGCGGTCGATCGCGGGCATCTCGGGCAGCGGCTGGCTGTTGCCCTGCGGCGCGTGCGCTTCGCCCGGGTCCTGCGGCTTGGCGGGGTGCAGCTGGGTCTTCGGGCCGGGGCCGCCATTACCGCCTTCGAGCCGCCTCAGCAGGCTGCCGAAGCCATGTTGGGTGAGGAAGGCGGCAAGCGGTTCGGGCGGAATCTTGCCCAGCTTCATGTCGTCGATCGCGATCGGCAGCTCGCAATCTTCCTTCAGCGTCACCAGAATGCGGCTCAGTTCGGCATCGGCGCGATGTTCGAGCAGGCGTTCCTTAAGCTTGCTCTTTTTCATCTCCGGCGCCGCGTCGAGTGCGGCGGTGAGCGATCCGTGATCCTGTATCAGCTTGGTCGCGGTCTTCGGGCCGACCCCGAAGATGCCGGGAATGTTGTCGACCGAATCGCCCATCAGCGCGAGCACGTCGCCAACCAGTTCGGGCGCGACGCCGAACTTCTCTTCGACCTCGGCGGGGCCGATCCGCGCGCTCTTCATCGTGTCGAGCATGTCGATCGTGCCGCCCTGCTCGCTGGTGCCGACCAGCTGCATCAGGTCCTTGTCGGAAGAGACGATGGTGACGTCCCAGCCCTGCGCTGCCGCGGCGCGCGCGTAGGAGGCGATCATGTCGTCCGCCTCGACACCGGGTTCCTCGATCATCGGCAGGCTGAACGCGCGGGTGGCGTCGCGGATCAGCGGGAATTGCGGGACCAGATCTTCGGGCGGGTCGGGCCGGTTGGCCTTGTACTGGTCGTAGATCTCGTTGCGGAAGCTCTGGCTCGACTTATCGAGCACCACCGCGAGGTGCGTCGGCCCCTCCGCCTTGTCGAGATCCTCGGCCAGCTTCCACAGCATGGTGGTGTAGCCGTAGACCGCGCCCACCGGCGTGCCCTCCGGATTGGTCAGCGGAGGCAGGCGATGATACGCGCGGAAGATATACGCCGAACCGTCGACGAGATAGAGGTGCTGCTTGTCGGCCATGCCCCCTGCTAGCAGCGTGGCGAGAGGGCGTCAGCAGCTTACGCGCGGCAAATTATTCCCCGAAAAATGGCCGGAAAAAGGCGCCTGCCACAGTTTGTGGCGAAATTGGGCTTGCCGCGCCACATTCTTGCCACTATCTACGACTCAGAAGCCGCCGGAACCCGGAGGTTTCATCCTCTCCGCGCTCAAACCGCGGCAGGATCCATTTGGAAAAGGATTACAGATTATGCGCAAGATCGTTCTCGCTTCGGCCATCGCCGTCTCCGCTCTCGGCCTCGCTGCTTGCTCGGAAAAGACTGAAGACGCCGCTGGCGACACCGTCGAAAACGCCGCTGCCGACACCGAAGCCAATGTCGACGCCATGGGCGAAGGCATCGAAGACGCCGCCAACGACACCGGCGAAGCCGTCGACAACGCGACCGACGCTGCTGAAAACGAAGCGACCGAAGCGGAAGCCGACATTCAGGGCGAAACCGAAGCCGAAGCCGCTGCCGACTAAGGCCAGCGCTTCAGCGAAAAAAGAAGGGCGGCGCCTCACGGTGCCGCCCTTTTTTTGTCCGAAGAAAATGAAATTTATTGGCCGCCGGAACCGTAATTGGCGGTGGCCCAGACCCGACCGTCGGTCGGTTCGCGCTGCTGCTGGCCGAAGCCATTGTAGAGTGCGCTGGTGATCGAGGCGATCCGCTCGTCACGCAGGCGGCGGGCGTTAAGCTTTTCCGCACGGCTGCCGTTTTCGACCGCCATCGAGGCGCTCTGCCCGGTCACGTAGATCGCGGCTGCGATCGGACGGCCGTCTGGCGTGTAGAAAATGCCGATATCGCTGGCGGTCCGGCTCAGCGTGCCGGTCTTGTGGGCGAGGTTGGCGCTCATCGGCAGTGCCGAGGTCATCCGCCGCTTGCCGGTTACCGTGTCGCCCATTGCGCTCATCAGCACCTGCCGCGAAGAGGGGCTGAGCCACCGGCCCTGATAGATCCCGGCGAGCAGCTGGCCCATCGCGCGCGGGGTCGCGCTGTCGCGCAGATCGATTTCGGTTGCGGGATCGGTCCGCCCATCCTCGCGCACCAGCGCGGCGATGTTGCGTGTGAGCTGGAAATCGAGAATGCCCGCGCTGCGCATCCACGCATTGACCGCCTGCGGGCCGCCCACGGCGTTCAGCAGCGCGTCGGTGCAATCATTGCAGCTGCGGGTAATCATCAGATTGAGGTGCTCGCGTGCGGAAATATAGGTTCCGCGACCGGGCAGTTCGAACTCGCTCGACAGGCTCCAGCGACCCTGGTCGACCCCGGCGAGGAAGGTCGCCGCGATCGCAACCTTGCTGGTGCTGGCCATCGGGAAACGCTGATCGGCAAGCACGCCGACCTCTGCGCCCGTGGTCAGATCGATCGCGTAGACGCCGATCCGGCCCTGAGAGCCGTCGGCAAGCGCGGCAACCTGGCGTTCGAACGAGGAATCGTAGGTAGCTTCGAAGGTCTTGGGGGCCCGAAGTTCGGTGCCCAGCATGCTGTCGAATTGCGATTCGAGCGAAACCTGCGCGTCGAGCGAGGCACTTTGTGCGTCCTGCGCGGCGGCTGGTGCCTGCGCCAGTGCGCCCGCTGCCAGTGCCAGTGCAAATGTCGACCCAAGTTTCCTAAGCATGCTCTGCCCCATAGCCCGTGACTCGTGTGCAGAGCATTAATGCGCTCACTTAACAGTGGCTCAAGCCCAAAATGGCGTTTGCGCAGGATTGGCACGGTCGACCATGCCAATCCTGCGGTAAAGCGTGAAACCAATCGCGTTGGATCAGCTTTCGGCGATCACTTTTGCGATCTTTTCAAGCGGTTCGCCGGTTACGGTCTTGTCGATCTCGCCGACCAGAATGCGTTCCAGTTCCGAATGATAGTGGCGGCGCATCTCGCCCAGGGTCTTGGGATCGGCCATCACCATCAGCTGCGTGAGGTCGCCCGAGACGGCCTTGGCGTTGAGCCATTCGCTCACCGCGGCACCATGCGCCAGTTCGTTCAGATCGGTCGCGCCGCTGCGCTGGCTGGCATCGTCCTGATGGCGCACGCCCGCGCTGAAATTGCTCGGGTCGAGTTCGGGCTGGTCGACCTTCTCCAGCGTCGGCTCGAACGGCTTGCCGGTGTTCCGGAGGAGCATGAAGCGGTTGCCGTCGACGACGGCGACATGGGCGTTGTGGGGTAGTTTCATAGTGGCAATTCTCTCCTTTCCACCCACCAACACGCCAGCGCACGGATCGTTGCGGGCAAAGGGCATGAGATCCGCCTTTTCATGAAGGGCAAAAGCGGTAAGTTCGCGCCCGAACAGGGGAGATACCAGCATGACCATCCGCACCATGGCGACCGCCGCCAGCCTTATTGCTCTGGCCACGACAATGGCGGTTCCGCTCGCCGCGCAGGATGCGCCGATCATCCAGCCCGGCGCGCCGGGGCAGGAGAACAGGTCGCTCAAGGCAGAGGATGCGAGCAAGCTCGCCGGGACCAATTTTGCCCCCGCCGATGCGCGCTTCATGCAGATGATGATCCCGCACCACCAGCAGGCGACCGAGATGACCCAGCTGGTCGAAGGGCGCACCAGCAACCCGGACATCGTCAAGATCGCGGGCCGGATCGACGCCGGGCAGGGCGACGAGATCGCCTTCATGCGCGACTGGCTCTCCTCGCGCCGGCTGCCCGCGACGATGCAGCACACCGCCGCCAATATGGGCGGGATGACCCATGCCGAACACATGGCCGCGATGGGCATGGCCACGCCGGACCAGATGAAGCGCCTCGCCTCGCTGCAAGGCACTGCATTCGATGCCCTGTTCCTCGAATTGATGATCCGCCACCATCAGGGTGCGATCCGCATGGTCGACGATCTGCTCGACCAGCCGGGCACCGCCTACGACCCGGTGATGTTCGAATTCGTCAACGACATCAAAGTCGAACAGCAGGGCGAGATCGACCGGATGAACGCGGTCGGCGCCACGCTCTCCACCGATCCGCGCGCGGGCCTCGCCCCGGGCTTCCGCGATGCGGGCGAGGCGATTTCCAACCTGCGCCTTGTCACTGCGATGCCCAAGCCGACCGGGTTCTTCGATCCTGCCAACCCCGCGCAGCTGCAACCGCGGATCGAGGACGACGCGGAAGAGGCAGAGCTGGTCGATGCGACCAAGGCCGATCCGCGCGATGAGGACGAGGAAAGCGAAGACCGCTTCGGCCAGCGCGGATCGCTGCTCAGCTTCGCCAATACCGACATGGCGTTCTCGGGCGATCTGTTGGTCGCAGGCAGCTATCACGGGTGGAACGCCTACCGGCTGGGCGAGGACGGGGTGCCGAACCTCGTCACCTCGGTGGTGTGCCCCGGCGGGCAGGGCGATGTCAGCATCGTCGGCGATATCCTGATCATGAGCGTGCAGGACAGCCGCGCGCGCAAGGATTGCGGGTTGCAGGGGGTCGAGGGCCGGGTCAGCGAGGATCGCTTCCGCGGCCTGCGGATCTTCGACATTTCCGACATCACCAACCCGCGTCAGGTGGGTCTGGTGCAGACCTGCCGGGGGAGCCACACGCACTCCGTGGTCGCGGCCGACGACCGCCGGATCGTCGTGTACAATTCGGGCACCAGTTACGTCCGCGATAACGAGGAACTGGCGGGCTGCTTCGATACCGCAGGTGACGAGACCGCGCTGTTCAGCATCGACGTGATCGAGATTCCGCTGGCCGACCCGGCGAAGTCGCGGATCGTTGATTCTCCGCGCGTCTTTGCCAAGGATGGCCAGATCGCCGGACTGTGGCGCGGCGGCGACCACGGGATGACCGAGGCGGGCGAGCCGACGCAGGACACATACGTCACCAACCAGTGCCACGACATCACCGTGTTCCCAGCCAAGAACATCGCGGCGGGCGCATGCTCGGGCAATGGCATCATCCTCGACATCTCCGACCCGCTCAAGCCGGTGCGGATCGACGATGTGACGGACAAGGGCTTTGCCTACTGGCACTCGGCCACCTTCAACAACGATGGCACCAAGGTGCTGTTCACCGATGAATGGGGCGGCGGCGGGCGGCCACGCTGCCAGGCGGGCGATCCGCGCAACTGGGGCGCCGACGCGATCTATTCGCTCAAGGACGGCAAGCTCAGCTTCGACAGCCTCTACAAACTGCCCGCCCCGCAGAGCGACAAGGAAAACTGCGTCGCGCACAACGGCTCGATCATCCCGGTGCCGGGGCGCGATATCTTCGTGCAGGCCTGGTATCAGGGCGGGATCAGCGTGATCGACTTCACCGACGCCGATAACCCGGTTGAGATCGCGTATTTCGATCGCGGCCCGGTGGACGAGGACCAGCTGATCACCGGCGGCTACTGGAGCGCCTACTGGTATAAGGGCCGCATCTACGGAACCGAGATCGCCCGCGGGCTCGACGTGTTCGCTCTGGAGCCGAGCGAATTCTTGACCGCAGAGGAAATCGCCGCAGCCGAGGCGGCGCAGTATCCGGGCGACGTGTTCAACCCGCAGACCCAGACGCAGGTGACCTGGCCCGAGGACATGCTTGCGGCGGCGGAGGCGAGCCGCAAGGGCGGGTAGCCGCCGGGCTTGTCCACCGCGCACCGCGCACAAGCCACCACGAAAAAGCCCCGCCGGATCGCTCCGACGGGGCCTTTTCTTTGCCGTAACGGCAGGCGTGGTTGGGGGAGGGCTTAGAAGCCCATGCCGCCCATGCCGCCGCCCATGCCGCCCATGTCGGGCATGCCGCCACCGGACTTGTCTTCCGGAACTTCCGAAATAGCCGCTTCGGTGGTGATCAGCAGACCGGCAACCGAGGCTGCGCCCTGCAGCGCGGTGCGCACGACCTTGGTCGGGTCGATCACACCGGCCTTGACCAGGTTCTCGTAGGTGTCGGTACCGGCATTAAAGCCCTGCGTTTCGTCGCCTTCGCGCAGCAGGTTGCCCGAGACAACCGCACCATCGTGACCGGCATTGGTCGCGATCTGGCGGATCGGGGCGAGGATCGCCTTGCGCACGATCGCGATGCCGCGGGTCTGGTCTTCGTTGTCGCCCTTGAGGCCTTCGAGAGCCTTGGACGCGTAGAGCAGCGCGGTACCGCCGCCGGGGACGATGCCTTCTTCCACCGCGGCGCGGGTTGCGTGCAGCGCGTCGTCGACGCGGTCCTTACGCTCCTTCACCTCGACTTCGGTGGCACCGCCGACCTTGATCACGGCAACGCCGCCCGCCAGCTTGGCGAGACGTTCCTGCAGCTTTTCCTTGTCGTAGTCGCTGCTGGTGTTGTCGATCTGGGTGCGGATTTCGTTGACGCGCGCTTCGATGTCGGCCTGTTCGCCCGCACCGTCGACGATCGTCGTGGTGTCCTTGTCGATGGTGACGCGCTTGGCCTGGCCGAGCATGTTCAGCGTGACGTTCTCGAGCTTGATGCCGAGGTCTTCGCTGACCATTTCGCCCTTCGTCAGGATCGCGATGTCCTGCAGCATCGCCTTGCGACGATCGCCGAAGCCCGGAGCCTTGACCGCTGCGACCTTCAGGCCGCCGCGCAGCTTGTTGACCACGAGGGTGGCCAGCGCTTCGCCTTCGATGTCTTCCGCGATGATGAGGAGCGGACGGCCCGACTGAACGGCTGCTTCGAGAATCGGCAGCATCGCCTGCAGGTTCGACAGCTTCTTTTCGAAGATCAGGATGTACGGGTCATCCAGCTCGACGGTCATCTTGTCGGGGTTGGTGATGAAGTAGGGCGAGAGGTAGCCACGGTCGAACTGCATGCCCTCAACGGTTTCGAGTTCGAACTCGAGACCCTTCGATTCGTCGACGGTGATGACGCCTTCCTTGCCGACCTTTTCCATCGCTTCGGCGATCTTCTCGCCGACTTCGCGGTCGCCATTGGCGGAGATCACGCCGACCTGGGCGATTTCGCTGGAACCGGACACGTCCTTCGAACGGCCCTTGAGGTCTTCGACGACCTTGGTCACGGCGATGTCGATGCCGCGCTTCAGATCCATCGGGTTCATGCCCGCTGCGACCGACTTCATGCCTTCGTTGACGATGGCCTGGGCCAGCACGGTGGCGGTGGTGGTGCCGTCACCGGCGGCGTCGTTCGCCTTCGATGCGACTTCCTTGATCATCTGCGCGCCCATGTTCTCGAACTTGTCCTTAAGTTCGATTTCCTTGGCGACGGTGACGCCGTCCTTGGTGATGCGGGGTGCGCCGAAGCTCTTGTCGATCACGACGTTGCGGCCCTTGGGGCCCAGCGTGACCTTGACGGCATTGGCGAGGGTGTCGACGCCGCGCAGAATGCCTTCGCGGGCTTCGCGGCCGAACTTTACGTCCTTGGCTGCCATGTGAGTTTCTCCTGAGAAATTGGGTTAGTTGATGAAGTACATGCGCTGGTCAGCGGATCAGGAAATGATCCCCATGATGTCGCTTTCCTTCATGATCAGCAGGTCTTCACCGTCGATCTTGACCTCGGTGCCGCCCCACTTGCCGAAGAGGACGCGATCGCCTTCCTTGACGTCGAGCGGGGTGACGGTGCCGTCTTCGGCCTTGGCGCCCGAACCGACTGCAACGATCATGCCTTCGCTCGGCTTTTCCTGAGCGCTATCGGGGATGATGATGCCGCCGGCGGTCTTTTCCTCGGCTTCGATGCGACGGACCAGAACACGGTCGTGCAGCGGACGAAATGCCATGCTTGATACCTCTTGATAGGGTGAAAAACGGGTGTTGGCACTCCCACAGGGAGAGTGCCAGCAAGGGGCATATGTGGAGCAGGCCATCCTGCGTCAAGCGGTGGCGAGGATAAAAAATCGCGTTCCGGCGCGGCGCGCGGAGCGCGCGTTCGGGACCGGCTCGGCCCTCTCGTGCGTACCCATTCAAGCGCGGTTTGCGCATCCGGATCGAAACGCAAGTTAACAGGACAGGCATGGCTTCTCAAACACCGACCCCGCGCGCCGATACGCCCGGCGTGGACCTCAGCTTCGTGACCAGCATCATCGAGTGGTTGCAGGCGAATATCATGCAGATCATCGGCGCCTTCGCGGTGCTGGTGATCGGGCTGCTGATCGCCAGCGTCCTGTCGCGCTGGGCGGAGCGCGCGCTGTCCAAATCCTCCAAGTTCGAACCGACCATCGCCAACTTCCTGTCCAACATGGTCAAGTACGCGCTGTGGGCGGTGGTGCTGGTCACGGTGCTGAGCCAGTTCGGGGTCGAGACGACCAGCATCATCGCCGCGCTGGGCGGCATGGCGCTGGCGGTCGGCCTTGCGTTGCAGGGCACGCTCAGCAATGTCGCCTCGGGCGTGATGATCCTGGTGCAACGCCCCTTCGTGGTCGGCGAGGCGATCAGCGTCGACAAATTCACCGCGACCGTGCAGCGGATCGGGCTGTTCACGACCGAGCTGAAACAGTTCGACGGATTGTTCGTGATGGTCCCCAACTCGGAGCTGTGGAACCAGCCGATCGTCAACCTGCACCGCCATCCCACCCGCCGGATCGAGCTGGTCGTGGGGATCGGCTACGACGATTCGATGCAGCAGGCGCGCGAGACGCTGCTCGGTCTGGCCGCAGCGGACGAGCGGGTGCTGAAAGATCCTGAGCCGCAGGCCTTCGTCGCCTCGCTCGACGACAGCTCGGTCGGGATCGGCCTGCGCGTGTGGTGCGCGACCGGCGATTACATGCAGCTGACCTGGGACCTGACCGAGGCAGCCAAGGCGACCTTCGACGACAAGGGGATCAGCATTCCCTTCCCGCAGCGCGAGATCACGCAGAAGGCGGCCTGACCCTTTTCGCATCCGGCTGGACGCGCGTGAGGCCCAGCGCCTCGCGCCGCGCCCAGCGCCAGGTCAGCAGCACGGCGGCAAAGGAAAGACCGGTGGCGAGCCCCAGCCATACGCCCACGCCCGCCAGCGGGGTCGCGAACCCCAGCACCATCGCGGTGCCGAAGCCCGGTACCCAGTAGGAAAAGACCGCGATCCACATCGGCATGCGCGTGTCCTGCAGGCCGCGCAGCGCTCCGCCCGCGACCGCCTGCACCCCGTCGACCAGCTGGAACGCGGCGGCGACCAGCAGGTAGCGGGTGGCGAAGGCGACCATCGCGACGTTGGCCGCCGCCCACGGGTCGATATAGATCGACAGCAGATAGTCGGGCACCAGCACCATGGCGCTGGCAGTCACGCTCATGAACAAAAACGCGATGCCGATCCCCGCCCAGCCCGCGCGGGCCATCCCGTCGCTGTCGCGCGCGCCGTAGAAATAGCCGACCCGGATCGTGCTCGCCTGGCCGACGCCGAAGGGCACCTGGAACGCGAGCGCAGCGATCTGCAGTGCGAGCGTGTGCGCAGCGAGCTGCGCCGCGCCGATATTGCCCATCAGGAAGGCCGCCGCGCTGAACACCCCGGCTTCCGCGCTCACCATCAGCGCGATCGGCGTGCCCTTGCGCACGATCTGCCAGAACACCGGCCAGTCGGGCACCCACCAGCGCCCGAAGATATGGTAGCGGTGCAGCTTGGGGTCGAGCCGGATCGCGACCACGTAGGCCAGCATCGTGAACAGGGAGGTGAACAGCGTCGCCACCGCCGCGCCGGGCAGGCCGAGGGCAGGTGCGCCCCAGTTGCCGAAGATGAAGGCATAATTGCCCATCGCGTTGACGCCGATGCCGAGCGCGGTGATCGCGGTCGCGAAGATCGGCCGGTCGAGCGCGGACACGAAGCTGCGCAGCACGTTGTTGACGATGAACGGAATCACCGACCACACGAGGATCAGCATGTAGCTCTGCCCCAGCGCGGCGAGCGCGGGCTCCTGCCCGGTCAGCAGGGCAAACTGCTCGAACCCCAGGCACGCGATCATCCCCATTGCACCGCTCAGCACCGCGAGCCACAGCGCCATGCGGGTCGCGCGGCGCACGGGGCGCAGCGCGGGTGCCCGCGCGCCCAGCTCCGCCGAAATCACCGCCGCGACCATCCCCGTCATCGAGCATAGCGCCCACACGATCAGCCCAAACACCGACACCGCCAGCGCGGAGGCCGCCAGCGGCTCTTCCCCCAATCGCGCGATGAAGATCACGTCGATCGCATAGGTCAGCATTTGCAGCAGGTTGGCGAGCGCCAGCGGCCAGCTGAGCCGGAGCGTGGCGAATATCTCGGTGCGCCAGGGGGACGGGTCCCGCGAAGGGTGGGGTGTGTAAGCCATAAAAAGCCGGCCCGGATATTGGTGCGCGTGCCGCTTGCCTAGGGGCAGCGTGCGCTCCATGGGTTTTGCGGATCGACCTGATACCCGGGGAACACACTGGCATGGAACACGGCGAAGCCTCCGCGCACGTAGCGCTCGAAAGCGGTGTCGTGCTGCTGGCCGCCGCGCTGTTATTCGTGATCCTCTTCCGCAAGCTGGGGCTGGGCGCGACGCTGGGCTACCTTGTCGCAGGCGCGGTAGTCGGGCCGCAGGTGCTCGGACTGGCTGGCAGCGGCGAGGAAACGCTCAGTTTTGGCGAACTGGGCATCGTCATGCTGCTGTTCGTGGTCGGTCTGGAACTGGCACCCGACAGGCTGTGGCGGCTGCGCGGGGCGATCTTCGGTCTCGGCCTGACGCAGGTTGCGCTGTGCGGCCTCGCGGTATCAGGAGTGATCTGGCTCGCGACCAGCTATCCGATGGCTGCGGCGCTGGCGGTGGGCCTCTCGCTCGGCCTGTCGTCCACCGCGCAGGTGCTGCCGATGCTGCAATCGGGCGGCAACCTGCGCACCCCGGTGGGGGAACGGGCGTTCTCCATCCTGCTGTTTCAGGATCTCTCGATCATCCCGCTGCTCGCGATCGTCGCCGCGCTCGGCGTGCAGGGGGGCGAGGATGGCGGCTCCGGCGGGTGGGTCCAGTTGCCGATCGCGCTGGGCGCCTGTGTCGCGCTCGTGCTCGCCGGGCGGTTCGCGCTGCGCCCGCTGCTGCGGCTGATCGGGCGGCTGGGCGAGCGCGAGATGTTCGTCGTCGCCGCGCTGTTCGCGGTGGTCGCCTCGGCGGCGGTGATGGAGGCGATCGGCCTGTCGACCGCGCTCGGCGCGTTCATCGCCGGGGTGATGCTGGCCGATACGCCCTACCGCCACGAGCTGGAGGCCGATATCGAACCCTTCCGCTCGATCCTGCTGGGCCTGTTCTTCGTCTCGGTCGGGATGATGCTCGACCTGCAGGCGATCGCCGCGCAGCCGCTGTTCGTGATCGGCATGGCGGCGGCGCTGGTGGTCACCAAGGCCGCGATCATCACCGGGCTGGGCATGGCGGTGAAGCTGCCGTGGCGCTCCGCCCTCGCACTGGGCCTGCTGCTGAGCCAGGGGGGCGAGTTCGGTTTCGTGCTGTTCAATGCCGCGCAAACCGGCGGGGTGATCGATGCGCAGACCGCCAGCCTGTTCACCGCGATCGTTACGCTTTCCATGGCGACCACCCCGTTCCTGATGATGGCGACCGCACGTTTGCGCACGCCCGCCGCCGGAGCGCGGGAGGAGCGCGAGGGGCCGGATGGCGAAACGCCGCAGGCGCTGGTGATCGGCTTCGGCCGGTTCGGCCAAACGGTCGCGCAGATGCTCGCCACCGCCGGGCTCGACGTCACGATGATCGACAGGAACGTGCCGCAGATCGACACTGCCGAGGAGTTCGGGATCAAGGTGTTCTTCGGCGACGGATTGCGGATGGACATGCTGCGCCAGGCGGGCGCGCGCGAGGCCAAGCTGATCTGCTTCTGTATCGATGGCAACCAGATCGACGCCGAATTCCTGGCTTCGGTGCGCGAGGCCTTCCCCGACGCCGCGCTGTTCGTGCGCACCTTCGACCGGCGGCACGTGATGAAGCTGGCCCCGGCACAGATCGCCTTTCAGGTGCGTGAGCTGCGCGAAAGCGCGATCGCGATGGGCCGCGCAGTGCTGGAGCATCTCGACACCGACGCGCGCGCGATCGAGCAGCTCGAGCAGGATTATCGCGAGAACGACATGGCCCGGCTGCAGGCCCAGATCGACGCGGACGATCTGCACGCGGGCAAGGAACGTAACGTGCTGCGCGGGCGAAAGCGCACGACCTGAGCCTGCCCTACAGGCCTGACAGGTATCCTTCGAACGCGGGATCGTACTTGATCGCCAATTCCCTGAAGAGCGCCGCTGTCCGCTCGAGTTGCTGGGGGGCCGCGCAGCTGTGCTGGCGAGCCGCATAGCGTGCCCCCTCGATCGCGGCGGCGAGTTCGATCGTCGACCCGTCGGTGCAGATGACGTTCGGAAAGCCGTAATAAGGGACCTGAGCCAGGGCCGCGAGAGAGGCCGTGTTCATTTCCTTGCCGATCGCGGCGGCGTCGGCGGGCGATATCGGCATGTCATTGCGGCGGGTCTCCACCAGGCTTCCCTCCCAGCGATATCCTTCGGCATGCAGGAACCACTCCCCGTCCCGCTGATAGACCATGACCTGCTTTGCGGCCGGTCGCGGGGTGAGGCTCGCACGCATCGTTGCCGAATATGCGTTTGCACCTTCCAGCAGGGGATCGCAGACATCCATGGGCCCGGAGTAGCTCTCTTGCGCGGCAACTTGCTCACAAGGCGTGCCGATCGCAGGGTCCTGGGCGGCGAGCGCTAGAGGGAAGACAAGTGCAAGCATGCCATCGGCTCCTTTTCGGCATGCGACTGATGGTGAGCCCGGGACACGGGGAGATCAACGGGATTCGATAGGGCACGAAAAAGGGCGGCGCCATCGCTGGCACCGCCCCTTCGATTTCGCTCGGAAGCGAGAAGAGCTTACTTGAGCTCGACCGTGCCGCCAGCGGCTTCGATCTTGCTCTTGACTTCTTCGGCTTCGGCCTTGTTGACGCCTTCCTTGAGCGGCTTGGGCGCGCCTTCGACGAGAGCCTTGGCTTCGGTGAGGCCCAGGCCGGTGATGGCGCGGACTTCCTTGATGACCTGGATCTTCTTGCCACCGTCGCCGGTGAGAATGACGTCGAATTCGTCCTTTTCTTCAGCAGCCGGGGCGTCGCCACCGGCAGCCGGGCCTGCAACCGCAACGGCAGCAGCGGCGCTCACGCCCCACTCTTCTTCAAGAGCCTTGGCGAGGTCAGCTGCTTCGAGGACGGTCAGCTTCGAAAGTTCTTCAACGAGCTTGGCGATGTCAGCCATGATAATTCACTCCAAAAAATAGCGTGGCCGGGCTCATGCCGCGGCCGGAAATGTCGTGCGGAAAAACGTCTTACGCAGCGTCCTTGGCGGCATACGCGCCGAAGACACGAGCGAGCTTGTTCGCCGGGGCATTGACGACCTGCGCGATTTTCGTCGCGGGGGCGTTGACCAGACCAACGAGCTTGCCACGCAGTTCGTCGAGGCTGGGCATCGAGGCGAGAGCCCTGACACCTGCTTCGTCGAGCACCTGCGAGCCCATCGAGCCACCGACCACTTCGATGCGGTCGTTGGTCTTCGCGAACTCCACCACGGCCTTGGCCGCGGCAACCGGATCTTCGCTGTATGCGAGGGCGGTCGGACCGTTCAGGTATTCTTCGATACCTGCATAGTCGGTGTCCTTGAGGGCGATCTTGGCAAGACGGTTCTTCGCAACCTGGTAAGTCGCGCCGGCTTCCCGCATCTTCGCGCGCAGATCGGTGGATTCCGCCACCGTCAGGCCGAGGTTGCGGGTGACGACCACCACGCCCGCCTCGTTGAAGACGTTGTTCAGCTGAGCGACCGCATCGGTTTTTTGCGAACGATCCATGCTTACTCCTTCACTATGGTCGAATCCGAATAAACGGAGACGACCGGCTCACGTTCGACCCCGCCGCAAAAGCTGCGAGGCCATGGGTCCGTTTGAAGGGGAAGGAGGTACATCCGGCTATAGGATGCGATTGCGGCGCATGGGGACATGCGGGCCGCCGTAAATCTCGTTTCCCCGTCTAGGCTGGAAATTAAGACCGGCATATTCCGGTCACCAACTGTCTCGGACGGATGACCGCAGGGCACATGGCCGGAGCGGTCGGGCCGGGCACTTAGCGAGAACGTGCGCGGAGTCAAGCAAAAGCGGGTGGCGCGCGGCGTCCACCGTCGGTTCACGCGGGCCCGGGCAACAGGCTGCAATGCGCAGTCTCCTGATCGCCCTGCCCGTATTCGCGATGCTCGCCAGCCCGGCCCATGCGACCGGTGGGTTTGTGTGCCGCACTGCGTCCGAGCCGGCGATCGAGATCGCGGTCGGGTTCGGTCACACGGCAGGTTCGGCGTTGTTCGCCCACAGGTTGCAGGTCGATGGCAGAGACGTGTCCGTCGAAGCGCCGCAATGGTGGCTGGACGATAGTGAACTGCGGCTGGTGCTGACCGACCCGCAGGCGAACGAGCGGCTGGCGGTGGTCAAGGCGGTGCGCAAGGGCGATGCCTACGATGGAACGGTGCTCTACCAGGGCAGGCGCCACTGGATCCGCTGCCGCGACAGCTGATCGCGGCCCGACGCAAAACGGCCACGCAATCCCGAAGGATGGCGCGGCCGCTTCTGTCAGGTCCGAAAACCCGGCGAGATTACATCTCGTCGGCGGCGTCTTCCTGCATGTCAGCCTTGTCTTCAAGCTGCTCGGCAGTGGCTTCGTCGCCCTTTTCTTCGGCCAGATCGGCCTGGGCTTCGGTCACGCCCGACTGCGCGTCGAGGACTTCGCCCTGCGCTTCGGTGACGTCGTCGGCCTGTTCACCGGCGTCTTCCTTGGCGCCGTCGCAAGCGGCGAGCGAGAGAGCGAAGGTGGCGATGGCGGCGGTTGCGATGATCTTCTTCAAGGTAATTCCCCCTGTTTTCTCGATCCGGGGGACCATTCCCCCGGCATTCGGATTTGGTGGCAACCGCCCATGCTCCATCGCGGTTCCCGCGCCAAGCAATATTGTTCAGGGACTTAGCGTGTTTCTCTGGATCGGCTGCCTTGGAGGGAAAGGCGAAGCTCCCGTGCGGATGGGGGGCAGGGAGCTTCGCGCGGGGGTTCAGGCGGTTTCGCTGCGGGTGTCGTAGGCGAGCAGATCGCCCGGCTGGCATTCCAGTTCGCGGCAGATCGCCTCGAGCGTGGAGAAGCGGATCGCCTTGGCCTTGCCTGTCTTGAGGATCGAGAGGTTGGCCAGTGTCATGCCGACTCGCTCGGCCAGTTCGGTCAGGGTCATGCGGCGTTCGTGCAGCAGGTCGTCCAGTTTCACCATGATGGCAGCTCCGTCGGGGGTGTCGGGGGAGGGGGGCATCACACGGTTCCTTCCAGGTCTTCGCGCATCGCGGCGCCGTGGCGGAACACGCGGGCTAGGATGAACAGGATCACGGTCAGCAACAGCGCGGTCATATCGAAGCCGCCGTCGTCGAAGGTTAGGCTGAAATCCTTGGCGCCCGCCTTCTCGATCGCGTCGGCATATTTCGCCAGCTGCATCGCGATGACCCCGGCGGGAATGATGACCAGTTGCGTGCCCAGCATCAGCCAGCCCATCTGGCTCAGCCGCGTGGCGTTCTGCGGCTGGAAGGGGTCGCCTTCGCCGACCGTGCCGATGATCCGGCGCAGCTTGCGGAAGAAGACGAACAGCATGGCGACGATCGCGAAGCCGATGGCCATGATCGCGGCGATCAGCAGACCGGGGAATTGCTCGGTCACTCCGGGCAGTTCCTTGACGATTTCCGCCTGGATCAGCCCTTGCGCGAACAGGACCACGGGAATTGCGATGGCGAGGGCGATCGCGGCGAGCGCCATGACGGCCTGGAGGAAGATGCAGAAGATCTTGCCGATCAGCAGCAGCGGATCATTGAGGGCATTGGTCATGATAGTTTTCCCCTGTTGTCGGGCCCCATTGTGGGGCGGGCGTCGGGTGCTGGGTCAGGCCAGTTCGCGCGGGCTGTGCGTGAGGCTGGCGTAGGTGGTGGCGGTGCCATCCTGTGCAGGCGGCACGGTGGTGATCGCGGTCAGGCTGGTGCCGGCGACCAGCACGGCGACGGCGAGGGCGAGGAGGTTCTGGGCAAGCTTGGGCATGATGGGGTTCCCTGTGTTGGTTGTCTCGAGGCGCCGGCTCAGGCGACCTCGATCGTGTGGACGGTGGCGACCATGCCGTCTTCGGCGGGAGGTACGGTGACCACGGCGGTCATGCTGGTGGCGGCGATGATGATCGCGGTGAGGGCAGCGGTGATGTGTTTGGCGGTGTCGGTCATTTATCGATCTCCTTTGTATCCGATATCGATATTCAATAACCGGACCCGAACTTATCGTCAATCGATAAATATCGAAAAACGATAAATCCCTGATCGAAAAACGAAAAATTCCGCCTGCCTTTGACACTTGGCCTGCAGATTCCTATATGGCCCGGACACGCCAGCTTCGAGCAAGGCCGAATCACGCGCGAGATTCGGATCCCGGGAAGGAAGCGGCGCGGCCAGACCCTCGCGGCGGTATGACCCCAACGGCAGACGCATGGTGCGCCTGCCGATATGCCGCCCGCGTCATGGCCTGTTCCCCTCGTGCAGCGATATTTTCATGACTCGCGCGTGGCGAGGGCCTTTTGCCTTCGGTCTCGCGTGCGAACGGCAGAAGAGGTTCTCTCGACTTATGGCGACCAAGAGCGCGAACGACGACGCCAAGCTTCCGATGAAGCGCGGCACGGCCAAGACCGGCACTGCCAAGCGCCGCATCCGCAAGATTTTCGGCGATATTCACGAAGTCGTGCAGATGCCGAACCTGATCGAGGTTCAGCGCGAAAGCTACGAGCAGTTCCTGCGCTCCGACAAGCAGATCGACTACGTCTCGGGCCTTGAGAAGACGCTGCGCAGCGTCTTCCCGATCCGCGACTTCGCCGGCACGGCCGAGCTCGACTTCGTCGATTACGAACTCGAACCGCCCAAGTACGACACCACCGAATGCCGCCAGCGCGGCATCACCTATGCCGCGCCGATGCGCGTCACGCTGCGCCTGATCGTGTTCGAAGTGGACCAGGACACCGAAGCCCGTTCCGTGCTCGATATCAAGGAGCAGGAAGTCTACATGGGCGACATGCCGCTCATGACCGAGAACGGCACCTTCATCGTCAATGGCACCGAGCGTGTCATCGTCTCGCAGATGCACCGTTCGCCGGGCGTCCTGTTCGACCATGACCGCGGCAAGACGCACTCCTCGGGCAAGCTGCTGTTCGCTGCTCGCGTGATTCCCTACCGCGGTTCGTGGCTCGACTTCGAGTTCGACGCGAAGGACATCGTCAACGTCCGGATCGACCGCAAGCGCAAGCTGCCGGTCACCTCGCTGCTCTACGGCCTCGGCCTCGACAGCGAAGAGATCCTGCATCACTTCTACGACACCGTCGTGTGGCAGCGCGCCAAGGACGGCTGGACCATTCCCTTCGTCGCCGAACAATGGCGCGGCGCCAAGCCGACCTTCCCGCTGGTCGACGCAAAGACCGGCGAAGAAGTGTTCCCCGCCAACCAGAAGATCAGCCCGCGTGCCGCCAACAAGGCGGAAAAGGACGGCCTCGAAACCCTGCTCCTGCCGAGCGAGGAAATCTTCAGCCGCTACGCCGCGCGCGACATGATCGATGAATCCACGGGGCGCATCTACATCGAGGCGGGCGACGAAGTGACGCCCGAACATCTCGAAGTGCTCGACGCTGCGGGCGTCGACCAGGTCGAACTGCTCGACATCGACGAGGTCAACACCGGCCCGTGGATCCGCAACACGCTGAAGGCCGACAAGGCCGAGAACCGCGACGAAGGCCTGGAAGCGATCTACAAGGTCATGCGTCCGGGTGAACCGCCGACCAAGGAAACCGCCGAAGCGCTGTTCGAAGGCCTGTTCTTCGATAGCGAGCGCTACGACCTGTCCGCCGTCGGCCGCGTGAAGCTGAACATGCGTCTCGAACTCGACGCCGAAGACACCGTGACCACGCTGCGCAAGGAAGACATCCTTGCCGTGGTCAAGGAACTGGTCGGCCTGAAGGACGGCAAGGGCGAAGTCGACGACATCGACAACCTCGGCAACCGCCGTGTGCGTTCGGTGGGCGAACTGCTCGAAAACCAGTACCGCGTCGGCCTGCTGCGCATGGAACGCGCGGTGAAGGAACGGATGAGCTCGGTCGACGTGTCGACCGTGATGCCGAACGACCTCATCAACGCCAAGCCCGCCGTGGCTGCGGTGCGCGAGTTCTTCGGTTCCTCGCAGCTCTCGCAGTTCATGGACCAGACCAACCCGCTGTCGGAAGTCACCCACAAGCGCCGCGTTTCGGCGCTTGGGCCGGGCGGTCTTACCCGGGAGCGTGCGGGCTTCGAAGTCCGCGACGTTCACCCAACGCACTATGGCCGCATCTGCCCGATCGAGACGCCGGAAGGCCCGAACATCGGCCTGATCAACTCGCTCGCCTCGTTCAGCCGCGTGAACAAGTACGGCTTCATCGAGACCCCCTACCGCAAGGTTGTGGACGGCAAGGTGACCAGCGACGTCGTCTACCTGTCGGCGATGGAAGAGCAGAAGCACACCGTCGCGCAGGCTTCGGCGGAACTCGACGAGAACGGCAGCTTCGTGGAAGAGCTGGTCTCCGCCCGTCAGAGCGGCGACAACCTGATGGCGCCGCGTGAAACCATCACGCTGATGGACGTGAGCCCCAAGCAGCTCGTCTCGGTCGGTGCATCGCTTATTCCGTTCCTGGAAAACGATGACGCCAACCGCGCGCTGATGGGCGCCAACATGCAGCGCCAGGCAGTGCCGCTGGTGAAGGCCGAGGCGCCGTGGGTCGGCACGGGCATGGAAGAAACCGTGGCGCGTGATAGCGGCGCGGCGATCACCGCCCGCCGTGGCGGCATCGTCGACCAGGTCGATGCCACGCGTATCGTCATCCGTGCGATCGGCGATGTCGAACCCGGCCAGTCGGGCGTCGACATCTACACGCTGCAGAAGTTCCAGCGCTCCAACCAGGACACCTGCATCAACCAGCGCCCGCTGGTGAAGGTGGGTGAAACGGTCGAGCAGGGCGACGTCATTGCCGACGGCCCCTCGACCGATCTGGGCGAACTGGCGCTGGGCAAGAACAGCCTCGTCGCGTTCATGCCGTGGAACGGCTACAACTACGAGGATAGTATCCTCATCTCCGAACGCATCGTGAAGGACGACGTGTTCACCTCGATCCACATCGAGGAATTCGAGGTGATGGCGCGCGATACCAAGCTCGGGCCGGAAGACATCACCCGCGACATCCCGAACGTGGGCGAGGAAGCGCTGCGCAACCTCGACGAAGCGGGCATCGTCTACATCGGGGCCGAAGTGCACCCGGGCGATATCCTGTGCGGCAAGATCACGCCCAAGGGCGAAAGCCCGATGACGCCGGAAGAAAAGCTTCTGCGCGCCATCTTCGGCGAAAAAGCCAGCGACGTGCGCGACACCTCGCTCCGCCTGCCGCCGGGCGTTGCCGGCACGGTCGTGGAAGTGCGCGTGTTCAACCGTCACGGGATTGAGATCGACGACCGTACCCGCGCGATCCAGAACGAGGAAATCGAGCGTCTGCGCAAGGATAGCGCCGATGAACGCGCCATCCTCAACCGGGCGACCTACAACCGTCTGAAGGACATGCTGGTCGGCCAGACCGCTTCGGCCGCGCCCAAGGGCATCAAGAAGGGCACCGAGCTGACCGACGAGGTGATCGAGAGCGTCGATCGCCACGAATGGTTCAAGTTCGCGGTCGAAGACGATGATCGCCAGGCCCAGCTGGAAGCGATCAAGGGCCAGTACGACGACGCCGTGAAGGTGATCGACGCCAAGTTCGAGGACCGTAAGGAAAAGCTCGAACGCGGTGACGAACTCGCCCCGGGCGTGCTCAAGATGGTCAAGGTCTTCGTCGCGGTGAAGCGCAAGCTGCAGCCGGGCGACAAGATGGCCGGCCGCCACGGGAACAAGGGTGTCATCAGCCGCATCCTGCCGGAAGAGGACATGCCGTTCCTCGCCGACGGGACCCCGGTCGACATCGTGCTCAACCCGCTCGGCGTGCCCTCGCGCATGAACGTCGGCCAGATCTTCGAAACGCACCTTGGCATGGCGGCCCGCAGCTTCGGGCACCAGATCAAGGATGCGCTGGAAGACTGGCGTGCCAAGAACCCCGATGCCGAACCCGGTGAACCGCCTGCGGTGATCAAGGACAAGCTGAAGGAGATCTACGGCGAGGACTATCACGACTCGATCGACAGCCGCTCGGGCGAGGAAATCGCGGAGCTGGCGGGCAACCTGACCCGCGGCGTGCCGATGGGCACCCCGGTGTTCGACGGTGCCCGCGAAAGCGACGTGACCACCCAGCTGACCAAGTCGGGTCTGGATGCGGACGGCCAGTCGATCCTGTTCGACGGGCGCACGGGCGATGCCTTCCACCGCAAGGTGACCGTGGGCATCATCTACATGCTCAAGCTGCACCACCTTGTCGACGACAAGATCCACGCACGCTCGATCGGCCCGTACAGCCTCGTCACCCAGCAGCCGCTGGGCGGTAAGGCGCAGTTCGGCGGCCAGCGCTTCGGTGAAATGGAAGTGTGGGCGCTGCAGGCATACGGCGCGGCCTACACCTTGCAGGAAATGCTCACCGTCAAGTCGGACGACGTGGTCGGCCGCCAGAAGGTCTACGAAGCGATCGTCAAGGGCGACGACACCTTCGAAGCGGGTATTCCAGAGAGCTTCAACGTGCTCGTCAAGGAAATGCGCTCGCTGGGCCTCAACGTCGAACTCAAGTCCATCGCGGACGAGGACGACGAAGACGGCATGCAGATCGCGGCTGAATAACGGGAGGCGGGGCGGCCCTGCGCGGGTCGCCCGTCCCCTCCGCCCCCTGTTTTCCCCTCAAAGGGATGTGAGAAATGAACGAACTGACCAAATTCACCAACCAGCTCGCGAAGCCCGAAACCTTCGACGAGATCCAGATCGGCATCGCCAGCCCCGAGCGTATTCGCTCGTGGTCCTTCGGCGAAATCAAGAAGCCCGAGACGATCAACTACCGCACGTTCAAGCCCGAGCGTGACGGCCTGTTCTGCGCGCGCATCTTCGGCCCGGTGAAGGACTACGAGTGCCTGTGCGGCAAGTACAAGCGCATGAAGTACAAGGGCGTCGTCTGCGAAAAGTGCGGCGTCGAAGTCACCGTGACCAAGGTCCGCCGCGAGCGGATGGGCCACATCGAACTGGCCGCGCCGGTTGCGCACATCTGGTTCCTCAAGTCGCTGCCCTCGCGCATCGGCCTGCTGCTCGACATGCAGCTCAAGGTGCTCGAGCGGGTTCTCTACTTCGAGAACTACATCGTCACCGAGCCGGGCATCACCCCGCTGGAACGCTACCAGCTGATGACCGAAGACGAGTTGCTCGAAGCGCAGGACGAGTACGGCGAAGACGCCTTCACCGCCGGGATCGGCGCGGAAGCGGTCAAGCACCTGCTGATGGACCTCGACCTCGAACAGGAAAAGGCCGATCTGCTGGAAGAGCTGGAAACCACCAAGTCCAAGCTCAAGCCGGCCAAGATCATCAAGCGCCTCAAGGTCGTCGAAAGCTTCATCGAATCGGGCAACCGCCCCGAATGGATGATCCTCGAAGTCGTCCCCGTGATCCCGCCCGAGCTGCGCCCGCTGGTGCCGCTGGATGGCGGTCGCTTCGCGACGTCCGACCTCAACGACCTCTATCGCCGCGTCATCAACCGCAACAACCGCCTCAAGCGCCTGATCGAGCTGCGCGCGCCGGACATCATCGTGCGCAACGAAAAGCGCATGCTGCAGGAATCGGTCGACGCGCTGTTCGACAATGGTCGTCGCGGCCGCGTGATCACGGGCGCCAACAAGCGTCCGCTCAAGTCGCTGTCCGACATGCTCAAGGGCAAGCAGGGCCGTTTCCGCCAGAACCTTCTGGGTAAGCGCGTCGACTATTCGGGCCGTTCGGTCATCGTCACCGGGCCGGAATTGAAGCTGCACCAGTGCGGCCTGCCCAAGAAGATGGCGCTCGAGCTGTTCAAGCCGTTCATCTACGCCCGGCTCGACGCCAAGGGCCTCTCCATGACGCTCAAGCAGGCCAAGAAGTGGGTCGAGCGCGAGCGCAAGGAAGTGTGGGACATCCTCGACGAGGTGATCCGCGAGCACCCGGTTCTCCTGAACCGCGCGCCGACGCTGCACCGTCTCGGCATCCAGGCGTTCGAGCCCGTGCTGATCGAAGGCAAGGCGATCCAGCTGCACCCGCTCGTCTGCTCGGCCTTCAACGCCGACTTCGACGGTGACCAGATGGCCGTCCACGTGCCGCTGAGCCTCGAAGCTCAGCTCGAAGCGCGCGTGCTGATGATGTCGACCAACAACATCCTCTCGCCCGCCAACGGCAAGCCGATCATCGTGCCTTCGCAGGACATGGTGCTGGGGATCTACTACCTCTCGATGGAACGCCAGGAGCACACGCCCGAGTTCCTCGACGGGGAAGACGGCGAGAAGATCGAGAAGCTGCCGCGCTTCACCGACATGAGCGAAATTCACTACGCGCTCGAAACCAATGCGGTGACGCTGCACTCCAAGATCATCACCCGCGTTCCGCAGACGGACGAGAACGGCAAGGTCGAGATGAAGCGCTTCATCACGACCCCGGGCCGCATGCTCATCGGCGAGTGCCTGCCGAAGAACCACAAGGTGCCCTACGACATCGTGAACCGCCTTCTGACCAAGAAGGACATCGGCGACGTGATCGACGAGGTGTACCGTCACACCGGCCAGAAGGACACGGTGCTGTTCGCCGACGCGATTATGACGCTTGGCTTCCGCTACGCGTTCCGCGCCGGGATTTCCTTCGGCAAGGACGACATGGAAATCCCCGAATCGAAGGAAGGCATGGTCGAACAGACCAAGTCCCTCGTCGCGGATTACGAACAGCAGTATCAGGACGGCCTGATCACCCAGCAGGAAAAGTACAACAAGGTGATCGACGCCTGGAGCCGTTGCGGCGACCAGGTGGCCGACGCCATGATGGACAAGATCAAGTCGCGCCCGATCGACGAGAACGGCAAGGAAGCGCAGATCAACTCGATCTACATGATGAGCCACTCCGGTGCGCGTGGTTCGCCCGCGCAGATGAAGCAGCTCGCGGGTATGCGCGGCCTGATGGCCAAGCCTTCGGGCGAGATCATCGAGACCCCGATCATCTCGAACTTCAAGGAAGGCCTGACCGTCCTCGAATACTTCAACTCGACCCACGGCGCTCGTAAGGGCCTTGCGGATACCGCGTTGAAGACCGCCAACTCGGGTTACCTCACGCGTCGTCTGGTCGACGTGTCGCAGGACTGCACGATCGTGGTCGAGGATTGTAAGACCAACAACAGCCTCGACATGCGCGCCATCGTTCAGGGCGGTTCGGTGATCGCGTCGCTGGCCGAGCGTATCCTGGGCCGTACCTTGGCCGAGGATGCGGTGAACGCTGCCACCGGCGAAGTCATCGCGAAGGCGGGCACCCTGCTCGACGAACCGATGGTGAAGGCGATCGAAGAGGCCGAAGTTCAGGTCGCGAAGATCCGCTCGCCGCTGGTCTGCGAAGCCGACCAGGGCGTATGCGCCACCTGCTACGGGCGTGACCTTGCCCGTGGTACTCCGGTGAACATCGGCGAAGCGGTCGGCGTGATCGCGGCGCAGTCGATCGGTGAACCGGGCACGCAGCTGACCATGCGTACCTTCCATATCGGCGGTGCGGCGCAGCTGAATGAAACCAGCCACCTCGACTCGGTGTCCGACGGTAAGGTCGTCTATCGCGACATGCCCACGATCACCGACAAGAAGGGTCGCATCCTGTCGCTCGCCCGCAATGGCGAGCTGGCAGTGATCGACAAGGAAGGCCGCGAGCGCGAAATCCACAAGGTGCCTTACGGTACCGTGCTGATGCACAAGGATGGCGAGAAGGTCTCCGAAGGCGATCGTCTGGCCGAGTGGGATCCGTTCTCGCTGCCGATCATCACCGAACAGTCGGGCGTGGTGAAGTTCCAGGATCTGGTCGAAGGCTCGACCCTGGAAGAACGCGTCGACGATGCAACGGGCATCGCCCAGCGCGTCGTGACCGAGAACCGTGCGACCGGTCGCAAGAAGAAGGAAGAGCTGCGTCCGCGCCTCACCCTCTTCAACGAAAGCAGCACCGACGCCGAGAACGAGGCCGCGCGCTACATGCTGGCGCCGGGCACCACGCTTTCGGTCGAGGACGGCCAGACGGTCGATGCGGGCGACATCCTTGCCCGTGCATCGCGCGAAGCCGCCAAGACGCGCGACATCACCGGCGGTCTGCCGCGTGTTGCCGAGCTGTTCGAAGCGCGCATTCCGAAGGACAACGCGATCATCGCCAAGATTTCCGGACGGATCGAATTCGTCCGCGAATACAAGGCGAAGCGCAAGATCGCGATCGTTCCCGAGGAGGGTGAAGCCGTCGAGTACCTGGTCCCCAAGACCAAGGTGATCGACGTTCAGGAAGGCGACTTCGTGAAGAAGGGCGACACCCTGATCTCGGGCTCGCCCAACCCGCACGACATCCTCGACGTGCTCGGCGTGGAAGCGCTGGCCGAGTATCTCGTGAACGAAATTCAGGAAGTCTATCGACTGCAGGGCGTGAAGATCAACGACAAGCACATCGAGACGATCGTTCGTCAGATGCTGCAGAAGGTCGAGATCACCGATGGCGGCGACACCGTGCTGCTGCCGGGCGAACAGGTCGATCTGGAGGAAATGAACGAGGTCAATTCGAAGCTTGGCCGGAACAAGCAGCCTGCACAGGGCAAGCCGGTTCTGCTGGGCATCACCAAGGCCTCGCTCCAGACGCGTTCGTTCATCTCGGCCGCGTCGTTCCAGGAAACGACCCGCGTGCTCACCCAGGCTTCGGTCGAGGGCAAGCGCGACTCGCTGATCGGGCTCAAGGAAAACGTCATCGTGGGCCGCCTCATCCCGGCGGGCACGGGCGCGACCATGAACCGGATGCGGGTCACCGCGTCGAGCCGCGATGCCGCGCTGAAGGCTTCGTGGAAGAAGGCTCAGGAAGCGATCCTCGCCGCCGAAACGGCGGAAGAAGAGCGCAAGGCCGAGCTGGCGCAGGGTCCGGAAGCGGCGATCGGAGACGATCCGCTCGCCAAGATGGAAGGCGCCACCCATGGCACCGACGCCGATGCGGGCGACTACCTGCAGACCGGCGAAGATGAAGCGGGCGCTGCCGAAGAGTAAGCGCAGGTTCACGCCACGGCGAAGAGAAAAAGGCCCCGGAAGAGCGATCTTCCGGGGCCTTTTTCACGCCGGAATGCGTTTCTCCGGCACACAGGATACAGACCATGCACACCATATCCGCCCGCCTTGCCGGTTCGTCCGCCCTTCTTGCCGCGATGCTGGTGGTGAGCGCCTGCGTCGGCCCCGCCGGGCAGGCCGGAGCGGACGGCGCGCGCGCTGCGGCGGCGGCGAACAACACGCCAGACGCCGCATCCTTGCCCGACCTTTCCGGAAAATGGGTGATCTCAAGCATCGATGGCCAGGCCTTGCCCCATCCGATCGCACTGACCGGCCGGGGCGATTCGCTGGTCTGGGAACCGGACTGCGCGGGCCAGTCGATCTCTTACCGCGCAGCGGGTAGCGGGATCGAATTCTCTCTGCCCGAGCGAGATCGCGAGCAGGTCGTCTGCGAGATCGGCTACCCGCAGGATCTGCCGCGCGTGCTCGACGCGCTTGCAGGCCGGTGGAGCGCGGTGGAAGCTGCTGACGGTTCGGTTGTGTTGTCACGCGCGGGCGCGAGCATCGCGCTCCACCCAGCAACCCCTGCTGCGCCCACGACGCTCGCAGGGGAGTGGCGGGTTTCCGGGATCGATGGCGAGGACTTCGATGAACCTTACGGCATCGCGTTGAGCGCCGACGAGCATGAAATCTGGTGGAGCCCGCGCTGCGCCGGGGCGCATCTGGTCTACCGCATCTCCGGCGCGCGCTTCGAAGCGATCGCGAGCGACACCCGCCCCGACCCGGCAGCGCTGGTCTGCAAGATTGCGCCTCCGCCGCGTCTGGCCGAGGTAATGGACGCGATCCGCGGCGCCGACCGGATCGAGCGTACGCCGCACAACGGGGTGCGCCTGTCCGGTCATGGGCGCAGCCTGACGCTGTTCGGTCAGTAGAGATTCGGCGACGGCAAGCGGGCTGACGCTTGCGGAAAGCAGGCGCGCCCGCCCGCTTCGCGAGGCACCCGTGCGCACACATTCGACACGCGGCCCAATTCACAGCAGAAAAAATGTCGCCAACCAGCACTTTTGTTTCAAAAACAGGACAGTCTGTTTGATGGTCCTTTAAGACTTGCTGGCTAGTCGCTTCCCCCGAGGAGGGACGCTGTGTGATCGATAAACAGATGGCGATTCTGGGTGAGCGCAATCTTCTGCTCGCCTGGCGCCTGCGTGAACTGACGTCCCATCTGCCATCGCTGTGCGCGCTCCATTCCTTCGCGGCGCTTGCCTGCGTGGTCGCGCTGTGGGGCCACCCAGCCGCAACCTACGGCCTGCCGTGGGCGGCAATGATCGCCTTGTGCAACTTCCGCCAGTGGCGGCTCTCGCTGGATTTCTATCCCGATACGATCGACGTCACGCACCTGCACAAGTTCCATCGCGAACTGCAGATCGCGGCGAACACCGAAACCGCGTTCTGGGTGCTGGGCGCGGTGGTGTTCTTCCCCACCCTGTTCCATGCGCATCCGGTGTTCTTTGCGGTGCTGACCGCGGGTCTGCTGGCATCCTCGGTCATCGCCTACCGCTCCATGCCCGCGCCGTTGACCAGCTATCTGGGCGGGGCGATGCTGGCGGCAGCAGTACTGTCCTTCACCATGAGAGACGAATTTTCCTGGCCCTCGCTCGTGCTTGCGCTCGCCTTCGGCTACGCACTCATCCGGTCGACCCGGCGGCAGGGGCGCCAGTTCGAAGAGTCGTGTCGCGAACAGTTCGACCAGCAGCGCACTGCCGAAACGGTCAAGCTGCTGCTGCATGAATACGAGGCGTCCTCCTCCGACTGGCTGTGGGAGGTCGACGAGGGCAATTGCCTGATGAACGTGTGCGAACGCTTCGGCCATGCGGCCGGAGTCGACCGCGACTTTCTGGAAGGGCGCGAGCTGGTCGGCCTGTTCGATGCCGGCCCCGCGCGCGAGCGGCTGGCGACGCTGCTGCTCGACCGGGTGCCGTTCCGCGATCTTGCGCTGGAAATCACCGCGGGCGGCGAAAAGCGCTGGTGGACGATCTCCGGCAATCCGGCCAGCGACGGCTCGGTGCGCGGTGTGCTGCGCGATGTGACCGAAAGCCGCCAGACCGAACAGCGGGTCGCGCGGATGGCCCGCTACGACCAGCTGACCGAGCTCGCCAACCGGCATCTGTTCAACGAAAGCCTCACCGAACTGCTCGCCGGGAACGGCAGGCGGCGGCGGATTGCGCTGCTCTATATCGATCTCGATCACTTCAAGTCGGTCAACGACACGCTCGGCCATCATGTCGGCGACGGGCTGGTGCGGGCGGCTGCGCGCCGGATTCTCGGCGTGATCCGCGAACACGATCTCGCCGCGCGGCTGGGGGGCGACGAATTCGCGGTGTTGCTGACCCGGGTCAGCAATCTCGAAGCGGTCCACCAGTGTGCGGCGCGGATCGTCGATGCGATGGCACAGCCGTTCAATATCGACGGGCAGACCGTGCGCGTGTCCGCCTCGGTCGGGGTCGGCTACAGCCCCGATGAGGGTGTCGATGGCGAGGAACTGATGCGCCGGGCCGACCTTGCGCTCTATGCCGCCAAGCGCGCCGGGCGATCGACCTTTGCCGACTACGACCCCTCGCTCAATCACAACGAACATGCCCGCCGCAATCTGGAGCTGGACCTGCGCACCGCGATTGCCGAAGGGCAGTTCACCCTGGTCTACCAGCCGCAGGTGTGCCTCAAGACCGGCGAGTGGACCGGCAAGGAAACGCTGGTCAGGTGGGAACATCCCGTGCGCGGGCGCATCCTGCCGGGCGAGTTCATCGATATCGCGGAAGACACCGGGCTGATCATCCCGCTGGGCGAGTGGATCATCCGCCAGGCGATCGAGGAAGCGGCCAGCTGGGACGAGCCGCATCGCATCGCGATCAACCTCTCGCCCGTGCAGATGTGCAATCCGAACCTCGTCACCGTGCTGACCAATGCCATCGCCGAGGCGCAGATCGACCCGCAGAGGGTCGAGATCGAGATCACCGAGAGCGCGCTGATGCACGACAGCGAGACCAATGTGGAACTGCTCCACCGCCTGCGCGATCTGGGCGTGCGCATCGCGCTCGACGATTTCGGGACGGGCTATTCCTCGCTCAATTACCTGCGCGCCTTCCCCTTCGACAAGATCAAGATCGACCGCTGCTTCGTCTCCGAAATGCTGGAGCGCGCCGATTGTCAGGCGATCGTGCGTAACGTCATCATGCTCGCCCGCGCGCTGGGCATGGAAACCACTGCCGAAGGGGTCGAGACTAAGGAGCAGTACGACTGGCTCAAGCGGCACGGCTGCCTCGAGGCGCAGGGCTATTACATCTCGCGCCCGCTCGAGGGCGAGATGGCGGCGCGTCCCGCTGCATCGCGGGAAGAGTCCGGGCCCGAACAGCTGCTCGCGCCGGAGCAAGTCGCCTCCAACGTCCACCCGATCCGCTGCCAGCTAGCCTAGCCCTGCGCGAGACACGCTTGAAGGCGTGCGGGCGCGCGGGTAGCGCTGCCTGCCATGATCGTCACCCGCTTCGCGCCTTCACCCACGGGCCGCCTCCACGTCGGCAACCTGCGCACCGCGCTCCACAACTGGCTGCTTGCCCGCAAGGGCGATGACGAGGGGCAGGGCAAGTTCCTGCTGCGGATCGACGACACCGATGCGGAGCGCAGCCGCGAGGAATACGTCACCGCGATCCGCGAAGACCTCGCCTGGCTGGGGCTGGAGCCCGATGCCGAGTTCCGCCAGTCCGAGCGTCTCGACCTGTATGAAGATGCGTTTGCCAAGCTGAAGGACGCAGGCCGGGTCTATCCCGCCTACGAGACTGCGCAGGAGCTTGAGCTCAAGCGCAAGATCGCGCTGGGCCGCGGCCTTCCGCCGATCTACGACCGCGCGGCCCTCTCGATGAGCGAGGACGAGCGCGGGGCAAAGGAAGCCGAAGGCATCGCCCCCCACTGGCGCTTCAAGCTCGACCATGACGAGCTGATTGCGTGGGAAGACGGCGTGCGCGGACCCCAGAAATTCGAGCCTGCGCAGCTTTCCGATCCCGTCATCCGCCGCGCCGACGGCAGCTGGCTCTACATGCTGCCGAGCGTGATCGACGACATGGACATGGGCGTGACCGACGTGCTGCGCGGCGAGGACCATGTCTCCAACACCGCCGTCCAGGTGCAGATGTTCACCGCGCTGCATGCGGCGGGTGTCGGGCCCGATCACTGCGACGTGATCGACAGCTTCCCGCGCTTCGGCCACACAGCGCTGCTGGTGGGCAAGGAGGGCAAGCTGTCCAAGCGCCTCGGCTCACTGTCATGCGAGGCATTGCGCGAACAGGGGATCGAGCCCGAGGCGATCCTTTCGCTGCTCGCGCGGCTGGGCACCAGCCAGCCGGTAGAGCCGATCGCCGATCGCGCGACTCTGATCGAAGGCTTCGATCTGGAGAGCTTCGGCCGCGCCCCTGCGAAGTTCGACGAGGCGGAGCTGGAGCGGCTCAACGCGGCGATCGTCCACCAGATGGATTATGCGCAGGTGCAGGACCGCCTTCCCGAGGGGATCGACGAGGCCGGCTGGCACGCGATCCGGCCCAACCTGTCGCATGTCGGTGAGGCCGCCGAGCTGTGGCGGCTGGTCACCGGGCCGATCGAGCAGCCTGCATTCTCCGACGAAGACCGCGCCTTCCTGGCCGAGGCGGCGCAGGCGCTGGCTTGGGGCGATAACCCGTGGGGCGCGCTGACCTCCACGCTGAAAGAGCGCACCGGGCGCAAGGGCAAGCCGCTGTTCCTGCCGCTGCGTCAGGCGCTGACCGGCATGGACCACGGACCCGACATGGGCGAACTGCTGCCGCTGATCGGTGAGGAAGAAGCGCGCGCCCGGCTGGAGCGGGCCGCGGGCTAGGCTTCCCATGCGGCACTTCTCCGACCCCGCGCAGGCCCACCACTCGCCCACCCGCGAACTGCACAATGGCGGGTGGATGGACTACGCCGAAAGCCCTGCGCGCTTCGCCGCGCTGCTCGACACGCTCGGCCCGGGCGAGCCCGCGCGCGACTTCGGGATCGAGCCGCTTCTCGCGGTTCACGACCCGGCCTATGTGGCCTTCCTGCGCGAGGCGCACGACCTGTGGCTCGCCGCCGGACGTGAGGGCGATGCGATGGGCTACGTCTTTCCGGTGGTCGCACGCCGCGCGCTCGCGCTCGAACGGATCGATGCAAAGATCGGGGCCTATGCAATGGACGCCTCGACCCCGATCGCCGCCGGAACCTGGGCTGCCGCCTATGGCGGCGCGCAGAGCGCGCTGACCGCGCTCGACGCCGTGCTGGCCGGAGACAGCGCCGCCCTCGCGCTGTGTCGCCCGCCCGGCCACCATTGCGGGGCGGACTACATGGGCGGCTATTGCTATCTCAACAATGCCGCCATCGCCGCCCGAGCCGCGCAGGCGCGCGGGGTGCGCCGGATCGCGATCCTCGATGTCGACTACCACCACGGCAACGGCACGCAGGACATCTTCTACGATGATGGCGAGGTGCTGTTCGCCTCGATCCACGCCGACCCGAAGACCGATTTTCCCTTTTATTGGGGCCATGCCGACGAACGCGGGAGCGGGCAGGGCGAGGGCGCGACGCTCAATCTGCCACTGCCGCAGGGCACCGACTGGGCGGGCTATGCGCCCGCGCTCGAGACGGCGCTGGATACGGTGCGCGCGCATCGTGCGAACCTGCTGATCGTCTCCTACGGCGCGGATACCTTCGCCGAAGATCCGATCTCGCATTTCAAGCTGGTGCGCGAAGATTATGGGAGAATGGGTGAAGCCATCGCCGCGCTTGGCCTGCCGACGCTGGTGGTGATGGAAGGCGGCTACGCGGTCGACGCGCTGGGCGGCAACCTCGCGGCGTTTGTTGCCGCCTTGTAGCAGCGCGCCGCGCGACCTAATTCTCCACCCATGCTGTCTTCTTCGAACAGGACCGGAATGCGGGCGCTGATTGCGCTGTTGCTGACCATCCTGTTTGCGCAGGCCGTTCCCGCGCACGAAATCACGCTCGACCGCACGCGCGGTTCGGTGTTCAGCGCGGCGACGGTCGAGGTGACCCTGCCACCGCGCAAGGATGACGCGAGCCTCGATTGCATCGTCGCTGCACCCAGCCCGGCCAAAGCCGTCTTTCCGCAGTGCGATGTCGTGCCGGCATTGCGTTTGCAGGACGACGTGCACCAGCACGTCTGGCCCACGGAGCGCGCGCGGGGCCCGCCGCTCAGGCCCCCGCCACGCTCGCTCGCGGCCCCCAGGGAGCCGCCGCACCTGTCCTGAACCCGTCGCGCCCGTCTCGGGCGCCAATCCAGTTCGGACAGGAATAATACTCATGACATTTCAGAACGACGGCGAACCTGCCGTCTTCGACCGCTTCGACCGGATCGAAGCGATCTTGCTGCGCTATCCCGATATCGACGAAGCGGAGCTGGCAGACCTCAAACGCTGGTTCGGCAAGGAGGCATCCGCCTTCGAAGTCGCCAGCCTCGCGAGCAAGGATAACGTGCAGCGCCAGTATGGCGAGTTTCGCCGGACGCATATCGATCGGCTGACCCCTGTGGAACTCTTAATGGGGGCGCTCGTGGTCGTGGTGCTGCTTGCAGGCGTTGCAGCCATCGCGCTGGCCTGACCGGAGATGGCGGGCGGGATGCAGCCGCACCCGCCCGTCACTTCGCGCTAGTTTTCGTGTTTCTTCAGCTCGTCGCCGCTGAGCGAGACGACATGCAGCAGGTTGGTGCTGCCCGGGGTGCCGAAGGGCACGCCCGCCAGCACGATCAGCTTGTTGCCCGCCTTGCCGAACCCGTGGCGCAGCGCCATCCGCTTGCCCTTGCCGATCATCTCTTCGAAGCTGAGGATGTCGCGCGTAACCACCGCGTGCGCGCCCCATAGCAGCGCGACCCGCCGGGCGACCCGCTTCTGCGGGGTCAGCACCAGCATCGGCACCGAAGGACGCTCGCGCGCAACGCGCCGTGCGGTCGAGCCGGAGAAGGTGAACACCGTGATCGCCGCCACGCTGACCGTCTCGGCAATGGTCGAACATGCGTGGCTGAGCGCGTCGGCGGTGGTCGGATCGGCCTTGGTCTCGAGGAACTTCATCCGCGCGCGATAGCCCTCGTCCTGCTCCACCTTGGTCACGATCCGATCCATGATCGCGACGGTTTCCTCGGGCCATTCGCCCGCCGCCGTCTCGGCGCTGAGCATCACCGCGTCCGCGCCGTCGTACACCGCGTTGGCAACGTCGGAGACTTCTGCGCGGGTGGGCGCAGGGCTCTCGATCATCGATTCGAGCATCTGCGTGGCGACGATCACCGGCTTGCCCGCCTGCCGCGTCATGTCGACGATCCGCTTCTGCAGCGGGGGCACGTCTTCCGGGTCCAGTTCCACCCCCAGATCGCCGCGCGCGACCATGATCCCGTCGGAAAGGTCGACGATTTCGGACAGGCGGCGCACCGCGCTGGGCTTTTCGATCTTGGCGCACAGCGCGGGCATCATCCCGTCGGTCGCGGTCATCAGCTTGCGCGCTTCGGCCACGTCTTCGGGCCGCTGCACGAAGCTTAGCGCGATCCAGTCCGCGCCCTGCTCGCACGCGAAGGCCAGATCCTTGCGATCCTTGTCGGTCAGCGCGGGGATCGGCACCTCGGCATCGGGCACGTTGACGCCCTTGCGGTCGGAGATGACCCCGCCGACCTCGGCCGAACACAGGATCGCGTCCTCGTCCGCACGGATCACCTTGAGGCGAATCTTGCCGTCGTTGATCAGCAGCCGCTGGCCCTTTTCGAGGATGCCGAACAGCTCGGGGTGGGGCAGGTGGACGCGGGTTTCGTCGCCCGGCGTCGGGTCGCGATCAAGCGTGAAGTGCCCCGAATGGCGAATCACCGCCTTGCCGTCCTTGAAGGTGCCGACGCGCAGTTTGGGCCCCTGAAGGTCGGCGAGGATCGCGATCGGGCGGTCGAATTCCTTCTCCAGCGCGCGGATCGCGGCGATGGTCTTGGCGTGAGTCGCCTGCTCCCCATGACTCATGTTGACGCGGAACGCATCGACGCCGGCCCGGAACAGGCGGCGCAGCATCTCCGGATCGCTGCTGGCGGGGCCGACGGTGGCGAGGATTTTGACCTTGCGGCTTCGGGGGCTGAGCTGGGGATCGGGCTTGGGCATGGCCCACGGCTATGGCAGGGGAATGTTGCAAGACAAGAGCCAAAGGAGCCCCGCCATGGCGCAATCACCCGATCCCCTCGACCAGCTGGACGATGCGGTCGCCGCCGCCGCGTTCCGCCGGCTGGTGCGCCACCTGCGCCATCGCCACGATGCGCAGAACATCGATCTGATGGGCCTGTCCGGCTTCTGCCGCAATTGCCTGGCCGACTGGATTCGCGATGCGGGCTATGACGGCGACAAGGCCGAGGCCCGCGAGCTGATCCACGGGATGCCGCAGGACGAGTGGAAGTCGACCCGCCAGACCCCGGCGACGCAGGAGCAGCTCGACAGGATGGAGGCGAGCCTGAAGAAGAATCGCGTGGATTAGGCACGCGCCGGGTTCACGATCCGGCGCCCGCTGGCTACCCGGTCGCCAACCGATTCTATCTGACACCGGAGATTACCCCCAAATGGCCGAGACCACCGACGACCGCCTGCGCCTGCTGATCGAGCGCATCGAACGCCTCGAAGAAGAGAAGAAGGGCATCGCCGACGATATCCGCGACGTCTATGCCGAAGCCAAGGCGGTCGGTTACGACCCCAAGATCATGCGGCAGATCGTGCGCCTGCGGAAGATGAAGCCCGACGACCGCAGCGAGCAGGAAATGATCCTCGACACCTACAAGGCCGCGCTCGGCATGGGCTGATTGGACCTTCCGGGGCTGGCCCCGCAAAATCGCTTCCGCTATCCTGCGATGAGAAGGAGAATGCGCGAATGGCCAGCCCGTGGAGAACCGCCGAAACCGGCATCATCGTCACCACCACGCCGAACGTCGAAGGGCGTCCGGTGCAGGATTACCTCGGCATCGTCACCGGCGAGGCGATCATCGGCGCGAACATATTCCGCGACCTGTTCGCGGGCATCCGCGACATCGTGGGCGGGCGCGCAGGCTCCTATGAAAAGGTGCTGAAAGAAGCGCGCCACGACGCGATTCAGGAAATGCAGGCCGAGGCACAGAAGCTGGGCGCCAATGCCGTGGTCGGCGTCGATCTCGATTACGAGGTGATCGGCGATACCGGCTCGATGCTTATGGTGAGCGCCAGCGGCACGGCGGTGCGGATCTAGTCCTCACGGTCCGGCTGGGAGGGGTACGCGACACGGCGTTGTCGTTCGCGCCGACCTTCGCTAGTGCGGTTCGCCTCATGGGGTCCCAGTCCGGGGTCCCCAAAAAGTATCACTTTTTGCAGGTTCCCATGGCAGGCCATTCCAAATTCAAGAACATCATGCACCGCAAGGGTGCGCAGGACAAGAAACGGTCCAACCTGTTTTCCAAGCTTTCGCGCGAAATCACCGTCGCGGCGAAGATGGGCATGCCCGATCCGGACATGAACCCGCGCCTGCGGCTCGCGGTGAACGCCGCGAAGGCGCAGTCGATGCCCAAGGACAATATCCAGCGCGCGATTGACAAGGCCTCCGCCAATGACGGCGATAATTACGAGGAAGTGCGCTACGAAGGCTACGGCCCGGGCGGCAGCGCGATCATCGTCGAGGCGCTGACCGACAACCGCAACCGCACCGCGACCAATATCCGCACCGCGTTCAGCAAGAACGGCGGCAACCTCGGCACCGAAGGTTCGGTTGCGCACGGGTTCGAGCGGCTCGGCCTGATCGTCTATCCCGCCGATGCGGGGGACGAGGAAAAGGTGCTGGAAGCCGCGCTGGAAGCGGGCGCGGAAGACATCGCGTCGAGCGATGACGGCCACGAAATCTGGACCGCGCCGGACGATCTGCACGCGGTTGCCGAAGCGCTCGAAAAATCGCTCGGTTCGGCCGAGACCGTCAAGCTGGCGTGGAAGCCCAACCTGACCGTCGACATGGACGAGAAGAACGCGGGCACGCTGCTGAAGCTGATCGACGCGCTCGACGATGACGACGACGTGCAGACCGTCTGGGGCAACTACGACATCTCCGACGAGGTGATGGAGAAGATCGAGGCGTGATCCTCCCCGGGACGGGGAGGGGGACCGCGCGCGCAGCGCGGGGTGGAGGGGCACCCTATGCTGCTCCGACCACCCCTCGTGTTGAACGTCGAATTGTGCCCCTCCACCATCCTACGGATGGTCCCCCTCCCCCGATGGGGGAGGATTTGTGATCATCCTCGGCCTCGATCCCTCGCTCACCTGCACCGGCTGGGGCGTGATCCGCAGCGAGGGTTCGCGCCTCTCCCACATCGCCAACGGGCAGATCGCGACCGATGCGAAGGCTCCGATGACCGAGCGGCTGGCGCAGCTGCAGCGCGAACTGGCGGTGGTGATCGAGCAGTATCGGCCTACCCGCGCCGCGTGCGAGGAAATCTTCCTCAACAAGAATCCCAAATCCACGCTCAAGCTGGCGCAGGCGCGCGGCAGCGTGCTGGCCGCGTGCGGGGCGCACGGGCTCGACGTGCGTGAACATGCCGCGCGCTACGTCAAGAAGTCCGTGGTCGGCACCGGCGCGGCGGAGAAACGCCAGGTGCAGGCGATGCTCAAGGTGCTGCTGCCGGGGGTGACCATCGCCGGCGCGGACGCGGCGGATGCGCTGGCGGTGGCCATCGCCGATGCCCACGCGCCCTAGCGGCTTCGCGCGGCGGTTAAGCCACGGCGGGAACACAGGATTTCTCCGACCGTAGAGTCTCCATTCGAACAGCGGGGATGGTGGACTCGCAATTTTGGGGAGAAATTCCATGCGTAAACTGACAATTCCCGCTCTGCTTGCCGGCACGCTGCTGCTGGGCGGCTGCGCCTATGGCCCAGGCTACGGCTACGACGATGGCTACGGACCGGGCGGCGGCTATAATGATGGTTATGGTGGCGGCTACGGCGACGGGTATGGTGACGGCTACGGCTATTCCTACCGCCAGAACAGCGAGTTCGAGCGCGCGGCGGTGAATGCCTGCGGGCGCGAGGCGAGCCGTACGGGCAGGGTCCAGATCACCTATGCCGAGGAACGCGAGCGCGGCGTCTTTACCGTGCAGGGCCGCATCGATGTGCGCGATCCCGAGCGCGACCAGTTTACCTGCGCATTCAGCTCTTCGGGCCGGATTCTCGATTTCCGCTTCGGCTAAGCAAAATCATCGGTCGGGGCGGCGCTTGGCGCTGTCCTAATTATGCGTGGCGCGCTAAGCCCGCGCGCATGTCGAGCCACGCCCACCGCTTGCCAGACGCTCCGCCACGGCACCTGCCCGGCGGGGCGTTTTGTGTCTCTGGACAGTGTGTCAGGTGTGTCAGCCGCGCGGCGGCTGGCGGGCGAATCGCCTGATGTATCTGGTCGTCTTCCGCAGCCGCAAACGCGCCGGCTACGACGCGGCGGCCTATGCCGAACACGCCGATGCGATGGAGGCGCTTGCGCGCGAGCAGCCCGGCTTCCTCGCAGTGAAGACCTACGCCGCCGATGATGGCGAGACGGTGACGATCTCCGAATGGGCAACACGCGAGGCGGCCAAGGCGTGGCGCTGCCACCCGGACCATGCCGACGTTCAGGGCGCGGGCAGGAAGCACCACTATGCCCGGTACACGATGTTCACCTGCCTCGACCCGCAGGTGACCCACTACCAACATGATGAGGACGCATGACCACCACGCTCAACGGCATTCCCAATTGCGATACGGTCAAGAAGGCGAGGAAGTGGCTGGAGGCGCAGGGCATCGAGCACAGCTTCCGCGACTTCAAGAAGGACGCGCCGAGCGCCGACGAGATCGGCGGCTGGGCCGATGCCGCGGGCTGGGAGGTGCTGCTCAACAAGCGCGGGACGACGTTTCGCAAGCTGGACGAGGGCGACAAGGCCGATCTCGGGCAAGAGAAGGCGATTGCCTTGATGGTGCAACATCCAAGCCTGATCAAACGCCCCGTACTCGAACATGAGGGCGGCCTGCTGGTCGGCTTCAGGGAACCGGAATGGAAGGATGAATTGTGCTGAAATGGCTTGGGGCATTGGCCATCGCCCTGTCACCCGTCTGTGCGAGCGCGCATGGCATGGCTGACCTGACCCCCGTCAATGCCGATGGCGACATGCTGGTGATCGCGCATCGCGGTGCGAGCGGCGAACGGCCCGAACATACGCTCGCCAGCTACGAGCGCGCGATCGACCAGGGGGCCGACTATATCGAGCCCGATCTGGTGGTGACCAAGGATCTGGTGCTGGTCGCCCGGCACGAGAACGAGATCGGCGAGACGACCAATGTCGCCGACCATCCCGAGTTCGCCGACCGCCGCCGGACCAAGAACATCGAAGGCCAGATGGTCAACGGCTGGTTCGCGGAGGACTTCACGCTGGCCGAACTGCAGACCCTGCGCGCGAAGGAGCGGATGCCCGCGCTGCGCCCGGCCAATGCGCGCTTCGACGGGCTCTACGCGATCCCGACCTTTGCCGACATCATCGCGCTCAAGCGTGCGAAGGAAGCCGAAACGGGCCGCAAGATCGGGCTCTATCCCGAACTCAAGCACCCGACCTGGCTGTTGCAGGAAAGCGGGATCGACACGGTCGACCTGCTGGTCCGGCAGCTCAAGGCAGAGGGACTCGATGGCGCGGACTCGGACGTGTTCGTGCAGGTGTTCGACATCGCGCCGCTGCAACGGCTCGACAAGATGATCGACGCGCCGCTGATCCTGCTGATCCGCCCCGAAGGCGGCCCCTATGACGAGCCGGGCATGACCTGGGCGGGAATCATGACGCCGACCGGCCTCGCCGAAGTGGCGACCTATGCCGACGGGATCGGTCCTTGGATGGGCCATGTGCTCGGCGACGACGGCACGCCGACCGATCTGGTCCGCGATGCCCATGCGGCCGGCTTGCAGGTCCACCCGTGGACCGTGCGCAAGGAGAACGTGTTCCTGCCCGTGTCGCTGCGATCGGACGCGAGCGAGAACGGGATCGGCGACATCCGGGGGCTGGTGAAACTGCTCAAGGCCGCTGGAGTGGATGGGTACTTCACCGACGATCCGGGACTGGTGCGGGGGGACTAGGAAGCGCAGGCCATTCTCCTCCCCCTCAAGGGGGAGGTCGGGTGGGGGTGTGCCCTGCCTGATGGCCTGGAACCCCCACCCCCAACCCCTCCCCACCGGGGAGGGGAGCTTCGTATCAAAAGGGCCGAGAACTGCTTCTAAGCGTGCCGCGCCGCCAGAATGTAGTTGAGGCTCATATCGTCCGACAGGTGCAGCCCCTTGCCAGGGCGATAGGCGATGCCTCGGGTGGCGGTGACCGTCAGCCCTGCCTCGCCGAGCAGGTCGGTCAGCTCGTCGGGCGTCACGAAGTCGTCCCAGTGGTGCGTGCCTCTGGGCACCGCGCCCACCGCTTCCGCCGCGCCGACCAGCAGCAGGCGGCTGGCAGCGGTGCGGTTGGGGGTCGACAGGATCAGGAGGCCGTCATCGGCCAGCTTGGCGGTGAGCGCAGCGAGGAAGGCGGGCTTGTCCGCGACATGCTCGATCACCTCCATGCAGGTGACGAGGTCGAAACTGCCAAGATCCAGCGTGCCGATCTCGCCCGCCATATAGCGGATGTCGAGCCCGGCAGCCTCGGCATGGGCGGCGGCGGCGGCGGCATTCTCGGGTGCGGCATCGACGCCCGTCACCTCGGCGCCAAGGCGCGACAAGGGCTCGCACAGCAGGCCCGCGCCGCAGCCGACGTCGACCGCCGCCTTGCCCGAAAGCGGCGATGCGCTCTCGATATCGCCGCCCCAGTGGCGGTCGATCGACTCGCGAATGAAGCCCAGCCGCACCGGGTTCAAGCGGTGGAGCATGGCGGAGGAGCCCTTCGGGTCCCACCAGTCCGCTGCCAGTGCGCCGAAATGGGCGGCTTCATCGGGGCGAATGGTTGCTGTTGCATCGCTCATCCCCGCTCCCTAACACCGCGCCGAAAGTGGCACCAGCGAGGAAGGCTTCGCCCTTGGCGCGGATCGTGATGAAATTCGGCGGCACCTCCATGGCGGGGACCGAACGCATTCGGCGTGTGGCGCAGATCGTGCGCAAGCAGGCGGCCCCCAAGGACGGCGGGCCGGCTAACGAGGTGGCCGTCGTGGTCAGCGCGATGGCGGGGGAGACCGACCGGCTGGTCAACTTCGCCCGCGAGGCCCACGCCCTCTATGACCCGGCGGAATACGACGTGGTCGTGGCGAGCGGGGAGCAGGTCACCTCCGGCCTGCTCGCGATGACGCTCCAGTCGCTGGGGCAGAAGGCGCGCAGCTGGCTCGGCTGGCAGCTCCCGATTCGCACGATCGAGGCCCATGCTAAGGCGCGAGTCGATGCGATCGACAGCGAGGCGCTGCTCGCCAGCATGGCCGAGGGCACGATTGCGGTGATCCCGGGCTTCCAGGGGCTGAGCGCTGAAGGCCGCGTCACCACGCTCGGCCGCGGCGGGTCGGATACCAGCGCGGTTGCGGTCGCGGCTGCGGTGAAGGCCGACCGTTGCGATATCTACACCGATGTGGACGGGGTCTACACCACCGACCCGCGCATCGTCGCCAAGGCGCGCAAGCTCAAGGCGGTGACCTACGAGGAAATGCTCGAACTCGCCTCCGTCGGCGCGAAGGTGCTGCAGACCCGCTCTGTCAGCCTCGCGATGAAGGAAGGCGTACGCATACAGGTGCTCTCCAGCTTCGTGGACGATGACGCGACCCCCGCAGACGATCTGCCGGGCACGCTGATCGTCTCCGAGGAAGAAATGGAGCGGATGGTCGAAGAGGGAAAAATGGAACGCAAGCTCGTCACCGGCATCGCGCACGACAAGAACGAAGCCAAGATCATCCTCACCCGCGTGCCCGACAAGCCGGGCGCGGTGGCGGAGATCTTCGGCCCGCTGGCCGAGGCCAGCATCAATGTCGACATGATCATCCAGAACGTCGGGAGAGACAAGGGCGAGACCGACGTGACCTTCACGATCCCCCAGACCGACCTCGCCCGCGCGCAGGCCCTGCTGGAGGACAAGCGCGAGGCGATCGGCTACAACCGGATCATCACCGACAGCCACATTGCGAAGATCAGCGTTGTCGGCGTGGGCATGAAAAGCCACGCGGGCGTGGCGAGCGACATGTTCCGCGCGCTGGCCGAACGCGGGATCAACATCCAGGCGATCACCACCTCAGAGATCAAGGTTTCGGTGATGATCGACGAGGACGAGACCGAACTCGCAGTGCGCGTGCTTCACACCGCGTACGGGCTAGACGCGGAAGACGCGGCCTGAGGCTGGCGGCGTGAGCCACACCGCGAAAATCCTGCTGCTCGGCTCGGGCGAGCTGGGGCGCGAGTTCGTCATCTCGGCAAAGCGGCTGGGCGCTTACGTCATCGCCTGCGACAGCTACGACAACGCGCCCGCGATGCAGCTGGCCGACGCGCGTGAGGTGTTCTCGATGCTCGATGGCGATGCGCTGCGCAGCGTCATCGAAAAGCACACGCCCGACCATGTCGTGCCCGAGATCGAGGCGATCCGGACCGAGGTTCTGGCCGAAGTGGAGGCCAACGGCGTCCATGTCGTTCCCACCGCGCGCGCCGCGCAGCTGACGATGAACCGCGATGCCATCCGCGACCTGGCGGCGCAGGAGCTGGGCGTGCGCACCTCGCGCTACGGCTACGCGACCAGTCTCGACGAAGTGTGCGCGGCGGCAAGGGACACGGGTTGCCCGTGCGTCATCAAGCCGGTCATGTCCTCCTCGGGCAAGGGCCAGAGCACGGTGCAGGACGCCGAGGGGCTGGAGGCCGCGTGGGACTATGCGGTCGCCAATATGCGCGGCGACCGGGCGCGGGTGATCGTCGAGCAGTTCATCGACTTCGATTACGAGATCACGCTGCTCACCGTGCGCCACAAGGATGGCATCACCTTCTGCCCGCCGATCGGCCACCGGCAGGAACGCGGCGACTACCAGGAGAGCTGGCAACCGCACGGCATGAGCGAGGCCGCTCTTGCCGACGCGCAGGAGATGGCGCGCAAGGTGGTCGACAATCTGGGAGGCCATGGCCTGTTCGGGGTCGAGTTCTTCGTGCGCGGCGATGAGGTCATCTTCTCCGAGCTCAGCCCGCGCCCTCACGACACCGGAATGGTCACGTTGGTCAGTCAGAACCTGACCGAGTTCGACCTTCACGCCCGCGCGGTGATGGGCCTGCCCGTGCCCGACACGATCCGCGCGCGCCCCGCCGCCAGCGCGGTGATCCTCGCCGACCGCGAAAGCGAGAACGTCTCTTACGACGGGCTGGCGGACGCCATGGCCAACGGCTGCGACATCCGCATCTTCGCCAAGCCGGTGACGCGGCCCTTCCGCCGGATGGGTGTCGCGCTGGCAACTGCGGGCGATACGGACGAAGCCCGCCGCCTCGCGAAAGAGGCAGCGGACCGGGTCAAGCTCACCTACGACTGACGCGCCTCAGCCGAACAGCCACATGCCCATCAGGCGGGTCGGCAGGAAAGAGAAGAGCCCGGGGATCATCAGCGCGCCGAGGTACATCCGCGTGATGTTCCGGCGATGGCTCGCGATGTCGCCCTTCCGGGCCGTGCGGACCACCTGCCACGCACCCAGCAGCGTGATCGGCACGAAGATGTGAATCCAGCTGAAGTCCGTCCCGCCGCGCACGAAGGTGATTGCGATGGCGGTGACGACCATCAGGCCGACCCAGATCTTGCCGAGCATCTTGTGCAGCTTCGTGCCCTTGGTGGAGAGCAACAGATACGCGCCCAGCGGCACGCAGGGCAGCACGGTGATGATGTGGATCGCAATCGCGATGTTGCGATAGCGTCCGTCGTCTGGCGCGAGGCCGGCCACGAATTTGAAGACCGCCACTGCGATGGCAGCGGTCATCAACGCTCCCACGACAGCGATCAGCGATTTGAGGAGCGGACCGTTGTCGAACCGGGGCTTCGAGTGGGTTGCGGAGGCGGCGAGGGTGGTCATGAGAAGGTCTCCTGGGTCTCTGTCTGTCCCCTGGATGCCCCAGGCCCGTTCGCGCGCAACGCGGCCTTCGCGGACGACGCAGACCCTTCGCGAAAGCGCCGGTTTCGCGCGTGTTTGCCACTTTACGAAGCGCGAATGGTCCGCCACTTTGCGCGGATGGACACCAGCGAGCGCCGCACCGAGGATACTGCCCAGCACCCGGTGCTGCGCAAGGTGCTGATCGACCTGTCGATCATGGTGGTGCTCGGCGTGGTGCTGGCCGTGATGGGCCCGTTCGGAAGTTTCCAGATGCCGCTGTCCGTCCGCCTCCTCTACTGGGTCGGTCTCGCGGTGACGGGATATGCCTGCTTCCGGCCGATCGGCGCGTTGGTCACCAGCCTCGGCCCCCGGCTCGACCTGCCGGAATGGCCGCTATGGATCGCGGCGTGCCTGCTGGCGAGCGTTCCGGTGACACTGGCGGTGTTCTGGGCGGGTCAGCTGCCGGGCCCCTTCTCGCTGCCTTCGTTCGACAACTTTGCGCGGACCTACCCCTACGTTCTGCTGGTCGGCAGCGGGGTGACCGTGCTGTTCCACCAGATCGAACGGCGCAAGGCCGTGCCGATGACCGGGGATTTGAGAAGGCCGTCAGAGCCGCAGGTGGAAACTCCGCCTGCGCCAGAGGCCCGCTTTCTCGACCGCCTGCCCGCGCATCTGGGCAGCGACCTGCTCGCGCTCGAAATGGAGGACCACTACGTGCGTGTGCATACCGCGCTCGGCTCCGAACTGATCCTGCTCAGGATGCGCGACGCGGTGGCGGAGCTGGGCGGGGTCGAGGGGGCGCAGGTCCATCGTAGCTGGTGGGTCGCGCGCGATGCGGTCGAGGATGTGAAGCGCGACGGGCGCAACCTGCGGCTGGTGCTGACCGGCGGGCTGGAGGCGCCGGTCTCGCGCGCTCGTGTCGCGGAGCTGAAAGACGCTGGCTGGTTGTAGTTCTTGCCCACCGCGCTCGACGCTCGTAACCGCGCCAGCATGAGCAACACTCCCAAGACAGACGCGCTGATGGCGCGCGGCACCCAATTCCTCGGCAGCAAATACGCGATCCTGTGCGGCGCGATGAGCTGGGTGTCCGAACGCAACCTCGTTTCCGCGATCTCCAACGCGGGTGGCTTCGGCGTGATCGCATGCGGCGCGATGACGCCCGAGCTGCTCGATACCGAGATTGCCGAGACGAAGAAGCGCACCGACAAGCCCTTCGGCGTCAACCTGATCACCATGCACCCGCAGCTGTTCGATCTGATCGCGGTATGCGAGAAGCACGCCGTCACCCACGTCGTGCTTGCGGGTGGCATCCCGCCCAAGGGCAGCGTCGAAGCGATCAAGGGTGGCAAGAACCCCGCCAAGGTTATCTGCTTCGCGCCGACGCTGGCCTTGGCGAAGAAGCTGCTCCGTTCGGGCGCGGATGCGCTGGTGATCGAAGGGATGGAGGCGGGCGGCCATATCGGCCCCGTCTCGACCAGCGTGCTGGCGCAGGAAATGCTGCCCGAACTCAGCCAGGATCACCTGATCTTCGTCGCCGGCGGTATCGGGCGCGGCAGCGCGATTGCCGGTTATCTCGAGATGGGCGCATGCGGCGTGCAGCTGGGTACGCGTTTTGCCTGCGCGACCGAGAGCATCGCGCACGAAAACTTCAAGAAAGCCTTCTTCCGCGCCTCGGCCCGCGAAGCGGTCGCCAGCGTGCAGGTCGATGCGCGGCTGCCGGTGATCCCGGTGCGCGCACTCAAGAACAAGGGCACCGAGGAATTCACTGCCAAGCAGCGAGAAATCGCCGAATTGCTCGACCGCGAGGAGATCGCGATGGCCGAGGCGCAGTTGCAGGTCGAGCACTACTGGGCGGGCGCGCTGCGCCGCGCGGTGATCGACGGCGATGTCGAAAACGGCAGCCTGATGGCCGGGCAATCGGTCGGCATGGTCAAGGAAGAGGAGCCCGTTGCGCAGATCATCGACACGCTGATGGCGGAAAGCGAGGAGGCGCTGACCCGGCGCTGAGCGGACGCAACCGGCCCTCTACGACGGGAACCACCGGCGGTCTCGCGCTTTATCCCCGGAGGCACGCGCGCGCGAAACCCGCGCATCTGCGCGAGAGCCGCCCCGCATTCGCCATCACACCTTCCGGAGGGTTCTTCCATGCGCATGATCCAGTCTCTCACCGTGGCCGCCCTCGTCGGCCTGGCCACCGTTCCTGCTCTCGCCCTCCAGGAAGGCGCGCCGCAGGTGCCGGGCCAGATGGACGCCAGCCGGGTCAGCGGCGGCACCTACGTGACCGATCCTGCGCACACGCTGGTCGCCTGGACGGTCAACCATTTCGGATTCAACAGCTATTTCGGCACGTTCGGCGACGTTGATGGCACGCTGCAGATCGACCCTGCCGATCTGTCCTCCGCCAAGGTCGATGTCACCATCCCGATCACCAGCGTTACCGTGGTCAGCGAAGGGCTGCGCGATCACCTTCTGCGCCCCGCCAAGGATGGCGGCGACCCCGATTTCTTCGGCGCCGAGCCGGAAGCTGCGCGCTTCGTCTCGACCAGTGTGGACGTAGGCGCGGATGGCACCAGTGCCAGCATTACCGGCGATCTGACCATCAACGGCGTGACCAAGCCGGTAACCATCGACGCCCGCTTTACCGGCGCAGGCTCCAACCCGATGAACAAGGTCGAAACGATCGGCTTCGAAGGCACCGCGACGATCATGCGGTCCGATTTCGGGATCGACTACGCGCTCCCGCTGGTGAGCGACGAGGTTGAACTCACGATCAGCGCCGCTTTCGAAAAGCAGTAGACAAGCACGATAACCGGGCGCGCTGCGGGCCCGAGCCGCGGCTCATTTGAGGGGAGGCACGCGTATGTGCGATGAGGCGAAGCTGGCCCAGTGGGCACGAGAAGGGCTTAACCGGCGGCAGTTCGGCATCCTCGGCGGAGTGGCCGCGATCGGGGCCTGCGCACCGATGGCGGGGGGCGCCGACGGCGATGCTTCGCGGTCGGCGCTGACCGAGCGGCAGGTATCGTTCGAGACCTCTGCAGGCACGATGGACGGCTTCTTCGTCGCGCCTGCCTCCGGCCCGGCGCCCGGCGTGCTGTTCTGGCCCGATATCGCGGGCCTGCGCGAGGCGAAGCGCGCCATGGCGCGGCGGCTGGCCGGCCGTGGATTCGCAGTGCTGGTGGTCAATCCCTATTACCGCGACGTCGCGGGCGAGCAGTTCGCCGATTTCGCCACCTTCGCGGGCACTGGCGGCTTCCAGAAGGTCAAGCCGTGGCGCGACAAGCTGACCGCGCAGGCGATCATGAGCGATGCGAAGGCCGCGGTCGGCTGGCTCGATGCGCAAAAGGAAGTCGATACCGCGCGCGGGATCGGCACGCAGGGCTATTGCATGGGCGGGCCGTTCACTTTCTGGACCGCGGCGGCAGTACCCGCACGGGTGAAGGGCGTCGCCAGCTTCCATGGTGGCGGGCTGGTGCGCGAGGATGATCCGATGAGCCCGCATCGCACCTTCGACGATACGCAAGCGCATTACCTCGTCGCGATCGCGAAGAACGACGATGCCGAGGCGCCCGATCACAAGGCGATCCTGCGTGAAGCGGCGGCAGAGGCAGGGCGCCCGGCCAAGATCGAAGTCTACGACGGCGATCACGGCTGGACCGTGCCCGACAGCCCCGCCTACGCCGAGCCTGCGGCAGAGAAAGCCTTCGTCGATCTGATGACGCTTTACGCCGCGGCACTGTGAGCCAGCGCGCTGTTGCAAGAATACGACAGCGGCCAAAATCGGCTGCTAGAACAATGCGAGGGGCTTGTGCTGGAGCGACCGCTTGGGCATGAGCGCAGACTGACATTTCTTACGAGGGGAAGATACGTGCGTATTGCCAAGACTCTTGCCGCCGCTGCGGCGCTCACTTTCGCAGGCGGCTCGATCGCCGCTCAGGCCGAAACCGTCCGCACTGCGGCTCCGGTGTCGGAAGAAAGCGAACTTAGCGGTTCGACCGGCACGACCCACCTGCTCATCATCGTGGCAGTTGCCGCCGCCATCGTTGGCGGTGTTGCACTGACCGACGGCGACGACGATCCGGTCAGCCAGTAAGACACGCCATCTTTCCGATGGAACTGGAGGGGTCGCCGCAAGGCGGCCCCTTTTTGTTTGTGCAGCAGCCCTGCCTCATGCGCGCCGCACCGATGGTGGAGGGGACTGGGGCGGGATGACCCCGGTTTCGCTTGGCCTCCCTGCCCCTGCCCGCTAGGCTGGACTCCTACAAAAATCAGGAGTGGATCGCATGGGTGGAATTGTCGTTCTCGGGCTGCTGGTTTTCCTGCTGCTCGTCTTCCTGATGACCGCCATTACCATGGTGAAGCAAGGCTATGTCTACACGATCGAGCGGTTCGGCAAGTTCACCAAGGCTGCCGATCCGGGCCTGACGATCATCTTCCCGCTGATCGACCGGGTCGGCCACCGCATCAACATGATGGAACAGGTGCTCGATATCCCGGGGCAGGAGATCATCACCAAGGATAACGCGATGGTCGGGGTCGATGCGGTGGTGTTCTTCCAGGTGCTCGACGCACCCAAGGCGGCCTACGAGGTCTCCGGCCTGCATCCCGCGATCATGGCGCTGACCACCACCAACCTGCGCACCGTGATGGGCAGCATGGATCTGGACGAGACGCTGTCGAAGCGTGACGAGATCAATGCCCGTCTGCTCAGCGTGGTCGACCATGCGACCTCGCCGTGGGGGATCAAGATCACCCGGGTCGAGATCAAGGATATCCGACCGCCGCGTGACATCTCCGAAGCGATGGCCCGCCAGATGAAGGCCGAGCGCCTCAAGCGCGCCGAAATCCTCGAAGCGGAAGGCGATCGGCAGAGCCGCATCCTGCGCGCCGAGGGTGAGAAGCAGAGCGCGATCCTGAAGGCCGAAGGTGCGCGCGAGAGTGCCTTCCGCGACGCCGAGGCGCGCGAGCGTGCCGCCGAAGCCGAGGCCAAGGCCACCCAGATGGTGTCCGACGCGATCGCATCCTCGGGCAACCAGGCGATCAATTACTTCGTTGCGCAGGAATACACCAAGGCAGTGGGCAAGTTCGCCGACAGCCCCAATGCCAAGACCATCCTGTTCCCGGTCGAGGCGACCCAGCTGATCGGTTCGCTCGGCGGGATCGGTGAACTGGTGCGCGAGGCGATCAGCCCGGCTGAAAGGGCCCCCACCGATAACGGCGTTCCCATCCCCCAGACGCGCGAGCGGGGCACTGCCGCATCGAGGGCGGGCGTGCCGCATACGGGCCGTGACGGCTCATGATCGACGGTATCGACCATTACTGGCTGTGGATCGCGCTGGGCCTCTTACTGGCAGTGCTCGAACTGCTGGTGCCCGGGGTCTACCTCATCTGGCTCGCCGTGGCCGCGCTCGTCACGGGGGCGCTTGCGTTCGTGCTGCCCTTCGGCTGGCCGCTGGAGATCGTCAGCTTCGTTTCGCTCTCGCTGATCGCGGTGTACAGCGCGCGTCGCTACCTGAACGACAAGCCGATCGTCAGCAGCGATCCGCTGCTCAACCAGCGTGGCGGGCGAATGGTCGGGGAGACGGCACTGGTCGTCCAGCCGATCGAGAGCGGCAGCGGGCGCGTGCGGCTGGGCGATAGCGAGTGGATCGCGCGCGGGCCCGACACTCCGGCCGGGCAGCGCGTGCGGATCAGCGGCAATGACGGTGCGATCCTGCTGGTCGAACCGATCCCCCTGATCGCCGAGGCCAAGGCCAAGGACGCCGACGGAACGCCTGCCGAAGGCTGAGCCTGCGCGCGGGCGCTCTCAGCCTGCGCTGTCCATCTTCTCCGCAAAGCGGCCGTGCTTGCGGTAACGGACCATGTAGTGGTCGATCACGAGCTCCAGCGGGCGCGGCTGGATGCCCAGAGCAGCGAAGCCAGGCACCCCTTCAGAGGCGGTGCTGCCCGCCTTGAGCATGCGCCACTGGTCCGTTCCCATCGGAGTGCCGGGCAGCGCGGCGAAAGCCGCGCTGGCAGCGTCGGGCATCGGCAGGAAGGTGCGCTTGCGCCGCTGCGCTGTGGCGATCCGCTGATTCAGTTCCATCATCGTCCACTTGTCCGGCCCGGCCAGCTCGTAAATCTTGCCGCCGAACTCGGCCGGGTCGAGCAGCGCCGTGGTGATCGCGGCGGCGACATCGTCGACATGGACCACCTGCAGCGGCGAATCGGGCGCGAACACCGGCAGCACCGGCAGGCTCGCGATCAGATCGGCGAACAGGTTCAGAATGCCGCCATCGGGGCCGAAGATGATCGAGGGGCGCAGGATCGTCGCCTTGGGAAAGGCATCGCGCACCAGTTCCTCGCCCAGCGCCTTGGCCTGCGCGTAGGTGGACGGGCCGTGGCGGTCCGCGCCGATCGCGCTCACCTGAACGAAGCGGCTCGCGCCAGCGTCCTTGGCCGCGCGCGCCAGATTGCCCGCAGCCTCGCCCATGAGCTTCATCAGGTCGCCTTCGAAGGTGCCGACCAGGTTGACCACCGCATCGCTTCCTTCGACGCAGGCACGCACGCTGCGCTCGTCGAGAATGTCGCACCGGGCGAACTGCAGCTGGCCAAGCTTGGCCAGCGGCTTGAGCGAGAACGCTTCTTCCGGATGGCGCGCGGCGATTCGCACGCGGGCATTCTGCTGCAGCAGGTCTTCGGCGACGTGGCGGCCGATAAAGCCGCTGCCGCCGAAGATCGTCACCACCTTGTCGGCGAGAGGATTGGTGATGGGCATCGGGTAGGCCTTTCCGAAGGGGGGCAATTGGGCGGTTGATATGCAGCGCCGCTTTGCCGGATGGCGACGAGCCTCGCAAGGCTGGCATGCGTGTTCTCTATTTGCGTTGACAGGCATGCCCTCCCTCGGTTAGTGGCCCGCGCCTACCCGGCGGCCGCGCCTTCGATGACCGGCCTGCCACGTGTGCCCAGATGGCGGAATTGGTAGACGCACCGTCTTCAGGTGGCGGCGATCGCAAGGTCGTGGAGGTTCGAGTCCTCTTCTGGGCACCAATACTGGCTCTGGATACGTCCGGCAGCGTCCAGTAAGCGGCTGGTTTCACAGCATTTCTTGACCGAAGATCGCCAGACACCGTCCGGCGAAATCCGGCTAAGGGCATCAGCAGCGACCACAAAATGCTGCCCTTTTCGTTGCCCTCGGATCGACCCGGCCTTGCTGGGAAAACGACATGCTGACCTACATCCAAATCAAAGCCGCCAAGCCTAGAGAGAAGGCCTGGAACCTTTCCGATTCACAAAACCTCTATCTCGTCATCCAGCCGAACGGCTCGAAGCTGTGGCGCTTCAACTACCGTTTTCTGGATAAGCAGAAGAAGCTTCATCTCGGAGGGTGGCCACAGGTAAGCCTCGCCGACGCTCGAATGCGGCGTGACGAGGCGAAGAAAAAACTTGCGGAAGGGATCGATCCGGCGCTGGAGAAAAAGCGCGCAAGAATCGCCGCGAAGTACGCCGCAGCCAACACCTTCGAGGCGGTCGCCGAGGAATGGCTCGTTAAATGCGAACGAGACGGCTTGGCGCCGGTAACTATCGATAAGATCCGCTGGCTTCTCGCCAAGGCCTACCCCGTGATCGGCAACATTCCGATCGCGCAAATCACGCCTCACGAAGCGCTCGCCGTGCTCCGCAAGGTCGAGGCAACCGGCGCCTATGAGAGCGCCCGGCGCATGCGCAGCGTGCTCAGCCGGGTGTTTCGTTACGGCGTGGCGACCGTACGATGCGACAAGGATGTCGCGGCTGATCTTCGCGGCGCGATTGCGGCGCCGAAGGTCAGGCACTTCGCCGCCATCACCAAGCCTCCCGAGGTCGGCACGCTCCTGCGAGCGATCGACGGCTACAGCGGCCACAAGGTGACAATCATGGCGTTGCGGTTGTCGCCGCATGTGCTGCTGCGTCCCGGCGAACTCCGGCAGGCAGAGTGGACCGACATCGACTTCGAAGAGGCGATCTGGTTCATCCCCGCAGAGCGTATGAAGATGCGCCGGCCGCACCGGGTGCCGCTGTCACGGCAAGTGATCGCGATGCTCAGGGAGCTTCATGAGCATACGCACTGGTGGAAGTATCTGTTCCCGGCCCTCGGCAAGCCACGCAAGCCGATGTCGGAGAACGCCGTCAACCAGGGCTTGCGCAAGCTCGGTTACACGTCCGACCAGATGACCGCGCACGGCTTCCGGGCGATGGCGGCGACACTGCTCAATGAAATGGGCGAATGGAACCCCGACGCGATCGAGCGCCAGCTCGCGCATGTCGACATCAACCAGGTCCGGCGCGCCTATGCACGCGGCGAATACTGGGACGAGCGCGTGCAGATGATGCAGCGCTGGTCCGACTATCTTGATGAACTGCGCGACGGGGGCAAGATCCTCTGTCCCGATTTCAAGGCCGGGCGAATAGCATAGTTTCGGTCTACTGGCGTAGTGTGAGCATGTGACAATTTCTCTGACTCCAGGCGATGTTTGTCTGAGGTTTTGTCACACGCTCCACTCAGTGCGGAAATGCGCGACCATCGCGGTCTCGCGTCCATCTCTTCGACGACACGCTTTACGAATCGCCCGGAAAGTCGGTTCAGGCCGGACCAATAGCGATCTTTTCAAAGCGATTTCGCCTGTTTGCCTGAACAGATCGACCGTTCCACCGGTATCAAAACCTGCTTACGGCCGCCATTTCCGAAAATCGAAGCACTCGAGAAGTCGCAGGAGGCAGACCTCAAGTTTGCCCATCCCCGCCTGGCGCTTCGTTGCCCGTCAGCCTCTTCAGGCTCCGATATTGCACCAATGTCGCGCGCCCGACCTTGGTCGTCTCCAGGTCGCCGGACTGGATGAACCGGCTGCCGCCACTGCAACGGCTACTCCTAGCCGGCCATCGCCGCCGCCAACCCTCTTCGCGGTGCGCAGGGACCTGCCTGCTGAGATGTCCGGGCAGCAGGGTGAACCGGCTTCATCGGCGCTGTTCGTCATGCTGTCGCGGGAAGATTGAGGCGATGTTGCGCTTGGCGGTGAGGGAGGAAGCCCGTCTCGACAGGCCCAGCATGACGGCTGCCGGACCGCCTATCAAGGCCCGCGGGTGCCCCCCGATTTGCTGCGCAAATCGGCTCCCCCCACGTCCGCTTCGCGGCGCTTCGCTTCACTCCGCGGCCCTGACAGCCGCTCCGCCACCCATCTTTCGGACGCCGTTCCCGATGATGGGAACGAAGCGAACGGAGGTCATTATGGACATGGTCGAAAGCATCGGAACGGCGTCGGATCGGGTGGTGGCAACGCTCATGACAGGACTCGAAATCGAATTCGGAAGGGGCGCGGGTGAAGCCTTGGCGCACCGGTTTCTCAAGGCCGAGAGCATCGATTTTCACTGGGATGCGCGGGTGGATGAGCGCTGGATCGGCACCTACGAAAGCTCCGATGACGATGAATTCGAACTCGAAAGGATAGCGATTTGCGGGCGGCTCGGCGGCACATGGTTCTGCGCCACCATGCTCGTGGATGGTGATGGCAACGCACATGGCATGACGGGACGTCGGACATTCGGGTCGCTGGCGGGTGCGCGCAAGGAGATGCTCGATGCGCACTGAGCGCAGGCAAATTCACCCGGAGAGGCGGCGCCGGAAGGCGTCCGCCTCTCCCCCTTTTTTGAGCCGGAATGAAGGGGAGGAAGGAAAGGAGGGGAAACAAGATAAAGGCAGTGTCTCGCGACCCTGCATAAGTCTTTGTCTGCACATCCTTTTCCAGGGAGACAGGCGCTGCGCGCCGCAAGACACTGGCGCGAGAAATGGCGCAAATCAGCCATTTCCGATCCGAAATCGCGAGACTCGGGGGCGTCGCCGTGTCGGATGACGACTTCACGCCGAAGCTCGGGAGCGCGCGCGGCAAGGACGGCAAGCGCGTCACCAAATATGGCGGGCGTATCCTTGCCGCAGCGCGCCTCGCGGGCGCCAAGACCGGGGTCCGCTCGCGGCGGTTCGACGGCAGCCGGATCGGGCGCGGCGCGAGCATCGGACGGCTGCTGTCGAGCCGAGACCGGCTCGCGGGGTTCCGAGGACGCCGTGCAATCGTCAAGGCAAGCCTCGTCCGGCTTGCCGGCAAGGGCGGTCAGGCCGCCCGCGCGCACATGCGCTATGTGCAGCGCGACGGGGTCACGCGCGAGGGGCGGCCAGGCCAACTCTATGGGCCGGAAACCGACCGCGCGAACGGTGACGATTTCCTCAAGCGCACCGCCAGCGATCGGCACCAATTCCGCTTCATCGTATCGGCCGAGGACGGTGCCGAATATCCCGACCTCAAGCCCTATGTCCGGCGGCTGATGACGCAGGTCGAGCAGGACCTCGGGACCAGGCTCGACTGGGTCGCCGTCGACCACTTCAACACCGAGCGCCCGCACACCCATATCGTGCTGCGCGGCGTCGACGATCGCGGTAACAACCTAATCATCGCGCGCGAATATATCTCGCATGGGCTGCGAGAGCGCGCATCCGGGCTGGTGACGCTCGATCTGGGACCGCGCACCGACCAAGAGATCGAGGCGCCGCTGCGGCATGACGTCGACCAGGAAAGGCTGACCGCAATCGACAGACGGCTGCTGCGGCGAATGGATGCCGATCGGACCGTTGCCGCTGCCGACAACGACCCGCTCCAGCAGTCCGTCGCAGCAGGGCGCTTGCGCAAGCTCAAGGCGATGGACCTGGCCGAGGATATTGGCGGCGGTCGCTACCGGCTCGCCGACGGTCTGGAAGATACCCTGCGCCGCATGGGGGAGCGTGGCGACATCATTCGCCTCATGCAGCGCGAGCTGACCGCGCGCCGGCTCGACCGCGCCGGGGTCGAGCAGGTGATCGCGACGAATTTAAGCGAACCCGTGGTCGGGCGGCTGATCCAGCGGGGCTTCTCCGACGAGCATCGTGACCGGCACTATATGATGATCGATGGCGTGGATGGCCGCGTTCATTATGTCGATATCGGGCACGGCGACGCGACGGAGGCGACGCCCCAGGGTTCGATCGTGCGCGTCGTGGGACGGGATACCGAACCCCGCGCCGTGGATCGTACCATTGCCGAGGTCGCTGCGGCGAACGGCGGCCGCTATTCGATCGACCTGCATCTTCGCCATGACTCATCGGCGACCGAAGGCTTCGCGGAGACGCACGTACGACGGCTCGAGGCGATGCGTCGTGCTGGCGCCGGCGTCGATCGCCAGTCGGATGGCAGTTGGATCATCGCCGCGGATCATGTCGAGCGGGCCACAGCCTATGAGGCGCGCCAGGTTCGCGACCGGCCGGTAGAGATCGAGACACTGTCGCTTGTACCGATCGAACGGCTCCGCCATGTCGATGCCGCGACCTGGTTGGATCGCGAGCTGGCGTCGGACCATCCTGTGCCGCTACGCGATGTCGGGTTCGGACGCGAGGCGCGGTCGGCGCTCGTGGTCCGGCGTCAGTGGCTGGTCGAGCAGCAACTCGCCGACGGGGATGGCAATGTCGCGAAGGTTCGGCCGAGCGCACTCGCGGCCCTGCAGCGGCGGGAGTTGCTGCGCGTTGCCGAGGAGATTTCCGGAGAACTGGGGAAGCCCTTTGCGGAGGCTCAGCCAGGAGACACGGTGGAGGGCCGACTTGCTCGGCGCGTCGATCTTACCAGCGGCCGATTCGCATTGGTCGAGAAGAGCCGCGAATTCACGCTGGTGCCGTGGCGCCCGGCTCTCGAAAAGCAACTTGGCAAGCACGTCGGCGGGGTCGTGCGCGCCGACGGGATCAACTGGCACTTCGGTCGATCGCGTGGTGGGCCGGAGATCTCGTGACTGTGAAAAGCTGTCGGGTCGCCGCATTTAATAAGGCAGATTGTCGACTGATTATTTACATTAAATGTAGCAAGCGCATTGCCTCTGGGGTAGGGTAAATGCCTCATACTAAATCGACAGGGGGATAGCATTTTGTGACGCTGGTGATCACAACCTGTACGAATCGTAAGCTCAAGCCGGTTTCCGAAGCGCTGCGCGCCTGCACGCTACCGCAGGCCAGCCTAGCCGATCTGGCCAGTATCTGGGGCGCAAGAATCAGGGCAGCGGTCCCTCGCTACCCGGCATCCGATATCTATGCGGGACGCGGTTTCCAGGAAGCACGTCTCGCTGCCAGCACCCTCGAGGCGCCAATGTTCATCGTCTCCGCGGGATTGGGTCTGGTCGAAGCCAGCGCAAACATACCTTCCTATGCCTGCACCGTAGTCGCCGGAGTGGACGACAGCATCGTCGCGCGCGCCAACGACCCGTTCGAACTGCCGGCGTGGTGGAAACTATTGTCCCAGTTCTCGCCGTTCTCGACCAGGCTTAGCGCGGCGCTGGCGCGAACGCCCGGGCTCGTCCTGGCCGCCTTGTCCGAGAGCTATGTCGCCATGGTCAGCGCCGACTTGGCCGAGCTGGCGCCCCAACAGCGCGCGCGGCTGCGTATCTTCACACGCGCACCCTCTTCCCGCATCCCTCCCGAACTGGCCGATGCGGTCATGCCCTATGACGACCGGCTCGAGGGTGATGATAGCCCGCTCCAAGGAACCCGCGGCGATTTCGCGGCTCGGGCGATGCGCCATTTTGCCCAGCATATCATATTGCCCGATGACGACCGCAGTCCGGTCGCGCATGCCGATGCGGTCACCGTGGCGCTGGATGGCTGGCGCTTTCCCGAACGCGTAGCTCGGGTTCGCCATGACGATGCGACCATGCGCCGCCTGATTGCCGAGCATTGGCATGGCAGCGATCCTCGTGGTCCGACGCTGCGCTTCTTCCGCGACGATTTGCTGATCGCCTGCGAGCAGAGGCGCTTCAAGGATCTGAAGCATGAAGTCAGGCGCGCGGAGTCATGAGCGCCCGCGAATATCTGAAGGTGCGCGCGGTCAAGGCGATCCAAGGCGGGATCGGTGTCTACGCCTTTTTTCTACACGGATCGGACATCACTCGGATCGCGGACATTAGCCGCATCCGCCGCGACGAGAATGAACTGAAGGGCTTTCAGCGCCGAGAGATCCGGGACCATGTCAAACAAATTACCGCCTTTCTTGACAGCGGTCCGGTTCTGTTTCCGAACGCGATCATCCTCGCCATGGGGGAAGAGATTGAGTTCGCTTCGGCGCGCGGGCGGTCACCGGGGAATATGAGCGAGGTCGGCGACGCCGGAACGCTCAAGATTCCGATCTATCCCGAGGGACGTCGCGCAGCCTGGATCGTTGACGGGCAGCAACGCTCGCTCGCACTGGCCGAAGCCAAGGACAAGACGATCGCGGTGCCGGTCATCGGCTTCGTCTCCGACAAGCTCGAGACCCAGCGAGAGCAGTTCATCCTCGTCAACAAGGCGAAGCCCTTGCCGACGCGGCTGATCAACGAACTTCTACCCGAGGTCACCGTGCTGCTGCCGCGCGACCTGGCCGCGCGACAACTGCCGAGCGCGCTGTGCGAAGCACTCAACGTCGATCCCAATTCGCCGTTCTGCGGGTTGATCAAGCGCGAGTCCGACACCAAGGACAAGGCAGGCATCGTCACCGACAGCGCGCTGATCGACGCGATGAAGAACAGCCTCAAGACCCCGATCGGTGCGCTTGGCCAATTCCGGCGCAATGGCGACGGCAACGACACCGAAGCGATGTACGACGCGCTGCTGATCTATTGGACGGCGGTTCGCGACACCTTCCGTAAGGCTTGGGGGCGATCGACGAGCGATAGCCGGTTGATGCACAGTGCCGGCATCCGCGCGATGGGCGCGCTTATGGACCCGATCATGCTGCGGACCGATGGCGCGCCCGACCGCGTTGCGGCGGTTCGCGCGACGCTCAAGCGCCTCGCGCCGCATTGCGCCTGGACCGAGGGAAGGTGGGAAGCACTAGGGCTGGACTGGAATGCGGTCCAATCGACGCCCCAGCACATCGCCAAGCTGAGCGATCATCTGATGCACCTCGAGCGCGATCTCGCAAAAGGCGCGTCATGAAGTTCATCTTCGCCGACAGCCTCGACTATGTCGATCCGAACTTCGACTTCATCGCAGACCGGAGTCCGGCCGAGCGCCAGCCCTATTGGGACGATGCGTACCCGCACGAGGTTTTGGGTTACGCGCCCTATGACGGCGTACTCGTCTCGCGGGGCATCGTCGGCGATCACCGCGTGAAGGGCAAATATACAGCTAGCCAGGCGCGCCGCTTTCACCTCGTCGGAGTCCGTAAGTTCCTGCGACTCGACAAGCCGCAGTTCGCGCACCTCGACATCTTCGGCGACTGTGGCGCCTTCACCTATGTTCAGGACGAGAAGCCGCCCTACACGCCCGCCGAGATAGCCGGATTCTACGACGAATGCGGCTTCACCCACGGCGCATCGGTCGACCACATCATCTTCGATTTCGACCCCGGCCTCACAGGCCTGGCCGGCGGATCGGCCGACGCCCGGCAGCGCTTCGACATCACACTGGAGAATGCCGAAGGTTTCCTGCGCGAGGCGAAAGCGATGGACGCGAGGTTCACCCCGCTGGGTGTGATCCAGGGTTGGTCGCCCGGCAGTATGGCGGACGCGGCGCGCCGGCTGGTCGCCATGGGCTATGACTATTTGGCGCTCGGCGGCATGGTTCCGCTCAAGTCGCCCGAGATCAAGCTGTGCCTGGAAGCGATCCGCGCCGCGGTGCCGGCATCGACCCGGCTTCACATTCTCGGCTTCGCCAAGGCCGACGATATCGACAGTTTCCATGGCTACGACATCTCCAGCTTCGACACGACCTCGCCGCTGATCCGCGCGTTCAAGGACGCAAAGCAGAACTACTATCTTCCGGGCGACGGGCTAGCGCTGCGCTACTTCACTTCGATCCGGGTGCCGCAGGCGATCGAGAATCCCAAGTTGCAGCGGGCGGTCAAGAAAGGCGTGTTCCGGGCCGAGGATTTGGTGCGGCTCGAGACGCTTGCGTTGGGCTCGCTGCGCGCATTTGATCGGGGCGCCGCGGACCTCGAGGAAACCCTCCACAATGTCCTTGTCTACAGCGCCCCGCTGGTTGAGGAAAAGCCGTATGAGGACTGCGCCGCGAGCTCCTCTTTGGCGCGTCTAGCCGAGCGCTACCGTACGACCTTGGCGGAGCGGCCGTGGAAGCAATGCTCCTGCAAAATTTGCCAGGATGCCGCGATCGATGTGATCATCTTTCGCGGGAGCAATCGCAATAAGCGCCGCGGGATTCACAATCTCGCGGTCTACCAAGAACATATCGAACGACTGGATTTGAAGCGTGCCGTTGAACCAAGTGATGACCTACCTCGCCGTCTGTGCGCAGCAGAGCAGTGAGCACACCGTGCTCAGCTTCGCGGCGAAAGCTGCGGACGTGCTGCGCTTTGCGGCGATCGACCGGATTGGGCGCGACGCGCAGGGCGAACTCAGCGGGTTCCAGCGGCCGCAGGTGGCCGCTCATATCCGCGAGATCCGCGACTATCTCGAAAAGCCTGACGCGGTGCTCCCTAACCCGATCGTTGTCGCCTTCACCGACCGCGTCACCGTCGAGGACCTTGGCAACGGCGCCGTGCAATTGGCGATCGACATGAGCAGCGGCGTTCCGGGGCTCGTGGTGGACGGCCAGCAGCGCCTGTCGGCGCTCGCCGACCTCGACCGCGACTTTCAGATCTTTGTCTCGGCGCTGATCTGTCGCGACGAGGTGGAACTTCGCCGGCAGTTCGTGCTGATCAACAACACCAAGCCGCTGCCCAAGTCGCTGATCTACGAGCTGCTGCCGACGGTCGACAATCTGCCGCCGCGGCTCAGTCGGCGTTCCGTCGCCTCTGATCTGACCGCTCGGCTTAACTTCGAGAACACCGCGCTCAAGGGCTACATTAAGCAGCATACCTGTCCCGAGGGCATCATCGCCGACACGGTCATGCAGAAGATTATCATGGAGTCGCTCAGCAACGGTGTCATGCGCGAGCTGATCCGAGGCGCGAAAGGTGAAGAACGCTGCGTTCGGCTGATGTCCAATTTCTTCGAGGCGGTGAAGAAGGTCTGGCCAGAGGCGTGGCATGGCCAGAAGCCCCACACGTCGCGCCTGCTGCACGGCGCCGGCATCCAGGCGATGGGCGATGTCATGGAGGTGCTCGCCGAACGCGGTGACGCGCGGACGGTCGAGGACTTCAGAAGCGGCATGGAGTGCCTCAAGGACAAGACCGCCTGGACCGCGGGCGAGTGGCATATGGACGGCGAGATCCGGCGGTGGAACGGCTTGCAGAACGTCAACCGCGATGTCGCGCTGCTCAAACATTATCTGGTCGGCATTCTGAAGGCGGACCTGCGCAAGAAGGCCAAGCGCGCGCCAGCGCCGCTGCGTCAGCCGACAGTCGGTCCATCATGAGCTACGCGGTCAAGGAGATCTTCAAGACGCTGCAGGGCGAAGGCGCCCAGATGGGCCGTGCCGCGGTGTTCTGCCGGTTCGCTGGCTGCAATCTGTGGTCGGGACGCGAGGGCGACCGCGCAACATCGGTCTGCACGTTCTGCGATACCGACTTTGTAGGAATGGACGGCGGCGGCGGCGGCCGCTTCGCCGACGCCCATGCTCTGGCCGACGCGATCGAGGCCGAATGGGCTGGCGCTCAGCCCAATCGCTATGTCGTGCTGACTGGCGGAGAGCCGCTGCTCCAGGTCGACCAGGATCTGGTTGACGCGTTGCGCGCGCGCAGTTTCTCGATCGCCATCGAGACCAATGGCACGCAACTCGCGCCGCGAGGGCTCGATTGGATCTGCGTCAGCCCCAAGGCCGACGCTGAGTTGGTGCTGCTCGCGGGCAATGAACTCAAGCTCGTCTATCCGCAGGAGAAGGCCCCGCCCGAGCGTTTCGAGCATCTCGCCTTCGAGCATTTCTTCCTGCAGCCAATGGATTCGCCGACCGCCGCCGCCAATCTCGAGGCGGCGATCACCTATTGTACCGATAACCCGCGCTGGCGCCTGTCGCTCCAGTCGCACAAGATGATCGGAATCCGCTGATGTTCGAGCTCAGCAAGCAATTTCGCTTCGATGCCGCCCACACGCTGGAGCGGTCGATCGACACCGAATCGAGCCGCCGCATCCATGGCCATAGCTACCGCGCTGATGTCACCGTGCGCGGGCGGCCCGATCCTGCGACCGGGATGATCGTCGATCTCGGCCTGCTCGAGCGGTCGATGGAAGATGCCCGCAATGCGCTGGACCACCGCTTCCTCGACGAGATCAACGACCTCGGGCCCGCCACGATGGAAAATCTCAGCCGCTGGATCTGGGATCGGCTGCAACCGGCGGTCGGCAATTTGCACAAGGTCTGCGTCTATCGCGACAGCAGCGGCGAAGCCTGTTCCTATTGGGGCGAAGGGGCCTCGGCATGAGCCGGGGGAACGGCGCCCTCGTTCTCTTCTCCGGCGGGCAGGACAGCGCGACCTGCCTAGCATGGGCGCTCGACCACTTCGAGACGGTCGAGACGGTCGGCTTTGATTATGGGCAGCGCCACCGGGTCGAACTCGAATGCCGGGCGGACTTTCGCGCACGGGTGACCGAGATTCATCCGCGATGGTTCGATCGCCTGGGGCCCGATCATCTGCTCGATCTGTCGGTGCTCGGCCAGGTCAGCGAGACCGCGCTCACCCGGAACGCCGAGATCGCGCTGCGCGAAGACGGTCTGCCCAACACCTTCGTGCCCGGCCGCAATCTTTTGTTCTTCACATTGGCCGCGGCGCTCGCCTCTCGCCGCGTGCTGCATCATCTGGTCGGCGGCATGTGCGAGACCGATTACTCCGGCTACCCCGATTGCCGCGACGATACGCTCAAGTCGCTGCAGGTGACCCTCAATCTCGGGATGGGTAGCCGCAGTGTCCTCCACACCCCATTGATGTGGCTCGACAAGGTGCAGACCTGGGCGCTGGCTCAGGATCTGGGCGGGCTGGCCTTGGTCGAGTTGATCCGGACGGGGACACACAGCTGTTATCGTGGCGAGCATGACCGGCTGCATAACTGGGGATACGGTTGTGGCGACTGCCCGGCTTGCGAGTTGCGATCGAAGGGTTGGGAAAGCTACGTTTTGGCTGCACACTGATCATGGCACCGGAGAAATTGCGCCATCCATGATATAAGAGGATGAAAGAAGTGGGGGGATCAGTGTTCGTTCGGGCGGCCGGGGGCCAATATGCGTCGCTAGGTATTGGAAAGCAGGTCGATCGGCAGGGCGCTGTCTGTTCGGTTGCCTATTTCGATTCGCCCACGTCCGACCCCGTCGTCCATGAGATCGATGACGAGTTCCTCGAGCGGGTGACCATCGCCGAGCAGACGCGCGTCTATCATTTCGACGAAACGGCCGGGGTCTGGGAAATCGGCCGACTGCTCGACGACCACGGTGACAGCCAACTCATCCAGTTTCCCAACAGCAAGACCAAGCATCTCAAGTCCGATGCGGTGTTCGTGCGCTGGGCCTCGCCAATCAGTGACCCGACGCCATTTCTGGCCAACCGGATCAACGAGAGCCCGCGCTTTTCGGATGCTCGCAGTGCCTTTGTCCGCTCGCAGATGCGCCAGCGCGCCGCATCGATGGGGATGTCAGCGCTGCTCGCCTGCGCGGTGGAACTCGAGGCGCATCAGATCGAAGTTGTACGTCGCATCCTGCAGGATCCGGTCCAGCGCTACTTGCTGGCCGACGAGGTGGGCCTCGGCAAGACGATTGAAGCGGGCGTGCTGATCCGCCAGTGCGTGCTCGATGCGCAGCATCAGTGCACGATCCTCGTGCTGGTCCCCAAGGCGCTTGTGAGCCAGTGGCGCAACGAGTTGGTGGGCAAATTCTTTCTCGGGCGCAGCCTCGACCGCCTCATCCATGTCGTCGCCCTCGACGATGGCGATCGCATCCGCGGGATCCTGCCTGAGACGACGATGCTCGTGATCGACGAGGCCCATCACCTGATCGAGCGCAGCCTAGGCGGGACCGAGGGAGTTTACACGGAGATCGCGCGTGCCGCGCCAGCGATCGAACGGGTGTTGCTGCTGTCCGCGACACCGGCGCTCCATAACGAGCGCGGTTTCCTCGAGATGCTGCATCTCCTTGATCCCGGCACCTATCCGCTGGATGGCGAGGCGGCATTCCGGCGCAAGGTCGAAGGGCGGCAGGCGCTGGCCGAAATCGTGGCCGGCCTGACGCCGGAGAATGCCCTCTATCTCGATTATACGATCGACCAACTCGCGGCCCTTTTCCCGAACGATGAACTGCTTCAACAGCATGCCACGGCGCTGCGCGCGGTCGTCGAGACAATGCCGGAGGAAGGTGATCCCGCGCTCGTCGAAGCCATCGGCCGCCTTCATGCCCATCTGAGCGAAGTCTACCGGCTGCATCGCCGCATCCTGCGCCATCGCCGGCGGAGCATCCGCGGGCTCACACCCGAGCGGTCGGGCGCCGAGATCGTCCGCTACCGCAGCAGCGATCGGGCAGCGCTCACGGCTGCGATCGACGACTGGCGCTTTGGCGAGGCGCTGAAGCTCGATACGGCCGGGTCTGAGCAACTCTGGACGGATCGCGTGCGCGCGTTCTGGCAGGTGCTCGACCGCGCATCGCAATATCCGGGTTCGGGCGCCGGCATGATCGGTTTCCTCGCGCGGCAGACGGCGATGATCGGCGAAATCGACCGGTTCGCTTCGATCAGCCGATGTCTTGGCCGAACCGGCCTGTTCGAGGATCGTGCCAACGCGCTCATTGAGGCGCTGCGACCCTTGCTGCACGCCAAGGCGCAGTGCGTCATTTTCTGCTCAGACGCCAAGACCGCCGATATGCTGGCGAAGCGGATCGCAGAGCACCACGGTATCGTCGTCCACCGACACGATCCGGACGATGCGGATTGGATGGCGTTTCGCGATGGCGCTGATCATCCGGTGCTGGTCTGCGATCGGCGGGCCGAAGAGGGACTCAATCTTCAGGGCGGTAAGAAGGTCGTCGTGCACTACGATCTGCCGTTCAATCCCAATCGTATCGAACAGCGGCTAGGGCGCGCCGATCGCTACGGATCGGGTGAAGCCGTGCGCTCGCTCGTGCTCGCATGCGAGGATGATCCGCTGGAGATCGCCTGGGTCACCTATGTAGACTCAGCTCTCAAGGTCTTCGATCGCTCGGTCGCGAGCCTGCAATATCTGATCGAGCAGACGGTGCGCGGGATCGCGCGCGCCTTATTCACCGATGGCGCCGAAGCGCTCGTCGACCTGACCAACGCCAGCGTCGGCGAGCAAGGCTTAATCGAGCGCGAAATTAAGGCGATCGACCAGCAGGATGCGCTCGACGCGCTTGGGGCGCCACCCACCGATCTCGTCGACGAGCTTTCCGATGTCGACGAGGACTGGCAGGCGCTGGCCAGCGACACCGCGCTCTGGCTCGAGCAGATGCTGCAGTTCGGGCGCGTCGATGCGCAGGGCGCGAGCGACGGACCCTCGCCACCGTTCCGCTACGTCTATTCGACGTCGAACCGGCACACGCTGATTCCGTTGCCCGTCTTCATGGCGCATTGTGGGGACGCGCTCGACCTTGGTGTCAATGCGCGCGGTGGCCGGTCGATCAGGACCATCCCCTACACGTTCCGACGCCGGACCGCGCTCGGCCGCGCCGCACGCGCAAGCGGCGTAGGCCTGCTGCGCTATGGTGATGCGATGATGAGCGGAATGACTGCGCTCACCGAGGCAGACGATCGCGGTCGCTCGTTTGCGATGTGGCGCTTTGCACCGGAAGTAGATGTCGGCGATCCGGTCGCCGACATCTACTTCCGGTTCGACTTCGTGCTCGAGGCGGATGTCACCAGGGCGATGAATGCTTTGTGCGAATATGGGTGCGAGACCAGCGCGGCGAGCGCCGCGATCCGGCGCCGCGGCGACATGGCGCTGCCGCCCTTCCATCGCTCGTTATGGCTGGATCGCGAACTGGCGCCCGTGACCGATGAGGCGCTGCTGTCCCGGCTCGCACGGCCCTATGCGGTCGAGCCAGGTCAGGGCGGAGCGCTGGATCTCAATCTCAACACCCGGCGCTGGCAGCGCGTGCTCCAGTTAGGCCTCCCAGAACTCGGCTTTTGGTCGGATTTGTGCGGGAAGGCCCGCCTCACTGCCGAAGCTGCACTGCGCGGCGATCCGGATCTGGTCGACAGCCTCGCCAAGGCCGAGCAGCGTGCGCTCCGGGTCGATCTCGGGAGGATCGGACAATTGCGTGCGCGAGCGCGCGCCGGTGGCGACGCCGAGGGCGACAGTGACCTCGCGTTCGAGGAGCGGCTCGCAGTCGCATTGAGAGAGGGCATCCGAATGCCGAGCGTACGGGTCGACACGGTCGGCGCTGTCTTCCTCTCGGCGAGTCGGGTTGTGACCGATCGCGTGTCGGGCGGTGCTTGATGCCCGACTTTGATTTCGGCGCCCTTCAGGACCTTGTGCTCGATCCAACCGGAGATGGCGGCGGAACGACCGACGACGGCCTGTTCGATCGGCTCGTTCAGATCCTAAATGCGCCGCAACCAAGCGGGCGGCTGCCGAGCATGCTCGATGCGATGGCGCTTTTCCGGCATGTGCTTCGCCGCCAGTCGCTGCGCGCCGGGCAGCCGGCGCAATTGCGCGTGCCGTCGCGCGCGGGCTGGCCGGATCGCGCGGCGTGGGCGTCTTGCGGCGTGCGGGCGCATAGTGAAGCGAACGGCCATGTCCTGATCGAAGCTCGGCCCTGGCGCGCGGCGTGGCTGGATGACAGCGACAATCCGGTTTTCGAAGACATCTTCGCGGAGCAGAATATTCGGCTCGACTGGCAGCGACCAATCGACCCGTTCCTCGGCGAAGCGAGCGGTTTTGAGGCTTATGTGTCGCCGGGGCAGCGTGAAGCGGTGCGCAGCGCGTTCCTGCTACCGCCCGGCGAGACGCTGATCGTTGCTCTGCCGACGGGTTCGGGCAAGAGCTTCGTGGCCCAGGCGCCCGTGCTCGCGCGCGGACTCGAGGGTGGTTTGTCGCTGTGTATTGTGCCGACGACCGCGCTCGTGCTCGACCAGGCACGGCAGATGCGGCAGATGCTCAAACGCCGCTTTCCGCGCCGCGAAGTCCCGCCGCTCGCCTGGCATTCAGGGATCAATGACGAGGACCGCACGGCGATCAAGGCGGCGATCCGCGAAGGCCGGCAAGGCATTCTCTATTGCTCGCCCGAAGCCGCGACGGGCGCCTTGCTCCCCGCGCTCTACGATGCGGCGCGGACAGGATTGCTCGCCTACCTCATCATCGACGAAGCCCATCTGGTGAGCCAGTGGGGCGACGGCTTCCGTCCGGCGTTCCAGATGCTTGCGGGCGTTCGGCGCGGATTTCTCGCGGCATGCCCGCCCGTCGCCCCCTTCCGGACCGTGCTGATGTCAGCGACGATGACGCCCGACACGCTGGCGACCATCGACGCGTTGTTTGGCCCGACCCGCACCGTCCAGATAGTCGCCTCGATCCACCTGCGGCCCGAGCCCCAATATTGGATACACCGCGAGGACGATCCGGAGGCGAAAGATCGTAAGGTCCTCGAAATCCTGCGTCATGCACCGCGGCCCTTCATCCTCTATGTGACGAAGCGCAGCGACGCGAAGCGCTGGATCAAGATGCTGCGCAAGGCGGGCTATGATCGCGTCGACTGTTTCCACGGCGAGACGCCCACGCGCGATCGCTTGCGCATCATCGATCAATGGTCGGACAACAAGCTCGATGGCATCGTCGCCACCTCCGCATTCGGGGTCGGGATCGACAAGCGCGACGTACGAACCGTTGTCCACGCGGCTGTCCCCGAGACGCTCGACCGCTTCTATCAGGAAGTTGGCCGAGGCGGTCGCGATGGCTGCCCCTCCGCCTCCTTCCTGATCTACTCGCGCGAAGACCAGGAGACTGCCAACCAGATCGCCTCGCCGGCGCTGATCAGCGACGATCTCGCCTTCGAGCGCTGGTCGACCATGTATGGCAGTAGCGAGCAGCGTGACGGGATCGGTCAGTTGCTCGAAGTCGATCTCGCGGTCGTACCACCGCGCTTGAAGCAGCAATCCGACTATAACGAGTCGTGGAATATGCGCACGCTCATCTTGATGGCGCGCGCCGGAATGCTCGAACTCGAATCCCAGCCCCCATCGAAGATCGCGCAGCAGGAAGCGGAGACGACCTCGGACTTCGAGCTTCGCAATGACGAATATTGGTCGGAATATTTCCAGCGCGCAGTCGTTGGCATGGCCGAGTTCGGGCATCTGAGCAAAGACCGGTTCGAGGCACTGATCGGCCAGGAGCGCCAGCGTTCGTTCGATGCGGCGACGGAAAATCGCGGCCTGCTCGAGAAACTGCTTGGCGGCTCGGTCGAAGTCTCGTCGCTGCTCGATCACCTCTATCGCAGCAATGGGCCCGGCCGATCGGTCATCGTGTCGCGGGCGTGCGGCGGGTGCCCGGCCCATCGACGCGCGGGCACGACGAACACCCACTATTCCCCGCCGCCGGCCTATGGCATCGAACAGGTCGGCCGGCGCGACTTCGGCCTGTTCGCAACCCGGTTCCCGCAACTTGATCTTGGCGAGCCGGTGATTCTGCCGGTGGAAGAACCGTATGACGAGGCCGTGCTGATTGCTCTTCTCAAG